>DASZIG010000097.1:0-109641 GCA_035949375.1 Terriglobia bacterium | reverse complement strand
TAGAACAACTGCTCATTCACCACGCTGCCCGTCCCGTCCGTGATCACCGTCGAGGACCCGAGCGCATTCGCATGCAGGAAGTGCGTCACATTGCTGCCGAAGTCGTAGGTCCCGAGCATCCGGTGCCCCAGCCGGAACGGCAGGTCCCCTTGCTCGTCCACGCCGCTGATAATCAGTTCGATCCATCCCTCGGCGTACACGGGGGCGGTATTCAGGGAATTGGTCAAGAATTCAAACGAGTAGGTAGGACTGGCAGAAATCGTCAACGTCCCCGGGCCCGGCGGGCAAAAATAGCTTCCCACTTGCGCCAACTCACCCCCGGCACTTTCTCCCGTCTCCGGAGTCACCGCGCTTGCGCTGATTTGTCCATTGACGTTCGCGGTACCCAACCGGGTCGGATTCCCAACCTCGAACGTCCCGTTCGGATTGATCCCCAGGATAAGCGCCGAATCCGCAAAGTCGAACGGGGGGCCCAGCGGTCCCGAGAAAACTACTGAAACCGGGCCGCCTCCCGGTAGCACTACTGGAAAGGCCAACTTCTTGCTCGCCACTTTCTTGTGCAGGCGCAAGATCGCTTCCAGCGGCCCCCGGTTGGCCGGGTCGTCCACCGCAATCGGCGACGCGCCTTTCAGCTCGCCGTAAAGTTTCGCTCCCTGCACGCGCAGGTCGGTCCCGGCGCCCGGTTTCTTTGGCAGCGTCGACTTCATCGCCGCCGCCCTGGCCTTGGCGGCAAGGCCCGCAGGAATCTTCCTTCCGCCCAGCCTTAAGAACTCCGCGACCTCCAGATCATGCTTTGCCATGCCACCTTTTTTCGCCATCCTGGTCTCCTGGCCGCCCGCTGGCGCAAGCCTTGCTTTTCAGGCTTGCGGCCAGCGAAGCTAGATAGTCGGAACCTGACCGGCAATGTTAAACTGCGCCGTCCATGGCTGTCTACTATCGTGTTTTCGACGACGGCCGCTTTGGTTCAACCACCAACAGATACCCGTGCGCGCTCTTTTTTTTGATCCTGCGGGTGGCGGCGACATTGCTTTGAATGTCGGCGTCACTACGCTCAGGTACTGCGATAGCCCCGTGGGGGGCAATTCCTTCCCGTGGCCCGAGAGCAGTGGCGACCACATAAAGGACGACTTAAAGAACGATGTCGTCGCCACCCTGCATCGGAATTCCGAAGTACATGCCATGCTTCGCACCATGGAATTCGACAGCGATCTTGATTAAACTATTCAACTTTGGAGATGCGCCATGAGGCTCTCGGTCTTTTGTGGAGTGAGCGTCGATGGCTTCCTTGCCCGGCCGGACCATGCGCTCGATTTCTTGCATACTGGCGAGCAGGAGCCGCACGGCTTCGACGAATTCTATGCCAGCGTCGATGTGGTTGTGATCGGCCGCAAGACCTTCGAAGTCGTGCTGACATTCGGCGAATGGCCTTACGGGAGCAAACCAGTGGTCGTGCTGAGCAGCCGTCACCTCGATTTCTCATCGGTCAAAGGTGGCGTCGTCGAGCAGATGTCGGGCGAACCGGCCGAAATCGTAACCCAGCTCAAAGCCCGTGGTTTTAAGCATGCTTACATCGACGGTGGCATCACCATTCAGCGATTCCTGGCGGCCGGGCTCATCGACAGATTGGTGATCACGCGCGTGCCGGTACTGATCGGAGCAGGCATCCCATTGTTCGGACCGTTGCCGCGCGACATCAGTCTTCGCCACGTTGCCACGCGCTGCTATAACGGCGGCCTGGTACAAAGTGAATACGAGACCGGCGCCGCGCTCCCGGGGCCGGGGAACACGCCGGAATGAGCATGATGGGAGTGAAAATCCGTGGTGGCGCGTCAGCAGGGCGACAAAGCCGCCGTCTCCCGATTTTTCACGCGCACTCTTTCAGCCGCCCTTCGCGCCCAAGCGGTGTTCCGTGCCCCGGAGCAATCGGCCGATGTTCTGGTAGTGCCGCCCGATGACCAGCGCCGCCGCGGCCGCCGACCCGAGCACGAGCGCGGCCGGAGGATGGTCGAGAACGTAGAATATCGCGGGGAAAGCGGCCGTCGCCACAATCGAGCCGAGCGAGACGTAACGGAAGGCTGCGAGCAGCGCCGCGAAGATGATCAGAACCGCGCCCATCGGCATCGGCGCGAGCGCCAGAAACACCCCCACGCCTGTAGCCACGCCCTTGCCGCCGCGGAATCCGAGCCACACCGGAAAGATGTGGCCCGCTATGGCGGCGACGGCGGCAGCCGCCACCCAGCGCGGATCATTCGCCGTCAGACGCGAAGCGAGCAGGACGGCGGCCAGGCCCTTGCCGAAATCGAGCACAAACGTGGCCACAAATCCGGCGATGCCGACGCTGCGCATCACGTTGGTGGCGCCGGTGGCGCCGCTGCCCGTGGTGCGCACGTCGATGCCCCTGCGCCAGCGCACGATCAGGTAGCCGAAAGGGATGGATCCGAGAAGATAGGCGGCGAGAGTCGTCAGCGGACCCGTCATGGGGCGGAACCGTCGGGCCGCGGCGGGCCGGCGCTCATCTCATGCTGATCGGCTGTGGGTGGAAACCGGGCGAGTTTGGAGTATTGGGCGCCGCCCGGCCGGAGCTTGCTCTGGAACAGGAAAAACGCGCTCACCTCAAATCGTCCCAAGGCGCCGCCGTTGCTCGGTTCAAGGGCTGCTTCCAGAGCCGGCTGCGCGTGTTCGCTCTCGAAGCGCGCGAGCGTCAGGTGAGGCTGAAAAGGACGATTCTCAGGCGGAAATCCGAGGGGCGCCATTGCCGCCTCGACCTTGGCCGCGAGTTCGCCGAGCGCCGCCGGCGCTTGCAGGCCGACCCAGAAGACACGCGGACGCCGCGGGTTCGGGAAGAATCCAAAGCCCCTCACTTCGACCTCGAACTTGCCGAACGGTCCGATCGATTCGAGCGCGCCGACGATGGCCGCCACGCGCTCGGCCGCGACTTCACCGAGAAACTTGAGCGTCAGGTGCAATCCCTCGGGACGCGTCCAGCGGATGTCGTGACTCAGCGCGCACGCCGCGCGCAGGCGCTTCTGTTCACGCTCGAGCGCCGCACGAACATCTTCCGGCAAGTCGACGGCGATGAAAGTCCTCATTGCGAAAGGCAGTCGGCGGTCAGCGGTCAGCAGTCTGCAGTCAGCAGTCGCCAGTCTGCCGTTGAAATCAGCAGTCGGCGGTCTGCCTACTGCCTTCTGCCTACCGCCAACTGCCTACTGCCTTCTGCTTTCTGCCTTCCGGCTAATCCCTCACCCTCCGGCGAATCATCTCGAGCGCGACTACCGACGCCCAGGTGCGCACCCGTTCGCGGTCGCCCGGGAACTGAAAGCGCCGCACTTCCGTGGAGCGGTCGTCGGACAACGCGATGAAAACCAGACCCACCGGTTTTTCCACCGTGCCGCCGCCCGGCCCGGCCACGCCGCTGATGCTGACGCCGATGGAGGCGCCCGTTCGTCGTCGCACGCCCTCGGCCAGCGCCTGTGCGACCGGCTTCGACACGGCGCCCTCGACGGCAATCAGCTCCGCCGGCACCCCTACGAGGCGGGTCTTCAGGTCGTTGCTGTACGCGACCACGCCTCCGAGAAAAAAGTTCGAGCTGCCGGGCACGCGCGTCAATCGTTCGGCCACGAGGCCCCCGGTGCAGCTCTCCGCCACGGCCACCGTCTTCTGCTTCATCACGAGATACATCCCGACCACTTCCTCGAGCGACTCGCCCCCGGTGGAAAATATGTGATCGCCGAGCGCGAGCTCGATCTTGTCGCCGAGCTCGGCAAGCAGCTTGTCAGCCTCCGCCTCGCTCGCGCCATGCGCGCGCAGGTGAACCTCGATGGTGCCCGCCACGGAAAGAATGGTGGTCTCGGGATTCTTGTACTGCTGGTAGGCGGGGGCGATTCGCCTGTCAACTTCCGACTCCGGCAGGCCCACCACCTTATAGATCCGCGTGCGCAGCCGGCGGCCGCTGCTGCGCGCGGCGAGGCGGGGCACGCAGGCGGCCTCGAACATGGCTTCGAGCTCCCAGGGCGGCCCCGGCAGCAGCACCAGGATGCAGCCGCGCTGCTCGATCCATAATCCGGGGGCGGTCCCGCGCTCGTTGGCAAGCCACTCCGCCCCCTCGGGAACCAGGGTCTGGCGCAGATTGTTGGCCGGCATGGGGCGGCCCAGCCTCGCCCATCGCTCCTCGATGCTGCGCCGGATCTCTGCGACCTCGCGCAGAGGCCGGTCCAGCACCTTGGCCACCACCTCGCGATTCAAATCGTCTTCGGTAGGGCCGAGCCCTCCGCTCAGAATCACGAGCTCCGAGCGGCTGATGGCCAGGCGGACGCACGCCCCCAGCCGCTCGCGATCATCGCCCACGATGCTCTTGAACCGCACTTCGATACCGAGGCTATTCAGCTTGCCGGTGAGATAAAGCGAGTTGGTGTCCTGGCGGAAGGGAGTTAGCAGCTCGGAGCCGACGGCGATGATTTCCGCATCCATTGATTCATGGACCCATTGATTCAATGATTCATTGACTCAATAAGCCGATGGGCCACTAACACCAGCCACTGTCAAGGCAGGGGCCGGCCTTCGATGTCGAGAAACAGCTCCACCAGGGAGTCGCCGGTCGCAAGAACCAGCGACCGGTGGGGCGTGAAAGCGAGACCAACGATCCCTTGCCCGGAGATGAAGAGTTCCGCGGAGCGCCCGTCCGGCGTGGTGCGCACAACGCCGCGATTCCCGGCCAGGCTGGCCGCCACGTACAGGCCGCCTCGCGCGTCAAACGCCAGGCCCTGGGGCCGTCCGAGGCCCCGATAGAAAGTGGAGATATCGCCGGCAGGGGAGACGCGGAACACCTGGTCAAAGCTCGAAGTTGTGGGGCTGGTCACGAAAAGGTGCCCGTCCGGTCCAAAAGCGAGATGGTAGGCGGCGATGCTGGGCTCGAGCGTGGTAAAGACGAAGATCTGGCGCTCCCGGTTGATCTTGAAAATCGTGCCGCTTCGATCGCCCACGTAGAGATTGCCGTCGGCGTCAAAAGCCAGCCCCGTTGCCACTCCCATGCCTTCGGCATAAACCTCGCGACGCCCGTCCGGCGAGACCTGGTAAACCACGCCCTCGAGCCGGCTCGAGACATAGAGAAACCCGTTGCGGTCAAAGGCCAGGCCGGTGGCGTTCATGAGGTCGGAGAGAAATGGCCTCGCGGACCGATTGTTGTCCACCTTGTAGACTGAAACGGGCACCTTCTGCCCGCGGCTTCCGCTGAATGTGCTGAAGATGTTTCCGGCCGCGTCCACAGCGGGATTGGCAACCGGGTGCAGGCCCTCCGCGATGCTCAATCCGACCGCGACCGAGACCGGGGCGCTGACCCCGCGGCCCGTATTGACGGTCACGTCGCCGCTCGTCACACCTTCCGGCACTCGAACCAGCAGGCGGTTCGGCGAGCTCATCAGAATGTTGCCGGCGATTTCGCCGAATCGGACGAGCGGCCGGGTGTGGCCGTTTTCGGTGAATCTGCGTCCGCGCAGGGCGATCTCGCCGCCGGGGATGGCGGCCCGCGGCGCAACGGCCTCAATCTGGGGGCGCAAATCCGCTGCGCTCTCGGTAGCCTCGCCGGCTTTGCTGTTCTTTTTCCAGAGAGTCATTTCAACCAGTGCCCCAGGAGGCTAAACGCGGCCAGGGTCCAAACACCGGCCGCAACGTCATCCAACATGATGCCCCAACCGCCGCGCAAGTGTTCCAGGCGCCGGGCGGGGAACGGCTTGATCACGTCGAAGGCGCGAAAGAGCAAGTACGCCCCGAGCAACCCCTTCCATCCGGCTCGCGGATTCGCCAGGAGCGCGACCATCTGGCCCACCACTTCGTCGATGATCACGTGGCCGGGGTCTTTGCGGCCGAAATACGTCTCGGCTGCGGTGGCCGCAGGCACGCCCAGAGCCAGGATGACGAGTGCGCCGGCTCCGACCGCCGCCGAAACCCAGAGATCCGGCACCGGCAGGCGCGCGAGCGCCACAACCAGCCCTAGTCCGACGGCGGCGCCGAGGCTGCCGGGCCCGATGGGAAAGTATCCCAACCCGCCGCAGGTGGCGAGCCATACCCAAAGCCCCGGACGCCTACTCGCCTGCGGTGACGTCGCGTTCGTCAACCTCGCTCCCCGCCGATTCCCCAGTGGCCGGCTCCGCCTCGCTTGCCACCGGTGTCGAGATCGCGTAGCGCCCGGCGAGCCAGTTGTCGAGATCGATCAGGCGGCAGCGTTCGCTGCAGAAAGGGCGGAAGGAGTTTCCGTCCCACGTCGTCTCGCGCTTGCAGATCGGACACCGCACTCGAGCACCGCGTCACACGCCGGCCACATCGGCCACGCCGACAGGGCCGGCCGCCGGCTGGATCTGAACCAGACGGGCCGCTGCCTCCGGAAGCTGCGACAGGACCGGATGCGGCGGGGCAAGCTCAGCAAAGCGCTCTGCCTCGAGCCGCGCGACGAGGTCATAGTCGGAGGTTTCGGTGATCCGCGCCCATCGAAACTCGCCGGCCACAGGTTCGGCCCCCTCAAAATCATTGATCAGAACGCGGCCGTCGATTTCCGGCGCTTGCGACTGAAGCCGCCCCACAAACAGCAGGTCCGTCTCCTCCGCCCGGCCTTCGACGAGCACGGGCAGCCGCTGGCCCACGCGCCCGCGAAGCTTCCGGCGTGAAATCCGGCGCTGCAAGCTCAGGATCCGCCGGCGACGCTTCTCGGCCACGCCCTTCGCCACCGCGCCGGGCAGGCCGAACGCCCCACTTGACTCTTCGTTCGAGTAAGTGAAGACGCCGAGATGATCGAACTCGGCGGCTTCCACGAAGTCACAGAGGGCGCGGAAGTCGTCGTCCGTCTCGCCGGGAAATCCAACGATCATGGTCGTGCGCAGCGTGACGTCTGGAATCATTGCGCGGATCTTGGCCAGCATCTTCAGGAATTGCGCCCCGTCGGAGCCCCTCCGCATCCCCTTCAAGACCTCGCGGCTCGAGTGCTGTAGCGGAATGTCGAAGTAGCGCGCGACTTTCGGCGAGCCTGCCACGGCCTCAATCAGGCGATCGGTCATGCGGTTCGGGTAGCAGTAGAGGAATCGCACCCAGACCAGCTCCGGGATGCGGGCGAGCGATTCGACGAGCAGCGCCAGGCCGTTCCGAATGCCGAGGTCCGCGCCGTAACTGGTGGTGTCCTGCCCCACGAGAACCAGCTCGCGTACCCCCTGCCGCGCCAGGGTTTCCGCTTCGCGCACCACGGACTCGAAGCGCCGCGAGCGGAATCTGCCCCGCATCTGCGGGATCACGCAAAAGCTGCAGGGGTGATCGCAGCCCTCGGCGATCTTCAAATAGGCGAAATGGGAAGGCGTGGAGAGGACGCGCGGGGTGAATTCGGTGTAAAGATACGGGTCATAGGGACGACTCGAAGTGCGCGCCCCACCGTCGGATCCCGAAGGTTCGCAGGCTTCGAGCACGCGTTCGAGCTCGTTCGTGCCGATCACGAAGTCGACCTCGGGAATCTCTTTCAGGATCTCCTGGCGATAGCGCTCAACCAGGCACCCCGCCACCACCAGCCGTTGGGCCCGGCCGGTCTTCTTGTGCGCGGCCATCTCCAGAATGGTATCGATCGATTCCTTCTTGGCAGGCTCAATGAAGCTGCACGTATTGACGATCAACACGTCGGCGTCCTCGGGCCGGGACACGAGTTCCCAGCCGCGCCCAGCGAGCTGCCCGAGCATCACTTCGCTGTCCACCAGGTTCTTGGGACAGCCCAGACTCACCATTCCGACTTTGGGCATAGGTCACAACTGAGCGCGAGGGCGCCTGACAGTCCGACTTAAGAATTTTAGCACAGCTCGCGGGGCAGCCCGACGGATCGCTCGGTCACTGCCCATTGTGCGTCAGCCGTTTGTTCGTTGTGGTTTGACAACATCGCGTGCCTGCTTGACCTCATAAGGCCTTGCCTTGGCGCCTTTTGGCTGAAGGCTCAAAATTTCCTCGATTTCATTCTTGGAGGATGTATGCTAAGAACGAAAAAGGCAGGTGTTTATGAAAACCCATCTCAATCGTCGAGAGTTTATCCGGGGAGTAAGTGCCGCGGCTGCGGGGTTCTGGCTGGCGCCGTCCGGGCTGTGGGCGAGCGCGGCGCCAACGGCTCCGGTGGCCGTAGCCAGGTGCACGGCGTACGGCGTCGACGTGATGCCCACGCTGGCCACGATGTTCGACCAGTTGGGCGGGCTGCGCCGGATCGTCAACGGCAAGACCGTGACCATGAAAATCAACGTCACCGGAAGTCCCCCGGAGTTTTTCCAAGGGCTGCCGCTGGGCCGGACTTATTGGGTAAATCCCCAAGTCCTCGGTTCAGTGATTCACCTCCTGGGGCAGGCGGGAGCGCGCCGCATTCGCGTGGTGGAAAGCCCCACCGGCTCGCACCTCGCGACACTCCAGGAATTCCTGGCGCTGGCCAAGTGGAATCCCAGCGATTTTTCGAGCGCGGCGCCGAACGTCGAGTTCGAGAATACCAACTGGCCCGGCCCCTCGGGGAAATACGTGCGCTTCCAGGTTCCCGGCGGCGGACTGCTTTTCCCTGCCTACGATATGAGCCGCGCTTATGCCGATTGCGACGTTTTCGTTTCTCTCGCCAAGCTCAAAGAGCACTCGACCGCCGGCGTGACCTTGTCAATGAAAAACTGCTTTGGCAATACTCCCACGACGATTTACGGGGAAGGGGCGGGCCTGGACGAGCCGAGCAAGACTCCGCAAGGAGGCCGCAGCATGCTGCACCAGGGCGACCGGCAACCGTCCAGGAGTTCGCTGCCGGAGATCGACCCCCATTCCCCGCGCGACCCCGGCTACCGCGTTCCCCGCGTCACCGCCGACTTGGTGGCGGCGCGGCCCATTCACCTCGCGATCATCGACGGCATTGAAAGCGTGGCGGGAGGCGAAGGCCCCTGGGTACAGAACTTTCGCACCGTTCGACCCGGTCTGTTGATTGCGGGCACCAACTGCGTGACCACGGACGCCGTCTGCACCGCGCTGATGGGCTTCGACCCCATGGCCGAGCTCGGCACGGCTCCTTTCGAACACTGCACCAGCACGCTGAAACTGGCGGAGCAATTGGGAATCGGCACGCGCGACCTGAGGCGAATCGAAGTCCGCGGATTGCCGATCGAAAAAGGCCGGTTTGATTTCCGCAAGGCCTGAACATGCGGTGGAAGAAACTGAGCCTGCTGTCACCGCGCTTACCTTAAAGCGCGGGGCGGAGATGCCTTTCAGGTCGAGCGTCTCGAGCGCTACACCAGGCCGCTGCGTGTAAGCGGCAGCTCGCGGACCCGCTTCCCGGTTGCAGCGAAGATGGCGTTGCACAGCGCCGGCGCGAAGGGTGGCACGCCCGGCTCGCCGACGCCGGCCGGCGGAGCGTCGTTCTCCACAATGTGCACGTGGATCTCGCGCGGCGCCTCATGGATGCGGCACATCGGATAATCCTGAAAGTTGTGTTGTTTGATCGCGCCGTTCGTGGCCGTGATCTCGCCATACTTGGCGAGGCTGGTGGAAAAAACCGCCGCGCCTTCGAATTGATTGCGGACGCTGTCAGGATTCACGATCGTCCCCGCGTCGACCGCCGTATCCACGCGTCCGATCTGTACCTTGCCCTGATGGTCGATCTCGACCTGCACCACCGTGGCCACGTAGGTCAGGAAGCTGCGGTGAACCGCGACGCCCATTCCTTGCCCTGAGCCGAGGTTTCGCTTGCCCCAGCCGGCCTGCGCGGCGGCCAGTTGCGCTACACGCTTGATGCGCGCCGTATCGACGGGATAGTCTCTGTAATCGGCGCCCATGTTCTCGTAGCCCGCGCCCAGGTCCTTCTTGTCGATCACGCGATCGGGGCCGACGAGCGCCAGCAGATACTCGAGCGGATCGCGTCCGGCGGCGTGCGCGAGCTCGGCGGCAAACGACTGCACCGCGAAGGCGTGGTAGATGTTGGCCACCGAGCGCAGCCAGCCGATGCGGACGTGCGCCTCCGCCGGGCCGTTCTCAGCGCGGAAATTCGCGATGGCGAACGGCGTGTCGGTCCATCCCATTCCGAGTTCGCCGCCGCTGCCGTAAGTGTTGTTGAGTTCAAAGCTGGAGCCGATGGGCGGAAAAGCGGAGCGTTGCAGCCACGCCGTAGGCATGCCGTTCGCCCCAAGCGCCGCCTTCATGTAAGTTGCCGCGACCGTGTGATAGTAATCGAACTGGATGTCGTCCTCGCGCGTCCATACCACTTTCACGGGCTTGCCGGTCTTCTTCGAGAGCACAGCCGCCTCAGCCACGAAATCCGGCTTTGACTTGCGCCCGAAGCCGCCGCCGAGCAACGTGACGTGGCAGACAACGTTCTCCTTCGGAATGCCCAGCACCTTGCTCACCGTCTCCTGCACCGATTGCGGATCCTGAACCGGCGCCCAAGCCTCCACGTGTCCGTCGCGAAAATCGGCCACGGCCACCGGCGGCTCCATCGACGCGTGCGCGAGCAGCGGGACGTAGTACCCCGCCTCGATCGTCTTCGCGCTCCGGGCGAATTCTGCGTCCACGTCGCCGACGTTCCAGGCCACTTTGCACGGCTGGCGCACGGTCTGCTCGAGCTCCCGGCGATAAGCGTCCGAGTTGAATGATGCGTTGGCGCCCTCATCCCAGGTGATCTTCAGCTTCTGACGGCCCTGCAGAGCCGCCCAGGTGTTGTCGGCGATGACGGCCACGCCGCCCAGGGGCTGGAAGGCGTGCGGAGGCTTGAAGGGATCGATCGCGACCGTCTGGCGGACGCCCGCCACCTTCAAGGCGTCGCTCGCGTTGAGGGATGCGACCTTGCCGCCGAGCACCGGCGGATGCTCGATCGAAGCGTAAAGCATGCCGTCCAGATGCGCGTCCATGCCGTAGCCGGCCTTGCCGGTGCAGATGTCCTCCAGGTCGAAGATGGCCGCATCTTTGCCGATGTAGCGCCATTCGCTCCTGGGCTTGAATCGCAAGCTCTCCTTCGGCGGCACGGGAAGCCTCGCCGCCGCAGCCGCGAGCTCGCCATATCCCACCGTGCGGCCCGTAGGCACGTGCGTGATCACGTGCGGACGCGGGCTCGCCTCGCACTCACCCACCGGGACGTTCCATTGCAGCGCGGCGGCTTCGACCAGCATGGTGCGCGCCGTGGCGCCGTGCTCGCGCATGGCATCGAAGAAGCTGCGAACGGAATGGGACCCGTCCGTATCCTGGTCGCCATACTTCGCATCGCCGGTCGCCTGCACGATGCGCACCCGGCTCCAGTCAGCCTCCATCTCGTCGGCCACGATGCGGGGCAGGGAAGTGCGGCTTCCGGTGCCCATTTCGGAGCGGTGCGCCACGATCACCACCGTCCCGTCCGGCTCGAGGCCGACGAAGACGTTGGGATGGAAAGCCGTGGCCCCGACGGGATCACCGGCCGGACCGCCGCTAGTAAGGGACGCCGCGCCGTCCTCCGGTGATGCGCCATAGAGAGCCTCGGGGACGAATTGCGCGCCCAGCACGAAGGCTCCGGTAGAAAGTACGCCGTGCAGGAATCCGCGGCGGCTCACATTCTCGATCCGGTTCATACAGCCTCCCCGGCCGCAGCCTTGATCGCGGCTCGAATGCGCTGATAGGTGCCGCACCGGCAGATGTTGCCCGCCATCCCCTGGTCGATGTCGGCATCGGTTGGATGCGGTTTCGATTTCAGCAGCGCCGCCGCCTGCATGATCTGACCGGCCTGGCAGTAACCGCACTGCGGAACGTTGTGCGCCATCCAAGCCTTCTGCACGGGATGCAGCGCGCCGTCGAAACCGGAGCCCAGCGCTTCAATGGTGACGATCTCGGCGCCGGCCGCCGCTTTCACGGGAGTCATGCAGGCCCGCACGGCCGCGCCGTTCTGGTGCACCACGCAACTGCCGCACACGCCGATGCCGCAACCGAACTTGGTGCCGGTCAATCCCAGCCCATCCCGCAGATACCACATCAACGGCATCTCCGGATCGCCGTCAAACGAGCGGCGAACACCATTCACCTTGAGTTGGATCATTGTGTCCCTCACCTCCGGCAGGAAGCTACTGCCACCCGGCAGTTTCCTACCGGGACATTGTGCCAGATGTGACCGCCGGTTAGAAGGGGTTGTTCCAGCAGCGGACTCGGAGCCGGACTCCGCCGCAGCCGGTTACTCAGCGCGCAGCGTGGTGGCCGGGTCGATGCGCACCGCGCGGATGATCGGTGGCAGCGCGCTGACCAGCGCCGCCCCAAGAATCGTCAGGGCGGGAAGCGCCAGCATCGCGGGGTCGGTGGGTTTTACCTGGTAAAGCAGCGTCTCGATGTAGCGCGCGGAGGCGAAGCCGAGCGCGAGGCCCGCAAGGGCGCCGGCGAGGACCATGGAGAACACGTCGGCCGTCACGCGTCGCGCCACATCCGCCGCCTGCGCTCCCAGCGCCATGCGAATGCCGATTTCGCGCCGGCGCTGCACCACGGAGTAATCGAGAACGCCGTACAGGCCGACCCCCGCCAGCACGAGCGCGACCACGCCGAAGAAGAAGGCCAATCTCCCGAGCAGGCGCTCGCGGACCGTTTGCGATTCGTTGATCTCCGTTTGCGTGCGGATATTGCTGACGCGGAACTCGGGCCAGGCGCTTGCTACTTCCCGGCGTAGGATGGAGGCGAGGGCCAGCGGATTCGCGGCGGAAGTCCGCACGATGAATGTGCCGTCCGTTTTCGCCACCCATGCGCCTTTGGCGTCGACCGAGCGAAACGGGTAATAGGCCTGGGGCAGGATGGGCTCGCGGACGTTGCGGTAGCAAGCATCGCGGACCAGGCCCACGACCGCGAAGTGAAGGCTGTTGCCTTCATCAAACACCATGTCAAACGACTTTCCCACCGGGTCCTCGCCTTTGAAGTATTCCCTCGCGAAGGTCTCATTCACAATCGCCGAGCCCGGGTAGGTATCGCCGGGGCGGAAGTCCCGGCCGTCGATGATAGGAATCTTCATGGCTTCCGTCCAGCCGGGCGAGACGCTCAAAAAGTAGGCGAGCGCCCCGTTCGGAGGAACGCCATTGACCGCAATGGAATTGTTCCAGCTCCACCCGCTCAGAAGCGCGCGACTGGCGAGCGCCGCCGTATCCACGCCCGGCACCGCCCGCAGATGTTCCACTACCTGCTCCCAGTAAACGGGCGACTGCGGACGATGTGCGACGGTTTCGAGCGTGAGCACCCGGTCGGCGGAAAACCCTGTGGGCTGATTCGAGAGGCGCTGAAACGTGGCCACAAAGAGTCCGGCGACGAAAAGCACCAGAAAACAAAAAGCCGTCTGGACGGCGATGAGCCCGCGCATCAGGCGGCGGCGCGCGTGCGGATCTTCTCCACCCTTGAGCGCGCTCGCCGGCTGCACGGACGAAGCGCGCAGCGCCGGCGCCAGGCCGAAGAGCAGCATCACGCCCACTGTCAGCGCCAGGCCGAACGTCAGCACCCGCCAATCTGCGGGCAGAAAGAGCCGCGCCGGATTATCCGGCGGATTGATCATCCCAACCACGACCGGAGCGGACCACCAGGCGAACAGCCCGCCGACCGCGGCCGCGAGCACGGCGAGCCACGCGCTTTCCACCAGGACCAGTTGGACCAGGCGCCCTCGTCCCGCGCCGATCGAGACGCGCAGCGCCATCTCGCGCGCCCGCGCCGCCGCCTGGGCCGTCTTCAGGTTGGCGACGTTCGCGCAGGCGATCAGCAGCACCAGCGCCACCAGCACCGCCAGCGCCGCGAGCGAAGTGCGGTAGTCGTTCTGCAGATCGGAGACGCCTGCCGCCGCGGGCTCAAACACGAGCCGTTGATTCAGGTCAGCGTCAATCAGTTGCTGCGACATTCCGTGGAAGCCTTTTGCCCTCTCCTCTTCAAACGCGCGCGAAGTTGCGCCCAGCTTGGCGCGAACAGGCTCGAGCACAACTCCGGGCTTCACGCGCGCGAGCGTCCGCATCCACGTCCAATCATCCTTTAGCACACCCGGATGCATCATCGTGGGAACGAAGACGTCGATCATCGTGCCGGGCTCGATGCCGGTGAATCGCGCCGGGCCCACGCCGACGATCTCGTAAAGGTCGTTGCCGATCCGGAAGGTTCGTCCCACCACCTTCGGGTCCCGCCCGAAGCGGCTGGTCCAATAGTCGTAGGACAGCACGGCGTAGGGATGCGCGTGGGGCTTTAAATCGTCGCTTTCGGTCAGCAGGCGTCCGGCGGCGGGGCGCAATCCGAACAAGCCGAACGTCGAGCCTGAAACGTATTGCAGGTACGCTTTCTCCATGTCCTGGTCCGAAGCGTAGGTCAGGTCCGTACGCTCGGAATATGACAGCGCAATCAACTGGGCCTGACCCTTCGCCGCCGCCCGCATGCGCTCGAAGTCCGGGTACGCCCAACCGTCGAAGGTGTCGAATTTGCCTTCGGGATCGACTCCCTGGCGCGCGAGAGCGTACAATTCTCCCGGCTCCGCAACCGGCAGCGGACGCAGCAGCAGGGCGTCGATCAGCCGGAACGCCGACGTGCAGGCCCCGATCCCAAGCGCCAGCGACAGGATGGCCGCAGCTGAAGTCGCCTTCTTCTTCATGAGCTGCCGCCAGCCGAAGACGGTGTCGGCGCGCAGCGAGTCGAGCCACACGACGAGCCGGACGTCCCGGCTCTGCTCGCGCAAACGCAGCGCCGGGCCCAGGGCCCGGCGGGCCTCGGCCGGATCGCGGCCCTGCTCGATGGCCTCATCGATGTGCGACTGGAACTCTTCGTCAATCTCCCGGCTCAAGCGGTCGGGACGAAACACGTTCGCGATGCGCGACCACCACGACATATCAGGCCATCCCACTGATTTCAATTGCTCCGCAACGCGATCATGGGATCAATCCGCGATGCCCGCCGTGCCGGGATGTATCCCGCAATCAGTGCGACCGCGCACAGAAGCAGGATCATGCCCGCGAACGTCGCCGGATCAGTGGGCGCGGTGTCGAAGAGCAGAGAAGCAATTAATTTCGAAACGACGAGCGCGGCAACGGTGCCGAGCAGAACGCCTGCAGCGGCCAGCCGGAGCGTGTTCCCGATAACAGCCCGCTGGACTATTCCGGCGGTGGCGCCCAGTGCCATGCGAATACCGATCTCCTGGGTCTGACGCGCGACCGAGTACGAGATAACCCCGTAAATTCCCAGTGAAGCCAGAATGAGTCCGAGCGCGGCGAACGCCGAGACCAGCACCACGAAGAATCGCCGCGGCGAGACCGCGTGGTCCACGATCTGGCGCAACGGCCGAAATTCGGACGACGGCTGGCCGGGATTCAGTTCGCGCAGCGTCTTTATAACGCTTGATGCCAGCACGTCGGGCGGCAGGCTGGTGCGGATGACGAGTTCCGCGCCCACCGGACCGGCTTGCGTGACCGGAAGATAGGCGTCGAGACCTGAGGAATCTTCGACGCTGGTTTCCCGGACGTCGGAGACTACCCCGATCACGGTCGCGTCGCCCCCACCAATCACGGCCATTCGCCCCAGCGGATCCTGGCCGGGCCAGAGTTTCTTCGCCGCCGCCTCGTTGAGAATCGCCACGGGCTGAGTGGTGGGGCCGTCCGACCACGACACATCGCGGCCGGCGCGCAAACGCATGCCCATGGCGTCGAGGTAGCCCGGCGTGACCACATAGACGAAGGCATCAGGAGATTCGTTCCCGCGGTAAGTCACCCCTTTGGCGCCGAAGCTCCAGCTCCGGTTGCGGTCGAGCGGCAACATGTCTGAGACGCCGGCTTCGTGGATGCCGGGGATCGCCTTAATATGCCGAAGCATTTCTTGAAGAATGGTACCGCGCCGCACGGGCGCGTCCTTGCCGCCGCCGTCGTCATACTCCACGCTGATAGCCGCGGCACGGTCGGGCCTGAACCCCAGATCGACGTCGAGGACGCGCAGGAAGCTGCGCAGCAGCAGGCCCGCTCCGATCAGCAGGACGCAAGCCAGGGCAACCTCCGAGATGACCAGTGCCGAGCGCATGCGGTCGTGCTTGTGGCCTGCGGTGGTGCCATGCCCGGAGTCTTTCAGTGACTCTTGCACGTGCTTGCCCGACATCCTGAGCGCGGGCGCGACACCGAAGAGCAGAGCGCTGGCCACGGCGACCAGCAACGTCCACGCGAGCGCCGAGCCGTCCACACGGAGGGTACTGAGCAGGGGTAGGGCAATGGATCCCTGATGCGCGAGATAGTAAGTCATCAGGAAAGCGAATCCCAAGCCCAGGAACGCGCCTCCCGTCGCGAGCACCATGCTCTCCGTCAGCAACTGGCGGATCAAGCGTCCTCGGGCCGCCCCCAGGGCGCTGCGCATGGCGAACTCTTTGGTCCGCGCCGCGGCACGCGCCAGCGAGAGGCTGGAGAGATTCACGCATACAATCAGCAGGATCAGGGCGACCGCCGACCACAGCACAATGAGGGATCGGCGCAGCTTTCCGCTGACGTGGTCTTTTAATGATTGCACCTCGCCCTGGTATCCCTTGCCATACTCTGGATGCGCGAGGCTGACATAGAACGTGGGGAACAGCATGGTGGCTTCGGCCTGGACCTGCACCACCGTTGTCTCCGGCTTCATGCGGCCGATGAGGAGCAGTGTATTTCCCCAGTACCGCATGTCATCCATCGGTGCAGGGACCAGGATGTCCATCTTGGTGCCGGGCGCAAAGACGGAGCCGAAATCGAAGGTGGGAGGTAGCACCCCGACCACCGTCACTGACTCCTTGTTGAGCGTGATCGGCTGTCCCACGATCGATGGGCTCGCGTCGAATTGCTGCTTCCAATACAGGTAGCTCAACAGCACTGCATGCGAAGCGTTCTTCCGGCACTCTTCAGGCGCGAACAGCCGTCCAAGTGCGGGCCGTATGCCCAGTGTCTGAAAGAAATTGCAGGCTATCCAGACTCCGGACACGGGCTTTGGATCCCCGTAGCCGGACAATTTGTAATCCGCGGCGCCGTAGAACGGCATGTAAGCGGTCACGCTCTCGAGGGACCGCTGGCCTCGCTGATAACTTTCAAAGGCATCCACCGAATACGTGACGCAGGACAGACCGCAGGTCTTGGGAGACCCTTGGATCCATACCAATTCCTTCGCGTCGCGAAAAGGCAGGGGCCGCAGGAGAATCGTGTTCACCACGCTGAAGACAGCCACGTTGGCGCCGATGCCGAGACCGAGGATCAGCACCGCGATTAAGGTGAACGCCCGATCGCGTCGCATGAGGCGAAATGTATACCGCAAGTCCTGCAACAGAACGTCGAGCGCCGGCAGGCCACCCGCGTCGCGATGAGGTTCGTTCGACGTGACAGCTCCCTCCAAGAATATCAAGCCGATCCACTCGGACTCGGCTCCCGTAGATTGAAACGAGAGTTCCTCGCTCGAAGTTCCAAAGTTCCCGCCACCCGGCGTGTTCCCGCCACCCGGCGTTGCGTCTCTACTTAAATCAGGCCATCCTTAGAACGCGATTTACCGCCGAGGTCACCGCCTGCCAGCGCGACTCCTCGGCCGCAAGCTGCTTCCTGCCCGCTGCCGTCAATTCGTACAGGCGCGCCCGCCGCCCAGTATCCTTGGTGACCCATTGCGCGCGAATCCAGGCCGCCTCCTCCATCCGGTGCAGGGCCGGGTAGAGTGACCCCTCCTCGGCGCGAAGCACGTCGCCGGACATGTCTCCAATCGCCGACATGATGGCGTAACCGTGCAGACGGGGCCGCCGCGAAAGGATCTTCAGAACCATCAGGTCGAGCGAGCCTTGAAGCGAGTCAGGTTTGGGCATCATCAGACCTCGGATTATATAGACGTCTTAGTATAACACAAAGTTAGGCCCGATCTTCGCGCGGCCAATTATTCAGCGCGCAGCGTGGTGGCCGGGTCGATGCGGACCGCGCGGATCACCGGTGGCAGTGCGGTCAGGAGCGCCGCCCCGAGAATCGTCAGGGCGGGGAGCGCCAGCATCCCCGGGTCGGTGGATTTTACCTGGTAAAGCAGCGCCTGGACGTAGCGCACGGACGCGAAGCCGAGCGCAAGCCCGGCAAGCGCGCCGGCGAGCACCATGGAGAACACGTCGGCCGTCACACGCCGCGCCACATCCACCGCCTGCGCGCCCAGCGCCATGCGAATACCGATTTCGCGCCGGCGCTGCAGCACGGAGTAATCAAGAACGCCGTAGAGGCCAACGCCCGCAAGCAACAGCGCGACCAACCCAAAGAAGAGCGCCAACCTGGCGAGCAGCCGCTCGCGCACGGTATGCGACAGATTGATCTCCAACTGGGTGCGGACATTGCTGACGCGAAATTCGGGACGCGCGCGCGTCACCTCGCGGCGAAGCGTGGAGGCCATTGCGAGCGGGTTGGAACCGACGGTCCGCACCATGAACGTGGCCTGCGCGATCGGTTGCAAAGCGCCGTTGTCGTCGACCGACTGCAGGGGATAATATGCGGCGGGCGTGGCCGGCTCCCGCAAGTCGCGGTAGCACGCATCAGGAACCAAGCCCACAATTTGAATGGGAGGGCTGCCCTTTCGCTCGAACGACCTTCCGACCGGATTCCTTCCCTCGAAGAACCGTTTGGCGAATTCCTGGTTCACGATGGCCACGCGGGGAAACACCTCGTCAGGGCGAAAGTCCCGGCCGCCAACGACCGGAATCTTCATGGCGTTCAGCCAGCCCGGCGAGATATTCATGAAGTAGGCCAGGACGTCGCTCGGTGGGGCGCCGTTCGTGGAAACGTAGCCATTCGCGCCCACGCCGCTGAGAATTGGCCAACTGGAAAGCGCGACCGTCTCCACACCCGGCAACGCGCGCAGGTGCTCGGCTACCTGGTCCCAATAGACCGGGGCCTGAGGGCGTTGTGTGATGGTTTCGAGCGCGAGAAGACGGTCGGCGGAGAAGCCGGTGGGCCGGTTTGACAACCGTTGGAACGTGGCCACGAAGAGGCTTGCAACGAAAAGCACGAGAAAACAGAAGGCCGCCTGCACCGCAATCAGCGCATGCATCAAGCGGCGGCGCGCGTGAGGATTGTCCCCTCCTTTAAGCGCGCTCACCGGCTGGACGGACGAAGCGCGCACAGCCGGCGCCAGGCCGAAGAGCAGCATCACGGCGATCGTCAGCGCCAGGCCAAACAGCAGCACCCGCCAATCCGCCGGCAGAAAGAGCCGCGCCGGATTGTCCGGCGGATTGATCATGCCGACCACGACCGGAGCGGACCACCAGGCGAACAGCCCGCCGATGCCGGCCGCGAGCAGAGCGAGCCACCCGCTTTCCACCAGGACCAGTTGGACCAGGCGCCCTCGTCCCGCGCCGATCGAAACGCGCAGGGCCATCTCGCGCGCCCGCGCCGCCGCCTGGGCCGTCATCAGGTTGGCGACGTTCGCGCAGGCGATCAGCAGCACCAGCGCCACCAGTACCGCGAGCGCCGCGAGCGAAGCGCGGTAGTCCTCCTGCATGCCGGAGACACCGGTGGCCGCCGGTTCCAACACGAGCTCTTGGTGTAGGAAGTCTTCAAGGCGCTGTTTGGGCACTCCGACGAAACCCTTCGCTCTCTCCTCTTGTGCCGTTTGATTGATCGCCGCCAGTCTCTCCCGCACCGGTTCGACGGCGACGCCCGGCCTCAGTTTCACGAACGTCCGAAACCAGCTCCAGTCTGAGTGCGTAACTCCGGGATTCATCATCGTGGGCAGAAAGATGTCGATGGCGGTGCCAGGCTCGGTTCCGGTGAAGCCTTCCGGGCCGACTCCGACGATCTCGTAGAGGTCGTCCCCCATGCGTAAGGTGCGTTCGATAACTTTTGGATCACGGCCAAAACGGTTCGTCCAATAGTCGTAGGAGAGCACGGCGTAGGGATGCGCGTGCGGCTTCAGATCGTCGGCCTCGATGAGCAGCCGCCCCAGAGCCGGCCGCAGCCCGAATGAGCTGAACATCCAGCCCGAGACGAATTGACGGTAAGCCTTCTCCACCTCCTCGTCCGATCCGTAAGTCAGATCGGTGCGGTCTGCGTACGACACTGCGATCAGTTCGGCCTGGCCTTTCACCGCGGAGCGCTCCACTTGGAACAGCGGATACTCATTGGCGTCACTGGTCCTGAAATTGCCAGCCGGACCGACTCCCTGGCGGGCCAAAGCGTACAACTCCCCCGGCTCTGCGACCGGCAGCGGACGCAGCAGCAGGGCATCGATCAGCCGGAACGCCGACGTGCAGGCCCCGATCCCAAGAGCCAGCGACAGGATGGCCGCCGCCGAAGTCGCCTTCTTCTTCATGAGCTGCCGCCAGCCGAAGACGGCGTCGGCGCGCAGCGAATCGAGCCACGCGACGAGGCGCACGTCGCGGCTCTGCTCGCGCAGGCGCAGCGGCGGGCCCAGCGCCCGGCGAGCTTCAACCGGATCGCGGCCGTGCTCGATGGCCTCATCGATATGCGACTGAAACTCTTCGTCGATCTCCCGGCTCAAGCGGTCGGGACGAAACACGTTGGCGAGGCGCGACCACCATGACATATCAGGCCACCCTTAGAATGCGATTTACCGCCGAGATCACCATCATCAGACCTCGTAGTATATAGACGTCTTAGTATAGCACAAAGTTGGCTGGGATATTCGCGCGGCTGTTCACGGAAAGTCGACATCCAGGGCGTAGATGTCGGAGTGGCTGAGGACCAGTGAAACCAGCGGAGAGCCATCGGGCGCCAAGCCGGCGAAATAGAATCTACTGACGTCCGCCCGCGGGATCTGTTCAAACGTGGCTACGCGCTTAATCTGGCGGTCGCTGATGCGCACCCGAAAGATCGGCTCACTAAGGCCTTCGCCGACATCTTGCCAATAGACGTGCTTGCTGTCCCGCGACCACAGAACCGGACCCCACAATTGCTTGCAGCGGGCGAGCTCCGACCACTGCTGCGATTGAGTATGGAAGAGCATCAGTTTTCGGCCGCTTTCGGCGTAGGCGGCCAGGAAACGCCCGTCCGGCGACCAGGCGGAAGTGAACAACCCCTCCGCCCCAGGGACAGCGGAAAGTTGCCTGGTCTTCAAGTCGAGCCGATAGAGGCCCCGCTGCACCTCCGGTTCAGCATGTTCTCGCCCGATCATGCCCGCCGACATCGACACAGGCGCGGCGAAAAACAAGGAATCTCCGCCAGGGGACCAGTCGGGGTAGGAGCAGCCGAAGCCGGATACGGGCACCGGCTCACCGCCTTCGGATGAGATCAACCAGATCCTCGACGGCTTCGACGCAACGCTTGCTTCAAAAGCAATCTGCTTCCCATCGGGGGACCACCGTGGAAACCCGGCATTCATGGGAGGGAAAGTGAGCTGCTGCCGGTTGCTGCCATCCACTTTGCTCCGCCAAAGGTTGGTTTGCCTTGCGCCCCTAACAGTGTAAGCCAGCCACCGGCCGTCCCTGGAAAAGCTGACTTCGCGCGCTCCGACCCCGGCAAGATAGGGAACAAACCGTTTGAGCGAGGCGTCAAAGCGCGCCAATTCCCGGCTCTCTTCGCCCATGCCAAAGAATATCTTGTTACTGGCAGCCGATAAACTCCACATGTTGGAGTCCATGGTCGCGAGCAGCACCGGAGCGCGCGACGAACGGCGCAAGAGGGTACTCTTCTCAGGAACTGCCCAGACGCTCGTCAATCCGGCACGGTTTGAGCGAAACACGAAGTACCTTCCGTCCGGCGTCCAATCGCCGCCCGATTCTCCGTCCCCATACTGAGTTACCGCCTCTCGCCAACCAGGCAGCATGCGATGAAGGGTTCCGCCCTCGGTGGAGACCTCCCAAAGAGCCTGTGTTCCCGTCAAAGAGCCGCGTGTCGTAAAGCGCACCGCGTGTCCATCAGGCGACCAGCGTATAAGCCATAGCGAACCGGCGAGGCCCACGACTTGGCGTGAGTCCGAGCCGTCAGGTTTGACCACGTAAAGTTCGGAACCAGAGTAGTACACAATTCTCTGCCCGTCGGGGGACCAAGCGGCGCCGCCGGCGGTTACGATGTCGGCCAGGCGGTGCGGCGACCCTCCTGTTACGGGCAGAATCCAAAGCTTCTGCTCAATGTCTTTGTCTCCGCCTTCAAAGCTACCGATCAGAAGCTCGGAATGGTCGGGGGAGATGCCGAAGGACTCAGCATTGGGAAACGGCGTGGGCAACGGGACCACTTCGCCTCCCTCGGCTGGAACTTCGGCGAGCGTGTAGCGGCCTCCTCTCCGTTCCGTAAAGTAAAGCCGCGCCCCATCAGTCACCAGGGGCGCGGTAGGTTCCACCCAGCCAAAATGGGTAAGCTGGACGGTCCTGAGTACCTTGGGGGCCCGCACGGGAGCGGTAAAGAACCACACCAAGAGCCCGGTGAGGGCTGTGAGGCTCAGAATCGCCGCCACCACGGCCCGCCAGCCCCATAAGGGCACACGCTGTAGCAGCGGTGTCCCTACCGCCACCAGGCCGGCGCTCATTTCCGAGGCGGATTGGTAGCGCGCCCCGCGGTCCTTCTGGAGAGCCTTATTGATGATCTTCTGGAGCTTGAGGGGTAGCTCAGGATTCAACTCGCGCACCCGAAGTGGAGTACGCTTCAGGATAGCCTCGTGAAGAGCGGGCGCCGAATTGCCGCCAAAAGCGTGCCGCCCCGTCGCCATTTCATAGAGCACCACTCCGAAGCTGAACAAGTCTGTACGGGCATCCAGCTCCTCGCCCCGTGCCTGCTCCGGACTCATGTAGGCGGCCGTGCCCATGGCGGCGCCAGTGAGGGTAAGGGTCAGATCAGAGGCCATCGAAAGGTCGACGGGCGGTGCCTTGCGCCCCGCTCCCGTTTCGTCTGGCGGCCGCTGATCTTTGGTTACTGGATCTTGGGTCACCGGGTCTTGGAGCTTCGCCACACCGAAATCCAGAATCTTGGCCACACCGTCGGTCGTAATGACGATATTCGATGGCTTGATGTCGCGGTGAACGATTCCCCTGGCATGCGCCGCCGCCAGCCCCTTGCAGATCTGTAGTGCGATTTCGAAGAGTTCCTTGAGTGGCAGTGGTCCGCGAGCGATCCTCTGGCTGAGCGTCTCGCCTTCAATGAGCTCCATCACGATGAAGGGCTGGCCTTCGTATTCATCGTTGTGATAAATCGTGCAGATGTTGGCATGATTAAGCGACGAGACCGCTTGCGCCTCGCGCTTGAAGCGCTCCAGCGCATCGCGGTTCTGGGAGAGATGCTGGGGCAGAAACTTCAATGCCACGAAGCGAGGCAGCTTGGTGTCGCGGGCCTTGTAGACCACGCCCATGCCGCCCACTCCGAGCGCTTCCAGGACCTGGTAATGGGAGACCGTCCGGCCGAGCAGCGGGAAACGGATGAAGTCGGACGCCTCGCGCACCGCCGCGCGCATGCGCCCATCCGCACTGCCGTCGCGGGCAAGCAGCGACTCCACCTCACGGCGCAGAGCCGGATCCGTGCCGCCGGCCGCCTCCAGCAGGCGGACCCGCTCTTCGGGCTCGCATTCCGCGGCGCGGTGGAAGAGTTCTTCGATTTGCACCCAACGATCCGAGGTCAAGGGCCACCTGGGAAGCGTTCCGTTGTCAGTTGTAGCCGGCTCAGTTCTCAGGCTTCAGGCGCAGTGCACTAGGACTGCAGTAAACGGACGGAAGACTGAGAATCAATCGGTGGTCTGCCTCGCGATCGGGGCGGTTCGCTTGTCTAACCACCCTGCATTTCGCGGGAAAGCCACGTCTCCGCCATCCTCAAATCGCGACGGACCGTGACTGTGGAAACATCCAGGGTTCGGGCGGTCTCCTGCATCGAGAGCCCGGCGAAATAATGCAACTCGACGGCCTTACACTTGCGCGGGTCAAACTTCTCGAGCGCCGTAAGCGCGTCATCCAGCGCCACCAGGTCGGCGCTCCGTTCAGGAGCAAAAGTCAGGCCTTCCTCCAGGGATAGCGGATGCCCGGCCCGCTTTCCGGCCTGCCGGCGGCGCGCGTGATCCACCAGAATCTGGCGCATGAGGCGTGCCGCCACTCCGAAGAAATGCGACCGGCTCTGCCAGGTCGGGTTCTGTTGGTCCACCAGCCGAAGGTAAGCCTCATGGACCAGCGCCGTGGCTTGTAAAGTGTGGTCCGAGCGTTCGTTGCGCAGATAGCCGGCCGCAAGCTGGCGGAGTTCGGCGTACACGAGCGGAGTAAGCCGATCCAGGGCTTGCTCGTCTCCGGCTGCCCATTCTCCCAGGATCTGTGTCACTTCGTGGGTGGCAGACATAACTCACATTGTGAGGCAGCGACTACCCGCTGCTCGCGCGCCATTGTACCACCCTTGCCGCTCCACCGTTCAACCCATTTGCTCCGATCACTCCCTCGAAGAATTCGATCCGGTCCCCATGATCGATTTCACCCCGTTTCTGCGCATGTATAGCCAAAGGGAACAACAAACCGACAAGGCAGGCTGCTCAGCTTTGTTGGCGAGCCAGTAGAACAAGAGTGACCTCGGAGCCCTTTCGGGCTTCGCGGCTCTCGGTAGTCAAATCTCAATGGGAAGAAAGAGGTAGTCACATGAAAAGCAAATGGATGCGTGTATTCGGTGGATTGGCGCTGCTTGCGATTGCGTCAGTTGCCATGCTGGCCCTGCCGGGGCAAAACCAGAATTTCTCGATTTCTGCGTTTCCGCCCATGGCGACGGCTCGCGCTGGTGCGGCCGCGAACTATACCGCGGTCGTCGATTCCCAGGGCTTTGAGGGGCGGGTCACATTGACTTGCCAGTCGAGCTCTCCGGGCGTGGGGTGCTCGATTTCCCCGTCCTCGGTACAACTCAATCCGGCGCTGGCGAGTGCCGCACACGTCAGAGCGGTCGCCGCAAGCAACGCCCAAAAGGGATCGTATCAGCTCACGATCACCGCGATGGCAGAGAGCGCTGGTACCGAGAAAAGCACCACAGTCACTCTCCATGTCAACTAGGCAAGCTCTCTGACCTCGAAGGCGGCGCGGGGGCCTGTTTCGGGTCCCCGCGGACGCCCTAACGCACTCGATCGCGGCCTCAGTCCGCCGGTCGCAACAAGCCAGGAGCAGGAACACGAGAATCCAGGATGCGCAGAGCAAGACAATTCACCGTGAAAAGGGAGGACGACTGTATGACAAGCAAGGCGCAAGATCAGAGCTGTAGGGAGCGAAGCAACTTTACCTCACAGATGGGCCTGCGAGCGGCAAGCGCCATGCTGGCGTTGGCAGCGGCGCTGGTAACCGTGGCAATCGCGACGCCATCGGCCCAGGCGCAGACTTTCACCACACTGCACAGCTTCGAGGGTGCGGACGGAGCCAGCCCGTACGCGGGGCTTGTCCAGGCCGTCAATGGGAGCCTCTATGGGACAACGGGATCTGGCGGGGCCAACAGCGGTACCCCGGGTGGGACGATCTTCAAAATCACTCCGAATGGTACGCTGATGACCCTCTACAGCTTCTGCGCAGTATTGGAGAATAACGTTTGTACGGACGGCTCCAACCCTTTGGTGGCGCTGGTCCAGGCCACCAATGGTAACTTCTACGGGACCACGGAAACCGGCGGGGTCCAGGCAGACAACGGCACTGTCTTCGACATCACCGCGGCCAACGCGCTGACGACGCTGCATAGCTTCGCCGGTTACCCGACGGACGGCGCCGTCCCCGTAGCCCCGCTGGTTCAGGCGACGGATGGGAACTTCTACGGAACAGCGTCCTTTAGCGGAGCCAGCGGCTATGGGACAGTCTTCAAAATCACCCCAAATGAGACTCTGACGACACTTTACAACTTTTGCTCCCAGAGTGGTTGCCCGGACGGCAGCATCCCGAGTGCGGGGCTCGTCCAGGGCCATGATGGGGACCTCTACGGGACAGCGTCCTTTGGCGGCGCCAACGGCTACGGGACGGTCTTCAAAATCACCCTCACCGGCACGCTGACGACCCTCCACAGTTTTGACTTGACCGACGGCGCCTACCCTGCAAGCGCGCTGGTACAGGCCACCGCCAACGGTGACTTCTACGGGACAACGGACGGTGGCGGGGCCAACCAGGACTCCTCCTGCGAATACACTTACTGTGGGACGGTCTTCACGATCACCCCAAATGGCACGCTAACGACGCTCTACAACTTCTGCTCGCAAAGCGGCTGTACAGATGGCGACGAACCCTTCGGCGGGCTCGTCGAGGGCACCGATGGTAACTTCTACGGGACCGCATTGGGTGGTGGGGCCAACGGTGAGGGCACGGCCTTCAGAATCACCCCAAGTAGCGCCCTTACGACGCTCTACAACTTTTGTTCTCAAAGCGGCTGTTCGGACGGCGCCCAATCAAGGGCCCCGCTGGTCCAGGACACCGATGGGACTTTCTACGGGACAACGTCCCAGGGCGGCAGCGGCCAGGCTTGCCCCAGTGGCTGTGGCACAGTCTTCAGCCTGTCTGTGAATCTGGGTCCTTTCGTGGAAACAAAGCCTACCTCCCGCGGGGTGGGAGCGACGGTCAGGATTCTGGGTACTGACCTGACGGGCGCAACCAGCGTCAGCTTTAACGGCACGCCCGCTGTGTTCACCGTTGTCTCGAGCTCCGAAATCATCACTACCGTGCCCGCGAACGCCACCTCCGGCAAAGTCCAGGTGCAGACTCCGGGCGGCATGCTCTCGAGCAACCTGCTCTTCCGGGTGCTGCCATAGAGTCAGGCAGCAGGTTATCCCTGCCCTTCTCAAAGGGAAGGAGACCGAATGACCAGCAATACGAAAACTCGGCGTGTTCGGATTAAGACAATTCAAATTCACGATGAAAAGGGAGGACGATTCGTATGACAAGCAAAGAGCAAGATCAGAGTTGTCGGGAGCGGAAGAGTTGGGCCTCGCAGATGCGGGTGCGGGTGGCAACGGCCGCGATGGCGTTAACAGTGGTGCTGGTGGCCGCGGCAATCGCGACGCCATCGGCCCAAGCGCAGACTTTCCACACGCTGGACAGCTTCGACGGCACCGACGGCACCATCTCCCTGGCGGCGCTAGTTCAGGCCAATGATGGGAGCTTGTACGGGACAACGAGGGGTGGCGGCGCCTTCAGCCAAGGAGCAGTTTTCAAGATCACCCTGAGTGGCACGCTGACGACGGTCTATAGCTTTTGCGCCCAAAGCAACTGTACGGACGGCGCCAACCCCAATGTGGCGCTGATCCAGGCTACCGATGGGAACCTCTACGGGACAACAAGTGACGGTGGCGAGGGCAACGGCGACGGCACAGTCTTCAGAATCAGCCCCAGCGGCACGCTGACGACGCTTTACAGCTTCCAAGGCAATGACGGCGCCGTACCCGAGGCGGCGCTGGTCCAAGGCACCGATGGGAACTTGTACGGTACAACCAATGGTGGCGGGACTTCGACCAATTGTTTCGGCGGCGGCTGCGGCACGGTCTTCAAAATCACCCTGAGTGGTACGCTCACGACATTGCATAGTTTCGACAAGACGGACGGCGAGGACGTAAACACGATGATCCAGGGCATCGACGGGAACTTGTACGGAACAACTTACTTTGGCGGAGCCACCGACGCCTGCTCGACCCTTGGCTGCGGCACGATCTTCAAAATCACCCCAAGCGGTACCCTCACGACATTACACAACTTCGACAACACGGACGGAGCCTACCCTCCCGGGGGCTTGGTCGAGGCCCGCGATGGGAACTTCTATGGGACAACGTCCTCTGACGGGGCCAACGGCGAGGGCGGCACGGTCTTCGAGGTCACCCCATCCGGCACGCTGACCACGCTGTACAACTTTTGCTCGCAAGGCGGTTTCTGCACGGATGGCTACAGTCCCAACGCCGTGGTCCAGGCCACCGATGGGAACTTTTACGGGACAACGGCTGAGGGCGGGGCCAGCTTCAACGGGACGATCTTCAAAATCACTTCCGATGGCGCGCTCACCACGCTTTACAACTTTTGCTCCCAGAGCGGCTGCACCGACGGCGACTCCCCCGAGGCAGCGGTGACCGAGGACACGAATGGGAATTTCTACGGGACAACGTCATTTGGTGGGACCAGCAGCGCCTGCGACCCCTATGGCTGCGGGACGGTTTTCAGTCTGTCTGTAGGGCTTCAGCCGTTTGTGGAAACACAGACAACCTCCGGCCGGGTGGGATCTCTCGTCAAGATTCTGGGGACAGACCTGACCGATGCCACCAGCGTCACGTTTAACGCCACCCCGGCTGTCTTCACGGTGGTATCACCGTCCTTCATCAGGACCACCGTACCAGAGGGCGCCACCAGCGGCACGGTTCAGGTCACCGTAGCCGGTCGCACGCTTTCGAGCAACCGGCCGTTCCAAGTGAGACCCTAGAAACTGTCGGCGGGCCCAGCGATCGGGGGCGGGCCCATAGCACCGGGCTCGCCCTCATTCCCTTCGCAGTGGTCAGGCCAAGCCCGCGGCTTTTGTCGGCAATTCGAACTTTGCGCGACTGCGCCGCGCTTGCCCCGGGCGGGGCCGGCTGGCGCAGTTCCGCGATTCACGGATCCAAGCGAAACCGATGTCGCGTTCGCAACAAAGAAGACAGAGCGGGCAGGCCGCCGGGGATCAGCCTTTCGTGGCGCTTGACGTGGCGGGCGCGCAAAACTGATCGAAGGCGCGGGTCAGGTCGTCGGCGATGGAGAAGGCGTCGCGGCCTTCGATATCGCGCCGTTCCAACATGAACACGAGCTTGCCGTCACGCAGCAACGCGATCGAGGGCGACGAGGGCGGGTAGCCCGTGAAGTAACTCCGGGCGCGCTCGGTGGCGTCGCGATCCTGCCCGGCGAATACCGTCGTGAGAGTCTCCGGACGCGCGGCGTTACTCAAAGCCTGCACGACCCCCGGACGCGCCTTTCCGGCGGCGCAACCGCAGATGGAATTGACCACCACCAGGGTGGTCCCGTGATTCGCGGCGAGAGCATCGTCGACCTCTTGCGGCGTCCGTAGTTCACGGAATCCGACGTTCGTCAACTCTTCGCGCATGGGCGCAACAAATTCTTCAGGATACATTCCGGCACTCCTTGGCTTGATGGATTGAGCGGAGATAAAGCTGTTTCCAATTCGATCGCTTGTCAAAAGGTACACTCCAGGGCCCGCCTGCTTTTCCGGGCGGGCGCCAAATCAGCACCGTCATCTGATGTTGAATCGGCTCTGTTCGATTCTAGGGGTCGCAGGCCCCCAGGTCAAGGGCGGCACCGGCCGCATGCCGCGCCGTTGCGCCACGCTCCCGTTTGCCCCGCCTCCGGTTGCCCCGCCCGAGGGAGTTCGCGCGAGGCATGGCTTGGCGAAAAACTTGACAATCCGATAACCGTAATAGCATCGTATCCGTCTCCATGTTATTCAGGAGGGAGGCTGACCCCGATGAGGAACGCAAGACTGCAATGGTTCATCGCAATGATGGTGCTGAGCGCGGCCAGCCTGATGCTCGGATGTGGCCAAGGGGCGACGACGACGCCTTCGGGGGCGCCCTCTCTGACTCTTGCGCCAAGCTCAGAGGCGGTTGCGAGCGGACAGACTGTTCAGTTCAGCGCCCAACTCATGGGCGTACCGGGCGGCCCGGTGACATGGTCCGTTAACGGCGTTACGGGCGGCACTGCATCCACCGGCACTATCACTTCAAACGGACTCTACACCGCGCCCAGCGTCTCGACCCCGCAATCTTTCACCGTGCAGGCATCGAGTAACTCAGCCGTCACCCTGTCAGCATCTGGCTCCGTTACGGTGATGGTGCCCGGCTGCGTCTCCGCCACCAACAATCCCCAGGTGGCCCAATACTCCATCCAGGCGCCGACGGGCAGCACGGTGGAAATTGACTTCGGCCCCGACACCGGTTACGGTCTCGAAACCTGGTCGGTGCCCGCGCCGAGTGCCGGGGGCGCTGTGAACATGCTGGTGGCGGGCATGCGAGCTTCGACGACCTACCATATGCGGGCGCAAGTCACGCTGGCCGACTCAACCTTGTTCCTGGACGCGGATCGGACCTTCGCGACCGGCGCGTTGCCGGCGGCGCAGCTCCCGGCCGTCACGGCTACAACGACGCCGGGCATGACGCCAAACGGCGGGATCGAAATGCTGGACCTCGCCACGGAGGGCGGATCGCAGGTCACCGCAGCGGCGGCTGATCTGCAGGGAAACATCATCTGGTCGTACAACAACGGCAATCCCTTGCTTGTTCCGCAGCCGCTCAAGTTGCTTCCGGACGGGAACATGCTGATCAACTATGCCGGGCAACCGGACGGAATAGACTCCACGCTGGAGGAGGTGGACCTGGCCGGGAATGTGGTCTGGCAGATGACCGCTGCCGACCTCAATCAGGCTTTAGCGACGGCCGGATATAACCTGACGGTCGTCGGGACGCACCATGACGTGGCGATTCTTCCCAACGGCCACCTCATTATCATTGCGTCGGAGAACCAGAACTTCGAGAACTTGACGGGCTACCCGGGGACCACGACGGTTTTGGGTGACGTGCTCATCGATCTGGACACGAATCGCGTGCCGGTATGGGTCTGGTCCACTTTTGATCACCTGGATGTCAACCGCCATCTGCTCAGTTTCCCTCCGGATTGGACCCACAGCAACGCCATCCTCTACTCGCCATCGGACGGCAACTTGATCCTTTCCATGCGGCATCAGTCCTGGATCATCAAGATCGACTATGAAAACGGCACCGGCGCGGGCGGGATCGTCTGGACTCTGGGCTGGCAAGGCGACCTCACGCTTGTGGGCGGCACCGATCCGGTCGACTGGTTCTACGCCGAGCACGGCCCCGGCATCCTGAGCACGAACAGCAGCGGCGTCTTCCAATTGAGTGTTTTTGATAACGGCAATAATGGCTACAACGTCGGCGACAGCGAGCCCTGCGGCGTGCTGACGAATTCCGCATGCCAGAGCCGGGTGCAGGTCTATCAAATCGACGAGACCGCCAAGACCGCAACCCTCATGTGGCAAGACGATCTCACGCTCTTTTCGTTCTTTGGGGGCGACGCCTACGGCTTGGCCAACGGCAACATGGAATTCGACGAGTGTGCCGCCAGCAACACACCCCCGAGCGGGGCGGTCTACGAGGTGACCCAAACCACCACGCCCCAGGTCGTTTGGCAGATGCAGATTACCGGCCAATACGCCTATCGGGCGTTTCGCATCCCGAGCCTGTATCCGGGCGTGCAGTGGTAAGGGTGGCGTAGCGTCTGCCCGCTCTCGACGCCCGCAGCGCAATATGATGTCCGCGGCACCGGAGGATGCCTGCGGTCAGCGAGCCCTGCGGGTCTTCTTCGCCTTCCTGGGCGCGCTCTTCTTTGCCACAGCTTTCTTCCGGACCGGCTTGCGGACCGGCTTGGCCGCCTTCTTTTTTGGCGCCTTTGCCGCAAGTGTCTTCCGGGCCTCGACAGCCCTGGACTTCAGGGCGTCGAAGACTTCGCCTGGCTTCTCCATGGCGCTCTCGCCCCTGGCAACGATCGTGCCAAGCGCTGAGCCTACGGTGCGCGCCACCGTGTTCAGCAATCCTTCCGGCTCGGCCTTGACGTTCGTGGCCTTGGCCGAACCCGATCGGGTTGGTCTCGGTTTCATGCGTACGCTCCCGGCCCCTGAAATTTGGAGGGCCTCGGCGATGATACCGGAGGTTCGGCGACAATTGCAAAAATCGCTCGAGGGGAACCTGCTGGTGCCATTTGCGCCAGCCCGGGACGCCGTCATTTCAATCAGCGAAGGCGGGAATCCGCTCCGCAAACGCCGCCGGTGGCTTTGTGGTTGGCTTTTAAGGTTCGCCCCTTTTGTGGGGCATCTCCTGGATCATGCTGATTTAAAAAGACATGGAGCAATAAATCGGCCCTCCAGCGGCCAACGGAAGTTTGGCTTCGTTTGGCTTCGTTTTTCCCTATTTTCGGGATTGTTTTATTGATTCTAAAAGGCTTGGTGGCTTCGTTTTGTAAAATTTTAGATTCTTTTTTTTCGCGCTATTTCTCTTTTTATTCGCCACTACCTGTAGTAGGCCCACCCCTTGTGGTTGCGCCTGAGACTGACTGGAGAGCTTGCCGCATAGCAAATAACATTGACCGCAAACCGGCCCCCGGACGGAAAAAGTATGGCATGCGACTAGGAGCTTGTCAAGTCGTGTGGATTGCTCTGCGTAGGCTAGATATTGCTGCCCCACGCGGCAAACAACTCCCCTCCTGGTCCAGGAGGGGTGCCCGAAGGGCGGGGTGGTCTTTCAATGAGTTGGATCGCGAAACATAGACGTCCATATTTCTTCCGCAAGCCCGGTATCACGCACCCGTTGAAAGACAGCCGGCTGATCTCTTCGCGAGCACCGAACTTCCGCCGGGATCCTCCGTCATTGCGGCAAGACCATCACGTCAACTCCTGAAGCCGCGTTCTTGCTGTGAAACACCTGCTCGGTTGCCGGCTTGAAGTCTTCCGGCCGGGCGCTCGGGATGTCCACGAAGGTCTGTGGATTGCGATCGACCAGCGGGAACCACGAACTTTGCACTTGCACCATGATCCGGTGTCCCTGGCGGAAGGTGTGGTTGAGATCAGGCATTGTGAAGTTGACGCTCGTCACTTTCCCGGGTGCCATGGGTTCGGGCTTTTCCCAGCTATTGCGGAACTTCGCCCGCATCGGCTCTCCGCGCACCATTTGCTGATAGCCGCCCATGCGCAGGTCCGGCAGGCCCAGGCCCCTCCGGGTCTCATTCACCTTGCTGTCGTCAGGATAATCCTCCGGATAGACGTCGATCAGCTTGACAACAAAGTCGGAGTCGGTTCCGCTGGTCGCGACCTTGAGCTTCGGCGCGATCGGGCCGGCAATCGTCACATCCTGCTGGAGCGGATCGGTCTCGTACACCAGCACGTCCGGACGCCGCGCCGCCCAACGTTGATCATCCACCATGTAGCGCTGCGGCACGCCTTGAACTGTGTACTCCACGAAGGGCACAGGGTGCGCGGGGTCGCTTACGTACTGATCGGGCGGCTCGTCTTCGGCGGGCGGCTCGAATGAGAGCTTGCCGCCGCCGTGGAAATAGAGCGTCTGATGCTGCGCCTGCGCGGGAGGCCATTGGTCGTACTTCCGCCAGATGTTTGTCCCGGTCTCAAACACATAAGCCGCGGGCATCGCCGAGCCTTTGCCCTTCAGGTAGTACTCGAAGAACGGAAATTGGATGTTGGCGCGGAAGTATTCCGCCGTCTTCGCGGCGAATTGCGCGTCGCCGAGATGGTCGCCGTCACCTCGCGCCCAGCCGCCGTGAACCCAGGGACCCTCCACCAAGGTGCTCGGGGTTCCAGGATTGTTCCGTTTGATCGCGTAGTAAGTGTTGTAGGGACCGGAGAGATCCTCGGCGTCGTACCAGCCGCCGACCACCAGCACGGCGCATTTGACGTTGTTCATGTGCTGAGAGAGATCCCGCTCCTTCCAATAATCGTCGAACGTGTTGTGCTTCAATTGGTCGTTGAACAGCCAGTTGGAGCCTTTGAGATACAGCTTGTCCAGGTTGGACGTGGCCCCGGCCTTCAGAAAGAACTGGTAGCCGTCAGGGGTGCCGGGATCGAAAGGCGCGGCGAACTTCGGCGGCAATGAGGGCTCGGCGAACGGCTTGAAAAAGCTATAGAAACCGAAGTTCGCCGCCAGCATGAAGGCGCCGCCGTGATAACCGTCGTCGCCCATGAAGAGGTTTGTCATCGGAGCCTGCGGCGACGCCGCCTTCAGCGCGGGATGCGAATCGATGATGCTGGCCGAGGTGTAGAAGCCCGGATACGAGATTCCCCAAATCCCGACTTTGCCGTTATTGTTCGGGACGTGCTTCAGCAGAAAGTCAATGGTGTCGTAAGTGTCCGAGCTGTCGTCCACGTCCTGCGGCGACTTCTTCACGTCGATGTGCGGATGCATCTCCACAAAAGTTCCCTCGGAGAGATATCTTCCCCGAACGTCCTGATAGACGAAGATGTAGCCCGCCTTCTCGAACTCGTCGGAGGGGCCGAGGTTCTTCTTGTATTGATCCTCCCCATAGGGACCGACGCTATAAGGGGTCCGATCCATGAGGATCGGATAAGACTGCGCCGTGTCTTTCGGCACATAGACGGAAGTGAACAGGCGCTTGCCGTCGCGCATCGGTATTCGATATTCGTACTTGGTGTAGTGGGTCTTAACGTAGTCTTCGGGGGGTGCTGCCGGCTTCGCGGCATCCTGGCCGAAGCCGGCGACGGTGACGCACAGCAACCACCCCAGCAGAGCCAAAAACATCAAACCGCGGTCCCAGAGCTTCGTCATCTCCGATTCTCCCTTCGACAGGCACCTTCGAGCGCAGGCCGCGAATGCGGAAGAGTCTATCCCAGATGAAAGCCATCGGCGACAGCTTTTCGCTGGACCGACACAGGTTGCCACTCCTGCGCCCGCGAGGACAGAATCGCACCCGAATCTCGCCTCGCGGGAGCGCTTCGAGGCAGGCCCGAAGGGCCGATCCACCAAAGCCCAGGCCAACGGCCAGGGCCAAAGGCCGAGGCGCAAGCCCAGAGCCCTGAAAGGGCGACCCATGGCTTATGGCCGTGACTAGCGTCTTGTCGCGCCCCTTCGGGGCTGGGCGGTAAAGCCGCACGGTGCAGACCGACCCCTTTCACACAAACTCTGTGAGCCCAGTCAAACCCCAAGTCGTGTGACGGGTCACACGAGATCGTGCAGAGCGCACCGCTTAGACTTGGCGTGGCAGAACCGCCGTAGACCCGAAGAGTTTGCTGAAAGACCCGTCCAGGCTCCTCATTCCCAGGAGCCGCGCGCGACGAGGAATCTCGCAAGTCGTCTATTTTCAGAGCGAGATTCCTCGCTTCGCTCGGAATGGCACGGTTCTCGAATGTTTTTCAACAACCCGCGAAAGTCCCCGCCGTCAATCGTTCCAGCTTTGGAAGGGAGCGTGCCCTCAGCGAAGATTCAAGGGTTCCTGCTTGGGGGTCATATGACGATTTCAAGTTTCGGGAAGAGTCTCAGCAGAGCGGCGATCGTCCCATGCATCCTGCTGGTTCTGAGCTTGGGATCTCTGCTTCCGGCCCAAGACGCGCCCTATGGCTCACCGGACACATCGTTCGAGCAGGCGCCCCGGCTTTCGCCGGGTGAATTGGTCAACCTCGTGGCCCCAATCGCTCTATACCCGGACCCGCTCCTCGGCCAGGTGCTGGCCGTTTCGACCTATCCGCAGCAATTGGTCGAGGCCGCGCAATGGCTTCAACAGAATGGCAACGTCGGAGGCGGGCAGTTGCTTTACGCAGCCAGGCAGCAGAATTGGGACCCGAGCGTCCAGGCTCTGGTGGCGTTTCCCGACGTTATGGCGTTGCTCACTCGCAATATCGGGTGGACCGCTGCCCTCGGCCAGGCATTTCTTGCCCAACCCTCGAATGTGATGAATGCAATTCAGGAGCTGCGCGCTCGGGCAAGGAACAATGGCCAGCTTGTGGACACGCCTCAGTTTTCCGTCAACAGCGAGTTTCAAAACGGTCAGAGTGCGATCGAGATTCAGCCCGCCGATCCGCAGATGATGTACGTTCCTGCCTACGATCCTTCGTCGGTATGGGGTCCTCCGGTCGAAGGCGCTTATCCGGCGCTTCCGTACGAGGGGAGCGGCTTTGGATCGTTGCTCGCGTCGGCCGTTAATCTCGCGGGGCTATTCACGGGCTTTCCGGGTCTGCTCGGGCCGAGTGGCTGGGGGTGGGCGCTAGGGTGGCTGGCCCATACGTTATTCATCAACAACTCCTTCCTGAACAATTTCGGATTTCGAAATGCCGGCACTGGTGGCGGCGGATTGACTGCGTGGGAACACAACACCGGCCGCGGCTTCAGTCCTTACCGGCAGAATGGCGGCGGATGGAGAGCATTCGGCGGCTCGCGGCCGTTTTCGCCCGCTCCATCGGGGGCGGGATTTGCGCCACAGAGATCGTTCGCCGGCGGAGGTTTCCAGGGGAATGGCTGGGCGGGAGGCTCCGGCAACTGGCGAAGGTTTGGAACTGATACGCGTTCACAGGTTTACCATGGTCGGCCGCAGGTTTACCAGGCTGCCGGACGTTCTGCGCAACCGGCGTGGGCCGGCAACCGTGAACCTCAGGCGTCCAGCCGATTCGCGACCAGCGCCTCCTTTGCCGGTTCAAGGAGCTACCAGACCCCGTCGTCCGGATGGCAGTCGCCGCGGTCGAACGATCGCGGATTCACAAGCTTTGGCAACAACGGAACACGATGGGCCTCCCGGCCGGTCGCGCCGTCTTCCAGCTTCTCGGAAACCCGCATGAAGTCCGGGCACAGTTTCTGGCCAGGACACTCTTCCACTTCATGGAAGCCTCCGAAGTCCGAGCATGTCCGGGCTCCGCATCTTTCGGCGCCGCACTTCAAGTCGCACGGTGGCGGCCATTTTTCCCACGGCCATTCGGGTGGAAAATCGCACCACCGCCTGTGAGTGGTCAGTTCATGAAGCGCGCGCCAGCCCGCGCGAAAGTCATCAGACACCCCGCAATGCCTAACGCCTGAAGAGGAGCTTCGGAATCTGGCCGGGAAGATAACGCGTGCGGCGCCGGAGGTACTCGGCGTATCCGATAGGAACAAAGAAGCTAAGTGGCGCGTGCCAGCTCAGTTCCGTCATGAAGAACATGCGGATAGTCAGAACGCTGAGGACGCCGATTGCCTCGAGGCACAGATCAGCATCCAGGCCGTCGGCGTTCTTGTTGCGAATGAACCGGACCAGCACCCACCAGGTCCATACGATTACAACCAAGACCGGTATGATCCCCCAGAACCCCGTGCCAACGATAATCTCCACCCAGTCGCTGTGCATGGAGGCGGTCATTTTGTAACCGAGCCTTGCCAGCACGCCAAATCGTCCGGCGGCCCAGGCGCCGAGGCCCGTCAGGGGCTTATCCGTGAACTTTTCCCAGGCGACGGCCCACCAGCTCAATCGCTGAGTGAGCGAAGTCAATTGCGGCGTGCTTTGCCCGCGCTTCATATACTCCACGAGCACCGTGCCCATTCCGCTCACCACGAAGGTGATGGCTCCGGTTATCACAATGATGGCGCCTTGCAGAACGCGGCGGGAGAACAGAAAGATGCAGAAGACGGCGAGCGCGAAACCCATGATCGCGGAACGGCACTGGGCGAACAACATGGTAACGCAGCCGAAGCCGAAAAGCGCCAGGTACCAGACGAGGTTCTTGCGTTTGCGCGTGCACGGCAGAAGCCGGGCCAACGCTACCGCGCCAAGCACGGCCCCGTGTTGCCCGATGTCATTGCAAGCAACGTCCGGGTACAAGCCCTGCAACTGAACCCCGATCAGCCCGATTCCCTGCTCGCCGTACTCGAGATGGTTGCTCAGAGCATCGTGCGGATCGACAGGCACCCAGAACCATACGCAGCACAGCAGGGCTCCATACAACAGCCAAGTCCACTCGAACCACGTCTTCATCTGCTCGCTGTTTTTGATGACCAGCACAAAGACGGCAAGCATCGCCACGTCGACCGAGTATTCGCAGGCCTTGTAGAGCGTCCACTCCCAATAGACCGACCAGACCGTGGAAAGCATGCAGACCAGCGCGAACCAGGTCAGCACGCCCGGAATACCCGTAATCAGTGAATTAAGCCAATTCAGCCGGCGCATGATGAGCTGAAAAAGGAGGATGGCTCCCACAGCGGTCACCATGACAATACGAAAGCCCGCGGCAGAATCGACCGGATTTGAGTAAGCTTCACTCGCAGCGCGCTTGCGGAAGCTCAGGAAGCTGACAAAAAGCATGAACCAGAGGAGATGCCACCACCTTAACTCCTTGAAGAGCCTTCGGGCACACTGAATCCCTTCCCATACCGCCACTGCCATGAAGATAGTCAGCGGAACTCCGCCCAGAAACAGACCCATCAGGATCCATTCCCGGTACCGGTGGTAGTGTTCTGCCACCATCCAGGAAACCCAGTCCGAGACGAGCATCGCCAGCAGACCAAGCAGGACGAAACCGACGATGGCCAGGACCTTTCCCCATCGTTCATAATTCGGACGAGCGACCGGCCCCCCGCCGAATCCGCCCAAAACTACGCCGTTCTCAGCCAAGCCGTACCTCTTTTATTCTGGCCGGAGTCCTAATTGCGGACCTCCGAAAACACCCGTCATCATGCCCTTGCGTTGCTTGAAGCTCGCCCACCGCTTCCGAGTGAAGAAAACCGGCCTTGGCTTCGTTCGCGTCTCTGTCATCCTCACGACAGGCCGTCTTCGACGCCGGAAAGGCTCCTTGCAATCTCTTGACTGGCCACAGCTAGACAGCGCTCGCCGCCGAGGCCGGTACTGCGCTGGGGTCCTCTTCAAATCCGAGCCGGACCAGCATCTTACCCGTATTGCGCTGCAGATATTCTGCTTGGGCCGCAGTCAGCCGCTCGCGCCATCCGCCCAATGCGCCGCTGCGCACAAACCGCTTCTCCTCGGCGATGGACTTGGTTCGAGAATCGTAGCCAATTTGTGGTGCGCGATCTTCTTTCTTCCGCATGTTTTGAAGGTTGTTGTTCTGGATCGCGTTCTGGATGACCTGAGCCGGGACCCGAACGTTCAGGAACTCCGCGATGCGCGTCAGCGTAGGTTCACTCTTCTGCTTCAGTTCCCGGTATGACACCAGCATCAGATCGCCGCGCGCATTCAACGGAGACTCGATCCAGCTGCGGACATGCTTTTCCCACGAACCATAGGGATTGGCGTTACCATTCACGAACATCTTCAAATAGCCGTCAAATGAGCAATCGATCCAGCCTTGCGCCTTCTGGTAGGCATATTCGGACAACGCTACATCGCGCCCATCGCGAACAAGGTAGATGGCGCGCCTGTAATCTGGCCGAAACGCCTCCTCGGTCTTGATCAACCGGCCCTGGTTCGGCAGCAGCGCCGCAGCATCGCGCTGACCGCCCACGTCGGGAATGTCGCGGTTTACATCGTCGAACTCAGCATCCTTCTGCGTCAGAATCTCAAACAGCATGAAGCGCAGCCAGGTGCTACCCGAGCGCGGATAGGAAGCTGCAAAAACGTCGTTGCGGTTCAGGCCGCGATGACGCATCCAGATTATCGGGACTCGCAATCCGCTCTTGGCCGCGCTGTATCGAATTTGCCGCAAGGTGCTCACTGTTCAGTGCCTCTAAAAATGCGAGGAAGTAGCGATACCAGCTGAAACAAAACGCCACCACGCTGGCCAGTTTCCGGCGTGCCCGCCGCAGGTGCGGAAGGTGTTGCGAAACGGTGCGTCCCGAACAAGTTGGTTTGGTCGCTGTGATTCGTTAGGAAGCGAGATATTGTCCCACCAACTCCGGCCGCGCCGCTTCTTGCGGGAAAGCCAACGGATAACCCATGCGGGCTAGAACATCGCCGCAGACGCTGTCGACTAGGCGCAACTGCGATTCGGAGAACTTCTCGCGCCATCCCGCAACCGCTCCCTTTCTCACAAAGCGTCCCTCCTCGCCCGTCGGCTTGTGCAACGTCCCGGAAATACGCCCCCTCTCCCCGAGCGCGCAGATTATACTCAACATTCAATTATTTTCCAACGCGGATTGCCTGCCTGTGTAAGTCCATTGAAAAGGCCCGGCCTGCTGGTTGTAGGTTTCGATGAAGCTCATGAGTTGCTGCACGAGTTCGTCTCGAGACTTGAAGATTCCCGGCGGATGACCTTAGCGCGTCAGGATGCCAAACCAGATTTCGATTTGGTTGAGCCAGCTGGCGTGGGTGGCAGTGAAGGTGAGGTGAAGCCGTTTTTGCTTGGCGACCCAAGCCAGGGTTTTCTTGCCGCGGTGGGAGGAGCTATGAGTCCACGCCGAGTCCGGGGGGCGTGCTGCAGGCGGTGGCGGCGATGCGGTGGCGAATGGCAGCGCCATACTTTCGTTTTCGCCCCCGCCCGGGCTGATCCGCCAAGCCCGCCACCTGGTAGGTAGCGTACCGGCGCCGCCATTTAATGACCACCGGCTCGGACACCTTCAGCCGGCCTTGGATTTCTTGGTTCCGCAGGCCCTCAGCGGCCAGCAGTACGATGCGGGCCCGCAGGACATCGCGTTGGGCAGCGGATGGAAAACTGATGATCGATCCCAAAGTGGTTCGCTCTTCTGAAGGTAGTTCAATCTGGGACGCTCGACGTGGAATAATCGAGCGCCTTAAGTCAATGCTTACAATAAGTTAACTCACTTGAATCTCACAACACCAGCAAAAAATAAAGCTTGCGCTGGCCTCATAAATAGTATATGCTCTGTGCCCACGATGCGCCCAGGAGGGTTCCTTCCGGTGGCCAGAAAAGCAGCAAGTGTCGTGATCTTGGCGCCTCACGCCGATGACGAAGTCTTAGGTTGCTTCTCATTTTTGTCGCCATCCTGCCGCGTGGTGTATCTCGGGATCGAGGATCGTGCGAATGTGTCCAGAAATGAACGAATCTCGGAAGTCAACGAGAGCGCGGCAAAGTCGGGATTCCAATGGGAAGCGTTGAACCATCCAGTCAACGCATACCGAGTGCCTGATCTGATACCGGATTTGGAGCGAATCATCCGGGAGTGCAAACCGGACACCGTGCTGCTCCCGCAGCCGTCCTACAACCAGGATCATCGGGCTGTCTACGATGCCGCGACCACCGCATTACGTCCCCACGATCAAAATTGGTATGTCAGGAACGTCTTGGTCTTCGAGCAGCCGGACTCGCTGTTGTGGCCACATGGCGGTGAAACTGAGCCGAACTACTTTCAGGCGATCTCTCTCAAGGAAAAGCTTCATAGCTATTCGCTCTATACATCCCAGGTCCGCCGCCATCGATCGCCGGAACTCGTTTCCGCAATTGCGCAACTCCGCGGTGCCCAAGCGGGATTGCCCTTTGCCGAAGGATTTATGGTGAAAAGAATGGTCGTGGGAGGATAAGGCCGATGGAGAAGAAAATACTGATCACCGGCGGCCTGGGTTTTCTGGGCCAGCATCTTGCCCGGTATCTTCTCCGCACTGATCCCGCTTGCCAACTGACAATTATCGATAATTTAAGTTCATCAGAGATCAATTATGAATGGCTTCAAAATCGTGCCGAGATATTAAAAGCGGATTTTAGAACCGTCTCGTTAGCCAACCGAAGATTCAGCCGCATCTACCATTTAGCTAGCCCGGTAGGATCGTTGGGGATTCTGACGAGAAGTGGGTATGTTGCTAAGGAGATTACCGATCTTGCCTTGCGTGCCGGCGAGCTCGCCGCGGACAATGGCGCGGCGGTCCTCTATGTATCTTCTTCGGAAGTCTACGGCAAAGCCGGCGTTCAACGAGAGGACGACGAACTGGCCGTTCCTGTGCAGACGGGAACGCGGATGGAGTATTCCCTCGGAAAGCTGGCGGGAGAGCATCTCCTGCGTAACTTGGCTGCGAGGTTTAGCTTCCGCCTGACCGTGGTGCGGCCGTTTAACGCGCTCGGCGAAGGCCAGAGCGCGCGGACAGGATTTGTGGTCCCGACTTTCTTCCGGAACGCCCTGGCGGGAAAGCCGCTGCCCCTCTTCAATGGGGGAAACCAAATACGCTGCTTCTGCCATGCGGAAGACCTCGCCCGCGGCCTGGTCGCAATCCAGGAACGCGGAAAAGACCGCCACACTTACAATATCGGCAATCCAGGCAATGCCGTAACTATCCGCGAACTTGCGATGCGGATTCGTGAGCTTTGCGCTTCGGATTCGCAATTAGAGACTGTGGATCCAGCGCAGAGGTTTGGCGCTCATTACCTGGAAGCCTCGGCGAAATCGCCCTGCATCGACAAGATAAAGGCCGACACCGGCTGGACTCCGGCCATAGACTTGGACAGTGCACTGACGAGAGTTTATTACTATTGCTCGACTATGAGAGGGGATTACTCATGCACTCCGTTCGTGTTGGGTCCCTCAGACTTAACATCAGCAGTCGAGACAACGCCCTCGACTTGATACGACGCTCGGTGACTTCGCCCTCGGCGACCTCAGCGTGTCTCGGGTATCTGAACCCTCACGTCTACAATCAGAGTGTAGCCCATCCGCCGGTCGCGGCATTCCTGCAACGCTGCGACGCCGTTTGCCTGGATGGTATCGGCGCGATCATAGCGGCAAGCCTGTTTGGACGAGCCCGCCTCGACCGCGTCATAATGCACCAGCTATTCGACTTCAGTATCGCGGCCGGATTGGTGCGGGGACCGGTCGTTCTCTTCGGCCTTAGTGCCGAGGAGATCACGCGTGCTGCCCGAGAGCTCCGCCGGGCGGCACCCATGGCAGATTTTGTCGCCATTGATCACGGCTTTCACCAAGATCAAGAATACCGTGCCATCTTGCGAAATCACGCCGACGCTTCACTTGTGCTGATCGGCATGGGCTCGCCTCAATCGGAGCGAATACTACTCTTGGCAGCGGAGATCTGTCATCGGGCCCTGTGCTGGCATGTTGGCGGCGGCACGCTGAAGCAATGGGCGGGGACGAAACGTCGCGCGCCGGCCGTCGTGACGCAACTCGGTTTGGATTGGCTGCACCGTATGATCTTCGAGCCGCAGACGAGGACCCGCTACGTGACCGGCATCCCCTTGTTCGTACGTCATCTGCTGAGTGCTGCCACCGCCTCGGGCCACGGGAGCTCCGAATGACATCCTCTGAGAAAAAGCCATCCATGCGCGTCCTTCTCGCCAATCCAGCTTTCACGCGAGACCTCGGTGACGGGCTGGAACGCTACATGCTGGGCGCGGGAATGCGCTACCCCTGGTCGTTGTTGAAACGGACGTCCGACCGGCCCCGCTATGCCATGTTTCCGCTCTTTATGGCTTACGCTGCCGCTGTCCTCGAGCAGGAAGGGTTCGCTGTCAGGGTCATCGATGGAGTACCGTTGAATTTGCGGGAAGAGGAGTTTCTGGCGCGAGTCCGGGAGACTTCTCCAGATGTGATTTTCTTCGAGCCCAATGCGGCCGTTATAGACGATACGCTCCGCCTCATAAAAACTTTGCGCGAGACTGTGCCGGCCACGCTGGTTTTAGGAGGCTCACACGCAACCTCCCGTGCACAGCACTTGATTGAAAACCATGCGTTCGTCGACTACGTGGTTATCGGAGAGTACGAACGATCGCTCTTCCGGCTTATGGAATGTCTGCGCAACGGCGGATCCGTCGCGTCGCTTCGCGGGATCGCTTATCGGGACGGGCGCGGAAAAGCAGTTTTAAACGAAAGATCGGAAGCGATCGCTCCGCTTGACGACCTTCCGATCCCCGCCCGACATCTTTTTCCGGCTTACTTCGAGACCGACATGGCCGTTTACCGCGACGGGTTTTGCCAGCACAGCCCCGCCTTTCACATGCACACAAGCCGCGGCTGCCCGTTTAAATGTAATTTCTGCGACCGCATCCATGTTCTCTTCGCAGACAATCGGCAGCGCTTCTTTTCGCCCGGTCGAGTCGTAAAAGAAATGCTGGACGTAAAGGCAGCAGGCGCTCGAGAAATTTATTTCGATGACGACAATTTCACCAGCAACAAGGCCCACGTGATGGCGCTGTGTGACGAAATTGTCCGCCGCGGGGTTGATCTACCGTGGTCGGCCATGTGCGACGCGATTGTCCTGACGCCCGATCTGTTAAAAAAAATGTCTGCAGCAGGCTGCATCGGCATCAAGTTCGGCCTGGACAGCTCCGATACCAAGGTTCTCCACACCATTAATAAGCCACTAAAGCTCGAGAACTTAGAACGAATCGTGAAAACTGCGAAGGCGTTGCGCATCAAGACTCATGCAAGTGTTGTCCTGGGTCTGAGTGGCGAGACCAAAGAGACGTTGCACAATACCTTTGCCTATGTCTGTAAACTTGATATCGATTCGATCCAGTTCAGTTTAGCCACGCCGCTTCCCGGCACACCCATGTACCGCGACCTTGAGCTGGCCGGCGATTTGACGGCCAGTGGCTGGGCCGAATTCGATGGAGCCAATCATACGGTGATTCGCTATCGGGACATCTCCAAACAAGAAATCGAGGCATTTATGGCTCAGTCTCATTCCGGGTGGGTGAGAGCAAAGTGCAAGGATCCGAAATGGCTGCTGAGGCAGGCTCGATTCACCGCGCGCGCGGCCAGGAGCCGAGGGCTTGGCGGTGTCTGGGAGCGCTTCACGCGCGCGCTACAACTGGTTCGAGGCGATGCGCGAGTGATCGGCCATGCCGGCGAGTCCGTCACCATGCGGTTCTAATGAAAGTCCTGCCATGCCGCTCAGGAAGCGACCGGCGCATGCCGATGGAAGTCCGATGACCATCCTCGTCACTGGAGCGTCCGGCTTTTTGGGCCGCCACCTCGTGGAAAGACTTCTCCTTCGAGAGTATGCCGTCCGGACTCTGTCCCGCTCGCACGGCGATGGCCTCCCGCCGCATGTCGAGCATTTTCAAGGTGATATCAAGGACGTGACGTTGCTCGAAGCGGCCATGGCAGGGGTTGAAAAGGTCTATCACGCGGCCGCGATAGTCCCGGGGTCCGGCAGCGACACCCAAATGTGGGACACCAATGTGATTGGGACCCGCAACGTCGCGCAGGCCTGCCTTCGCGCTGGAGTGCGGAGGCTTGTTTTGGTGAGTTCGGTAGCGGTTTACAAGGTGCCACTACCCGACCTCGTCTCGGAATCGGCACCGATTGGCGGCGGGTTGATCTATGGTCGGAGTAAGGCAATGGCCGAGATCGTTGCCACCGACATTTGTCGAGGACGGCTGGAGCTCGTCATCGCACGGCCGTGCCAGATTTTCGGCACCATGGACCGGACGGGCTTCACGAAGAAACTGCTGCGACTCGTCAAATCATCCTTACTCCCGGTTGCGGGGCCGCGGGGCCGTAGCTTCAGTCTCATACACGTCTCTGATGTGGCCGACGGGCTTTGCGCTGCCGGAGAACGCAAAGATATCGATGGCGCCATCATCAACCTCGCTTCCCCAAAAACGACTTCGTTAATAGAGCTGGCGTCAGTCTACGCCAAGCTTGTTGGAAAAAACGCGCGCGGCACTAAGGTTCCGATTCCGGAATCGATTCTTCGCGCAGCGATGTCATTACGTTGGGCGGCAAGAAACCTTGCGCAAGCGCGACGCGACTCGCTTTTCGGAGCTTACGGAGCCAGGTCCACGCACGGGTCCATATTGCTTGGGGGGCCGCTTTATGATATTCAAAAAGCGATAACCCTCCTTGACTTCAGCCCTAAGATTACCCTCGAGCAGGGGCTGCTCGAACTAATCGGCGAAGAGGCAGTTGAGCGAGGTACGATGAGCCGCGGGGCTCCCGACACCGTAGCGATGACACGGCCCTAGATGTTAGATTCCCTGCGCATTCTCGTTGTCCAGAATCATTATATCAACTTCTCGGGTGACGACGTCGTTGTTGCCAACGAGTCATCATTGCTTTCCGCGAAGGGGCACGAAGTGTCCTTGTGGTCGGTGCACAATAAGGATTTGACAACTCTTCGTAGCCGTATCCACACTGCGCTAAGCCTGGCTTACAGTCGACAATCCAAGGCTCGATTGTCCCGGCATATCGCTGAGTTTCGGCCCGATGTGATGCATTGCCACAATCTGTTTCCGCAGATTACATTGTCCGCTTACGATGCGGCGGCGGAAGCCGACATCCCGATCGTACAAACCCTCCACGATTTCCGATCTGTCTGCTGCATCAATGGCTTCCTGTACCGGAACGGCCGCATCTGCGAGCTGTGCGTCGCCGGCTCACCATACTGGGGCGCCTGGCATCGCTGCTACCGCGATTCCTGGCTCGGCTCCTTCGCAACGGCTCATGCACTCGATCGCCAGCGCCGTGCGGGAAGGCTGCAACAGCGCGTGGGGTGTTTTATTGCCTTGTCCGAACCTTCCCGGCGTCAGCACATAGCAGCCGGGGTGCCGGAAGAGCGGATCGTTGTCAAACCAAACTTCACGCCCGATCCCGGGACCCCGCGGGCCTGCTCGCGCCACGGGGCATTGTTCGTAGGGCGGCTGAGTCCTGAGAAAGGATTGCAAACCCTCGTTAAGGCATGGGAGGGTATCGAGTTTCCGCTGCGCATTCTCGGCGGTGGGCCCTTGCGCCTCTCCCTCTCCGCGGACTTGAGCCGATGGATCAGCGTTCTCGGGCATAAGCCTCATGCGGAGGTCGGACCCGCGATGCGACAGGCACAATTCCTCGTTATGCCGTCCGAATATATCGAGGGCTTTCCCATGGTGATCGTCGAAGCGTTCGCGAATGGTTTACCCGTCATCGCGAGCCGACTTGGCACAATGGCCGATATCATCGAAGACGGCGTCACCGGCCTGCACTTCACGGCGGGTGATCCTGACGATCTGGCAGCCAAGGTTGCTTGGGCGATTACCCATTGCGATCGCATGGCCGAAATGGGGTCTGCCGCGCGCCGCGTCTATGAGACGCGTTACAGTGAGGAGACGAACTACCAGTCTCTTCTGACGATCTATCGGGACACAATTTCGGCGGGTGCAGAATCTGGAAAATTTGCCGGAAAAGCGGCATCCTTCCAGCACTAGCATGCAAAATCGCAGGCCGGCAGCGGTGAAGGCAGGCGTCATCGCTGAAAACGACGGCTGCCGTTTCGGGTTTCACAACCTGTAGCACTCGCTGGCATCTTCCTAGTCCGCACGAAAACGGACCGGAAAACAGTGCAAGGCGATTCGTTATTCCTGTCCTCCGCAATTGATCCGTATTGGCTGGATTTCAGCGGCTATAACACGCGCGGGGCTGTGGGTTTGCCTGCGGTCAATCGTTTGTGGCACCTCCTGTCTTTGCGGTGGCTTTTTGACACATCACACCTTGTACGTACCGTGTTCAGCCTGCTCTTGGACGCGACCCGATTCACATTCTCAGGCGTGCGGTCCGAGTCTGCCCTCAGGGCGGAGAATCTGTTCCTGCGCGCATTCGAGCTTGGGGCCGGGCATACCAGAGCCAGCTGCAGGTGCGCCGCGATGCCGAAAGTCTCAGGCCACCGCATCCCGCAAGGTCAACGTGCGGCGGCTAGGCCGATTCTGGGTGGTCTGCATCACGAATACTCGCTGAAGGAGGCTGCGGCGTGACAGGTCACGTGTCAAAGGCGAAGCCCACCGATTTTTGCGGAGCACAACCCCAGAGGGACACGGCCAGCGCCGTTCCGTCAACTGACTGATTCGGAAGCGGATTATGCTGGCGGAGGGAGAGGGATTCGAACCCCCGAGCCCCTTTCGGGGCTAACGGTTTTCAAGACCGCCGGTTTCAACCGCTCACCCATCCCTCCTCGTGAGCTAGTCTAGCACACGGCTAGCGGGCGAACGTTGATCAGGACTGGTTGTATGGGCTTTACAATCACGTCCGCCGTGCTCGAGGCTTTATCGGGCATTGCGCCGGGCTGCGGATTCGGGTATTACTAATCATTGGGCTCAAGGCCCCGCAAAACCTGCCCGAGGCAGCCGGATAACCCACGCCGGTCGGCTCGCCATCACAGCAAAGGACCCAACCAGGAAGAGTTTTTGGGGTGCGCTGGAGCTTATCGGCATAAGAAGAGCGCTTCGGGGTTCGAATCTTGCATAGACCGATCTTAAAGGGAGCAATGATGGCACGACGTGCGTTGGCGATTTCGATCCTGCTGGTGGTCGTCTCGTTTGCCCTGCGTTGCGGCTCGTCCACCACCACGACCACGCCAGTCGGCACCGTTTACACGCTCATCGGCGACACGCCCATCTGCGACGTGCTCGCTGCTCGTTTCAACCTCACGCAATTGGTCCTTTACTACAGCCAAAGCTCCTCCGGTGTGACCATTCTCAACTCAGTGAGTACCCTAGTTCCACTTGACTTGGCGGGTTTGCGGGGCAGTTTCACAGTCCTGAACAACTCATCGGTCACCGCCGGCACTTACGACCGGATCAGCGTGGGACTGGATGCTTCCAGCATGTACCTGTACGACCCCTCCGTGAATCCACCGATCTCAACCCTGACTGAGACCCTGACCACCGGCACCACCCTGACATACCCGATCAGTCCGCCACTCGTGATTCCGGCAAGCGGAATCTCGGTGGTTTCCCTCGACTTCGATCTTAATGGGTCGCTCGCAGCGAACTCAGACGGCCAACTCACGGGCGTGGTCACCCCCAGGGCCGCGGCGACGGCGCCGACGGCGGTTCTGACCACAGCGTCTCCGACTCTCAGTTATGGCGACGTGGACGGCGTTCACGGCTTTGTTGAATCCGTAAGCACCTCCCAATTCCTTTCCGGAGGGACCACTTATACGGGCGGCGTCACGGTCCAACTGCTCCCCTCGAACGTGTCCGGCTCCGGCGGACCGGCATTGACGGTCGAGGCCACGGGCAACTCGCTCGTCTGCGGGCCGACCACGTTCTCTAATCAGGCCTGCTGCCAGTCCGGCGTGACACCCGGCATGAATCCGGCTTGCAGCGTCGCACAGACCCCGCTCAATGGGATTCTGACCGGAAGCTATGTGGCGGTGGACGGCTTCGTGGACGCCAACGGGTTCTTTCAAGCCAACACGCTGGCGCTCGGCCCCCAAGACATCGCTACCGACCAGCAAGTTCCTCAGCAGGTTGCCGCGTTCATCGGACCGGTCCTCTCGGTTACCAAAGACACCAGCGGAACCGTGACCGGCTTCAGTATGTTTCTGCGCGAGACCCAGCCGGCGATCTCGGTGGTGCCCCTCGACGCGCTTACGGTGGTAACGCTTTCGTCCGGCATTCTCTATAACACGGTCACGCCGCCGCTTTATACGACGGCCTCGCCCACCACGGCCCAGGGTACCAATTTCGCCGCCCTGCCCTTTGGGCCGGCCGAAATCGCGGTCGGCGAGGACGTAATTGTGCACGGCATCTACACCCTCCCCCCGACGGTTACGCCACCGGCGACTGCGCCGCCGGTCAGCGTGGTTCCCAGTGAGATCGATCTGAACCTGCAGACGCACCAGGGGAACTTCGTCTCCCTGCTCGCCGTGCAGCCGGATAATCGCACCGGCGCCTTCGCTCTGCAGCCCTGCGCAACGCTCGATCAGCAGAATCCGACGGCCTTGCCCATTTATGTTTTCACCAGCCCACAGACCGTCTTCGTCAACACCAACGGGCTCTCGTCGCTTCAGCCCCAGACAGGCCTGCTGGTGAAGGGCTTGCTGTTCCTTGAGCCGCAGAGCGTCACCATCAACGGCGTTACGGTACCGGCCGGCCAGCTTGTGATGCTCGCCAAGCAGGTGATTCAGGGTCCTTGAGCGGGTTCGCCGCGTTTAGGCGCCGCTGCCTGCCGCTTCTAATTCCTCCATCCGAAAATTCCTGCGCGCAGCCTCACCACAAGGATCTCGACCGCGTCCCGGGTTGCGCTTAGAGCACCGGCAGATCCCGGGACCGAGGCTTGCGCCGGAGCGCAGGTATCGATGGCCGCATATCGCTCGGAAGCCGGGTGAAGCGCAGGTCACGGGACCTGAGCTGTTTGGTGATGAACAGGATCTGTCCGCTGTGAAAGGCGAAGTGCTCCACCACGTGAAATGCGGCGTTGAGTCCCGTCACGGGCAGCCCTTGGATGGTGTACGGAGCCCTCAGTTGTTGAGGCGTAAGGCGCCGCAGAACCCTGCAAGCGTCCAATACGGCAGACCGCAGGGTCCGGACCAGGCGGGCGCGCTGAACGGGCCCGCGTTCAGAAAACTCGAGGTCACGCTGGCGCGCGTCCGGCGCGCCACTCAAGCCCCCAACGATCCACTGGCGGACGTTGCCCGCGAGATGAAGGACCAGATTACCGGCACTGTTCGAAGCTTCATTGGGCCGCCACCAGATCTGCTGGCTGGATAGCGTCTCGAGACAGCGCTCGATCCGCGGCAGATGGTGCCGCCGCAGCGAGTGCTCGGCCAGCTTCAGGAATTCGGCGTCGGGCGCGCTGACCTTCATGGCCTTGCCTCCATAGCGTTACCTCCCTAGCTGTTGGCGTCGGAATCGTCCGAGCTATTGCCCGCAAGAGTTCCCGGGATAAGCCCGGCTGGAAGAACCGGGTCGGTTTGAGGCAGCGGGGGCTTCGCGGCGCCACAAAATGGCGGGATAAACCCGCCTCTACTTCGGGTAATCGACAACACGGTTACTATTCGGCTATAAGCAGGCGTCCCTGTATCGCGCTCTTGTTGTATAATCCAAGCCTTCCGTAAGAGAGACGGAAAGTGATTTTGGCCACGCCGTCGTAAGGAAAGGGAGCCCCCTCTATGCGTGCATTCATCAGGATTGCGATGATTCTGTTCCTCCTCCAACTGGGCGTGGTCAGCCTGTGCGCTCAGCTGCCTAACTGTCCGCTTCGGCCCGACCCGGGTACACTCGTCAGGAACCCCCTGAATCTTAGCAGCGGGAATGGCGTGCTCAACGTCGATTTGACGCTCCGCAACGGGGTAGATCAATACGGATTCATGCACTATTGCTACGACTACGCGTCCGACGTTTCCCCCGGCCCCGGCATCGAGGCTCCCACGCTCCGGCTGTACCCGGGAGATCATCTCGTCCTCAACTTGACCAATCGCATTCAACCCCACCCGCCAGACGGCGGCAACCTGACGGGCGAAATGGAGGCCGGCGCGGGCGCCTCCGGCGGCGATCCCTGCACCACGGAGGCCATGGGCCCGTCCGTGACCAATGTCCATTTCCACGGCTTGAGCATTCCTCCGGTTTGCCACCAGGACGACGTGATCAACACGGCCATCCAGTCCGGCGACGCGCCGTTTCAATACAAGATCCAGATTCCCGAGAATGAGCCGCCAGGGTTGTATTGGTATCACCCGCACCCGCACGGATACACCACCACCCAGGTGGAGGGCGGCGCCTCCGGAGCGCTCATCGTGGAAGGCATCGAAAAGTTGAGGCCCGAAGTCGCTGGATTGCAGGAGCGCGTGCTCATCCTCCGCCAGCAGTTCTACAACGCAAACTCCTGGATACCGGGACCGTTTCAATTCACGGTGAATTTCCAGACGTCTCAACCGGAGTTGTACCCTCTGCCCGTCATCGGCATGGTGCCGAATAAGAAGGAATTCTGGCGCTTTCTGAACTCGAGCGGCCAGGCGTTTGTCAGCTTGCAGGTGCAGTACGCGGGCGTCGCTCAGCCGATTGAGCTCATCGAAATCGACGGCGTCCCCATCGTCACGCCCCGATATGTGACGTCCTTTCGCGTGCCTCCGGCCGGGCGGGTGGAATTCATCGTCCCGGGATTGCCGGCGGGGGAGACCGGACAATTGGTGACCACCGGCGTTTATACCGGGAAACTCGGAAATGCAAACCCCGCGGCCCAGCTCGCCAATATCATGCCGCTCGGATCGGAAAACGGAACAGACGCGCTTCCATCGTCCTCGCATCCTCTCCCGGCGGTTCCCCCGCGTTTCTCCGGTTTGGAAACCGCCGTTCCAACGGCGAAACGAAAGCTCTACTTCTCCGAGATTTTCGTGACCCCGACCGTCGTCAAATATCTCATCACGGTCGAGGGACAGATTCCGAAGAGCTACACCCCCGACGAACCCCCTGCCATCGTGACCAACGTGGGGGCGGTGGAAGACTGGACCGTCGAGAACCGGGCGGCGGAGGTGCACGCGTTCCACATGCACCAGCTCCATTTCCTGGTGATGGCCGAGAACGGTCACCCGGCGCTCAATCCCGCGCTGCAGGATACGGTCATTGTGCCCGCATGGGATGGGCAGGGTCCTTATCCCAGCGTTACCTTGCGCATGGATTTTCGTGATCCGGAAATCGCAGGCACGTTCCTCTATCATTGCCATATCACCGACCACGAAGACGGAGGCATGATGGCCAAGATCCTGGTCAAGCCCGCCGGCGACGAGGGCCAGGCGGCCGCCTCAAGCGGCTTGCCGAAGGCGAAGCTCGCGAAGAACAAAGTGCGGCAATCAGGCCTTTGACCCCAAAGGGGCGCTCGGTTCGGCTCGAGAACGCCCCGTAGTGGTTATTGCGCCGCGGGCTCTGCCCAGGATATCAGTCCTGGCAGGAAGGGCACGGTGAGGTCCGGGTGATGGGGCCGCAATCGGACCGTGAAGCCGTGCTTTCCGCTGCGCGCGCACGATGCCCCGGCCTCGAACCAGAAATCCCCGTTCCCTTCGTGGCTGGCCGGCTGCATCGGAATCGAAGCCGCGTCAGTGAAGTCACCTGAAGGGTCCAGGCGTCCCAGGTAAAGCTCCACGCGAACGTCCTCAGGCAAAAGAGGGCCGAGCCTGACGCGCGCGCGGGTGCGAAAGCTCGTCCCCACCGGCAGCGTTCCGTCAGCAGGCCGTTCGACCGTCTCGATGCGCACCTCGGACCACGCCTGGCGAATGCGGGTGACCCAGGCCGCGAGCACCCGAGCGCGCGCAGCGCCGTCGGCTTCGAGAGCGCCGGAGCGCTCGTGGGCCTTCAGGTAGAACTGTTCCGTGTAGTCTCTCACCATGCGGTGCGTGTTGACGAACGGGCAGACACTGGCGATGGAGGCCTGCATGCGCTGGACCCATTTTCGCGGAATCCGATCCTCGCCCCGATCGTAAAAAGTGGGAATGACGTCACGCTCCAACAAGTCGTAAAGCGCCTCCGCCTCCATCTGATCCTGAGCGTCGGGATCGTCATAAACCTCGCCCCTTCCGATGGCCCAACCGATCAAAGAGGTTGAGTCGGACGCACGCCGCGAAGGAGTAACGCCCTGACCGCGGCTGCGCCATACCTCGTCCCACCAGCCGTCGAGCGTGCTGAGGTTCAGGGCGCCGTTGGCCGCGGCTTTCATCCCGCTGGTCCCGCTGGCCTCCAAGGGCCGGCGCGGCGTATTCAGCCAGACGTCCACGCCCTGGACCAGATAACGAGCCACGCCCAGATCGTAGTCCACGATGAAGACCATGTGGCGCCCGAGCTTGGGATCGCGCGTCAATCCGCTGATCTGGCGGATGAGTTCCTTGCCGGCTTCGTCGCGGGGATGCGCCTTCCCCGCGAAGATCAGTTGAACCGGCCGCTGGCTGTCCATGAGAATGCGTTCAAGCCGGGTGAGGTCGCGCAGAAGCAGCGTGGCGCGCTTGTAGGTCGCGAAACGGCGCGCGAACCCGATGGTCAGAGCGTCCGGATTGAGGATTTCACTGGCGGCTTCGATCTCCGACGGCAGCGCGCCGCGGCGCACCCGCTGGGCGTGCACGCGGCGCCGCACCCAGCCTACCAGGCGCTCCCGGCGACGCTCATGGGTGCGCCATAATTCGCCGGGCGGGATCGAATGCACACGATTCCAGATCTCGTGATCGGCGGGTTCGTCGCACCATTTCGGACCGAGGTAACGATCGTAGAGCTGCTCCATCTCGAGCGAAGTCCAGCTTTGAAAGTGCACGCCGTTCGTGATGTGGCCGATCGGGACCTCATCGGCCGGAACGCCGGGCCACAGCACCTGCCACATGCGGCGGCTCACCTCGCCGTGCAGCTTGCTCACGCCGTTTGAGTGGGACGCGAGACGCAGGGCCAGAACCGTCATGCAGAAGTCGCCCTGATCTGCGGGGCCCTTGCGGCCGAGCGCCAGAAACTCCTCCTGCGACAACCCAAGCTGCGCCGCGTAGCCTCTAAAGTAGCGATCCACCTGCTCGGGCGAGAAATAATCGTGGCCGGCTTCCACCGGCGTGTGGGTTGTGAAGATCAGGCCGGCGCCCGCCAGTTCACGGGCTTCGGCGTAGCTCAGCTTGCGGCTCTCCATCAGGTGGCGGATGCGTTCGAGCGCGAGGAAAGCCGAATGGCCCTCGTTCATGTGGCAAACGGTCGGCTCAAGACCGAGCGCCCTGAGCGCGCGGTAGCCCCCGATACCGAGCACGATCTCCTGCCGGATGCGGGTTTCGCGATCGCCGCCGTATAACTGGTCCGTGATGATCCGATCCTCCGCGTTGGCGTTGGCCGCGATGTTCGTGTCCAGCAAATAAAGCGGCACGCGTCCCACTTGGGCCCGCCAGACCTGCGCTCGAACCTCGTGGCCCGGGAAATCGACCGCCACGGTCAGCGCCTTTCCCGCGCCGTCGAGAATCGGGCTCAAGGGCAGATTGGAAAAGTCGTTGTCCACGTAAGATTCCTGCTGCCAGCCCGCCTGGTTGACGTACTGGCGGAAGTAGCCTTGCTGATAGAGAAGGCCGACGCCCACCAGCGGGATACCGAGGTCGCTCGACGACTTCAGATGGTCGCCCGCGAGGATTCCGAGCCCGCCCGCGAAGATGGAGAGGCACTCCGTGATGCCGAACTCCGCGGAGAAGTATGCGGCCAGCAGCTTTCGCTCCGAGGGCTGCGGACTTTTTCCGAACCAGGATGAGTTGCTGTCAAGGTAAGAATCGAGGCTGGCAGAGACCCGCCGCAAGTGCGCCAGAAACGCATCGTCACGGGCCGCCGCTTCCAGTTTCTCCTGCTCGATGATGCCGAGCAGCAGGACCGGGTTGTGGCCCGTCTGTTCCCACAGGTCACGATCGAGGCGGCGGAAAAGCTCGATGGTCTCGTGATCCCACGCCCAACGGAGATTGTAAGCTGCAGCCCGGAGGCCTTCGATGGCAGCGGGCAAGGCCGGAATCACTTCGAACGTCCGAACAGGTTTCACCGTCGTAGCCTCCGTGGCAGACGCAAACTGGACCCTCCGTCAAGCCGCCCGCCGCTCGGAAAGTCCAGCATGGGCTTCCCCGAGAACCTTTTTCAAGACGGTACCGCCTCTCGCGCTTTGCGGTCAATCGCGCCTTGCGGTCAAGCGGTCTGCGAACGCCAGGCTCGGCGATCCTTGATCGCGATGTGGCGCTGCCTGACGGGTTTTTCTCGCCGGTCACCTTTGAGGGCAGGGAAGGCTACATGCCGCCACGAAAATGGCAGGATCAACCCGCCGCAACCCCTTATTCGAGTCTGGCTTCGAATTCGCGGAACAAAACCGTGCCCAAGTCAACTCATTGACACCACAGGGCTTACGCCGGGCCCGGTTTGGCTGAGTTTCGCTTCGTTTGGCTTCGTTTTGGCCTATTTTGGGGGCCGATTTATTGATTCTATTGTACTTAGTGGCTTCGTTTTGCAAAATTTTAGATTCTTTTTTTTCTGGTCTTTTAGAGGGGTAACGGCGGGCTAGCTTAAAGGCTACACAGTCCCAGTTTTCTCAGCGGCAATGGCGACGATATGCAGGACAGTGTCGTCGCTGGCCGTGTCGCTTCCCAGTTTGAGCCGTCCCCATGCCGCGGGGATATAATCTACCCCAGCGGCCGGCCCAGTAGCCCAAGGGCCCGGCCGGAGGAGAAGAAGAATCTCAACAAAGGGAGGACAAATTCGTGAAGTACAGGGCTCAGTCTTTAATGCTCCTTACTCTCTCCGCGAGCGTACTGCTGTCCAGCCAGACCTTGCGCGCGGCGAACCCCGTCCCGCTGCTGATTCAAGTCGGCCCGAGCAGCGTTGAGCCCGGTGGTCCGGCTTTCACGCTGCACGTATTCGGCAGCGGATTTGTTTCCGGTTCCGTCGTCAACTGGAACGGTGGCGCCCGGACCACCACTTTTCAGTCCTCGTCAGTGGTCTCGGCAAGTATTCTGGCCTCCGATATCGCGAGCGCGGGCACGGCGTCGATCACGGTCGTGAATCCGGCTCCGGGCGGCGGCGCCTCCAACGCGGTGTTCCTGCCGGTGAACACCACGATTCCAAGGGTTACTCTAACCAGTTCGAACTTTGATGCCGGCACGGCATCCACGGCCGTCGCAACCGGAGATTTCAATGGCGACGGCAAGCTCGATCTGGCCGCTGTGGACGTCGGCAGCAATCAGTTGGGAATCATCCTCGGAAACGGGGAGGGCACGTTTCAACCGCCCCTGGCCTTTGCGGTCGGTACCCAACCGCTGTCGGTGGCGACGGGCGACTTCAACGGCGACGGCTACCTCGACGTGGTGACTGCCAACCAGGACGATTGCTCATCAGGCACGGGCTCCGTATCCATTCTCTTGGGTAACGGCGATGGCACACTCCAAAGCCAGGTGCAGTTCGGGGTAGGGAATTGCCCGCAGATGGCGATCGTAGCGGATTTCAACGGCGACGGGAAGCTGGACCTCGCGGTCGTGAACCTTGGTGACAGCACCGTCTCCATCCTGTTGGGCAGTGGTGACGGCACTTTTCAACCGCGCATGAATTACCCCACGGACGCCAATCCAAACTCCTTGACTACGGGCGACTTCAACCACGACGGCAAGCTGGACCTGGCCGTGGGCACGCCTGAGGGTGTCTCAATTCTGCTCGGCAAAGGCGACGGAACGTTTCGCCCGCAGACCTCATTTCCTTCCGCGGCACGGTTCTCGATTACAACTGCTGACCTGAACGGCGACGGCAAACTCGACCTGTTCGGGGCTAATGACGACGGTACGGGGGGCGGCGCGGTCGTTATGCTGGGCAACGGTGACGGCACATTTGGCGCGGGCACCTTATATTTCACGGGTCGCAATCCGGTCTACGTGACCATGGGCGACTTCAGCAATGACGGCAGGCTTGACCTGGCTGTGACGAGCTCGAATGCCAACACCCTCTCCATACTCTTTGGGCTGGGCAACGGCACGTTTAAGGAACCCGCGGCGTACTTCAACACCGGGCCGACCCCGGACGCGCTCGCTGTGGGCGATTTTAACGGGGATGGTCGACTGGACGTGGTGGTATTGGTAGCAAATCAAGCGTCGCGTGGGTCTCTTTTCTCCCAGTGACACTCGGGTGCTCCGGCGTCGGTGGGCCCGCCGAGGCACGCCGTCCGGGTTAGTTTGGGTCGGCGCGATGGTGAACGACATAAAGTACAATGTCGTCGCCACCCGCGCGGAGCGCAGAAAGGCCCTTGACAGAACTTTTATTCGCCATAGCATCAAGCGAAGTGGCGAAATGGACTAACCGTTTGTGATTGTCCTCTAAAACTAAGGCTTCCGCGCCGTGGTGCCTTCAGTTCGCGATCCGCCCTGCGGCCGCTGAACGGCAGCAGGGCTGGGATACCTCACTCCACGCAGCCAAACGGAGAAAATCACGCCCCAAATAGCCAGCAAGGCCAGGGTGAAGATGCTAGCCTCCGGACCAAAACCACCCCCGGTTAGCAATGGATTACCGTGAAAGCTGGCGGTGAACAGATGGCCGTTGGCCCGGTAACCGCTGTCTGCCACGCCGTAGAAATAAACTTCGCACCAGGTCCATGCCGAGTGGATTCCAAGCGGCATCCAGAGATCGCCGGTTCGCCGCAAGACAAGGCAGGTCACCAGGCAGTACATGGTCGCCGACACCGGTCCCAGCCCATGACCGCTTGGATTGAAATAGTGCATCCCGCCCATGAGCAATGACGTGACGATCGCTGCCGGCCAGAAACCAATCCCCGTCGTCAGAGTGAACAGCAGATATCCGCGATAGGTAAAGTCCTCGAGTAATGCGCCCAGGAATCCCAGAACAGCCCACGCGGCGGCGTACTTCCACACATCCCATCCATGCAGTGCAGCGGCGCCGAATGAGAAGACGCCGGCAAGGCGCATCGTGGCGAGCAGAATGGTGAACGACGCGAAGCTGAAGACCGCTCCTTGCCAGAACCGGCGTCCGAAGGCTCGCCGCCAGGGCAACCCATAATCGGCGAGGGTGCGGCGTTCGATCCGTCCCATAATCCAGGTTGCGATCAGCAAGGGAAGGACAAACAAGTCCAGAGTAAGGACTTGGTCCAACGGGGCGGAGAAATCGGCATGCGTGCTGCGGATCAGAGCGTCGACACTGCGACTCACTCCGTAACCGAGCGGCAGGAAAATGGCGAAAAAGATTAGCAGCCGCCAGCCCGCGCGCAGACCGTTTGGTCCCTTCAAAATGCCGTAGTGCGGCACCGGCAGCGCGGGCGTGGCTTCAGAAGCATCGCTCATAGGGAACAGCGTCTAAAATACCGTGAGCGGTATGGATCTTCTACTTTCGAAGCAACAACAGTGCCCAGTCATTGCGATCGGGCGCGTCCGGTGACGTCCACTGTGGACCCTGAACCTCGGGCAAGGCGATCTTTTCGCCGCTCACCGCTCCGAACCAGTAGGCGTTGTAGGCGCCGGGCTCCAGGTTTACCGTGACTTTACCGGCGTGAGGCAGGTACACGGCGTAGATTTCCCCCGGCTTCGCCAGGCAGTAGTCGCCGTGGTCCACCAGTTCATCGTGAGGCTCGGTCTTCCACCAATCAAAGCCGGTAAAGAAATCGACCATGTGGCCGTAGCCGAGGAACATGGTCATGGTGTCGTCGCCGCGGCCGTTCATCCAGCCGCCCCCGGTGTCGGGCCAGATGTTTGTTCCGCGGCGCGCGCTTTCGCCGGCCGTCTGGTAACCACCGGCCATGACGATGTCCCAGGCCGTGCGGCGCAACGTGTCCGCCGATTCCGATCCGAGCCCCTGAGCCCACAACGGATAGTGATCCTCGTAGCCGTATTCTTCGTTCGTCTGCGGAATAATGCGTCCCGTCGCTTGCTGCTGGCGCCGCTCACTCAGCATGAAGGCATGCTGGCTGCGCGACCATTCCTGAAACGAGGTGAAGCCGAACCACGGCGAGGTGCGGTCCTGATGGACGTTGTCCACAGGGTGGCTGGTGGCGAGATGGCGGTACGGATCCCACTGCTCGATGAGCGTGCCCGTCGAGTGCGTCCAGGCGTCGTCGCGATAACTGTTGAGGTCGTCGCCGAGGTCCCAGGTGATGTTCGAGAAGGCTCCGAAACGGTCGATGGCGTAGCGGATGAACCGATGCTCGTCGCCGCCGCCGGCCGCAGGATGCACCTTGCCGTCGTTCATGTCGAGCACCAGCGAAAACAGCATGTCCCGGTCGCGGGCAAAGCGCAAGGCGCGCTCGAACTTCTGCCAGTACGCCACGTGGAAGCGCGTGTAATCGAACCCCGGATGATAGATGTCATCGGGCATCTTCCCCGGCCACGGCTCGAGGTACACCGTGAAATTGCCGCCGGTCATCACCGGCTCGCCGTAGAAGGTATTGGTGCGGCCCGCAATCGTCACGCGCAGGCGGTTGACCTTCAGGCGGTGCAGCCGTTCCAGGCTGTAGTCGATGATGCGCTCGTCTTTCCAGCCCATCAGCCAATAGGCGGTGGTTCCGTTGAAAAAATAGTGCTCTCCGGTACCCTCCCAGATGAAGTGCCACGGATACTCGGGGTCCACGCGGATGGGCCCGCGCCGGTGGGCGTCGTTCGCGTGAAAGGTCCCTTCGAAAGCCTTTTCGAATTTATTCGCTCCGGCCTGCCGGTAGATTACGGAATAGCGGTAGTCGCCCGGCTTCGGTGGCATAAACCGGATGCGATAAACGCTGCCATCCTCCGCATCGCAGAAGCCTTCCACGGGCCACCGGCGGCTTCCATCGGCGGTTTCGAACCAGCCGGCGAGCGTGGCATCGGTGAAAGGATTTTGCGCATCGGGCGAGACGACGGAAGCGGTGACCTCCACGAAGTCATAGGCGTCCACCGCCTGGGCAGACTGTGAGAAAGTGACCCCCTCCGGGACAGGCTTCGCTGCGCCGGGCGCCTTTGCGGGCGTGGCAAGCGTGGGGCTGCAGATGGCGACTAGACCGAGCAGTCCGGTAGCGCTCAGTGACGCCGTGTAGAATCTCGCATAGCGTGTCATGGGCAATCAGCATACCGGAACGCGGGGCGTCCGGAAAGATGCCAGCGCGGCGCAGGTGTGCAATCGAAGCAGGGGCTTTCACCACGGAGGCCACTGAGCGTCGTAATGTCGGCCCACCGCGCGGAGGATTTGCATCAGCCATCGTGCCGGTGCAGAATACGGAGTCGCCCGAGTGGCGCCGCCGGCCGACCTTCGCACGCAAGGAGAACCGACATGAACAGCATCTCGAGACGAGGCTTTCTCGGTAAGACCGCCGCTGGACTTGCGGCAGCCGGATACTTCGTGCGGCAGGGCGGCGGCCTCCGGGCCAATCCGCTGGGGCTGCCCATCGGCGTCCAGAGCTGGGAGGTGCGCGAGGCCATCGGGAAGGACTTCGACGGCACCTTGCGTCAACTGGCTGGCGACGGGTTTCAGACCATCGAGATGTGCTCGCCGCCGGCTTACAAAGACCTGGGCTTCGGGCCCCTCGTCGGGATGAAAGCCTCCGAGATGCGCGAGCGAATCGAGGCTGCCGGTTTGAAGTGCCAGAGCTGCCACTTCGGGTTCACGGAGCTGAAGGAGAGCCTTGACGAGCGGCTGGCCTTCGCGAAGGATCTCGGCCTGACGCAAATGATCATTTCCACCTTCTGGCTTCCGAAAGGCGCCGGTCTCGCGGACTGGATGCGGGCCGCCGACGAGGCCAACAAGCTGGGCGAGCGCACGCTCCAGGCCGGCATCCAGCTCGGTTTCCACAATCACGATTTCGAATTCGCCAAGCTCGACGGCCAACTGATCTACGACAAGCTTATGGGCGAGCTCGACCCGCGGGCGATCAAGATGCAGTTCCAGGTTGCGGTGGTGCGGCTCGGCTACCAGGCGGCCGACTTTCTTGCAAAGTATCCCGGCCGCTTCATCTCCATGCATCTGGCGGACTGGTCGCCGTCGGCCAACAAAGAGGTGCCGCTCGGGCAGGGCATGGTGGACTCGAAGAGGCTGTTCGCCAACGCGCGGCCGGCGGGAGTGCAGAACTATTTCGTGGAAATGGAACTTGACGTCATGAAGGCGAGCCTGCCTTATCTGCACGGCCTGAGCTGAGCGGCGAGCGTATCACCGTCTACATCACCCCAGATACCGTTGAATTAACAGTCCGCGCTCTCACGAGGGGTGTGCCTTGCGGCTCGGAAACCCTTCGAAGCGCAGTCATTCCCGCGAAGGCGGGAATCCAGTTGTTTAACAGCGCAATCACGATGGATTCCCGCCTTCGCGGGAATGACTGCGTTTTGTGTTTTCACTGGTGATCCCAACACTTTTCCTGTGGTAGTTCGACACAACTCGTGCCATTCTGATGTGGTAGTCACACAGGAGGCCGGATGGCGGAGTCGAAGCTCGATCTAATGAAGGGAACCCTGGACCTCATGGTTCTCCAGACGCTCGCGGCCATGGGGTCGCTGCACGGTTACGGGATCGCCCGGCGCATCGAGCAGGTGAGCGCTGACAAGGTCCTGCTGAACCAGGGGACGATTTACGCGGCGCTGGTCCGCTTGCAGTACAGAGGATGGATCTCCGCCGCCTGGGGAACATCGGCGAAAAACCGCAGAGCCAAATTCTACTCGATTACCAGGAATGGCCGGAAGCAACTGGCCGAAGACGCCGCCTACTGGCGCCGGCTGTCCGGCGTGATGGGTCGCGTGCTCGCCATGCAGGACGAAGGAGCAAAGTTATGAAGGACCGACTTCGAGAAGCGATCAGCCGGCTCCGCGCCTTCTTCCACAAGCAGCCTCTCGATCATGAACTCGACGCGGAGATGGCCGCTCATCTCGAACTTGCGATCGAGGAAAACCTGCAGCGCGGCCTATCGCCCGAGGAAGCACGGCGCCAGGCCCTGGTGAGCTTCGGGGGTGTCGAGCAGGCGAAAGAGAAGCATCGCGACGCGCGCGGACTGCCGGCGCTGGACGTCCTGATGCAGGATTTGCGATACACCTTTCGCACTCTGCGCCGGGATCGGGCCTTCACGCTGATCGCGGTGCTGATTCTCGGCCTCGGCATCGGCGCGAACGTCGCGGTCTTCAGCGTGGTCAACACCATTCTGCTGCGTCCCCTGCCGTTTCATGACCCGCAACAGCTTACCTGGCTGGCCGGCAACAATGGGGTGGGAGGCCTCTCCGATGTTACCTATCGGGTGGACGTCTATGAGGAGTTTCAGCGCGCGAACCATTCCTTCCAGGATCTGACGGCCTTCGTGCCGTACTACTCACTTTCGGAAACCAAGTTGATGGGCCGCGGCGAGCCGAGACCTGTTTCATTCGTCTGGGTGGCTGGCAACTTCTTCGAGACCATGGGTATCCGGCCGGCAGTCGGACGGCTGTTTATGCCTGAGGAGTGTGTTCGCGGCGGCCGGAAAGCGATCCTGCTGAGCTACGCGTTCTGGCGGCGGCAGTTTGCCGCGAATCCTGCGATTGTCGGCCAGGCCATCCAGCTCGACGACGAGTCCGTCACCGTCGTCGGTGTGCTTCCACCGACATTTGACTTCGGCGCTGTCTTCGCGCCGGGATCAAAAATGGACTTTTTCCGCCCCGTCTTCATGGATGACATTCGCACTTGGGGACACATGCTATCGCTGGTTGGCCGTCTCAAGCCGGGAGTGACGGCGGCGCAGGCGCAAGCCGAATCGAAGATCCTCCTTCCGCAGCTCAAGGACAGCGGCAATCCCTACTGGAGCACTGATGTGCAGACCACCATCACGGGCTTGAAGGACCATGTCAGCGGTAAACTGCGGCGTTCGCTGGTGGTGCTGTGGTGCGGGGTGGGCCTTATTCTCCTCATCGTCTGCGTGAATCTGTCGAATCTTTTGCTCGCTCGCGCGGCCACACGCAGCAAGGAATTCGCCATGCGCAGCGCTCTTGGAGCGGGCCGGGCGCGACTGATCCGTCAACTGCTGACGGAGAGCCTGGTGCTGGCAGGGACCGGCGCGGCGCTCGGGCTGGGCTTCGCGTTTGCGATCACCACGTATCTGGCCCATCAAGGATCCATCGCGCTTCCGCTGCTCGACAGTGTCAGGGTGGACGGCGCCGCCCTCGCCTGGACGCTGCTGGTGGCCGTGGCCGCGGCCGTTCTCTTCGGGCTCGTTCCGGCTTTCAAAGTGTCGGGGGGCAATCTGCAAGAAGCCCTGAAAGACGCGGGTCCCGGCATGAGCCAGGGCCGAAAGCATGAACGTCTACGCGCCACGCTGGTCATCTCGGAAGTCGCCCTGGCCTGTGTATTGCTGATCGGCGCGGGCTTGCTGCTGCGCAGCTTCCTCCGCGTGCTGGACGTCGACCTGGGATTCCAGCCCAGCCACGCTGCCGCCATCCGGGTGGATTACGATGATGACGGCAAAGCCGCAAAAAGGAGCGCCATCCTGCAGGAGATCCTGGGGCGCGTGGGAGCGATCCCGGGCATCGAGGCGGCGGGGATTTCCGACATGCTCCCTCTGGACCGCAATCGCAGTTGGGACTTGAGGGCGAAGGGTAAGGCTTTTTCCAAGGACGTGAATGACGACGCCTTCGTGTACATCGTAACCCCAGGGTATTTCGATGCCATGGGCATGCACTTGCGCGAAGGGCGCGACTTCAACTGGCACGACACGGACGACCGCGAGCACGTGATCATCGTCAACGAGGCAGCGGCCCGCCGGGAATGGCCGGGAGAGGATCCCATCGGGCGCCTGGCGGAAGGGATCGGCCAAAAGGATACCCGGGTGATCGGCGTGATTTCAGATGTTCGCGAGAGCAGCCTTGAGGACTCTTCCGGCCCCGAAGTCTATGTCCCCGCGACGCAAGGAACGCCGGAAGGAGCGGAGCTGGTGGTGCGCACGAAACTTCCGCCCGATGTGCTGGCCTCGAGCGTGATGAGTACCCTGCGCTCGCTCAATCCAGGTCAGCCGGCCACGGAATTCCGACCCATTCAGCAGCTTGTGGACCGTGCCACGTCGCCACGGCGCTTCTTCGTCCTGCTCGTCGCCTCCTTTGCGGCCCTGGGCCTGATTCTCGCGTCGCTCGGGATTTACGGGGTCATCTCTTACTCGGTCACACGTCAAACGCAAGAGATCGGCATCCGCATGGCTTTGGGCGCCACGGCGGGCAAAGTGCAATGGGGCGTCATTCGAAATACGCTGCGGCTGGCGCTCCTCGGAATCGCGCTCGGAACGGCGGCGTCATTCGGGGTCGCCAAGGGGATCGCTTCGCTGCTGTTCGGCACAGAACCCACTGACCCCCCGACCTTCGGCGCCATGATTCTGCTGCTCAGCGCCGTGGCGTTGGCCGCCGGCTACATCCCGGCGCGCCGCGCATCGCGGATCGACCCTATGATCGCGCTCCGGAGCAATTAGGCCTTCGGTGTGATGTCAGGGATCGGGACGACGCTTGGCGGCGCGAATCTCTGCCGCCAGGTCTTCCTTCCACTCCTCGGGCTCCCAATACACCAGCCAGAGGTAGAACGTCGCGTAGCTGCGCCAGCCGGCCCAGGACCGGCCCAGTTGCTCCAGGCGAGCGGGGGCGGGCTGCTTGCGGAATCCATACAGCCGCCGGACCACTTTCTGCAAGCCTACGTCGGCCGCAGGCAGGCAATCGAGATGCCCGAGGGCGCGCAAGCCCACGTACTGCGCGGTCCAGTGTCCCACGCCCTTCTCGCGCAGCAAGCGTTCGTGTGCCTGGGCGGGCTCCACCTGGCGCAAAGCCTCCAAGTCCAGGCGGCCGTCCAGCGCCGCGCGCGACAGCTCGATGATGTAACGCGCCTTCGGTCCTGAGACCTGCAACTTGCGAAGTTGGGCCGGTGTGCTGATGGCGAGCGCCGCCGGCTCGGGGAACGTGTAGTAGGTGCGCCCTTCGAACTCGATCTTCGGACCGTGGGTGCGGATCAGCGCCTTCTTCACTTGGTGCGCGAAGCTGAGATTGATCTGCTGCTCGAGCACGGCGGAGATCAGGGTTTCATACACGGCGGGCGCCTGCGGAATACGCATGCCGCAGAAGCGCTCGACGAGGCGGGAAAGCACCGGATCGGATGCTGCCAGGCGGTAGAACGGTGCGAGATCGAGATCGGTGGAAAACTGGCGCCGCACCAATTCCGCCACGGCCTGTCCGGTGGCCGCATCATCGGGGCCGGCCAGAATCCGCGCCTCGAGCCAGCGGTTTCGGGCCGGATCGCTCGCGGCCCCGGCTTTCACGACCATGGCCTTCGCGACCGCCGCATTCCCAAGCCCGTGCTCCTGGCGCTCGACGCGTGATTCGCCGCCGCCTGGTTTGCCGCGCCTTGGTTTGCCGCCAGGTGCCACGCCGTAAAGCACCGGCTGACCGTTCACGTCCGCCACCCGGCGGTATTCGCCGGCTTCGAAGTGGTCGAGCAAGGGATCAAATACCCGTCCGTTCAGGAGCGCGGGAGGGCTGAGAATAAAGCGGAGGGTGCGCGTGAAATCAAAGGGTAAGCACACCGGGATTCGCATCAGCGCTCCATTATAGACTGGAGCGCAGCTTGTCCCGGAAACAAGTGGGATCGTCAGGAGATGTAGTTGGAGTGGGCGGTCTTCGTCCGGATCTTCGCAGCCGGCAGCGCCGCAAACCCTAACAGCACAAGAACCGCAGTCGCTGCTGCCTTGTCCTATTTCAGACCCTTCGCTGCCTTTCGCTTCCGGCCTCTGCGGCGTGCCAGTTGAATTCCGGACTGCCGCCGATCTCCGTTACATCTCCCGCGTGCGGCTCGCCCGCTCTCCTGCCGTCAATGCGACTCTGCTCCGCCCTCAGCCCGAGCCAGAGATGAACAGCTTCCAGTGCGATCAGGACTCCTGCCGCGCAAAGCGCTGCGATTAAGTGGCTGCGAAAAACCGACTCGAGAACCGCCTTCCAATCCGCCATCAGGTACCCCCCCGCGCGACACTCGTCCTGAATCCGCGTTCAATCACCACATCGGCGGCTGACTTCAAAACTTGAGCGATTGTTTTCCCGGAGCTGCGTTCCCGGTGAAGGGTGGCCGGATGCGCGGATCGTCGGTTACCTTGCCTGCACTCTTTCGAAGCAAGGTCAGCACCGGTTTCCGTTCACCGAGGTCTGAGAAGAGAGGAGGATTTACGGCGTGCGAGCAGGCAGCAAGGCTCCGGTACAATAGGTGGAAAGGCGCGAGAGCTGAGATCGCTAATCGCCGTTGACGCTGCCCGATCCGCCTGGCGAGAGCCGCGCGACTTCGGGAAGGTTCACCAGTTGCGAAGCGGGCACGAGCTCGATGTCGTCGCGCTCGAGCTCGGGCAGGAAGGTCTCGAGCGCGCTGATGGTCGTGGGATGAGGATGCCCGATGGCGAGAGCCGCTCCCTGCCGTTCTACTAGAGCGCGAAAGCTACGGAGCTGGCCGAGCGTGTAGCCCACGGTTTCGGTGTCGTCGAGAAACACGGAGCGATAAAACGCCGGAATGCCGGCCTGGCGCGCGGCCTTAAGTGCCACGGTGGACGGCGCCGTGCGGCTGTCGATGAAGTAGAGCCGCCTGGCCGACAATTCCTTCATCACCGCCGCCATCACGGCGGGGTCAGAGGTGGCCCGCGAACCCATATGATTGTTCACGCCGGCCGCGTTCGGCACCGTCTCGAGGTCTGCCTCGACAATGCGGGCAACTTCAGGCGCGCGCATGCCGACCAGGATCGCGCCCTCCCCCGGGTTAACTCTCGGACCCGCCAGCGGCTCCATGGGCAGATGCAGCATGACCTCACGTCCGGCAAGCCTGGCGGCCGTCGAGGTCTCGCGCGATGCTCGCAAGTGGGGCAGCACGGAGAAGGTGAGCGCGTAAGGCAGCGCCATGAGCCGGCGCGCCGGCTTGATGTCCTGGCCAAGATCGTCGATGACGATGGCCGCGCGATAGAGTCGCGGCACCTGCCGGATGCGCCAGGCGCAGATGTTCTGATGGGACTGCGCGAGCGTGACGTCGATCTCAGGCGCCGGGCCGCCTGTTGTGGCGCCTTGTCCCGCACCTCGCCGCTCGCCTTGCGCCGGATCTTGCGCCGCATGTTGCGCGGCACCTTGGGATTGGATCGTGATCTCGAGGCCGTCCGTTGCGGCCTGACGCTTGAGATCGGCCAGCACTGCCGTCACACCTTGAGGCAGCGCCAGAACCTCGCCACGCGTCGATGTTGCAGAGGTCGGTGCTGCAGCGGGATCAGCCGGCGATTCAGCCCGGACGTTGGCATAAGCGGGGTGCTTCAGCCAGGCCGATCGTCCTCCCGAACGGCTTACGATGGCGTTGTATCGTTCGGCAACCCGGCTCAATCCTGTCGGGCCTGGCGGGTTTCCGCCGCTTGGCTTGGGTGTGCGGTTCTCTGAAGCGACGGGCTTCTGCGGGCGCTTCACCGGCTTTGGCTTGCGCTCACGCAGGTACACTCCCGCGATGAGCAGGAACAAGCCAAAACCAACAGAAGCGAGAATGAACGGGATCAGTCCGGCGCGCTTGGAGTTTCGCGCGCGCCGGGGCCTGCTGCGACGCTTGCGGGCGGGCACGGGGCTCAGGCGGCCTTATCCGGCGCAACCTTCTGTTTCAGAACATCGAGGGCTTTCTGCAATTGCAAGTCGTCCTGGGTGCCGAACTGCTCCGGCTGGACCTCTTCCGCGACTCCGGCTTCGTCCGGTGGCGGATAAGGCACGTCAGGCTTTACGCCGTTGTCCTGGATCGCCTTCCCGTCAGGACCGTAGTACTTCGCGGCGGCAAGCAGCAATCCCGAACCGTCGCCGACCGGGACCACTTTCTCCACCACGCCCACGCCGAAGCTCTGCCCGCCCACCACGTCGCCACGCTTGTTGTTGAGCACAGCGTCGGCCACGATCTCCGGGGGACCGGCAGTGGAACGGTTGATCAGCACCGCGAGAGGCAGGCTCGACACCGGACCCTGAGGACGGGCCGTCAGATCCTCGCGCGGGCTGCGCTGGCCGGAGGTATAGGCGATCAGACCCTGACCGATGAACAGGCTGGCGGTCTGGACTGCTTCGTTCACGTCGCCGCCGGCGCAGTTCCGCAGATCGAGCACGACCTTGCTCGCGCCTTGCGCGGTCAACCCTTTCAGCTTATTGCCCACTTCGGCCGCCGTGCCCGCATCGAAGCGCGCCACGCGGATGTAAGCGGTGTTGTCTTCGAGCATCTTCGAAACCACCGGGACGTGCTCGATCACCACGCGATTCAGCACAACCTTTTCGGGCTCGCCCCGCGCCTCGCGCACCACCCACAGGATCACGGTGCTGCCGGGGTCGCCCGCCAGCATGCGATCCACCTGCACGACCGAAAGCTCGCGCGTGGAGGTGTCGCCGATGCGGTCGATCAGGTCTGCCGGCTTGATGCCGGCTTTATCCGCCGGGCTGCCGGGAAGCACCGCAACCACCGGCGCGTAGCCGTAGCGCTTGGAAATGTAAAGCCCGACGTCGGCCGGTCCGGGATTGGGATGGGCCAGGTAATCCTTGAACTGTTCGGGTGTGAAGTAGGTGCTGAACGGGTCCAGCGCTTCGAGCATGCCTCGGATCGCGCCGTCGGTCACCTTATGAAGGTCCGGCTCCGTAACGTACTGGCTGCTGACGCGCGACAGCACTTCCTGGTAAACGCCCAGGTCGCGATAAGTCTGATCGCTTGATTTTGTGTCCGAAGCGGTGTCGCCGCGGCTGAGCACCCCTCCTACCACGATGTACGAAACCAAGGCGACCGAAACCGTGACCAGCACCAAACGGATGCGATTGCTCATGCGCGACACACTCCCTTTCAAACGCCCGCTTTACGGCGCTACCTATTCTCGATGATTATAACATGCGAAAGGGTGCCTGCAGACCACTTGGCCCGTCACGGAACCGGCTCCGACAGACGCTTCCGGAAATAATCTCGCCAGCTTTCGGGCAGGGCGGGCAGATCGATGGCCCGGCGCAACAGGGTCTGGTTGCCGGCGTCACCGGCATAGAGCGACACGATGTCGGATACCGTCACGTCATGATCGCTGCGGCCCGTGAACTCGACGGCATCGCCGCGAGCCACTGCGCCCTCGCGCGCCACCGCCAGGTAGAAGCCCGTACGCCCGCTGGCAAGAAAGCGCTTCACCATGTCATCCCGGCCGAATCGCGCGTTGAGCTTGTAGCAGGGCAATCGGGGCTGAGTGACCCGGAACTCGGCAGAGCCCACACGCAGCCCGTCGCCGATCCTCACATCTCCCTCAAGCAGCCCTTCCATTGTGAAGTTCTCGCCGAACGTTCCCCAGGGCATTTCCATCTCCGGGAACTCGCGGCTCCAGTACGCGTAGTGGTCGAAGGGGTAGACGTACACGGCCTTGTTCGGACCGCCGTGTACGGAGAGGTCGGACTGCTGATCGCCCGCGAGGTTGAGCCGGTTGACGGCAACCCGGCCTTCGAGCGGCGCCTTCCATATTGAGGTGAGGACCCTGGCGCCGTGCCAGTCGATTTCTCGCGGGAGACCCACGTTTACCGAAAGCAGTTTCAAGCGTCACCCCGGGTTCTTGGATGAGGTACGCGCGAGGGCCGATGCAGGGCCGGTAGGCGAAGCACCTCGAGCCTGCGTCGTCGTCCTTGAACCCCAAGGACTCTTCAATCGCCGCTTGTTTGGGCCGCAAGCGACCAGCGCCGGTCCGATGCAGGTGACCATCGCAGGTGGATGTTCCTCCAGCCGTCGGACGTTCACGCCAAGCAGAGCTCAGCCAGTTTGGCTTTGAATCGGATAAACGAAGTCACCCGGGAACCAGCCGGGCTGATTCTAAAGGACTTGCCCGGGACGCGTTTCGCTTCGTTTGGCTTCGTTTTGACCTGTTTTTCGGGTCGATTTATTGATTCTATTGGACATAGTGGCTTCGTTTTGTAAAATTTTAGATTCTTTTTTTTTGGCTTTTTCCGAAAATCACGTGGGGCTAGCTCGGGGGCTACACAGTCCCAGTTTTCTCAGCGGCAAGTTGGCTCGCGCAGACCGCCGGGGTTGCGGTCTGCGGCTTTTCGTGGGGTGTGCGACCGAACAAAATCGCGTGCGCGGATCGGAGGGCATTCTCACGCGGTCGATGATCAATCCGATGCATCGTTTTCCTCATACGCACTCATGCCCGAATACTCGTTGAAGCTCGACCACGGCGTGAGAGAATACCGCGAGGATGGTCAGCGAACAGCCGCGGACCACAAAACCGGCGGTCCACGCTACGTTGCTGCGGTCTTTCGTCAACGCTGAACGAAGAACCGCAAAGTTTGAAGCGCAGCAACTCTGCGCTCATCGCCTCGTCCCCATCTCCATCGAAAGGAACCTGAGTGTTACCGCTCGGGGCGAGTACCCCCGTTTGACAGTGGTTCGCGCCGCCCGCTATTCTTGTCGTGGCACACCTGCCGTGCATCCAATCACCTGGGCCTCTATTTCAACGGATTCCGCGGGCCGGGTTGTAGACCGTTGCCGGCCATTTGCGGCGGAACAAGAGTAGGGCGGCCTTGACGGCGGTTTTCAGGGCGGGGAAGTTAAACCCATGACAGTGAAGCAACTTCTGACGGGATTCAGGTCGTTTGGCTGGCGCATGCTGCGCCTCGCGGCGCTGCCGCTGTTCCAGGGCACCGAAGAGGTCCTGGTCGGGGGCCAGGCCGTGATCGAGGGCGTGATGATGCGCTCGCCGCATTCCTATGCCGTCGCGGTGCGGCGGCCCAACGGTTCCATCGCCATCGGCCAGGATTACCTCGACCGGCCCTCGGAACGGCATCCCTGGCTTCGCTGCCCGATCCTGCGCGGCCTCGGGACGCTCGGGCAGGCGATGGTGCTCGGGATACGCGCGCTCAAGTATTCGGCCGAGCGCGCCCTTGAGGATCCTGAGTCGGCCGAAGCCAAGCCGGAGCAAAAGAAGCCGGAGATGAGCCGCTGGATGCTGGCGCTCAATATCCTGTTCTCGCTCGCCTTCTTCATCGCTCTTTACAAGCTGCTGCCGCTCTACATGGCCACCCGGCTGCAGTCGCACTATCGGGTGGTGGGAAATCTGGTGGTGTTTAACTTTGTGGACGGCATCATCCGGATCGCATTCTTCCTCGGATTCCTGGCGTTGCTGGCGCAATCGAAGGAAATCCGGCGGGTGTTTGAGTATCATGGCGCCGAGCACAAGGTGGTTTGGGCGTTCGAGAAGACCGGACGCATGGACGTGGAAACGGCGCGCGGCGCGACGCGCTTCCATCCGCGGTGCGGCACCAGCTTCCTGTTGGTGGTGATGGTGATCGCCATGTTCTTCTACATGCTGCTGCCGTTTCAGTCTTTCACCGGCAAGCTGGTGGGACGCCTGGCGCTGCTGCCGCTGATCGCGGGGGTCTCCTATGAGTTCATCCGCTTCGCCGCCAAGTCGCAGGGGCGGCTGTGGCGCTGGGCTTCGCAGCCTGGGCTCTGGCTGCAGCGCATCACCACGCGCGAGCCGGACGACAGCCAGCTCGAGACGGCCGTCAAATCGCTCGAAGCGGCTATGACGCTCGAAAAAGCCCGGGGCGGGGAGATGGTGGTCGCCTGAGCGCGCCGGCGAAGAATCGCTAGGGATCGCGCAGCGGACGCCGCCGGCTATTATCGACATGAATTTCCTGGACAAACTCGCCGAAATCGAACGCAAGTACGAAGATCTCACGAAGGAGCTGAGCGACTCCGCCGTGCTCGCGGACCCGTCGGTCTACCAGAAGGCCGCCAAAGCGCACTCCGACCTTTCCGAAGTGGTGGAGAAGTATCGCGAGTACAAGGGCATCGAGAAATCGCTGCGCGAGACGCGGGCGCTCGTGGCAGAATCGTCGTCGGACGACGCCATGAAACAGATGGCCGAGGAGGAGCTTGCCGGACTCGAGCAGCAGCGCGAGCGCGTGGAAGAGGAGATCAAGACCCTGCTGCTTCCGCGCGATCCCAACGACGAGAGGAACGTTGTACTGGAAATCCGGGCGGGGACCGGGGGGGACGAAGCCACCTTGTTTGCCGAGGAGCTCTTCCGCATGTATTCGCGCTACGCCGAAGGCCAGCGCTGGCGCGTCGAGGTGCTGTCGAGCAGCCTTTCCGCCGTGGGCGGGCTCAAGGAAGTGATCGCGCTGATCGAGGGCCGCAATGTCTACGGCCAGTTTAAGTATGAAAGCGGCGTCCACCGCGTGCAGCGCGTGCCGGCCACCGAGCAACAGGGGCGCATCCACACCTCGGCCGTCACGGTGGCCGTGCTCCCCGAAGCGGATGAGGTGGAGATTCAAATCGATCCCAAGGACATCCGCATCGATACGTTCTGTTCCTCGGGTCCGGGCGGCCAGTCGGTGAACACCACCTACTCGGCGGTCCGCATCACCCACCTGCCCACCAACCTGGTGGTGTCGTGCCAGGACGAGAAGTCCCAGATCAAGAATCGCGCCAAGGCGCTGCGCGTGCTTCGCTCCCGCCTCTACGAGATGGAGCTGCAGAAACAGCAGGCGCAACTGACGGCCGAGCGCCGGCAGATGATCGGCAGCGGGGACCGCAGCGAGAAGATCCGCACGTACAATTTTCCGCAGAACCGCGTGACCGATCACCGGATCGGGCTCAGTCTCCACCAGCTCGACCGTGTCATGGACGGCAAGATCGACGAGCTGATCGAAGCTCTGACGTCCTATTTCCGCGCCGAGCGCCTGAAGGGCGAGGGCGACGGCGCCGCCGCGTGAGGGCAAGCCCATGACCGAGACCGCAAACTCCACGAAGACCCGGATGAGCTGGGAGGAGTTCCTCGCCGCCGGCGAGGAATGGCAGCGATGGGAGCTGGTCGACGGGGAGGTGGAGTTTATGTCTCCTGCGGGCACCCGGCACGGCAGAGTCATTCTGAAGCTTGACGTTCAGTTAGGTGCGTTTTGCGAATTGCATCCGGAATGGACCGCTTTCGGAGCGGATACGGCTTTCACGATAGCGCCCGGGACGTGGCGCTGTCCCGACGCGACGCTCGTGCGTGCCGAGCGGTATCCCGGAAGGAAGATCCCAGAGGGGCCTACGGAGTTCCCTCCCGATGGCGCTTTCGAGGTCCTTTCGCCCGGCGACACCGCAAGGCGAATAGCGCGCAAGCGTCGCGACTATCAGGAGAGCGGCGTGATCCAGGTTTGGATCGATCCTGACAAGCGCGCGGCTGAGGTTGTTTATCCCGATCGTGCCTCGCAGTTTTTCGACGAGCACCAGCCGGTGACGATTGATGGCTTAAGCGAGTTTGCGCTCGATCGCAAGGCTCTCTTCGAGGTCTAGCCCGTGCAGCGGCGCGTCGCGCCAACCCATCTCCCTGCGATGCAACTCCGCCAAGTGTTACGCAGCGCGACCGCGACTCTTCAAAATCAAAATACCCCTTCCGCGGGCCTGGCGGCCGAGCTTCTGCTGATGCACGTGCTCGGCCGCGACCGCGCCTATCTCTACACCTTTCCCGAGACCGAGCTCGCGCCGGGCGTGATCGAACGCTACTTCGATCTGGTCGCCGAACGCGCCACCGGCAAGCCGACCCAATACATTACCGGCCACCAGGAGTTCTGGGGACTCGATTTCGAAGTGTCGCCGGACGTCCTGATTCCTCGCCCCGAGACCGAGCACCTGGTGGAGGCGGTGCTGGAGCTTGTGCCTGCCCGGGACCGCGCGGGCGCTCGAGTCCGCATAGTCGACGTCGGCACGGGATCGGGCTGCGTCGCCCTGGCCCTCGCTTTGGAGTTGCCGGAAGCGCTGATTTATGGCAGCGATGTGTCGCTGCCGGCCTTGGAAACGGCCGCGCGGAACGCCCGAAAGCTGGGCCTGGAGCATCGCCTGCGTCTGGTGCAGGCCGACTTGTTGAGCTGCTTCGCGGGCGGCGCTCTCGACTTTGTGGTCTCGAATCCTCCTTACGTCGGGGCGGGCGAGCTCCAATACGTCCAGCGCGAGGTGCGCGAATTCGAGCCGCGCATCGCCTGGGGCGGAAGCGGCCGTGGGGATGAAATCTACGCGCAGCTCTTTGCCGGGGCTCAGGAGTCGCTCGCTCCGGGTGGCCACGTAGCGGTCGAGGTCGGATACAATCAAGCGAAGGCGGTGGCCGGGAAGTTCGGGAAGGATTGGGATCGCGTCGCGGTGCGGCCTGATCTCGCGGGCATTCCGCGGGTGGTGACGGCGCGCAAGAGTCCGTAATCCGTCGTCATCTGACAGACGACCAGTTCAATGGAAAGCCTGCGACCAAGACGGATTCTCCATGTTGACATGGACGCCTTCTACGTTTCCGTCGAGGAACTCGAGAATCCTTCGCTGCGCGGTAAGGCGGTAGTCGTCGGCGCTGATCCGGGCGGGCGCGGCGTGGTGGCGGCGGCGAGCTACGAGGCGCGCAAGTTCGGGGTGCACTCGGCGCAGCCGATCAGCAAGGCGAAGGCGCTTTGCCCGCATGCGGTTTTCCTGCGCGGAAATTACGAGAAGTACCATCATTACGGGGAGGTCGTCTCCGGGATCTTTGGCCAGTTCACGCCCGAAGTGGAAAGGGTCTCGATTGATGAGGCGTATCTCGACCTCACCGGATCGGAAAGGCTGCAGGGCCCTGCCATGCGCGCCGGGGATCGGCTGATCCGCACCGTCAAGGAAAAAACCGGCCTGAATTGCTCGATCGGCGCCGGAGCCTCGCATGTGGTGGCCAAGATCGCTTCCGATCAGGCTAAACCCCACGGGCTGCTCTACGTCCTGCCTGGCTGCGAGCCCGCATTTCTGGCCCCGCTGCCGGTTCGCCGCATGCCCGGGATCGGCAAGGTGATGGAGCTGGAGCTCGGGTCGCTTGGCATCTGGACGATCGGCGATCTTCAAGGTCTTGGCTTCGAGCGCCTCCGCAGCCAATTCGGCAAATATGGCGAGTGGCTGCACTCGAAGTCTCTCGGACGCGACATTGAGGCCTACCGCTACGGCGAGGAGACGAAGCAGATCAGCCACGAGACCACCTTCGATGAGGACACCGACAACCCCGCCGTGCTGGAACGGACGCTTTCGCTGCTGGCCGAGCGCGTGGGCCGCCGGCTGCGTGAACACGGATTCTACGCGCGCACCGTCGGCCTGAAGATTCGTTTCGCGCCCTTTCGCACCCTGACGCGCGACGTCACGCTCGACGAGCCTACGCACCTCGATTCGGTCCTCTTCGAGAAGGCGCTCTCGCTGTTCGCCGCGACCTTCAAGCCGGACCAGAAGGTGCGCCTGCTCGGCGTGCGGGCCTCGCATCTCGAACACGCCGGCTTTCAGAAGAACCTGCTGGAAGCGCCGCAGCACGATCGCGAGGACCGCGTGGCGCGCGCCGCAGACCGCGTCCGCGAGAAGTTCGGACCCGACGCCTTGCGCCTGGCGCGCTCGCTCGAACCTGCCTGCCGCCCGGGTCCCCGTCGGAAGAGGTAAGGTTTTTCCGGATAGAGCTCCGGAGCACGACTGAGGAGGAAAGTATGAAGAAACGTACCCGAAAACGCCCGTCGAATACGCGCCGCCCCGCCACGCGCAAGCAGCCCGCCCGTCCGCCCGCGGCCGATGACCATGCGCTTCGCGAGCACGTGATCTACTTACTCAAGGGCGGCGGAGCGCACGCCGATTTCGAAAAGGCGATCGCGGGCCTGTCACCGGAACATCAAGGCGCCAAGGCCGCCGGCGTTCCTTTCACGGCCTGGCGGCTGCTCGAACACCTGCGCATCGCGCAATCGGACATCCTCGAATTCAGCCGGAATCCGAAGCACGCATCGCCGGCATGGCCTGATGGATACTGGCCATCGACGGACGCTCCGTCGAGCGCCGGGGCGTGGGAGGGGAGCGTGGCCGGTTTCCGGGCCGGCCTCAAAGCGATGGAGCGCCTGGTCGCCGATCCCAAGACCAGTCTCTACGCGCCCATTCCGCACGGGGACGGTCAGACCATCCTGCGCGAGGCTCTGCTTGTAGCCGACCACAACGCCTATCATTTGGGCCAGCTCGTGATGCTGCGGCGGCTGCTCGGCTCGTGGCACGATTAGCGATTTGCTGAAAACGGGTTCTTAAACTTTCTCGGAGGTTTCATGCGCAAAGTGATTCGAACTGCCGACGCGCCGCGTCCAGTCGGCGTGTACTCCCAGGCCATCGTGGCGGATGGTTTCGCCTTCGTGGCCGGCCAAGGGCCGATCAATCCCGCCACCAACAAATGGGAGCGAGGCGACATTCGCTCGGAAACGCGCCGTGCCCTGCGCAACATCGGCGCCATTTTGGAAGCGGCGGGCAGTTCGCTTCGAGACGCCGTCCGCATGGGAGTGTTCCTCGCCGACCTCGCCGATTTTCCCGCCATGAATGAGGTCTTCCGCGAGTTCTTTCCTGACAATCCGCCGGCGCGGACCACAGTCGGCTGCACTTTGCCCGGCATCAAGGTTGAGATTGACTGCATCGCGCACGTGCGCAAGCGGACAGGCTCGAAGCGGGGCTGACTCCTTCGGCCCGGCGGCTATGACCGTCAGGGCGGCGTTGCGCAGGGTAGGGAAGGATTACTCGCCATTTTCCGGCTTGCCGGGCTCGGGGTCATCAACCACGCCCATCTTCGAGAGGCGGTAGCGCAGCGCGTTCCGTGAGAGGCCGAGCAGCCGGGCCGCCTGGCTCTTGTTGCCGCTCGCGCGGCGCAGCGCCTCGCGAATGATCTCCTCTTCGAATTCGTCGAGCGACGTGCCTTCAGGGGGAAAGGCGACCCCGGCCCCTGCGCCGCTGTCGGCCGGACGCGAGCGAGGGGGGCTCAAGTCCAGTTGGATGTCGGCGGCTTCGATTCTGCCGCCGGGCGAAAGCGCGATGGCCCGTTCGATGATGTTGCGGAGCTCGCGCACGTTTCCCGGCCAGTGAAAGTTGATCAGCACCTTCATGGCCTCGGGCGAGATCCCGCGAATCTCTTTGCCCGCCTCCTGCCCCTGCTCGCGGAGGAAGTGTTCGACCAGGGCCGGGATGTCTTCCTTGTGATCGCGCAAGGGCGGGATGTTGATGGGAACAACGTTCAGCCGGTAGTAAAGGTCCTCGCGAAAGGCGCCTTGTTCAAGCGCCGCGCGCAAGTCGCGATTCGTGGCCGCCACGAGGCGCACATCCACCTTGAGGGTCCGGGTGCCGCCCAGGCGTTCGAATTCGCGCTCCTGCAGCACGCGGAGCAGCTTCACCTGCGTGACCGCGGGCACGTCGCCGATCTCGTCCAGGAACAGCGTACCCTTGTCAGCCATCTCGAACTTGCCCGGCTTGGTCGTCATGGCGCCGGTGAAGGCGCCGCGCTCGTAGCCGAAAAGCTCGCTCTCCAGCAGATTTTCCGGGATGGCCGTGGAGTTGATTTTGACGAAGGGGCCGGAGGCGCGGCGCGAATGCTCGTGGATGGCGCGCGCCACCAGGTCCTTGCCCACGCCGCTTTCTCCTCCCAGCAGTACCGTGGACGAGGTCGGCGCCACGCGTTCCACCATCGCCAGCACCTGTTGCATCTTCAGGCTCTGCGCCACGATGTTCTTGAACTCGTAGCGCTGGCCGAGAGCCTCGCGCAGCGAGCGGTTCTCCTCGCGCAACCGGTGCACGTCCAGCTCCTTGTGCACGATCAGTTTCATTTCATCGAGCGAAAAGGGCTTCAAAACATAGTCGCTGGCGCCCGACTTCATAGCTTCTACGGCAGTATTCACCGAGCCGTACGCCGTCATGACCACGACCGGCAGATCGCCATTAATGCTCTTGGCCGCTTGCAGGAACTCGAGGCCGCTCATGCCCGGGAGCTTCAGGTCGGTAATCACCAGGTCCACGGCCTCGCTGCGGAGCATCTGCAGCGCTTTTTCGGCATCGGCGGCCGCGTGGGTGGTGAAGCCGTCCTCGGAAAGGCTCAACGTGAGGAGACGCGACATTTTGGCTTCATCTTCAACGATCAGAATGGTGGGCATAAAGAATCCAGTCACCTTCGGGCGGGATACGCCGGCGCATCGGCCGGCCGATTTCGGTGCGCCTTGCGCCGCGCCTTCGATTCTTCCTCATTCAGCCGGCAGAAAAATGCGAAATCGCGCACCCTCGCCGGGCTCACTTGCCAGACGGATGGAGCCGCCGTGTTCATCGATGATCCTCGAAACGATCGACAGCCCAAGACCCACGCCCTCGCGCTTGGTGGTGAAGAACGGGTTGAAAATCTGCTCCCGGAGCTCCGGGGGAACGCCGGGTCCCGTGTCGGCAAATTCAACTTCGACGCCGCGCCGCGCGCCCGAGTTGGCCGCGCTCGCGCTCACCCGCACCGTGCCGCCCTTTTCGCCCATGGCCTGATAGGCGTTGATGGCCAGGTTGGTGAAGACCTGCTCGCAAAGTTCGGCGTCGAGGGGGACTGCGGGCAGGCCCGGGTCGTAGTGCGTTTCCACACGCACGCGGTTCTCGGTGCGGCTGTCGCGCACGGCTTTGAGCGACCGGTCGAGCAGCGGCGCGACCGCTTCCGGCCGGCGATGGAGCTGCAACGGCCGCGCAAAATCGAGGAAGCGGCTCACGATACCGTTCAGGCGGTCGACTTCACTCGAAATGTAGCCCGCGAGCTCGACGGCCAGGGTCTCGGACGCCGGAATCTTCTGGGCCAGCATTTCGGCGGAGCCCTTGATCACCCCCAGCGGATTCCGGATCTCGTGCGCCACGCCGGCCGTCAACTGGCCGAGCGCCGCCAGGCGCTCCGAGCGGCGTACGTCGGCCTCGGCCTGCTGCAAGCGGCGGTTGGTGTCTGCCAACTGCTCGGCAAGCTGGCGGTAGCTTTCGGCCTGGCGCCGATTCTCCGTGGCGAACCGGTTTACGATGATGGCCGCGAGAAAAAGAAAGAGAACGCGCAGGGCCAGCTCCGTCTCACCGGCCGGCGTCAGCTCAAATTCCTTCAGCTCTGGAATCAAATATGAACAGTAAGCCGCCGAGGTGATCGCGGTCCACAGCAGCGTCCCGCGAGCCTCGAAGAGGGTGGCTGCCGAAACCACGGGAACATAGTAAATCAACCAGTAGGGGCTCGCGCTGGGGGTTGGCGTTCCGGTGTGGCCTATCAAAATGGTGGCGAGCAGGATTTTGATCAGCACCGTGTAGACGTTGCGGCGCGGAGCCGGCAGCGACCCCAGCAGCTTCCGGTCGAAGATTTGAAAGAGTCCGATCGCGAGCAGCGTGATCTGCTTGTGAATCTCGAGACGCGGGTTGAGAACCGCCAGAAAGCCGACAAGGGCCAGCCAGACCAGATCCATCCAGCGAAACGCGCCCTGTTCGCGAGTTTCCATATCCGACACCATACCACGCCCGGCCCTGCGGCGCGGCGTTCGCCGCCGCCGGAATTGTGATCGGGCATGCTGTGCGAAGGGCTGGTTTTGCGCAACCGCCCGAGATGAAGAGTCTCTCGCAAGGCTGGCTTCGCGGAGTAAATGCTGGTTGCGGAGCTTCCCAAAGAAAGCGGGGTAGCAGGTAGATTCAAGCGCAGAGTTTATGCACTTCAAGCCCTGCTAGGTCATTCAGCGTTGACGAAAAAGCCGCAGTGTTTCTGACGGCTCGAAACTCTGCGGTACGCCTCTTCCCGCCGCTACTTTATCGGCGAAAAATCCGTCGGACGCATTTCGGTCACGTCCACTTTATCGACCAGCTTGTCGGCCTGCTCGGCTTTGATGACCTCTTGAAACTCCGGGTCGGCCATCATTGCGGCAAAGCTCTTTTTCACTTCCTCCCGGCTGGAAGAAGCCACGACCCAGATGAATGCGTTTTCCGAAGCGGAAGCATCGTCGGTCACCCAGTAACCCACCACGTCCAGATTATGCCGGGCGAGTATTTTGGACGTCTTTTCGCGGAATCGCGACTCAAGCGCCGGAAGTTTGCCCGGCAAGGCGTGATAAACGCGAAGCTGGAAGACGCGATTGCTGTCAGCACTCGCTCGCTGCACGTGCAGCAGGCGGCTGGTCATGAGCGATCCAGCGGCGAATGAGAGCAATGCTATGCTGCAAGCGGTCCAGGACCTCAGTTTCGAGAAGTTGTCTGTCATGGCTACCTTTCTGCGGTCACTTAGACCGCCTACTTCACAGGTTCTGCGGCTCCCGGTGCCCGCACGCCAAACACCACAGGAACAGTCACCACTGCCAAAGGCCCCAGCGAAAAAAATCCAAGCGAATACCACCACGGTACCGGTATTGTGCAAAGCCGGAGGTCGATCGAAACTGCAGCCGTAATCATGATCATCAAGGCGAGGAAGATGGCCGCCCCGCGACGAATTCGCGCCGCGACGCAACCGCCGATGGCGCACCTGGTGAGAAACACAACCGGCGCAAGAACGACATCTGTCTTTGGCTCCGGGGCAACCAACCTCGCGATCGTCAAGTTGGCGGCTAACTGGGACATTTCCATGACGATGTACACACCCAGCGCGATGCTCATACTCATAAGGCAATCTCGGCTTCGCAGCCAGGACCAGGCCATGGACGGGACGGAACGGCAGGCTTGGCTCCAAAACCATCGGGAAGCCGTGGATGGCGACGTGGATTCGACGCGAAGACTGTATTCCTCGATGAGGTCGCCTAGCATGGCCTCCCGATACGGCGCCGGCACCACGGATTCGAGGAGCCAGCAAGCCAAGGCCGGCGGCGAATTGCGCCTCATATGCTCTCCCAGCGGCCTTTTAAGCCAGCCCTCATGCTGCGAATCGTTTGCTCCGATACTTTGAGCGCCCGCTTCCCGGCAGCCTCGACGCGAAACAACCGTTTTGCCCGGCCGCCGCGTTCCGGGGTCGGTTCGCCGGCGAATGAGCTGACATATCCTTTCGCCTCGAGCCGCTCCAAAGTCGCATACACGGCGCCGATCGAGATGTTGCGACCGGTCCGTTCTGCAATCTCGCGACGCACGATCATTCCATGGGCGCCGCCGTCCAGATGCGCGAGCGCCAGCAGGATGATGTGCTCCAGTGGTCCGAGTAGTTCGCCCCGTTTCATTTCTTATGCAATGTAGAAGAAATGAGCGCCCGCTGTCAAGTGGGTAGGCTGGCGCAGAGCCTGCGGATTCTGCGATACCTACTCGCACTCCGCCCAGGCGCGCAGACCCCAAAAGCGGCGGCCTGCGCTCATCAGCGCTGAACAGCCCTGGCTCTGGAGAATTTTTGTCTTATGCCACGGTACCGCCGGTAAAGAAGAAAACCAGTCCCGGCCGCTCTTGCGCCTGTGCGAGCACCGTCACGCCATCGTTTGCGAGCATGTTCAGCAAGGTCCCTTGATCATTCTCGCCGACGGTCACGAGATCGAACGCGGCCTTCTGTCCGTTGGTGCTGTCGATGTCCACCGCGCCCCCGAACAGAAAGCCGGCGACACCGAAATCCGCCAACGCCTGCAGAACCGGAACACCATTTGCGATGAAGGCCGGCCGCTCGAGGATCCATTCGGCTTGAAAGCTCGGCACGCCGCGTATGGGAGGAGTGATCAGATTACCGCTGAGATTCTGGGTCGGGGGTGGAACCACGATCGGCGTGATCGCAAGACCCGTCGTGTAGTTGACCATCGAAACGACGCCGTTCGCGCTGCCGTCGTTGAGTGGCTCCAGATTGACACCGACTGCCTGCCCGGGGAAGACCTCGAAACCGATCTGAACTGTGGGTGCCGGGAACCACTCATACCACGGATAACAATTGGCTTGCCCGCCCAAAAAAGTAGGGTCCTGTTCAGTCCCGGCCTGGAACAGGGATTGCCCGTCGTTCAACCCGGCCCACATCGAACTGTAATACGTGGCGGACCCGCCGACCGGCTGGATAACCTGGGGAACGGTCCAGCTCCCCCACACTTGGGTGTATTCAAGCGCGGCGTTCGCCACCAGTCCAGCCCAATTACTGCTGGTGTTGTTGTGGAAGATGCCTGCCTCAGGTGGAAAGACCGGAGTTGGCGATGGGCCGTGGACGATCTCGGGCCGCAAGGTCAGTTGCGGTGTAACGAAAGCCTTGATCTGCGCCATTGAGCGCAGCCACAGCCGCGACTGCCGGGGGAATTTGTGCGGGTCAGGCCGATGCGGCAGACCGTACCTCAGCAATTCGGCGTCGGAGGCGCGAGAGGGCGAAAATCCCTCGGGCGGGGGCTCAAAGGTGAAGTGCCCTGGCAGGCTGGTTTCAGCCAGACGTGGTTTGCGCATCAATGTCTCCTCGGTTGCTCGCCGGCCTCTTCGCGTGACTGGCGCTGCCTCCGCTGGCGCAGTTCTCGGCCAGGGCAATTTGCCTGACCGTGGATTAATCCGGGCTTCCCATTACAGGTTCCGGGCTGAGGGACACACTACCACTAGGCCGCCCCGAATACAAACCGCAGCCAGTTCGAATCGTGAAGTTGGTTGCGGACGCCGCTTTTGTGGTCCGCGTCTCTTCGGATCTCTTCGGTAACTGCCGCCGACACCGGGTCGGTTCCTACGGGTCCGAGCAGCTGCGGCTGACACGCCCCGCCAATCGCAACTTACTTGCGTTGAAATCAGGGCTTTTCCCCGCCCTCGATCCGCCTCGCGTGAGTATCCTGGTCGCCCTGGTGCAGGATCAGTTCCGTCACGCGACCTTGGCCGTCGCGTACAAAGGTGATCTGGGCGTCGGAGACCTTGGGAAAGAATTCGCTATCTGACTCCGCAAATATTTCCGCCTTTGGTTGGCCGGTGGCTTGGGCAAAAAGGTGATTGCCTTCCTGCGTGATGGTCAGTATGAAATTTGAAGCAAGCTGGAAGCGGCCCACGTAATTGCGGAAAATCGCCGGGTCGACCTTGACGATGGTGCGTTCGGCCGGCTTGTAGTCGGCCCACCCGTATTCGTGGGCGACGGCGAACATGATCTCGGAAATCAGCTCACCGCCGCGATCGGAATTCGTCATAATCGCAGCCCCCTGTCCGGTGTGCGCGTATGCGACGAACATGCACTGGAAGCCCTCGTTGGAGCCGTTGTGGCTGAATCGCAAGGTCTGGCCCTCGCCATCGAGAAACACGCCCAGGCCGTCGTTTTGTATTTGCCGCGTCAGCATCTGCTCAGCCATAGCCTTTGCGACCACACTCTGTGATTTGCCTGCGAGCGCGTCCTGAATGCCCATGGCGAACCGGGCCAGATCTCCCGGCGTGGTCCAGAGACCCGCAGCCGCGAGCTCCGGATAGGTGTGGTACAGGCCCTCGACCGGCTTGCCGTCGGCGCGATAGGCCGTGGCAGCGAACGGCCGCCAATCCTCCCGCAGCGGGTGCGAGTAAGCGCTTTCCTGCATGCCAAACTTGCCGAGGACGGTGCGCTGCATAATTTCCGGAAAGGGCTCGCCGAGCACGTCGATCATCATCTGCTGCATCACCGAGTAGCCGCCGCCCGAGTAGCGCCACTTCGTGCCCGGAACGGTGTCCACGCGGATCGGGTCGGTGTTTGCCGGCTTTTCACCGTTAAGCACCTGAATGAGCGTGGGCACGGGCTTGCCCGCCTCGTAGCCCGGAAAGCCGTGGACGGTGAATCCAGCGCTGTGGCTCAAGATACGCCGCAGGGTGACTTTCTGATCGCGTGTGAAATCGTTGTCGGGCACCTTCCACGATTTCAGGTAATCGTTGACGTTGCGATCGAGGTCGATCTTCCCCTCCTCCACGTAGTGCAATACCGCGGTCGCAGCCACTGACTTGCTGATCGAGGCCGCCTGGAACCGCGTGTCGGGCGTAACGGGCCGCTGGGCGGCGACGTCCGCGAAGCCGAGGCCGGCCGTCCAGTCGATGCGGCCATGATCGATGACCGCGATGCTCACGCCGGGAACCTTGTAAAATGCCATCCGGTCGTGAATTTCCATGCCGGCTTGTTCACCCTGGACCACCACCGGCGGCAGCAGACCGTGCTCGACCCGTGCGATGCGCTCCTGGACGGGCGCGGTGTTGCCTTGCGGCGCCGCGGCAGGGGCGGATGGCAGCTCACTCCGGCCCAGCGGCACGCTCGGGATCACAAGTGCCATCGCGCACGCGGCAAGCAGAAAGTATGGTTTCATCGCACTCTCCTTCGGGGCCGTGGGAGACAACGCAGGGCGGGGGGCGGTCGTGCCTTCCGCAAGCCCTGAGGATTCTCTCACGCCGCCAACCCGGCGGCAATCGTGGACTTGGCGGGCGGGCTACCATCGACTTAAGGTCAAATGGAATCCGACTCGCACCTGGAGGTAGTAGAGGGAGAGGCAGAGGTAGCGTATGCAAATAGGGCGCATATACAAGACGACGTATGCGCCGCCCGGGAAGGGATAACGAGGTAAAACCTCTGGCTGCCTGTTAGCCGGGAAGCCCCTCTGAGCCGACCCACAGTTGAGCCAGATCTCTGAGGTTGTGTTTGTATGTCCGCGTCACCAAGTATTCCTTCCCACCTTTTACACGCAGCCTGTACTCCCCCGTCGGTAAAGGTTGGATCTCCTCCACGGCCGAAATATTCACAACGACCGAGCGGTGGATGCGAATAAAACCGTAGGGTTTGAGCTTCTCCGCCATGGACGAGAGGGGCTCGCGCACCAAATAGGGATTGGGCCGGCGTTGCAACGAAACGTAATTGCCTTCGGCTTGCACCGCCACGATGTCGGCTAAATCCAACAGTAGGATGCTACCCTTTGCTTTGAACGCGATTCGCGGCGCCTGCCGTTTTGCTGTAACCTCCAACTGGCGCAAGACTTGCACGAGGTTTGCGGCGTCAACCCGGAATACCGGAAGCAACGATGTTTCTGCAGCTTCAGAGAACCCGTCCGCTGTCGACTCAAGAGTGTAATCCCGTCTACTCTTGGTGGAGCAAATCGTAGGTCCCCGCAGTGGGCCAGCCGAAACGTCCGCATTAGAGTGAGCGGCGTGTTGAACAAACATGTCACGTGCAATGGTCTTCTGATCCTGAATTTCGTGGGCGCTCATGATGGAACCCCTTGCTCTCTCGTTTCGACTTCCTGCGACCCGAAGTGAGAATGACGAGTGCACTGCTTCCAAGATGAAATGGTCCTACATAACCGGAGCAGCGGAGCCGTCTGACCACCTGCCCACGGGAACGATAAATACATCGATTGGTTGAACGCCTTTGAATTGTGGATTCAGCATTACCGGTGATTCCGGCAGATCAGCACCCCAAGCCTTGCCGTCGAGCGGAGGCGCATAAAACATCAAGTGGGCCATGTTGTGGTCATCGCGATCGGTGAGATAAGCTCCCTTCGACATCATGTAACTCATCCCGCCCGGTTCGAGCGGTGGCAGTTCACCTTTTTCGAACGCTGCCTTGTTGCCCTCGATGATCTCAGCCTTCGTTCGCCCTGCTAACACCATTTCCGTTCTCTTGTAAGTGATCGGCAAGACGGATCGGGCGGCCGGCGGATTGAAACAGACTGGGCCCCGAATCTTGGGGTTCCAAAACTCCGGAGCGTCGGAAGGGGACATCCACCCACGCTCCACCACACATACAAATCCATTCGTGCCTTCGACGGCGGTCTCGTAGCCGTGCCGCCCTAAGACCAAGACCGTCGCGTCGTGCGAGATGGACTCCGGGGCGGCGCTTTGCGCCAAGGCAATCTCGGCAGCCCGGGCCGTCATCAGGTACTCTTCAAGCGGCGCCATCTGCAGATACTCGCTTTTGGCCTCTTGCGACCGCGTTTCTCGTGCTCCAAAGGCCATGCTGAAGGCGAATGCCAGAACCACGACCGCAGCGAATCGATGTGAGTTCATCTGTTTCTCCATATGGTTACGCCTTGCGCGGTGCCATCGCATGCGTCAGTTCGAGCGCTTATTTGCAGGATACGTCGAAATCCTGGATTCGGCATTACCGGTGATTCCGGCAGACCGGCGCCCCAGGCCTTGCCCTCCAGCGGATGCGCATAGGACATCAAGTGGCCCTCCGGACTGAGCAACAGGGTTATTCTCCCCCTGTCTTCGCAATCGTCGATTTATTCATCACTCTCGGCACCGGCAGCCGGCCCGTAGGTCAGGTCCGCCCCGTGCTCACCGCTGACGGAAAGCTGGATTGCGCGCCGAAATAACATTCAATGGATTCCAACCTTCCGTCCTTGATTCGGAGATACTCCACGTTTCGGAACGATTTACCGTCCTTGGTGTGGCAAAGATACTTCACAAAAGCATCGTTTGTGCCGGTGCTGACCCGCTCCAGGTCAAAATGTTTTATGAAATCGATCTGTGTTTCCCAGCATCGCGTTTTGAAAGTGCTCTTACTGATGTGGTCGTCGCCGGCCGCGCTCGAAAAGGTGAAGTTGTCGGCGAGCAGGCTATCCACCGGGCCCCAGTCTCTCTTCTCCCAGGCTCGGTACCACTTCCGGACTACCTCTTCGTTTGTTAAGTTCTGCCCTCCCAATGCGCTGGCACTTGCCCGTACCGGCAGGGTCACGGCGCCAACCAGCGCGCAACCTCCCGTTGCGAGCAGATTCCTGCGCGACACACGGATGCTTGTCATTGTTCGTTCTCCTTTTCATGACGTAGCTTGAAGCGCTTCGCCCGATCGCCGATTTTGGGCTGACCGCCCGAGTATACGGACCAGTCGGTATGTAAAGGTGGCGCACTGCTCATTGAGACACCGATGCGATCAACCTCGCTTGCGGTTGCCCGGCGCGCGCAGAGACCGCAGCCAGCCCACGATGGTTCTGATGCCCGCTTTCATCACTTTCGGATCCTGGGCATTCTTTGCCAGCGACCCATAGCCTTCGACCATCGCGATCAGCAAGGCGGCGGCGTCAGCAGGTTCCACGTCGCGGCGAACGCTTCCGTCGGCCTGGCCCTCTCGCAAAACGGAGGCAACGGCCTCCCGCCAGGCATCGAAGATCATCGCCAGCCTCCTCCGGAATCCCGCGTCAAGAGGAGACATTTCCTGCGCCAGATTGTTCAGTTGGCAGCCGCCCCGTACATCCGCGGGCCGAACGGGTATACGTTGAACAGCGCCGATCAAAGCGTCGATGGGGTCTTTGACCCTCTGTAGAGGGTGCACCCACTTGCCGCGGACGTCGGGGGCGATGATCTCATCGACGACGGCGTGTCCCAAGGCTTCCTTGCTGTCGAAGTGGTAGTACAGCGCGCCCTTGGTGACCCCTGCTACGGCCAGAATGGTGTCCACGCTGGCACTCTGAAAACCCGATCTGTAGATCTCGCGGGATGCCGCCTGCAGTAAGCGCTCCCGCGTGCGCTCCGAGCCGCGCAGCCTGGTCGCTCTACGTTTCGGACTCCTGCGTGCCGCCGACATACCAACCAGTATGTACGTTAAGCCGTCTGAAAATCAATCAGAATTGAGCGGCCTGACTTTTGGCCGCTGACGCTCTTGAATCTCATAATCCCTCGCCTGTGTTGTATGAAAAGTTGGAGAAACAGGCGCCTTGGCCGTTTGGGGATCGTCCCAGGAGGTTGTTAGCCCGCCACTCGTTTTAGAACCCTGAAGTGTTGGGCCTGTTGTGTCACGTACTCGTTGTGAACGTGGAACACCACATGCTGCCTCAGTTCCCACTCTCCAGGGATTTGTATGGAACCGTCGTTTTGCGGAGGGGGAACACAAACAACCAAGAGGAGGAACGAAGCATGATGAATCGACTTGCTTTTGCCCAATTGTACTGCGCGGTCCGGCGCAAAGGAGCGGTAGTCCTTTGCGTGGGACTGTGCATGCTGGGGCTGGGGCTTTCCGGGAGCGCCCAAGAAGGTACCTTCACCACTTTCGATGCCCCAGGCGCGGGCACAGGCTCCGGCCAGGGTACTTTCGCCATTGGCATCGTCTCGTCAGGGACGATCGGCGGATACTACGTTGACGCGGGCGGCGTGGAGCACGGCTTCCTGCGCGCCAAAGACGGCACCATCACCACGTTTGACGCTCCGGGTGCGGGCACAGGCTCCGGCCAGGGCACCGAGGCTTACGGCCTCAACCCGGCGGGTGCGGTCGCGGGCTTCTACACGGACGACAGCGGTGTATCTCACGGGTACCTCCGCGCTCCCAGCGGCGCCTTCACCACGTTCGACGCTCCGGGCGCGGGCACAGGCTCCGGTCAGGGCACCTTGGCCGGGAACATCAATCCGGCGGGAACAATCGCGGGATACTACATCAACGAGAATGGGGCGCTTCACGGCTTCGTGCGCGCTGTGGGCGGCGCCATCACCACCTTCGACGCTCCCGGCTCCGGCACAGGCTCCGGCCAGGGCACGAACGTTGCGCTTTTCGCAGGCCTGAACCCGGCGGGGGCGATCACGGGAGACTACGTTGACGCGAGCGGTGTGGGCCACGCCTACGCGCGCTCTGCTGGCGGCGTCATCACTACGTTCGACGCTCCGGGCGCGGGCAACACCGCCCCCGAGGGTACCTTCGGCGCAAGCATCAACGCGGATGGGTGGATCGCGGGATTCCTCGCTCCGGCGAACGATTCAGGTGTCGGCTTCCTGCGCTCCCCGGCGGGCGTCATTACGGAGTTCCACGCACCCGGCACGGGCACCGGCCCCCAACAGGGCACTGTCGGCGAGAACATCAACCCCGCGAACCAGATCGCCGGATACTACATTGACCCGAACGGTGTGGACCACGGATTCTCGCGCAGTAATGGCGGCGGCTTCTTCACCTTCGAGGCCCCGGGCGCGGGCACCGGCCCCGGCCAGGGCACGATCGCTAATAGCAACGACCCGGCGAACGGAATTACGGGAGTCTACACCGACTCAAACGGTGCGGAGCACGGCTTCCTCCTCACTCCCTAAACCCGCCCGGAGCGCGCGGTTGTGCAACGCAACCGCGTGCTCCGGTCAGCGGCTCCTCACTTCGAACTTTGGGCGCCGTGGGCACTGCGATCACCCGCCTAGCCTATCAACTCATTGAAACAAATATCGGCTCTGCGCAAGAATCTGTGAAAGGGCCCAATCGGCGCGGGTTTGACGGTCCTGGCGTTTTCTGGTTTCACGTGCCTGTTTTCCCGTTCATCGAGGGGTTGGGTCGGTGAGCTTTACTCTGGCCAGCGCTAGCCCTACGATGGCGTCGTTAAGCGCCAATTCGTTAAGGACGCGGCGTGTATAAGGAAAGCGGCTGATAGGTCCGTTTCGATAAGCCCGCGGCTCCGCTGCTCCCTATGATGAAAACGGGATGATGAAAACGCGGCAAAAGGCGAGAGAGATAACTGGGACTGTGTAGCCCCGGAGCTAGCCCCGATAATTCCTCCAAAAGCCAAAAAAAAGAATCTAAAATTTTACAAAACGAAGCCACTAAGCCCAATAGAATCAATAAAAGTGCCTCAAAAATGGGTCAAAACGAAGCCAAACGAAGCGAAACAGGGCGAGCCGGGGATCGCGATAAGTCCTTTGGAATCACTCAGCCGACTGAGGCTGTGGCTTCGTTTAGCCGATTCGAAGCCAACTTGCCTTGCGGGCCCAAGCGGATCACATAACATGCGCTTTTAGGACGGGCGCATTTATCGGTGTCGACTGGCAAGCACGCCCGGCGGCTTTCTAGCGTATCTTGACCACCACCACGCCGTGGTGAGGCACGTCGGCGGAGAAGGTGCCGCTGAACTTGCCCAAATCTTTCTTGGCCCACAGATCGCGCACGCTCGCCGAGCCGATCACGCCGATATCCTGGAGTCTCAGCGTGATCTTCTCCGTATCTTCACCGCGGTTGAACAGGCCGGCGGCGGTCGAGCCATCGGCCAGCGGCTTGACCCAGATTTCGTACGGGCCTTCCTCCCAGATGCGGTGCGCCTGCGCTCCCTTCCTGTCCTGATCGAGCGCGACGATCTCAGAATTGGTCAGAATGGCCAGGGTTTCGGGAGTCATCTTCGCGAGGTCGTTTCCGGCGAGCAGCGGAGCCGAGAGAAGGCACCAGAGGCTCATGTGGGTCACGTACTCGTCGTGCGTCATCTTGCCGTTGCCCACCTCGAGCATGTCCGGATCGTTCCAGTGGCCGGGTCCGGCGAAGCGCTCCAGGCCATTCTGCGCGAAGCCGATGGTGGACATGCTGTTCCAGCTGTCGCTGATGTCGTCCGTAGTGCGCCAGGAGTTGCCGCCGATCGATGCGCCCCAGCGCCAGACCGCCTCCAGCCCGTATTGGCAGAGGCTGAAGACGATGGGCCGGCCTGTGGCGGCGAGCGCGTCGTGCATTTTCTTGTAGACGGCCTGAATGTCTTCGGGCTTGTAGACCCTCGACGCGCTGCACCAATCGTACTTGAGGTAATCCACGCCCCAGGCGGCGTATTGCTGCGCGTCCTGGGTCTCATGCTGGTAGGTGCCCGCGTAGCCCCCGCAGGTCTTCGGGCCGGGAGAGGAGTAGATGCCGAACTTCAGGCCCTTGCTATGAATGTAATCGCCGAGCGCCTTCATGTTGGGGAACTTCGCGTTCGGTTGGATCATGCCCTTGGCGTCGCGCTGGCCCTGCCAGCAATCGTCGACGTTCACGTAAATGTATCCGGCGTCGCGCATGCCGTTCGAAACGATGGCGTCAGCGGCGGCGCGCACTACGGTGTCGCTCACCTTGCACGCGAAGTGATTCCAACTGTTCCAGCCCATGGGCGGGGTCGCGGCCACAGTCTGGCCTTGCGCGGCCGCCGGAATCCCGAGCGCGGCCACGGCAAGCGCCGCGGTCAACAGCAAGCGCCTCACGGCGGAGAGTGTCTTGCGGGTGCGGTTCTGCTTCATGAGTCCTCCCTCGTAACGCATTCCTGTGACTGCTGCGCGGGCGTGATCAGGCGGGGAAGTCTAACGCGGTGCGAGAGGGATTGCAATGACCAGTTACACGCTCGGGGGCGCGGGCGGAGGGGATTGAGAGGAGGCCCGGCAGATCAGTGTCCGACCAGGCCCGCGTTACTTCCAACAAAGCTGATGTTAAACACGCTGTAAACCAGGAAGTAGCTGATGAACGGCTGCACCTTGGAAAGCCGGTTCTTCGGTATGAAGACCATGTCCCCGGACTGCAGATGCATGTCGTCGTACACCTGGCCCTTGTCGATATACTTCAGGTCGATCACTTTGGCCTGCACGTAGTCCTGGGAGACGCGCCGAAGGAGCAGCGCTTCAGAGTCCTTGGCGGTCGCGCCGATGAATCCCCCGGCGATCGCGATCGACTGCGCCAGGGTGGTGTCGCCGTGCAGGAAGTACTTACCCGGGCGCGCGACCTGGCCGCTCACCATGAAGTACGGATTTTGGAAGTTTCGGACCGCCACGGTCAGGAGCGGCTTTTCGGACAGGATGCCCGCGTAAGCGTCTCGGACGTCTTCGTTGACTTCGTCCACCGTCTTGCCCATAACGTAGATTTCGGGCGCGCCGATCAGCGCGATGTAACCGTCCGGGCGCACCGGGACGCTCTCGTTGAATTGGGATGCGATGGTGAAATTGACGTTGATATAGTCCCCGCCGCGCACGGTGTAATGGTCGTTCGGAACGGGCAGGACAGCGAATTTGAGCTGTTTCCCATAGCCCTGGACCGCATTCAGAATCTGCTGGTTGGCGGCACCGGACGGCGCCGAGCCGGCGTTGGGTGAGGACGCGGCCGCGCCGGACGACTGGGGCGGCGGTGTGGCCGCATCCTGAGCGGGCAGGGCGCTCGCGCCCACAAACCACAAGGCCAGGGTGGTGACTCCGATTGTCGCGGTCTTCATCTTACGCATACTGGACTGTCTTTCCTCGTTCGAAGCTTGACACGGTATCTTGTGTAACTTACCATCGACCCGAGTGATGAATCAAGGGCATAGTCGAATCGTGCGAGGTAATAACCCCGGAGGTCACGGGGTTTTCAGGGGAATTCGGGCGCCCGTCTTCTGTTTGGCCCCGCTCCTCGTGCTCGGAGCGCTGGCGCCGGGCAGGGCCAACGCTCAAGAGAAGCACAAGGTTCCGGTAATCGATAAGCTCTCAACAACGACCGGTCCGGGCCAGCAGGCTTTCAGCGGTTCCGTGCAGTCCCTCGACCTGAAAACTTCCATATTGGAGGTTCGGAGCACGCGCGATGACACCGACGAGTATTTCCCCTTCAAGAAGACCGTACACGTGGCCTCGGCGGGCGGTCAGAGGCTGACGCTCGATGGCGTCAAACTGGGCTGGAATGTCCTGGTGTACTTCGAGGACAAGGACAACCGCCGGACGGTCAAAGAAATCGTGGTGCTCGGCCCTCCTGAGCCTGAGCCGAAGAAGAGCGCGCCCGCGCCCCCATCCTGATCCCCCCAGCGTGCCCGCCGAGCGGGCGGCGCTTCTCGACCGGAGCGGGTCGTTCATCGCGAAACCACCATGAAAATCGGCATAACGTGCTATCCGACTTACGGCGGCAGCGGAGTGGTGGCCACGGAACTCGGCCTGGAACTCGCGTTTCGCGGGCACGAGGTGCACTTTATCAGCTACGCCATGCCGGTGCGAATCACGGAGGCCAACGAGCGCATTCATTTTCACGAAGTGGAGGTTGTGAACTACCCGCTGTTTGATCATCCGCCGTACACGCTGTCGCTCGCGAGCAAGATGTACGAAGTGGCAGCGAGCGAGCGCCTGGACCTGCTTCACGTGCACTACGCCATCCCGCATTCGGTAAGCGCGTATCTGGCTCGTGCCATGTTTCAGCCGCGCCGGCTGCCCTTCGTCACCACCTTGCACGGAACCGACATCACCCTGGTGGGCAGCGACCGTAGCTACCTTCCGATCACGCGATTTTCCATCGAACAAAGCGACGCGGTCACCGCTATCTCGGAGTATCTCGAGCGCATTACGCTGCAGGAATTCGGCATCCGGCGGCCGGTGCGGGTGATTCCCAACTTCGTGAACTGCGACGTGTTCAAGCCGGCGGACGGGGCGTGCCGCCGCAGCCAGTTCGCGCCCGCCGGCGAGAAGATCCTCGCGCACCTTTCCAATTTCCGTCCGGTCAAGCGCGTGTGGGACGTGGTGGAGATTTTCGCGCGTGTGCATCGCGAGGCGCCCGTCAAGCTGCTGATGATCGGCGACGGTCCGGATCGGGCGCGCGCCGAGTGGCTCGCGCGCGAGAAGGGCCTCGGGAAAGACGCCATTTTTCTCGGCAAACAGAACGGAGTGCAGAACCTGCTGAACTGCGCCGACGTAATGTTGCTGCCGAGCGAGATCGAGTCCTTCGGCCTGGCCGCCCTCGAAGCCATGGCCTGCGGCGTGCCCGCGGTCTGCTCGAACGTGGGGGGCGTGCCGGAAGTGATCCGTGACGGGGTCGAAGGTTACCTCGTCGAAACGGGCGATGTGGACACGATGGCCGCGCGTTGCCTCCAAATCCTGACCGACCCCGGGCGCCTCAAGGAGATGGGCAAAGCCGCGCGGCGTCGGGCCATCGACAAGTTTTGCAGCACCAAGATTATTCCCCTTTACGAGGACCTGTACCGCGAGGTCATCGAAGCTCAGCGCTCGGACGCGGCGCCCGCGTGACGGACGTTTAGTTGCCGCTGCCATCCTTCGCGCGAACTTTATCCAGGAACTCCGTCACGGCCTGCACGTACTGGTCGTGCCCCGAAGTGAAGCCTTCGCCGTGACGCGTGCCCGGCACGATCAGCAGCATCCGATCCGGGCTGGAGGACAGGGCGCACAGAGTGCGCGCGATGTCCGGCGGCATGCGCGGGTCACCCTGCACGCCGATGAATAGGATCGGGCGCGGGTTGATCTGTTCGACGGCCACCCGCAGGTCAAAGTCCGAGGCCCGGAAGTGGGCCTTCCAGGCGATCAGCGCCATCGTCTCATTGAACATGGGGAAGGACGGCCAGCCGCGAAAGAAGAGTCCCCAGTGATGCCGGGCGGTGTCCTCGAAGGAAACGAACGTGCTGTCCGAGATGACCGCGGCGACATCGGGGGTCTCGGCGGCGGCCATGAGGGAAGCGGCGGCGCCGAGTGACACACCCCACAGCATCACCGGACGCGCCGCATGCCGCTGATCGAGCGCGTATCGCACCGCGCCCTCGGCGTCGCGCCGTTCCCAATATCCGACGCTCGAGAACTTGCCGTCACTCGCGCCCTGGTGGCGGAGGTCGAATGCCAGGCCGTTGTAACCCAGGCTGTGGCCGAGCTGCGCCATGGGCAACATCTCGATCCGGGTACGGTTCTGGCCGTGGCAATAGACGATGGTCCCGGCCGGCGCCTGGGCGTCCGCGGGCATCCACCAGCCTTTGAGCCGGATTCCGTCGGTCGACACGAATTCGACCTCCTGGTACGACATCCCGAAATCGCGGGGCGTCTTGCGATCGTTTGAGTCCGGGAAGTGGAAGCGGTTGGTGGTGGTGACCGTAGCCACGAGCCACGGCATAACCGCCAGGAAGAACACAAGCGCGAGCGGGATCAGAAGCAGCAGAATCCAGCGCGTGACTTTCAACGCTCGACGGATCTTCGGCATTCTCGTCCCCCGGGGCAAAAAAGGTAGGCAGTCGCCAGTCGGCAGTAGGCAGTCGGCTGTCGCTAGTCGGCAGTCGCCAGTAGGCTGTCGGACGTTGGCTGAGCGGCACGAACCGATACCTTCAACCAAAATCCCTCTGCCGACTGCCTACCGCTGACTGGCGGCTGCTTCCTGTCGACTGGTTACTGCTTCCTGCCGACTGGTTACTGCTGACTGCCGACCGCGTACTGCTGACTGCCGACCCGCCGACTGCTTCCTGCCGACTGCCTACCGCTGACTGCCCACTGCCGACGGCGCGCCGGCGCCGGCCGGCACGGGTTCGGTGATATGCGTCGTCAGCAGAATCGCGACCACGGCGGCCATCACGGCGGAAAGCGATGTCACGGCGAGGTAGCCGCGCCACGCGTAGAGCAATCCTCCGGCGAAGACGGCGGCTCCGATCCCGAGCTGCGAGGCGATGTTCCTCATGGCCACGAACGACCCGCGGCTGCTCTGCGGCACCATCTCAGTCATCAGCGCGGTAATCGGTCCCTGCCGGAATCCAATGCCCAGGCTGCAGCCGATGAAGACGATCAACAGGCCCGGGCCCCAGCCGAGCAGCGGCAACAGGGCCATGGTGACCGCCAGCAGAACATTGCTCGCAATCGATATGCCGCGCTTGCCCCAGCGATCGGCCAGCACACCGCCGAGGGGCGCGGCCCCCACAGCCACAAGTCCCCCGACCATGAACACAAGGCCGATTTTGGTGGTCGACAGGGCAAAACTCGCGTGCAGCCAGACGCCGATGTAAGTAAGAAAGCTCACCAGCCCTCCGGACACCAGGAACGCGATCACCAGCATAGCCGAAGTGTCGCGACGGCCGAGGAGGTGCCAGAAAACAGACAGCGTGTGACGCAGCTTCCCCTCGGGCACCCGGCCGTCGGCGTCGAGGCGGTGCGGCGGGATGTCATGGGGAAGCCGGAGTGAGGCCAGCGCCACCACCAGCGAGACGGCGGCAAAGGCGGCGAAGACGCGCGCCCACCCGAAGCGATCGGCGATTAGTCCCGCCACCGGAACGCCGAGCGGCGCCACAAAGTAAGCGGAGGAGATCAGGCCGATGGCGCGTCCGCGGACCGCGTAGGGGAACCAGTCGCCCGCAAAGGCGATCGAGCAGGTAGAGAGCGTGCCGGCCGCGAGGCCCGTGAAAGCGCGAGCCACCGCAAGCTCGGTGAAGGTGCGGCTGAGGGATGCCACCGCCGAGGTCGCGAGGAACACGACGGCGCCCGCGATCAGGAACCTGCGCCGCCCGTAATGATCGGAGAGCGATCCGGTGAGGAACGCCGCCAGCGCCGCACCCACGGAGTACAGGACCACCAGCAGGTTCGTCACGCGGATGCCGGTGCCGAAGGCGTTCATCAGCGTAGGCAGCAGCGCCGGGATGGTCTGATTGTCGGCCAAGCCCAGGCAGAGCAGCAGGAACAGGCCGGCGATGACGCGGTAGTTCATAGGATGTGGCGTCGAGCGCGGCCTTGAGCGCCCGTCCTACCCCGAGTCGCTATTCGTTGGTTGTGGCCTTGACCTGGAGCCCTTCGAAGTGATGGAGGTCGAGCTTGGTGGCCGCCTTGTCCGACATGTCGAGCACTCCGGCGGCGGCAATGCCGATGGCCACCACGATGGCATCACTGATCTCTTCCTTGGTGCAGCCGATCTCGCGCGCCTTCTTGAGATGGCCTTCGAGGCAGCCTTCGCACTTCGCCACCAGCGAGACGCCGATGGCGATCAGCTCTTTCGTCTTGAGGTCGAGGGCTGTTGGGGTGAAATAACTCTGCTTGTAGAAATTCAGGTAGATGTCCCGGAATCGGGGCTCGATCATGCTCATCGATCGTGGAGGAGTCTTCGCTTCTTTGGTGGAGTCGTCTGCCATGCGCAGTCGTTGACCTCTTTTCTATGTGCGGCCGCCGCTGCCCCTCCGGCGGGTTGCCGGGCCGCTTCTTCCGGCGTCCTGTAGGACGTTGCTTGCCGCACGAGTGTTGCCTTGTGGACCCCCGACTCTCGGAATATAGCATACCGGGGCCGCCGGCGACGGATCACCGTCCCGCCTCCGTCAGCGCGGGCTCCGGTTTCTTGTCCGGGGTGATCAGCTCCGGAAGCTCAATGCAAATGGACGTGCCCTGGCCGGCCTGGCTCTCAACCCGCAGGGTGAAGTCCTCGCCGTAAAGCACGTGCAGGCGCTCCCGAACGTTGCGGATGCCGATGCCTGACTCGAATACTCCGCGTTGCCGCTCGGGCGATATGCCGACGCCGTCATCGCCGACCTCGATCAGCAGCCTGCCGCTGTGGCGCGACGTCCGCAGCGTAATGGTGCCCCCTTCCACCTTGGGACCGATGCCGTGCCGGATGGAATTCTCGACCATCGGCTGCAGAAGCATGCTTGGGATGGTCATCTCGAAGGTGTCGGGATCGATTTCCTTGCGCACGCGCAGTTTGTCGCTGCCGAAGCGCACCACCTCGATCGAGAGGTAATCGTCGATAAAGTCTAACTCCTGCCGGAGCGTCAGAAAATGCGCCTGCACCCGCAGCCGCCGCCGCAGGATGTTCGAGAGCTTCAGGACCACGTTGCGCGCGGTATCCGGATCGAAGCGGATCAACGAGGAGACCGTGTTCAAAGTGTTGAACAGGAAATGGGGATTGATCTGGCTAATGAGCGCGTCCACGCGCGCTTCCATCAACAAACGCTGCTGCTCCTCGAGTTTTCGCTCGATGCGCGTGGTGTTCCAGATGCGAACGGGCACGCCCACCCCGGCCAGCGTGCCAAGCACGATCAGCGCCCGCGCCAGGAGATGCGGTGAGTTCAGGCCAAACAGCGCGTGCGGCGCCAGGCTGCTCACAATCATGCGCGAGATCTCGAGAATCACGCAGATGAGCGCGAACAGGACCTGCCAGTCGAGCACCGGAGCTCGAAAGCGCTGCCGGATGGACCGGTACAGGCTGAGGTCCACAAAGGGCGAGAATTTCCAGATGGCTTCCTTGTCAGGGCAGATCCAGCGCCCGGTTCCGGCGGTGACGGCGTAAAGCGTCGCCATAAGCGGCGCCAGAAACTCTCCCCAGTGCAGCCAGGCGGGCAAGCTCACCATCATCCCCACCACGAGGCCCGTAATGGTTCCGCCGAGCAACCCCGCCAGCACCGTGGCCTCGAGGCTGAGGTCGGCGCCCGGGTAGTGGGCCACCAGACGCGTGAGGGTCGCCAGCATGAAAGGCACACCGAGAAAGGCCGCAAATTGCAGCTTCTGCCTGGGCGTGCGCTGCTCCACGAAGATCAGGCGCTTGAAGAGCCCGAAGCGGGCGATGATGCTCGCGAGCGCTGCGATCAAGCCCAGCTTGATCAGCAGGGTGACCAGGATGAAGGTGGTGGTGCCTGGATTCATGGGATTCGCCGCGGCCCGAAGCCGCACGCTACCGATTCTAACGCAAGAGCACGACCGCCGGCCGGAATCACGGGGGAACCCGGCGCCGCAAGCGGCAGCCGACGGGCGCAAGTACGCGGACCGGATGGCGCAGACCTTGTCTCGACCAGCTAGAGATCATGGAGTGGTTGCGAGAAGGTCTGCGCCACCCCGCGTCGCGCATGGCCGTGCATTCTTTTCGGTCGCTGCTTGTCTGAAGTTTGCCTGGCTTGCACTCTTGGCTATCCGGGGAGGAGCTGCTGGCCACCGTCGATGTCGTACGTTGCTCCGGTAACGGCGGTGTTCGTCATGAGGTGGACGGCGAGCGCGGCGACGTCAGCCGGCCCCACCACGCGCCTGATCGGCAACGTGGTGCGGAGCTGCTCGCGACGCGCGTCCAGTTGATCGCCGAGCAGCGACGCCGACAGCGGCGTGTCTACGAAGCCTGCGGCGATGAGGTTGACCCGGATCGGCGCCACCTCGAGCGCCAGGTTGGCGATCAGGGCGGGGAGCGCGGCGGTGCCCGCTGCCACGAGTGACATGCCGGGTCTCGGTCGGCGTCCGCCGGTGCCGCCCACGAACAGCAGCGTGCCGCCGGGCCGCACCCGGCCGACAGCATGCTGGGCCACGGCAACCGTCAGCCACAGGTGCTCGTCGAATTCGCGGTGCGCCCGCTCGCGGTCGAGGTCAGGCAGCGGCGCGTAGTACGGGCCGCCGGCCGTGACCAGCACGTGATCAATCCGCCCCGGCAGGCCCTTGAAGAATTGATCGAGCGCGGCGGGATCGGTGGCGTCAAAGGCCGCCGAGCTGAGCGCGTCGAGTTCGCTCGCGGCGCGCTCCAGACGCTCGGGATTCCGGCCGGTGAGGATCACTTTCGCGCCCTCAGCGCGTGCTCGTCGCGCGGTTTCGAGGCCGATGCCGGCGCTGCCGCCGATCACGACGACAGTTTGCCCGAGCAGTTCCGGTTCGCGCCGGACGGGAGAGCCGGGAGAGGCAGCGGTTGAGTTGCTCATGATTCCTCCGATCAGCAGTCCCTTTCGATCCCCTGCTTCATCGCAGCGTCCCCTCAGCCTCGTTGTCTGATCAGCCGCCGGTACTCGTCATGGGGACCGATCCACACCCAAATGAAATCCGAGCCGTCCTCGATCGCCAGAGCGCGGGGTTTTGCCCTACCCTTGCCGACCAGAACTTTCCGACCTTCTTGAAATGCAACGATGGATGCGCAGGGTTCTCCTTCAACAACTCGAAGTTTCTCGCGGGCCACCCTCTGGACCGCTTTGGGCAGGCGCTCGAAGGAGGCCCAGAACCGCCCGGTTGTGCTGTGCATTTACAAGCCCTTGAGAGTGCCCTTGGCTTTCTCTTCGTGGGCCTCACGCACCAGGAAGTCGAGCCCTCCCGATTCGGAGTCGGCTTCGATCTCTTTGTCCCATCGCTCCCAGTCCTTTTCTGACAACCACTGGAAAAACTCGGCGAACTCCTCGCTCGGCAGTTTCTCGATTTCTGCCTTGAGTTCGTCAATTTTTGACATGGCCTTCACCTTTGTCGCTGCGGGTGGACCCACCGGCTACCCGGCAGCAGGATACCATAAGAGTGAAAAGAGATGGCTTGACGCGCTCGTCCCTGAAGCGCGAACACCTCACCGGCGTCCCGAATGTTCAGCCCCGTAGGAGCGACACACTGTAGCCCATGGCGTGAGCCATGGGTGGGCGAATCCCGTCTTACCGTTTTGCTCCTTTCCCTCTCCCGCCAATGCGGGAGAGGGAAAGGGGTCGCAAGGGAGGGCCTTTGAACCCGGGGCTTGCGCCCTGGGCTAAAGTCTTCCGCCCCTTCGGGGCTAGGTCCGTCGTCCTACGATTATATGTAGCCTATATATGACTACCTACAAAACTTGACAACGCTCTAGCCCCGTGCTACGCTTTCCGGGTTGTTTTTTTCGAGGGCGATTGCCGCCCGGGACGTCGATCCCATGCCTCTGCGCCGTTCGCCTCTGCTCACTCCGGCTGCGCTTGCCGCACGCCGCTCCAACGCCCTCAAGTCCACGGGACCCCGCACCCCGCGCGGCAAGGCCTGGTCCTGCCTGAACGCGCTGCGCCACGGCCGCCGATCGCACGATCTGCGCCACAAAATCGAACGCACCGGCGACCCCGAAGCTCTTTACCTGTTCGACTGGCTGCATGAGGAGCTTCTGAATGTCAGCGAATGCCCCCGCGACTGGCACTGGCGCCGTCTTGACGGGCTGGCGGCGCGGGCGTGGTGTATTCTGACCGGCCGCAAACGCCGCCCGCGAGTGAAATGTAGTATACGAACCAAGCTGGAATCTCGCGTCAAGACAGTGACATACACAGAATCGTTTTGTGTGCCCCGGCGATTGAAGATTCTCAACCGCGTGGGCGGGGGATTGCTTCTGGTGAACCCCACGCCGTCGCGACGGCGTCGCGTGAAGATGGGTTGGCTCCCCGAGCTGATTTATGTCGATGGGCGGCCGTTCAAGGTGCGCCGAGCGCGCCGGCGGCGAGAGGCCGAGGTAGCCCAGGAGCCGCCCGGCCCGGGCGGCACGAAGTTCCTTGGAGTCGAGGAGCACGGAACCCTGGCGACAGCGTGTGAGTGGCATGGGACGGCGCAAGACGCCGGGCGAACTCCGGGTTTTGCCGCGGATGACGGGTGCCCGACGCCGGCGCATCAACAATCGTGCTTTGCCGATTTGGCGACTTTCTACTTTTCTTCTCCCGGCGACTGTGATAGCTTGGCGTGGGGATTTGCTCGCGCACAGGCTGACAAACGCCAGGCGCTCGGCCAGAAAGATGCGGGTCGCAAGTGGCCCGTTTCGCTGAGCGCACCAAAGCCCGGTGCACGAAATGTCTAGTTCCGTAACCACCTTCAAGCCTCGCGGCGCAGGTGACTCCTTCGCCGGTGCGGGCCATTTTGACTCGCGCCGCCGCGCCGAGTTCGAGGGCTTCCTGCTCTCCGTCGCGGGCCTGCTCGTCCTGCTGAGCCTGATCTCTTACCATTCCCTCGACCCATCGCTCGACACGGCTTCAGCTTCCGCAGTCCACAACTGGATCGGACGCGCCGGGGCTTACGTTGCCGACGCGCTTCTGCAGGGCTTCGGCTGGACGGCCTATCTCGTGCCGCTCGCGCTGCTGCTGGTCGGCGTGAGACGCATCTTCCTGCGGCCGTTCCAATCGCCGCGCACCAAGGCGGTGGGGGCCGTGCTGCTACTGGCATCGCTCGCGGCGCTGCTCGATCTCGCGCCCATGGTGCCGGTGGTCTCGGGGCTGATCCGGGGCGGGGGACTGGCGGGTTACCTGCTGGCCACGGCGCTCGTGGCCGGTCTGAATCCAGTCGGCGCCGGGATTGTGGCCGGCGCCGTATTCCTGGCCTCGCTGTTTCTGGCGACGAAATTCTCGTTTGCCACCGTGGGACGATTCATCCAATCGCAATTCGCGCCCCTGGCCGGACTGGGCGCGAGCTGGCGCGCCTGGCGGGAAGAACGCGAGCGCGCGCGGCTGAAGAAAAAGCTGGAGACGGAGCGCAAGACCGGCAAGCCGCCCATCCAGGTGGGTCGCGTCGCGACGGCGAACGGCAAAGCGGCGCCGACCATGGCGTCGTCCGCTGCGGCATCGCCGCGCGAGCGCGTAGAGCCGGAAATCTACCGCCGCAAGCCCATGCCCGCCGGTGAGGCCAGCGGTGAAGTGGACGGTGACGAGCAGGACGAAGAATTGTTCGGTGAAGGGGCTGCTTCGGGAGGCGCCCCGGCTGCGTCCGCGAGTGGCGCGCCCCGCGTGGTGGAAGGTCAGGGACTCGGCACGGCCGGCGTTGCGGGCGCTACGCCGGCCGCGGGTTCCGGCAAGCGCGCGCCGCGCGTGGTGGGCCGCGCGTCACGCAAGTACAAGCTGCCCAGCCCCACGCTGCTGCGTCCGCCCGAGGAAGAGCAGGGCGTTGACGAAGATGAATTGAAGGAGCGCGCCGCGCGGCTGGTGGAGAAGCTGGCCGAGTTCGGCGTGACCGGCCAGGTGACGCAGATCCATCCCGGGCCCGTCGTAACCACCTTCGAATTCCTGCAGGACAAGGGCATCAAGTACAGCCGCATAACAAACCTGGTGGACGATCTCTGCCTGGCGATGAAGGCGGAGTCAATCCTGATCGAGCGCGTGCCGGGCAAGTCCACGGTGGGAATCGAGGTGCCGAACCAGCATCGCGAGGTCATCTACCTGCGCGAGCTGATCGAGGCGGGGGACTTTACGAATCCGCCCTCGAAGCTGACCCTGTGCCTCGGCAAGGACATCACCGGCAAGATGCGCATGGGCGAGCTCACCCAGATGCCGCACCTGCTGATCGCGGGCTCCACCGGTTCCGGCAAGAGCGTGGCCCTCAACTCCATGATCGTCTCCATGCTCTACAAGGCCACGCCCGACGAAGTGCGCATGATCATGATCGATCCCAAGCGCCTCGAGCTGAACCTCTACGACGGCATCCCGCACCTCTACACGCCCATCGTGACGGAGCCCAAAGTGGCGGCCAACGTCCTGCGGCGCGCCACCGTGGAGATGGAAGAGCGCCTGAAGAAACTGGCCGAGCACGGGGTGCGCAACATCGAGCAGTACAACCGGCTGTTCGAGGCGGAGGGGACGCTGAATCTGTTCGACACGAACGGCGAGGCCGCGGGGCCGCTGCCGTACCTGGTGATCGTGATCGACGAACTCGCGGACTTGATGATGGTGGAGCCGCAGACGGTGGAGGAATCGATTACACGGCTAGCCCAGATGGCGCGTGCCGTGGGCATCCACCTGATCCTGGCCACGCAGCGTCCGTCGGTGGACGTGATCACCGGACTCATCAAGGCCAACCTTCCCTCGCGCATGTCGTTCCGCGTAGCCTCCAAGGTGGACTCGCGCACCATCCTCGACACCAACGGCGCCGAAGCCCTGCTCGGCCGCGGCGACATGTTGTTCCTGCCGCCCGCCACCTCGCGCCTGCTGCGCCTGCACGGGCCTCTCGTGACCGAGAAAGAGATCAACAAGGTGGTGGAGTGGTGGAAGGCGCAGTCTCCTCCGCAGTACAACGAGGACTTCCTGAAGCCCGTGGGCGACCGCGACGGGGGAGACCTCGAGGACGAAGAGGTCGACGTCTCGGAGCTCGACGAGGTCTACCAGCAGGCCGTGCAACTGGTGGTCGAGTCCGGCAAGGCGTCCACCTCGCTGCTGCAGAGACGGCTACGGCTAGGCTACGGCCGGGCCGCGCGGCTGCTCGACCTGATGGAGCGCGACGGCATCATCAGCGCCCCGGACGGCGCCCGTCCGCGCGAGGTGCTGAAGCGTCCGGAGTGGCTGCACGAAGTCGAAGAGCCGCTGCGCTGAAACCCCGCGCACCCCTGAGCCTTGCTTCAGGTTCTGACGCAGGCCCGGCGTCCGCCTTGCACCTGGGTCCGGTCCCCGTGGTGAAGCGTTGACCCCTTCCTTCAGGCCTTCTGAGGTAGAGAACGCGGCCGGCTTGGCGGGCGAAAGCGTCGCGGGGCTATGGGCTCGCCACGGGCTGATTATTCTGCTGGCCGACGCCGTACTTTGCGTGCCTCAGGTTGTTCACTCTTACCGGCAGTTCACCTACGGCGATTCCGTAATCTTCCTGTACGCAGGTCAGCAACTGCTCGGCGGAGCCCGGCTCTATCTCGACGTTTGGGATCACAAGCCGCCGCTGATCTTCTACCTGAACGCGGCCGGGCTGTGGCTCGCGCACGGCAGCCCGGCAGGGGTCTTGGCGCTTTGCGCGGCGAGCGCTGGCCTGGCCTTTCTTCTGTGGTACAAGCTGGCCGCCGAATACTTCGGCCGCATGCCGGCGCTCGTGGCCGTCCTCTTTGCCGTGAACCTTTACGCGGGCCTGGCGGTGGCCAACCCGAACTTGACTGAGGTCTTTGCTCTGCCGTTTCAGGCGCTGTCGGTTCTGCTCGCATGCCGCGAATGGTCGCGCAAGACCGGCGGGTGGTCGCCATGGGTGCAAGGGTCGATCGGGTCGATCCTCTTTTTCCTGCGCCCGAATAACGCCGGGGCGGCTTTGTTCTACGTGCTGGGAACCGCGGTCGTCCTGCGGCGCGAGGGTCAGTTGGCGTTGGTCTGGGGACGGCTCGCGCGATTCGCCCTGGGGGCCGTGCTGGTGGCGGCGGTGTTTGTGATTCCCTTCGTCCGAACGCACGCGCTCGCAGAACTGTGGCAGGCGACGATCGGCTTCAACCTCAGTTACAGCGAGGCCACGTCGTGGCAGGCGCGACTGACGGCTTTCATCGCGGCGGCAGGCTACATCTCGAAAGCGGGCGCGGGGCTGCTGGCGGCTGCCGTCCTGGCCGGCCTCTGGTGGGGCCGCATCTTCCGGCGCGTTCCGATGCCCGACATCATGGCCGGAGCCTCGCTGCTTCTGGCCATAGAGGTCGCGCTGTCAGAAATCTCAGGCAACGCTTATCGGCACTACACCCTGCCCTGGCTGTTGCCCATGGTGCTGCTGCTGGCCTACTTTTGGAGCCTCGCGCTCGATCGTCAGGCCTTAACCCGCGCGGCGCGGGTCCCGTTGCTGCCGGGACTGGCGCTCCTGCTGGTTGCAGGCTGCGGAATGCATGCCGTGGCCGCCGTTCGCGATTTCTCCAATGGGGGCCGCCTGGACGACGACCGGATCATACAGAACGTAAGATCGAACACGCATCGCGACGACCTCGTTTACGTTTGGCAAGATAATGATCACGGCACCCTCTTCCGGATCGGACGCCGCTCTCCGTCGCGCTTTTGCAACCTTGCGCCTTTCCTCCACACCGAGTCCGGATACCGGAGGGCGGTACCCGGCATTCTGCGGGACCTCGAGGCGCGCTCTCCGAAAGTGATCGTGGAGTATTCCGGCGTCGAGATTCCGGCGCTATTCCTGAACATCTCACCGGTTGGAGAATGCCACGCCCTGGGACCCGCCCTGGGACCCGAGGACTGGGACGACGAGGATATCAGGAGGACCAAAGCGCAGCTACAGAGCCGGTACAAGCCGCTCTACTGCGATCCGCGGTCGAACGCCGCCGTGTACGGCTTGCGTTGATACGGCTCCCGGGACTCCGTAGGCCACAGCCGGCGGCAATTGACAGGCCATGCGGTTCACCGCAGAATATACGTACCGTGCCGCGGTAGCTCAGGTGGTAGAGCGCAGCCCTGAAAAGGCTGGCGTCGGCGGTTCAACTCCGTCCCGCGGCACCATCTCTTCCCCTAACGCCTGGCATCTCGTGCTCGTCGTTGCCGGACTATGAGCCGGTCCCCGCGAGGGTCACCGTCTGAGGGCTGTTGCCTCCGCTGTCCGTGATCGAGATGCTGGCGCTTCGTGAACCCGTTGCCGACGGTGTAAACGTCACGCTGATGCTGCAGCTTTGCCCGCCGCCGACGCTGCCGCCGCAGGTGTTGGTCTGCGCGAAGTCGCCGGAATTTGTTCCGGTGATCATGATGCTTGTAATGCTCAGCGCCGTGTTCCCCAGATTGGTCAGTGTTACCGTCCTGGCGGCGCTCGTCTTGCCCACCTTGATGGTGCCGAAGTTCAGGCTGGCCGGTGAGAGCTGAACCGCTGCTCCGGTCCCCGTCAAAGGCACCGCCTGCGGGCTTCCCGAGGCGTTGTCGGTGACGCTGACCGCGGCGCTGCGTGTGCCGCCCGCCGTGGGATCGAACGTGACACTTACGGTGCAACTCGCCTGGCTGGCCAGCGTCGGGGGAGACAGCGGGCAGCTGCTTGTTTGACTGAAATCCCCGGCGTTGTTGCCGGTGATCGCGACGCTCGTGATGGCCAGGGCGGCGCTGCCGCTGTTGATCAGGTTGACCTTCTGGACCGCGCTCGTCGTCCCCACCTTCTGAACGCTGAACGTCAGGCTGGCCGGCGCGAGCTTGACTGCCGGCCCGGTGCCGGTCCCGCTCAGACCAGCGGTTTGCGGACTGCCCGGAGCGTTGTCCGCAATGCTGAGGCTGGCAGACCGGCCGCCGTTGGCGGTTGGCGTGAAGATCACGCTGATGGTGCACTTGCCGCCGGTCGCGACGGATCCGCCACAAGTGTTCGTCTGGCTGAAGTCGCTCCCGTTGGCTCCGGTGATGGTGATGCTCGTCAGGGTGAGCGTGGCAGTCCCGGTGTTCTTGAGTGTGACGGTCTTGGCGGCACTGCTGGTCCCGACCGCTTGGCTCGAAAACGCCAGACTGGTGGGAGCGAGGGTCACGATCGGCTGGAGCCCGGTTCCGGTCAGCGTGACCGACTGAGGGCTGCCCGACGCGTTGTCCGTCACGGAGAGCGACGCGCTGCGCGGTCCCGCGGCCGTCGGGCCGAAGATCACGCTGATGACGCAGGTCGACCCTGAGGCGAGGGTGGCAGGACTGACGGGGCAGGTGTTGCTCTGCCCGAAGTCACTCGGGTTGCTCCCACCAAAACTGATGCCGGCGATGGTGAGAGGTCCCGTGCCCGTGTTCGCGAGCGTCACGTTCTTAGCCGCGCTGGCCGTGCCCACCTGCTGATTCCCGAAGCTCAAGCTCCCTGGGGTCAGGCTGACCGCGGGAAGCGTCCCATTCCCGCTGAGTGTGAGGGTTTGCGGGCTCCCCGATGCGCTGTCCGTCACGGTGACCGCGCCTGTGCGGGTCCCGGTGGTTGTGGGCGTGAAGGTGACGCTGATGGTGCAGTTTGCGCCCGCGGCCAAACTGGCCCCACAGGCATTGGTCTGGCTGAAGTCGCCGCCGGCGGCGATGCTGCTGACGCTCAGCGTGGCGCTGCCCGTGTTGGTGAGAGTCACGGTTTGAGCCGCGCTGGTCGTGCCCACAACCTGCGAAGCGAAGGTCAGGGTGCCTGGGGTGAGTGTTACCAGCGGAGCCTGGATCAATACCGAAACCGCGCCCGATCCTTGATCCGCTACCGCCAGGTCCAGACGCCCGTCCCCATTGAAGTCCCCGACAGCCGTTGACGCCGGCGAGGTACCGGTGGCCGAGCTGAGCGCGGTCTGGAAAGTCCCGTTGCCGTTCCCGAGCAGAACGGCCGCGGTGTTATCGATCGCATTGGCCACGGCCAGGTCCGGGATGCCGTCGCCATTCAGGTCGGCGACGGCCAGTCCGGTCGGACCATTTCCCGTGCTCGCTGAGTTCGCGGCCGTGAAGGTCCCATTGCCGTTGCCGAGCAGGATTGAGGCGCTGGCGCCGGCGCTATCGGCCACCGCCAGATCGAGAATCCCGTCCCCGTTCAGGTCGGCTGCCACCATCGAAGCGGGCGTTTGACCCGCGGCGATGGGCGACCCGGCCGTGAAGGTTCCATTCCCCTGTCCGAGCAGGATCCAGACCGTATCGTCCCCGCTGTTCGCCACAGCCAGATCGGGCACGCCGTCGCCGTTGAAATCGCCGGTCACTACTGCCACCGGACCGGCTCCGACTCCTGACGTCGTTCCGGACTGGAAACTCCCGCCGCCGCTCCCGAGGAACACCGTGACCGTGTTGTCGGTGGCGTTGGTCACCGCCAGGTCCGGAATCCCGTCCCCATTCAGGTCGGCAAGCGCGATCGATGACGGAGCGTTGCCGGTGGTGAGCGACGTTCCGGCCGTGAAGGTTCCATTCCCCTGTCCGAACAGGATGGAAACGCTGTTGCTCCCGTTGTTGACCACGGCCAGGTCAGGCAGGCCATCGCCATTAACATCGCCGATCGCAGCCGAGACCGGCGTCGTACCCACCGCGACCGGTGACGACGCCGCGAAAGTGCCGTTGCCATTCCCCGTTAGTATAGAGACGGTGTTGTCGGCGCCGTTCACGACCGCCAGATCGAGCATGCCGTCGCCGTTGAAGTCGCTCGCGCCCACCCAGCGCGGCGCGTTGCCGGCACTGACATCCTGACGGGCCAGCGATACCGACGCGGTCGGATTGGTGACCGTAAACAAAACCGGGCCGGACGCGCCGCCGCCAGGCGCGGGGCTCACCACCGTAATCGAGGCCGTGCCCGCACTCGCGACCTGGGCGGCAGGGACCGTGGCCGTCAATTGGCGGCTGTTCACAAAGGTGGTCGCCAGGCTGCTGCCATTCCAAGCGACCGTGCTACCGGACACAAAGCCGGTACCGTTCACCGTCAGTGTGAATCCCGCGCCGCCCGGGGCAACGCTCGCAGGCACCAACGGTTGATTAGCCTCCGGCACGGAATTGAGAGGCAGGGTGCCCGTGCCCGCGAGCGCCACGGACTGCGGGCTTCCACTGGCATTGTCAATGATCGTGACCGCGCCGTTTTGCGTTCCGGTCCCGGATGGCGTGAAGGTCACGCTAATCGTGCAACTCGCGGCCGGGTTCAAGGTTCCGCCCGTGTACGGACAGGACGTGCCGGTGGACACCAGTCCGAACTCGGCGGAGGCGGCAATGCTCGTCAGCGCGAGTGGGCCGTTTCCGGTGTTGGCCAAGGTCACGGATTGCGACGCGCTTGTGGTCCCTACCGTCTGGCTCGAGAACGTGAGGCTCGACGGCGAGAGCGCCACGGCAGACGCCGGCTGAGCGACTCCGGTTCCTGATAGCGCCACCGCCTGCGGGCTTGCAAGGGCATTGTCCGCAATCGTCAGCGACTCGTTCAGTGTCCCGGTGGTGGTGGGCTGGAACGTCACACTGATGGTACAACTCCCTCCGAGCCCGAGCGAGCTTCCGCAAGTGTTGGTCTGACCGTAATCCGGCCCCGTGGCAACGCTCGAGATGTTCAGCGCCGCACTGCCCGTGTTCGCCAGGGTAACGATCTGAGCGCTGCCGCTCGTCCCAACGGTCTGATTGCCGAAACTCAGGCCGCCGGGCGACAAACTCACGCCGGGCGATTGGGTCAAGATGGAAGCCGTCGCTGCGTTCTGATTGGCGGCCGCCAGGTCCATGCGTCCATCGCCGTTCCAGTCCCCGGCCGCCAGTCCGGCCGGGCCACTCCCTACGCCCAGGGTGATCGGGGCCTGGAACGTCCCATTCCCATTCCCCAGCAACACTGCGACGGTACCGTCCACAGCGTTAGTCACCGCAAGGTCCACTTGTCCATCGCCATCGAAGCCCCCCAGCGCCAGCGCCGAGGGTCCATTGCCAACGCTCAGCGGGGTCTGCGGTGAGAAACTGCCCTCGCCCTGACCGAGCAGCACCACCACGGAATTCGAGGCGTTGTTTGCCACCACAAGATCCGCAACCCCGTCTCCGTTCAGGTCAGCGGCAAGCAACGCCACCGGCCCGGAGGGATCGCTGATCGGGGGCAGGGCGTTGAAAGTCCCGTTGCCGTTCCCGAGCAACACCCACACGGTGCTGTCCTGGCTATCCGCCACCGCCAGGTCGGGTACCCCATCGTTGTTAAAGTCTGCGGTTACGAGCGCCACCGGACCGTTCCCGACCGGAATGGTAACTGGCGTTTGAAAAGTGCCGTCACCATTGCCCAGCAGCACCGCAACGGTGTCGTCAACGCTGTTGGCGACCGCGAGATCCAGCCGTCCATCGCCGTTCCAATCGCCCGTGACCACAGCGGCCGGAGCGTTCCCCGTGTTTAACGGAGTCCCCGTGGCGAAGGTCCCGTCGCCGTGCCCAAGCAAAATGGAGATGGTGTTGCTGTCCTGGCTGGCCACGGCCAGGTCCGGTATCCCATCTCCGTTCAGGTCCCCGATGGCGGCCGCCACGGGTTCAGAGCCCACAGCGACCGCCGGCTCGGCCACGAAGGTGCTGTTACCGGTTCCGAGCAGGATAGAAACCGTGCCGTCCGTGCTGTTGACCAAAGCGAGGTCCAGCTTGCCATCCAGGTTGAAGTCCGCCGTCCCAATCGAGCGCGGGCCATTCCCCGCAGGGACATCCGCCCGTGCAAAAGACATCGACGCCGGCGGCGCAGGGAGGGTGACCGGGAAAAAAATTGTATTCGAGACGCCGCCTCCCGGCGCAGGATTTACCACCGTTACCTGGGCCGTAGCTGGAACAGCGATATCAGCGGCCGGAACCGTGGCCGTCAGTTGGCGGTCGTTCACTAGGCTGGTCGCCAGGCTGCTGCCATTCCAGCTGACCGTACTGCCGGACACAAAGCCGGCGCCATTCACCGTCAGCGTGAATCCCGCGCCGCCCGGGGCAACGCTCGCAGGCACCAACGGTTGATTAGCCTCCGGCACAGAATTGAGAGGCAGGGTGCCCGTGCCCGCGAGCGCCACGGACTGCGGGCTTCCACTGGCATTGTCCGCAATCGACAGCGATTCGTTGAGCGCTCCCGAGCCCGTCGGCGTGAATGTAACACTGAACGTGCAGTTCGCGCCGGGCGCCACCACCGTGCTACAGGTGTTCGTCTGCGCGTAGTCCGGTCCGATGCTTACACCCGAAATACTCAGAGGGGCCGAGCCGTTGTTGGTGAGGGTTACCGATTGCGCGCCGCTCGTGGTGCCAACAGTCTGATTACCGAAGCTCAGGCTCGTGGGTGATAGCGTCACAGCGGGAGCGGTCCCGGTTCCGGAAAGAGATACGCTCTGCGGGCTGCCGCTCGCGTTGTCAGTGACCGTCAGAGACTCGTTCAGGGTCCCGAGCGTGGTGGGCGTGAAGGTCACGTTGAAGGTACAGCT
>DASZIG010000096.1:0-1755 GCA_035949375.1 Terriglobia bacterium | reverse complement strand
GCCACGGTTCAGACCTGTATCGTCCACTTGCTGCGCCACAGCCTCGATTTCGTCTCCTGGAAAGACCGAAAGGCGGTGGCATCCGCATTGAAGGGGATCTACCGAGCCGTCGACGCCGATGCCGGCGAAACCGCGCTTAGCGCCTTCGAGGAGAGCTTCTGGGGCCGAAAATATCCGGCCATCGGCCAGAGCTGGCGGCGGGCCTGGGGCGAGGTAATCCCGTTCTACGCCTTCCCCGGCGAGGTGCGGCGGATCCTGTACACCACGGATGAGATCGACAAGCCTTTCCGACGCAATCTGCTATCCTGCGACGGCACGGGTGACCGCGTGGCGAAGAGCTGGGATCGAGGACGCAAGCCCGGCCACGCTGCCTTCAGAGTCGTTCCTCACTTGTGGCACCCGTGCGCCGCTTCGTCTTGCCGGACCGCTGCCATTGGCTGACGAACCGCTCGTAGGCCTGCTCGGCATACCGGGCGAGCTCGATCTCACGATCCCGCAGCTCCTTTATGTTGTAGGCATGAGCAGGGCCGGGCTTGTTTCCTTTCCTAACCGGTTGCCCGGCTTGCAGCTCCATGGCACGCAGCTTGTTTGCGACCAACGCCGGGCGCGCCCACTGATAGTCGGCGCCTTTGGTCAGCAGGTGCCAGCACAGCACGGCCAGCTTGCGAGCCACCGCAACGGCGGCAATCTGGTGGCCACGGCGGGAGCGGATGCGCAGAAAGAACGCACGCAGCGGACCTGGTGCTTTCGATGCCGCCCACGCCGCCTCCACCAGCATAGCGCGGGCATGCGAACGCCCGCGTTTACTGATACGGCCATGTTGGGCAAGACCGAGGCCGGATTGCCGCACCCGCGGGTTCAGGCCCACATAGCTCACCAGCTTCTGCGGCTCAGAAAACCGGCGCACATCGCCAATCGCCGCCACCAGGCCGGCGGCTACAATCAGGTTGACGCCGGTGATGGTGAGTAGCCGCTTGACCGCCGGATCGTTGATCGCCGTCTGGGCGATCTCGCGGTCGAGAATACCAAGATCCTCGCTCAGACGGTCGAGTTCGCGAAGGTGCCGGTCGATTGCGCTACGTTCGTCGTCAGGCACCACTTGGCGCGCCAGCCAAGTGCGGCCCAACCGCCCGAACAGGTCGGCATGTGGACAGGGCGGGATCAGATGGGCATGCAGGATCGCGTGCACCTCGTTCTTGATTTGCGTGCGGTGCCGGACGACCTGGCTGCGGCGCGCCACCAGCCGCCGAAGGCGCTCGGTGTCGGCGTCGGGCAACCAGATCTCGGGGAGAAAATCAGCCGCCCGCAGTGACGCCAGCACGCCGGCATCTATCTTGTCGGTCTTAACATGCGCGTGGGCGATCGCTTTGACCTGCAGTGGGTTGGCGACGATCACGCGTCCGACATAGGGGGACAGCACACGAACCACTGCCATCGCGTTGCCGGTCGCCTCGATGACGACCTCGTCTTCTTTGCCGAGACTTCGACCGAAGCCCTCCAGTCCCGCGCGGGTCATGGTGATGCGTCCCGCCGGACGCAGCTTCCCCTCTTCCCAGAACACCACCTCCGCGAAAGTCCGGTGGATGTCCATGCCAATCACGCGTCGCATCGCTTGCTCCTCTCGTTCGTTGCGATGGGAGCAGTGGGCAACACGACAACTACGGATCCGCGCTCGCGGCGCAACCGGGTAGGTCGCAGGGGCGGCCAGCTACTAACGCGAGCTCTCGGCTCATTCTGTACATCGGCCTGCCCACT
>DASZIG010000095.1:0-3040 GCA_035949375.1 Terriglobia bacterium | reverse complement strand
GTAGAGCAGGTCCGTTGCCCGGCTCTCCGCTTCCTGCACTGACTGGTTGAGCCGGTTCGCCCGCTCCAGCTGCGCGACCATCTGCGGGCGGTGGGCTCTCCAGTGCCCCAAAATCAAGTTGCTTAGGCGGCTTTCGTTCATCGGACCCCCCCGCCGTGCTGCTTTCAACCGGCGCTTGAGAAGCTATAGGCGCATTCGAGAAAAGATCAAGCTGATTGCTGAAATCGGGCTTGAGCTTAGGCGCGGGCCATCGCTTAAAGGCTCGGAAAGGGAGCGCCATGACTTCTCTCGGGTTGGTTGTGTCGTGGACTGTAGCGTCTGAAGTTGTGTTTGCAAGTCCGTCGTTAAAATGGGGCATGGGCGGCTCCGTTCTTCGGTGGGACTGCGGCAACTTGCTGGGCAAGCCTGCGGATGGCGGCGGCGTGATACCTGGCGTCAAGCTCAACGCCGATATAGGGTCGTCCCAGCATCCGCGCTGCTATCAGGGTCGATCCTGAACCGGCGAACGGGTCGAGGACGGTGCCCCCCGCACGCGAGAATGTCTCAATCAGTGGCAGGAGTACGGAAAGGGGCTTCTGGGTCGGGTGCAGCTTGTTGCCGCTGTAGGTCCAGTCGATGACATCGCCGATGGTTTCCTCGGGATGCGGCGGGTAGCCCTTGGCGAGCAGGTGAGCGCATTCGTGCTGGTAGCGCAGAAAGCGAGTGCTAGACGTATAGCGTTTCGGGAAGGCAAGGTGCCCCACCAGACGGAAACCAGCAGCCCTGTACGCCTCGATGAATTTGTCCGCTTTCGGCCAGCCGTAGAAGCTCGCGCAGAAGCTGCCCTCCTCCAGCACGCGGTGCATTTCGGCGAATGCGGGCTTAAGCCAGGCGTCGTTATCGTCATTCATGACCGTGCGGCCGTCGCGCCCCTTGTAGCGGGCGAGGTAGGGCGGGTCGGTAAGGATGAAATTGACGCTGCCCGACGGAAGCCTCGGCAGGACGCGCAGACAGTCGCCATGAATGAGGTCGTTGTACATGGGTGCTAGGTACGGGCAACAGGCATCGTCTGCGGTTATAAGGTTGTGATATGTCGTCATAAGCCGGTTTCCTTCTCAGGTTGTTCAGCGACGCCGCCATCCGGCCCCGCTTCGGGCGCGGTATTAGCGGGCGGCAAGCGCGGCTGTCATAGGATTTTCAGGTTCTCGGGAGACCGCTCGCGGCGGAACCTGAACAATCCGTTCTTGACAGCAAGCGACGCCTGCTATGCGCCGATGAGAAGCGGGCCGAATGGCGCTTGACGGAAGGCGGGAGATGGGGTTGCGAGGCCTAAGAAGCCAACAAAAGGGGCAGGATGGAAGCGCTGAAACGGGAGAGCGCCCCGGAAGAGCCGGAAGCGGAGATTGGAGAGGTCAGTCGCGGCGAGCCGATGGTCATCATCGGCATAGCTTTTTGCTCGGCGTTGATGCTCCTGGTGGGCATCTGCATCGGGTGGTGGCTGCGCGGGAAGTAGAAAAACGGGCCACATGGTCTGTGGCCCGGCTCCCTTGCGTGTGAGGTTAGCGACCCCTGCTCTGTGATTTCAGTTCTGTGATGGCCTGGAACGCCTGTCCCGAGAGCTGGGCCAAGACGGCGAGGTCGGTCGGGCTGAAGCTGGTCGTCTCCTTCCACTCGTTGGTCTTGTCATCCTTGTAGCTGTTGCGAATCGTGGTGTTGTACATGTCACCCTTTTCAGTGTGGTTTTTCCAGACGCTGACTTCCACGCCTCCCTGCTTGAACGTCGCGACGGGCCGGGCTGCCGACTGACGCTCTTGGTCGGTATCGGCCCGTTGTGCATTTGACTGTGCCATGTTAAATCCTCCATTGGTTGTTGGCCGTGGGAGTATAGGGCGGTAGTCGCAACCTGCAAGTGATATTTGCGCCGCTGTTGACAGGTGACGGTTGAAAGCGTAGGGTTCGGGGGGTATGAGAGAATGAGACATGGACATGGGACAGCCCAATAGCGCTACTCTTCCCGGCGAGCTGATGGCCGAGGTGCGCAAGCTGGCGCAGGCCGAGGAGCGCACCCCTGATGAAGTGGTGCAGGAAGCCGTCGAGCGCTTGCTGCGGCTGAAGCGTCGCGAAAAGCTCTACGCCTACGGCGAAGGGCAAGCTCGGAAACTCGGGCTCAAAGAATCCGACGTGCCGCGCCTGGTGAGAGAAACCCGCCAGAATCACGACCGTGGCCGGTAGTGCCTTCCATTACCGCTGATTCCAACGTCTGGGTCTCCGCTTTCAACTTTCGCGGAAAGCCCCGCCAGCTGATCGAGAGGGGCGCGGAAGGCGAGCTGCACATCGACATTTCCGACGACATCGTTGAGGAAGTCCTGCGCGTTCTCCGGCTGAAATTCCAGTGGTCGGGAGAGGCGCTCGCAGGTGCAAGGGCTGAAATGAATGCTATCGGGCATAAGGTCGTGCCGCGCGAGTCCGTGGATGCGGTCAAGGAAGACCCGGCGGATAACCGGATTCTGGAATGCGCGCAAGCGGGCCGCTCGGATTACATCGTAACGGGGGATAAGGATCTGCTGCGGCTGCGGGTTTTTCGGGATATTGCGATTGTGAAAATAGCAGACTTTCTGGTTATGGCGGAAGGCAGGCGGCGATAAGTGCCGAGGATACCAGCTCGCTTCATCGAGCCGATGCTACTCCTTCGTACGGAAGCACTGCCCGAAGGAGCCAATTGGCTGTATGAGATCAAGCTTGATGGGTATAGGGCGCTCGCGATCAAGAGCGGCGGCAACATCCACCTCCGCTCACGCAACGATAACGACTTCGCGAGCCGGTATCCGGGAGTCGTCAAAGCGCTGGCGGCGCTGCCGGATGAAACGGTGATTGACGGCGAGGTCGTGGCGCTCGATGAGACGGGTAAGGCATCGTTCAGCGCGCTGCAGAATTATGGCTCAGCCAAGGCGGCGGTCTTTTACTACGTGTTTGATGTTCTCATGCTGGAAGGCAGGAATGTGATGGGCGCTCCGCTCACCGTGCGACGGGTGCTGCTGGAGAATGAGGTCCTGCCGAGACT
>DASZIG010000094.1:0-65873 GCA_035949375.1 Terriglobia bacterium | reverse complement strand
GTCTTGCCCGTTCCGTTCCGCCCGATGATCAACTGCTTGGCGTTCGGCCGGAACTCGAAGTTGACCAGGCAACGGTAGTTGGTGGCGTAGAGTCGTCTGAGCATGTTTACCCGCTTAGAATATCAGCCCTTGTCCGTCCTGCGCTAGCTAGCGCCGCTCCAGCGCCAGCGGGTCTTCGCCGTGACGAGCCCGCAATGTATGCCTGGTTGCGATTCCGAAGCAGTGGTCGTATGATCTCTGGTTACGTGAACTGACCGCCGGCGATCAGGGGGGATGAAGCTCCGCCGCAGGGGGAGACCATCAGAATGACCCCGGCTGTGAAAGCATTGCTGTTGGCGACACTTTGCTGCCTGATCCCGACTTCGTTGCGGGCCCAGGTTGCTGACGCCTCACTCTCAGGGACCATTACCGGACCCACGGGAGCGGCGGTTCCTAACGCCAAAATCTCCGTCAAGAACACGGCCACCGGGCAGACGACCGGGGCTCAAACGAGTGCGACCGGAACCTATTACGTATCGGGCCTCGCGCCTGGCGATTACGAGATTTCCGTGATGGCCTTGGGGTTCGACGTGAAGACGGCGAAGCTTGCGCTCGCGGCCGGCTCCGCGCAGACATTCAACGCGTCGCTGACCGCCTCGATCAGCGCCGGGAGCGCGGAGGGGCCTTCGCTCTCCGATCTCGGCTTTCCGGCGTCTCAGACCCAGGGAACGCCGGAGTATCAGGCCTTGCTCAACCGGCGCTCGCACATGTTGCAGATCCATCAGCGGCTCGGCTTGATCGCAACGGCTCCCCTGATCGCCACGCTGTTCACTTCACCCGGAGCCAAGGGTCACCACGGGATGGCGGGCAGCGCGAGCGGCCGCGAGCTGCATGGCGTATTGGGTGCCGCCACGGCAGACCTCTACTTTACAAGCGCCTACTTCGCCATCCGCGCCCCCAAGATTCCAGGCACCGAGACTCACGGCCCCATCCGGGTGCACAAGGCGCTCGCCTGGATTCATGGCCCGGGGATGATCCTGACGCCTATTCTGGGGGCCATGGCCTACAGCCAACTGAGCAACGGGGAAAGGCTTCACGGGATCGCCAAGTATCACTCCGACGTCGCGGCTGTGACCGCGGCGGCATACGGGGCCGCGATCATCTCCGTAACCGTCAAATTCTAGGGAGCAGTCATGATCCAACGACTTCTGCCGGCCCTTTTGCTTCTTGCCCTGACTCAGCCGGCGCGCGCGGACAGCCAATGGGCGCTGGAGCAATCGACACTTACGTACCACGTCAGCCATCCGCTCCACGAGGTCGACGGCGTGAGCCACGCGGCCAAGGGCAAAGGCGTGTGCCAGGCCGGGCAGTGCAATTTCCTGATCGCCGCTCCCGTCAAGTCGTTCGACTCGGGCGACAGCAACCGCGATCTTCACATGCTGCAGGTGACTCGCGGCGGAGAATTTCCCATGGTCGTCGTACGCACGCAACTGCCCGACCAGACGCCACCGGGCTCCGCAACCATCAAAGCCGATCTCGAGATCGGGTTCGCCGGCCAAACCGCCCGCTACAGCCAGGTCCCCTTTCAGGTCACCACCCAAGGCAACGAGGTCCATATCACAGGCACCATTCCCGCCACGGTCTCCGACTTCAAGATTGACCCGCCCAAGTTGCTGGCGATCCCCATCAAGAACGAAGTACCGGTGAAAGTGGACATGACGTGGCGCCGTCAGTAAAGCGTCGAACCGAGCCTGGCGCGCAACAGGAGCGGGGTGGTTGATTGTGGACTCCACTGTGGAGTAGACTCCACAGTATGGAGACTATTCAGGTTGTCCTCGATTCCAAGCTGCTGCGCGCCACGGACGGAGCCGCGCGGCGGGCCCGCGTGAACCGTTCGGCGCTGATCCGGGATGCGCTTCGTGAGCATCTGCGGCGCATCGAAATTCGCGAAATGGAGGAAAGGGAACGGGAAGCCTATCGACGGCACCCGGATGATCCCCACGAAATCGAGACTTGGGAACGGGAGGCCGTATGGCCGGAGAAGTGACCCGCGGCGACGTCCGGCTATATCGATTCACGCATCCCGATAAAGAAAGACCTGTGGTAATCCTGACTCGCGCGAGCATTTTGGACCACTTATCGTCAGTGACTGTAGCACCCCTCACATCGACGATCCGCGATGCAGCGTCCCAAGTTCATCTGAGTGTACTGGACGGAATAAAAGGGCCCTGCGTCGTAAACCTCCACAACTTGATGACCGTCCCCAAGGCGCGCCTTGGCCGCAGGGTTGCCACGCTCAGCTCGGATCGCTTGCGCGAAATCTGCGATGCGCTCGCGTTCGCGCTCGGTTGCGGCCCGTCCTAGCCGCCGCCCGCCTGTGTTACAGTTGAGTTCTGCCCGTTGGATGCCCTTCAAGGCCGCGTGTCAGCGGGATTCCCCAGTTGAACCTATGAATGAACCGGCGACCGAGCAAAAGAGAAGACCGCGCATCCTGAGCGGGATGCGGCCCACCGGACGCCTCCATCTCGGCAACTTGGTCGGCGCCCTCGCCAACTGGGTGGAGCTGCAGAATCACTACGAAAGCTACCACTGCGTGGTCGATTGGCACATGCTCACCACGGATTACGCCAATACGGCCGACCTGCAGGACAACATCTGGCAGATGACGGCAGACTGGCTGGCGGCGGGGCTCGATCCGGTAAAGTCGGCATTTTTCGTGCAGTCGCGCATTCTCGAGCATGCCGAACTGCACCTGCTGCTCTCGATGATCACGCCGCTCGGGTGGCTGGAACGCGTCCCGACGTACAAGGAACAGCTCGAGAACATCAAGGATCGCGACATCCACACCTACGGCTTTCTCGGCTATCCGGTGCTGCAGGCGGCAGACATCCTGATTTACAAGGCGGACGCCGTCCCGGTAGGCGAGGACCAGGCGCCGCACATCGAGCTGACGCGGGAAATCGCGCGGCGCTTCAACAATTTCTACGGCCCTATCTTCCCCGAGCCGAAGACCTTGCTGACGCACACGCCGCGCCTCCCGGGCACCGACGGTCGCAAGATGTCGAAGAGCTACGGCAATGCCATCTATCTTTCCGACACGCCCGACGAGGTCTCGAAGAAGGTGGCCGGCATGATGACCGATCCGGCGCGCAAGCGGCGCTACGATCCGGGCGACCCGGACGTCTGCCCCGTGTTCGACCATCACAAGGTCTTCTCGCCGCAACCGGTGATCGACCGGGTGAATGCCGAGTGCCGGACGGCTGAGATCGGCTGCGTGGATTGCAAGAAGCTGATGGCCGCCGCCCTGAACGAGCGCCTCGCCCCCATCCAGGAGCGGCGGAGAGAGTACGAGCGCAACCCCGGACAGGTCTGGGACGTGCTCGACGAGGGAACCGGACGCGCGCGCGCGGTCGCCCAGGCAACCATGGCGGAGGTCCGGCAATCCATGGGGTTGGTCAGGACTTGAGGACAGCTCCGGCTGGGCCAAAACCCAATATCAGGACGCTGCAGAAAATAGCGCCGATATCGAGGAACGAACCCACTATGTCGTTTATAATCAATACGCCGCTAGGTAGAGTGGAGCCAGGGCACACATTGGGTGAGATCGAGGCGGCTGGGGCTAAATGGGTCTGTGAGAGAAACCGCGAAACGGCGGCGTGAGGCCGACACCCCCCACCCCCATCGAAAATGTAGGAAGCGAAGCCAAGAAGTGCTTTGTAATCAACAAAATATTCGAAAATCGGCAAAAAGCGAACCCGACCGAAGCCATTCGAAGCCATGGTCGGGCCATCAGGGTGAGCTGAAAGTAAAGCACTTAGCCGATTGTCGTCAGGCCGGTGGGTTCGCCGGAACGCAGAGGCCCGGCGCCGAGCCCGCGGAAACGATACAGGATGCCTGAGCAGGACAACACGATACCGTCGCAAGCGGCCACTGACGCCGGCGCTGCCTCCACCGAGCCCAGCTCAGCGGGCGCGTCCGGCGCCCAGGCCGATGCGAGCCCAGTCTCCACGACGGCGGACACGAGCCCGGTTTCGACGATGGACGTCTCAACCGCAGCCCCGGCGGCTGATCTTCCAGCCCGGCGGGCCACGCGCGCCTTGACACCTCCGCCGCCGGTCAAGCTCGAAGCGTATGAAGGTCCGCTCGATCTGCTGCTCGACCTGATTCGCAAGCAGCAACTCAACATCTACGACATCCCGATCGCGCGCATCACGCAGCAGTACCTTGATTACCTGCGCGTGTGCGACGAACTCAACATCGACCTCGGCGGCGAGTTCGTTTTCATGGCGGCCACGCTGATCTACATCAAGTCGCGCACGCTTCTGCCCCCGGACCCGAACGCGGCCGAGGAAGACCTCGATGACCCGCGCGCCGAACTGGTCCACCGCCTCCTCGAGCACGAGCAGTTCAAGAACGCGGCCCAGATGCTGCAATCGAAGCGAGTGGTCGAGGAAGCCATGTGGTCGCAGCCGGGCATCGGTGAATTTGCGGAAGCCGAAGATGAGCCGGGCCTGGCGGTTTCGGTGTTCGACCTGATCTCCTCCTTCCGCGAGATCCTGGAGCGCGCCAGGAAGCGTCCGCCGATGGCCATTCAGCGCGAAGAGGTGACGGTGGGCGAGATGATCGAGCATGTCCGCGACGTGCTCCGCAACCGCCGCGGTCCGGTGTTGCTGGACGATCTGGCGGAGGGCTTTTTGAGCCGCCAGGCCCTGGTGGCGCTGCTGCTGGCGTTGCTGGAACTGGTCCGGCTGCGCGCGATTCTGCTGCGCCAGAAGGAACTGTTTGCTCCCATCAGCCTGCAGCGCAGCAAGTATTTCGACGAGGTGATGGCAGGAGCGAATCGGACCACGCTGGAGGCGGCGCTGGAAGAGAGTTTCGGAGAGAACGATGAACAACGACTGATGAATGATGAACAATGAACGATGAATAATAATGGTTCATCATTCATCAGTCATCGTTCATCATTCCGAAGGACCCATGCCAGAAAGCACACTCAGCAACGACACGCTCAAAGCCCTGATCGAGGCCATCCTCTACGTTTCGCCGGAGCCCGTCACTCTCGACATGCTGGGCAAGGCGCTCGGCGGTGAGGATCGCGATCGAATCAAAGGCCTGGTCTTCGAGTTGATGAATGATTACGCCTGGCCGCAGCATGGCATTCACATCCGCCCGGTCGCCGGGGGCTGGCAATTCGCCTCCAAAGCGGAGCACCACGAGGTGCTGCGTGGCTTCGTCAAGAGCCTGAAGCCTCCCGTCCGGCTCACCAAGCCGTCGCTCGAGGTCCTGGCCGTGATCGCCTACCGCCAGCCCATCACGGTGCCGGAGATCAACGAAATCCGCGGCGTGGACTGCGGCGGCGTTATCCACACGCTGCTCGAACGCAAGCTTATCGTCACGGCAGGACGCAAGAACGTGGTCGGCCGGCCGATCCTCTACCGCAGCTCACGCGAGTTCCTGGTGCATTTCGGGCTGCGCGATCTCAACGAGTTGCCGAGCCTGCGCGAATTTGAAGAGATGGCGCAACAGGCGCTGGGATCGGAGTTGCTGCCGCCGGACGAACTCCCGTCCGGAGCGCAAGTCGCGGCGGAGGGCGTGCCGGGCGACGACGGCGCAGACACGGCAGCGGCAGACACGGCGGCATCGGATGAGGAGGAAGCCGTAATCGCCGATGAAACCGCCGGTTCCCCGGATGAAGAGACCGGCGGCGAGGCCATGGCCGAAGCTGAAGATCCCGGCGCTTCGCCGACTGTCTCCGATGATGTTCAGCCGGCCGCCACTTCGTCGACGGAGAAAGGGGACGGCGGCACATCCCCGGTCCCTGAACATGAGTAGCCACAGGCCTCACCGATTTTCTCGCCCTGTGGCGGGAAAAACATGATTCGTCGATTGAGCAAGGATTCGATCCTTGATAGAGTAAGGATATGAGCAAGGTTACAAGCAAGCTGCAACTGACCGTGCCCAAGGCCATCGCGGATCAGTACGGCATCCGGCCGGGCGACGAACTGCAGTGGGCGCCGGCGGGCGACGCAATCCGAGTGATTTCCCGGAAGGCCGGAGTCGGCCGGGAAGGGACTCGCAGCGTCGAGGAACGCCTTCAGCTTTTCCGCGAAATGATCGAGCGCCAGCGGCGCCGTGAGGCGAACGTCAAGAGGCGGAAGGGCGCCACTGCGGAGCGTCCAAGCCGGGCTCGAGCGCCCAAGCCTCACGAGATTGAACGCGGATGGACCCGGGAAGAGTTGTATACTCGTGGCCGCACTCGTTGACACCAACGTGCTTGTTTACACGTTCGACCCGCGCGACCGCCGCAAGCAGCGCATCGCGACGGAACTGCTGGAGAGGGGCCTCCAGGACGACTCGCTGAGAATCGCACACCAGGCGATCGTGGAGTTTGTCTCCGCGGTCACTCGCTCGCGGCGCGGCGCCGGGCCTTTGCTTTCCGCGGTGGAGGCGTGCCGCGAGGCCGAGGCGCTTCTGGCTGAGTTCCTGATCCTCTACCCGAATGAAGCGCTGGTGCGGCATGCCTTGCGAGGGGCAGCGGCCTACCAGCTCTCCTGGTATGACGCGCACATGTGGGCTTACGCTGATTACTACGGGCTCGAGGAACTCCTTTCGGAGGATTTCGATAACGGGCGGCTCTACGGTTCGGTGCGCGTGGTGAATCCTTTTGTGGGTTAGGCGCCTTGTGACTTAGGCGCCGGAGCGTCGCCAGGGAATCGTTGTGGCCGGATTGCGGACGATTCAGCGCGGCTTGATTAACCATAAATATGGTAGAATTGAGTCATGCGAACTACTGTTGATATTCCGGACCCCATCTACCGGCGCCTGAAATCGACCGCGGCCCTGCGAGGCTGTTCTGTAAAGGACTTAATTCTGCTCGGCGTCAAGGCGGAACTGGAACACTCGAAGGGATCCCCGGTGAGCAAACGTGTCCGGCTTCCCATCATCGATTCCAAGCGGCCGGGCACGCTGGATCTGACGAACCAGAAGATCAATGAAATCCTATTTCCCTGATACCAATGTCTGGGTTGCGCTGACCTACCGTGCCCACAGCCATTACCCGACTGCCTCTTCCTGGCTGGAACGCGTCACCGCCGGCACGGTGGCATTCTGCCGATTTACCCAGCTCGGCTTTCTGCGCTTGCTGACAAACGCGGCCGTGATGGGCGACGAGGTGAAGACCCAACGTGAGGCGTGGAGAGTTTACGACATCCTTTTAGGCGACCCGCGAGTGGAGTTTCATTCGGAATCAGACCCCGACGAAATTCAAGGTAGATTCCGGTCGTTGACTGCGACGAGTCAATTCGCGCCTCAACGATGGCCCGATGCTTATCTCGCGGCCTTTGCCCAGGCGGCAGGTCTGAGGCTCGTCACGTTTGACCGGGCGCTTGGCAGGCTGGCGGGCGACAATGCCCTCCTGCTTGAGTAACTGCGTGCCATGCTGGAAAGACTCCAAAAAATCGTCGCCGCTGCCGGCGTCACCTCGCGCCGCAAGGCCGAGGAACTGATCCGGCAGGGCCGCGTGGCCGTCAACGGCGAGGCCGTGACGGAGCTCGGCTCGAAGGCAGACGCCGCCCGCGACCGCATCGAGGTGGACGGACGGCCGCTGCGGCGCGGTTCGAAGCTTCTCTACCTTCTCGTTCACAAGCCGGTAGGCTACGTGTCCACGGTCACAGACCCCCAGCACCGGCCCACCGTAATTTCGCTGGTGCGGAGCGTGAAGGAGCGCGTTTATCCGGTGGGTCGCCTCGACTACCATTCTTCGGGCATCATGCTGCTGACCAACGACGGCGAGTTGGCCAACTTTCTGATGTCGCGCGCCTCCGCCGTGCCCCGCACCTATCACGCCAAGCTCGAAGGCGTGCCGGGTCCCGAGAGCCTGCGCAAGATCGAGAGCGGCATCGTGCTCGACGGCCAGCGCACCGCCCCGGCCGAAATCCGGCCGCTCGGCGCGGGCGCCGGACGCGCGAAGCCGTGGTACGAAGTGACGCTCATCGAGGGACGCTACCACCAGGTCCGGCGCATGTTTGAGCGCATCGGACAACCGGTAGTGAAGTTGAAGCGCGTGCGCATCGCCTTTTTGACCGACGAAGGACTCGCGCCGGGCCAATTCCGGCATCTGTCCGCCACCGAGGTCCACCGGCTGAAAGAATGGAAAGGCAAGGGCTCGAAGAGCCGGCGCCCCGCAGGCGCCCCGAGCGCGGAGGTTCACTAAATGGCTGCCCTCAGGTCCTTCCCCACTTCCCGATCACAGGTCATCGATCTGGTCACTCCGTGGGCGCAGACGCTCGAACCCTACCCGCCCGGCAAGCCGATTGAAGAGGTCGAGCGCGAGCTTGGCCATCCGGCGATCAAGCTGGCCTCGAACGAGAACCCGCTGGGCCCTTCGCCCCTGGCCATCGATGCCGTGGCGCGCGCGGTGCGGAGGGCGAGCTTCTATCCGGACGGCGGCGGCTACTATCTGCGCGAGAAACTGGCGGACTTGCAGCAGCTCGACATGGATCGGATCATCCTGGGCGCGGGCTCAACGGAGCTTATCGAGCTCGTGGCCAAGACGTGCCTTGAGCCGGGCGATGACGTGGTGGTCTCGGAGCGCTCTTTCTACATCTACGACACCGCCACGAGGTCCATGGGCGGCCGCGTGGTCAAGGCGCCCATGCGGAATCTCGCCTGCGACCTCGAGGCCGTGCGCGCCGCCGTGACGCCCGGAACCAAAATCATCTATCTGGCCAATCCCAACAACCCGACGGGCACGATGTTCACCGCCGACGCGCTCGACCGGTTGCTGGACGAGTTGCCCGCCCGGGTGCTGGTGGTGCTCGACGAGGCCTACTGCGACTACGTCTCCGCGCCGGACTACTCGCGCTCGCTCGATGAGGTGCGCGCCGGCCGCAATCTTCTGGTCCTGCGCACGTTCTCCAAGGCGCATGGCCTTGCAGGCTTGCGCATCGGGTACGGCATGGGCCAGGCGGACCTGATCGAGGTTCTGAATCGCGTGCGTTCGCCCTTCAACGCCTCGAGCCTGGCACAGGCCGCGGCCGCGGCGGCGCTTGACGATCGCGAACATCTGCGCTTGTCGGTCGAGACCAACGCGCGGGAGATGAAGTTCCTCACCGCCGAGTTCGAGGCCCGCGGAATCGGGTACACTCCTTCGGTGGCCAATTTCGTGCTGATCGACACGGGGCGCGATTGCAACGAGGATTTCCGGCAGTTGCTCCACGAAGGGGTGATCGTGCGCCCCATGAAGCTTTACGAGCTTCCGACCTCGCTACGAGTGACCGTGGGGACGCACGAGGACAACCAGATTTTTCTTGACGCGCTCGACCGGGTTGAGAAGTTGACAAACCAACCGAAAACGCTCACTGTGAAATCGTAAGACGCCGGGCGAGTGCACCAGCCCGCTTCCCGGCGCACGGACCTTGTCCGCGCCAGGCAGGAGGTATGAAATGGCCGCGACCCATACTCATCGCCTCGAACATCCCCAAACCAGTTGGCGCATCGACCGCCGGCTCTCGGAACGGGGCGTTCCCGTGCAGGACCCCATCACCCGCATGCTCGAGAAGTACAGGACCCTCGCGGTGGTGGGCCTTTCGTCGAAGCTCTCGCGTCCGAGTTGCGGCGTCGCCGCCTACATGCAGCAGCACGGCTACCGCATTATCCCCGTCAATCCTCACGAGAGCGCGGTGCTCGGCGAGCGGTCTTATCCGGACCTGGCCGGGGTGGCGGAGCCCATTGAAATCGTGGTGATTTTCCGTCAGGCCCGGCACGTGCGGGAGATCGTGGAGAGCGCGATCCGGCGCCAGGCGCGCGTGATCTGGATGCAGGAAGGCGTAACCGATGAGAAATCGGCCGGGCGCGCGCGGGCGGCGGGCCTCGAAGTCGTGCAGGACCGCTGCATCCTGAAAGAACACGCCCGGCGCTTTCTGAGCGAGGGGCTCTGAGGGCTCTCCGGCAGTAAGCTACTTACCTGCCTAAACTCTCCAGCCTAATAGCTTCCAGCCTGAGCTTTATTCACGCGGTTCCGGGCCGCCGGCGCGCTTCTTCCATTCTCGAATCGATTCCAAGCGCTCTTTCAGTTTCTTCTCCACGCCTTCGTCCGTCGGCAGGTAGTAACGGCGGTCCTTCAGGCTCTCGGGAAGACAGCTCATGGCCGTCAGGCGTTCGGGCGCGTCGTGGGCATACTGATAGCCCTTCCCATAGCCGAAGTGCGCCATCATGCCCGTGACCGCGTTCCGCAGGTGCAGGGGAACGGGCTCGGCCACCGTGCGGGCGACGTCCTGCTGGATCTCGCCGTAGGCCGCGTAAAGGGCGTTCGACTTCGGAGCGAGCGCCAGGTACACGGCCGCCTGGGCCAGCGCCAGGTTTCCCTCAGGCATGCCCACGAAGTGCACCGCTTGCTGCGCGGCCACGGTGATCTCGAGGGCGCGCGGGTCTGCAAGGCCGATATCTTCGGAGGCCATGCGGATCAGGCGGCGCACGATGTAGAGCGGATCTTCGCCCGCTTCGATCATGCGCGCCAGCCAGTAGAGCGTGGCGTCGGCGTCGGAGTTGCGCACCGACTTGTGCAGGGCGGAGATTACGTTGAAGTGCTCTTCGCCCGCCTTGTCATAGAGCAGCATTTTGCGCTGCAACGCGTCTTCCACGATCTGCGGCGTCACCACCGCGCGTCCGTCGGCATCGCGATGGGTTCCGGCGGCGGCCGCTTCGAGCGCGTTGTACGCGGCGCGCGCGTCTCCGTTCGAAAACACCGCGATCTGCCGGAGCAGGTCTTCGGAAATCTCGATCTGGCGCCCGCCGAGGCCTCGCTTTTCATCGCGTAGCGCGCGCCCGAGCAGGCTGAAAATCTCCTCGGTCGAGAGCGGCGAAAGCAGGTACGTTTTGGCGCGCGAGAGCAGCGCCGAGTTGACCTCGAAAGAAGGATTCTCCGTGGTGGCGCCGATCAGCACCACGTCGCCGCGCTCGACGTAAGGCAGAAAGGCGTCCTGCTGCGCCTTGTTGAAGCGATGGATCTCATCAACAAAAAGGATGGTGCGATGGCCGTAGGCACGGGACTTTTCCGCCGCCACCATCACGTCCTTGATCTCGCGGATTCCCGCCAGCACGGCGCTGAACTTCACGAAGCGACTGCGAGTCTGCCGCGCCACGATGGCGGCGAGGGTCGTCTTGCCCGAACCGGGCGGTCCCCACAGGATCATGGAAGAGGCTTCATCGCGCTCGATGGCCAGGCGCAGGGGCTTGCCCGGACCGAGCAGATGCTGCTGGCCGATGAACTCGTCGAGCGTCTCCGGACGCATCCGGTCGGCCAGCGGACGGCCCTCCTCGGCCGGCCGCGGCGAAGGCAAAGCGGTTTCAAAGAGGCTCATCGAATCGAAACCCCCGTTGGCGCGCGGCTTCGTACAGAACCACGCCGGCGGCGGCGGCGGCGTTCAGCGAATCCGTGCCGCTGCGAATCGGGATGGCCACGCGCTCGTCGGCCTGGCGCATGAGTCCGGCGTCGAGGCCCGCGGCCTCCTGGCCGACCAGCAGAGCGATCGGACCGCGCAGATCGACATCCGAAACACGCACGGGACTCCGGCTGTCGGTGGCGAGAATCCTCAGTCCCAGGCGGCGGAGGCGCGCGAGCAGCGATGGAGGGTCCAGCGCCGGAAACAACGGCAGGCGAAACACGGCCCCCGCAGACGAGCGGACGGTCTTGGGGTTGAAGGGACTCACCGTATTCCGGAGCGCCGCCAGAGCCGTCGCGCCCAGGGCCTGAGCGCTGCGCATGATGGAGCCGAGATTGCCCGGATCCTGCAGCTCGCAGGCCACCACCACCAGGGCGTCAGGACGGCCCATTACGCGGTCCGGATCGTGACCCGGCAATTCCACGAAGGCAGCGATTCCCTGCGGCGTTTGCGTCTGGGTGACGCGCTCAAATAGCACGTCGGACACCACGTTGACCTCAACATCATCGGGCAATCGCCGCAGACTCTCGTCGAACCGCTCCGCCTGGCGCTCGGTCGCGAGCACGCTGCGGAGAATCGGGCCGGCCGGGCTTCTGCGCCCGTCGCGAGCGAGGTATCGTCCGGCCGCGAGCGCCTCTTCAAACAGAATCGGACCCTCGATCGCGAGCCATCCCTCGCGGGTGACGCCCAGAGCGAGGCTCCGCCGGAATACCTTGAGCACGGCGGAATGGGCGCTCTCGATGTGACGATGTGAAGGCTGAGCGCGATGCTTCAGCATTGAGGGTCACCCTCCCGCAACCCGCCCTGCGCCACGCTCGCGCGCACGCGGCGAGGATCGCAGGCCGTTGCGGGCCGGACCCACGGCGGGCGTGCCCGACGCCGGCGCGCCGCAACTCTTCCGGAGATGCTCGATAAACGCTCGCGCGGCGGGTGTCACGAAGTGGTCCTTGGCACGCACTAACCCGATGGTACGCGTCGGCCGCGGCGGCGCGAAATCGACCAGGCCGACGCCCGCGTGCTGATAGTGCCGGCGCGCCATTTCAGGCAGTAGCGTGACGCCGGCGCCGGCCGCCACCATGGCCACCAGAGTGTCGAACTGACCGCCCTCGAACACCACGTTCGGATTCACGCGACAACGCTTGCAAATCTGCAATACGTCCTCGCGGAAGCAGTGACCGTCCTTCAGTAACAGGAACCGTTCTTCTGCCAGATCATCCAGGGTCACCGGGCGGCTCGGACGGCGTGACAGCCGGTGCCTCGGCGGCAGGGCCAGCAGCATGCCTTCCTTGACCAGAGACTCGGAGACGAATTCGGCGCCGGGAACCGGCAAGCGCAACAAGGCAAGGTCCAACTCGCCTGCCGCGACCTCGGCCAGCAGCGACGCCGTGAGCCCCTCGCGCATGCTGACCGCAATCCCGGGATAGGCGCGCCCGAAACTGGCCAGTACCGCGGGAAGCAGATACGGCGCGAGCGTCGGAATGGCGCCCAGATTTACGCTGCCGCGATGGAGTCCGAGCATCTCATCCATTTCCTGGCGCGCTCCCTCGAGTTCCGCCAGCACCCGTCGCGCGCGCTGCTCGAACCGCTGGCCGAAGGACGTGAGCGTGATCGACCGCCCCAACCGGTTGAACAGGCGCGCTCCCAGCTCGTCCTCCAGTTTGCGGATTTGCTGGCTCAGTGAAGGCTGGGCGACGTGCTCGTGCTCCGCCGCGCGCGTGAAAGATCGCAGGCGCGCCACGGCCAGAAAATAGCGAAACTGGTGGATTTCCATACGCTGAGACTATCACACAAATAGGAAGCATATATTTGAACTATGACGCGCCGCAGCGCAGAATCGAAACGCTGGTAAATCGAAATACCAGTGCGGATAAGAATCAGGCAGATGGGGCGCGTAGCTCGCGAAGTGGTCGGGAAAGCGGCGATCGATGTCGGTGGCACAGGCTTCGAGCGCGATTCGCCCTATCTTGCCGGGTTTCTCCACCCGTAACGGCGCGGAGTACCCCCTCGCGCCGTTACACACCGCGGGGAGGACCCTCCACGGGTCCTCCCCACCCCCCTCCCGACCCCGCGACGACGCTTCGGTCATTGCGTCCGGTAAGCCCTACAATCTCTCTTGGCGTGCGACGCTACTGAACATCGCGGCCGCGCGATGTGGCCGCCTGGAGCAATTGCTCCACCGCGCGCTTCACGCCGCCCTCGACGCCGAACACGGCTGAGCCGGCCACCAGAACGTTCGCGCCTGCCTCCACCACAAGCGGCGCGGTCTCGCGATGAATACCACCATCCACCTCGAGCTCGCAGTCGAGACCGCGTTCGGTAAAGGTCCGCCGTAGCTCGCGCAGCTTGCTGAGCGTTTCGGGAATGAACTCCTGGCCGCCGAAGCCGGGATTCACCGTCATCACGAGCACCAACTGCAGACTCGTCAGCACCTCTGACAGGACCGCGACGGGCGTGGAAGGATTAATGGCCACTCCGGCTTTCTTGCCGTGAGCATGGATGCGCTGGATCGCGCGGTGCAAATGAGGCGTGGATTCCTGGTGGACGATCAGGGTGTCGGCGCCGGCGAGTGCAAAAGCATCGATGAAATCCTCGGGGGGCGTCACCATGAGGTGGACTTCGAGCGTCAGGCGCATCAAGGGACGAAGCGCCCGCACCGCCAGCGGTCCGAAGGTGATATTGGGGACGTAGCGCCCGTCCATGATATCGATCTGCACGCGATCGACGCCGGCGTTTTCGGCGTCCTTCACGGCCTCGCCGAGGCGCGTGAAGTCAGCGGAGAGAATGGAGGGAGCGATTTTGACTGCGTAGGCAGATGGCATTGGATTTGGGAGCACCGCTTCGGTGTGCGTCCCTGCGCCCGCAGCATGGGCTCGTTGCAGACTCAACCGGCGCTGCCGGACGCGCCTCGAGGCAGGAGTCGCGCGGCTGACTCCGTCACATACCAGCGCAACTGGCCCTCGCGTGGTGCGATCCCCTGCGCCGGAAACCTGTCCTCGGGGGTCTCCGGGTAGAGCACGCGGCGAAGCACATCAGCCTTGTTCTCGCCGTCCACCACGAAGATCACTTCGCGCGCCGCGTTGATGACGGGATACGTCAGGGTCAGGCGCCAGGTGTTGAGCATGGGGACGTGATTCGGCACCACCCAGCGTTTTTCTTCCTCGAGCGCCACGGTTCCAGGAAAGAGCGACGCCGTGTGGCCGTCCGGACCGAGGCCCAGATGGATGAGATCAAAGCGCGGCCATGCGCCTCCGCGCGGATCGAGCACCCCGGCGATCTCATGCGCGTAGTCGTGCGCGGCGGCTTCCATGTCCGGTGACTCCGCTCGCATGCGGTGAAAGTTTTCAGGCGGCAGCGGCGCGTGATCGAGCAGCGTTTCGCGGATCATGCGGTAGTTGCTGTCGGGATGGTCGGGCGGCACGGTGCGCTCGTCAACCTGAAAGAGTTGCGTGGAAGTCCAGGGAAAGCGCAGGGCGAGGTCGGTGGTCGCGAGCAGGCCGAACATCGCGCGCGGCGTCGATCCGCCGGAGATAGCGGCATAAAAGGGCCTCCGGCCCGCGACGGTTTCCTCGGCCGCCTCGACGAATCGATCGGCGGCGTGACGGCTAAGCTCGGCGAGGTCGCGGAAAACGTGGATTTCAGCGGTCAAAGGGCCTTCCTGTGCCGGGTAGTGAGCCAGCCCTCAGCAGTCGGCAGTCACCAGTCGGCAATCGTCAATCCCAAATCGGCAATCCTCAATCAAAGATGGCGCCAGTGACGGCCGTCGCGCTCCACCAGTGCGTCAGCCTCGGGCGGGCCCCAGGTTCCCGCCTCATAAAAATACAGGCCCTTGCGCCCGTCCTCGCGCCAGCGGTGGAGCAAGGGGGTGATCAGCTCCCACGCCAGGTCCACAAACTCGTTGCGGGTAAACAGCATCGGATCGCCCAGCATGCAGTCGAGCAGCAGCGTCTCGTAAGCCGTGGGAGGCGAGGCCGCGAAGGCTTCGTTGTAGCGGAAATCCATGTCCACCGGCTTGATCTGCATCGTGGTGTCCGGAATCTTGGCGTTGAAGCGCAGCGAGATCCCTTCATCCGGCTGGATGCGCACCCGTAGCAGGTTCGGAACCATGTCTTCGGTGATCGTTCCCCGGAACAGCAGGTGGGGAGCGCGGCGGAATTCGATGGTGATCTCTGAGATTCGCTTCGGCAGGCGCTTGCCCGAGCGGATGTAGAAGGGAACGTCGGCCCAGCGCCAGTTGTCGATGTAGAGTTTCAGGGCAGCGAAGGTCTCGGTCACCGACTGCGGCGACACTTTAGGCTCCGCGCGGTAGGCCGGCAGCTTCTGATCGCCGGACCAGCCTTCCACGTACTGCCCGCGCACGGCCGCGTCACCCAGCCGATCGAGCGGCAGGGGCCGGATGGCGCGCATGACCTTGCTCTTTTCATCGCGCACGGAGGTGGCTTCGAACTGCGACGGCGGTTCCATGGCGACCAGGCTCATCAGCGAGAGCACATGATTCTGGATCATGTCCCTCACGAGGCCAGCCTCCTCGTAATAGCCGCCGCGGCCCTCCAGCCCCAGTTCTTCGGCCACCGCGATCTGGACGTGGTCGATGTAGCGGCGGTTCCAGACCGGCTCAAACACGCCATTGGCAAACCGGAACACCAACAGGTTCTGGACCGTCTCTTTGCCGAGGTAGTGGTCGATGCGATAAATCTGGTCCTCGCTGAAGACGCTGGTGACCAGGCGATTCAACTCCCGGGCGGACTCCAGGTCGTGCCCGAAGGGTTTTTCGATAACCACCCGCGTCCAGCTCTTGCCTTCGTGCTTGGGACGGGCGAGACCGCTCGCCCCGAGATTGCGCACAATATCGCCGAAGAAGCTCGGGGGCGTCGCCATGTAGAACAGGCGATTGCCGCCGGTGCCGCGCTTCTCGTCGAGATCATCGAGGGCTTTTACCAACCGCTCGTAGGCGTCCGCCGAGCCGTAATCACCCCTGATGTAGAACACCCCTTCGAGGAAGCTCGACAGGTAGGATTCGTCCTCGGACGGAAGGTCCAGATACTTACGGACCGCCTCGTGCTGCCGCTCGCGGAATTGATCGTCCGAGAAGGAGGAACGCGCGCACCCGACCACCGAGAATCCCTGAGGCAGCAGGCCGTGGCGGTGGAGGTAGTAGAGCGCGGGAATCAGCTTGCGCTCCGTCAGGTCGCCGGAAGCGCCGAAGATGACCATGACGCAGGGCTCCGGCAGGCGCCGCGCACGCCGGGGAACCGCGGAGAGGTCGCTCGTGGTCGCATCGGATACAGCTGTTGGAGTCGACATGTGGGAGTTTGCCTCAGTAGCCTCATTCGCCCCGGCCGTCACGCCGGAGCGTCAACGCCAAGCCAACGCCAGCAGTGACGGCCTGAAGGACGGCTCAACGGCCGAGCAACTGATGGACGTGGTCGATCACGTTCGCCGGAGTGAATCCCAGGTGTTCCGCGATGACCTTGTACGGGGCGGACGCGCCGAAGCGGTTGATCCCGATGATCGCGCCCTTGGGTCCCACGTAACGATCCCACCCAAAGGGCGAAGCCGCCTCAATCCCCAGGCGCGCCGTGATGGCCGGCGGCAGCACTTCGTCCCGGTAGGACTGCGGCTGCGCCTCGAACCGGTCCCAACTCGGCATGCTGACCACCCGCGCCGCGATTCCCTGCCCGGCAAGCTGCTGCTGCGATTCGAGCGCGAGCGCCACCTCGGAACCCGAGGCCATCAGGATAACCTCGGGGGGCTTGCCTTCAGGATCGGCCAGGACATAAGCGCCGCGATCGAGGCCCTCCGCCGATGCGTAGCGCTTGCGATCGATGATCGGCAGGTTCTGGCGGGTCAGCACCAGCAGCACCGGGCCGTGACGATGCTCAAGAGCTACGCGCCAGGCCACCGCCGTCTCACTCGCGTCCGCGGGCCGGATCAGGCTCACGTACGGGATCGCCCGGATCGAAGCCAGCTGCTCGACGGGCTCGTGCGTGGGCCCATCTTCGCCGAGGAAGACGCTGTCGTGCGTGTAAACGAAAATCACGTGCACTTCCATGATCGCGGCCAGGCGGATCGTGGGCCGCATGTAATCCGAAAATATGAAGAAAGTGGCGCCGTATGGGATCAACCCGGTGAGCGCCATGCCATTGCAAATCGCGCCCATGGCGTGCTCGCGGATGCCGAAGTGAAAATTCTTGGCGCTGTAATGGCCGCGCGCGAAGTCTCCAAGCTCCTTCACATAAGTCTTGGTGGAAGGCCAGAGGTCCGCGGAGCCGCCCAAAAAGAATGGCAGCCCGGGCGCGATGGCCTTAAGAACACTCTCCGAAGCCGAACGCGTGGCGATCGGCTTGTCGTCCGGCGAAAACGTGGGAATCTTGTCTTTCCAGCCGGGGGGCAGCTCGCCGGAGCGGTATAGGTCCCAGTCACGCGCCAGGTCAGGAAACGCCTGGCGATAAGCGTCAAGCTTGCGGTTCCAATCATCCTCGAGCTCGCGGCCCCGGGTCACGGCTTCGCGGAAGTGTTGCAGGGCCTCATCGGGGATGTAGAATGCGGGTTCGAGCGGCCATCCCAGATTCTGCTTCGTGGCCTTCACTTCGTCCTCGCCGAGCGGCTCGCCGTGCGCGGACGCGTTGTCATGCTTGTGGGGGCTCCCATAAGCGATGTGCGTCCGGCAAACAATGAGCGAGGGCCGCTGATGCTGGGCCCGGGCGGCTTTGACCGCCTGCTCGAGCGCCTCCAGGTCATTGCCGTCGGCCACGTGCTGCACGAACCAGCCATAAGCCTCGAAGCGCTTGCCGACGTCTTCCTGATCGAAGGCCAGGCTGGTGTTCCCTTCGATGGTGATGTGGTTGCTGTCGTATAGAAAGATCAGATTGTCGAGGCCGAGAAAGCCCGCCGCGGACGAGGCTTCGGCCGAGACGCCCTCCATCAGATCGCCGTCACCGCAGATGCCGTACACGGTGTAGTCGATCAGCTCATGTCCGGGGCGATTGAAATACGCGGCCAGATACTTGCCTGCGATCGCCATGCCGACAGCGTTGCCTATGCCCTGTCCGAGCGGACCGGTGGTGGTCTCGACGCCGGGCGTCACTCGGTTCTCGGGGTGCCCGGGCGTCCTGCTCCCCCATTGACGGAACTCCTTGATGTCATCGAGTGAAAGGTCGTACCCGGTCAGGTGCAGCAAGCTGTAAAGCAGCATGCACCCGTGCCCGGCGGACAGCACGAAGCGGTCGCGGTCCGGCCATTCGGGGTCGTGGGGATTGTGGCGCAGAAACCGGGTCCAGAGCACGTAGCCCATGGCGGCCGCGCCCATCGGCAGGCCCGGATGCCCGGAGTTCGCCTTCTGGACCGCATCGATGGAAAGGCAACGGATGGTGTTGATACAAAGCCCGTCGAGGGGTGAAGCGTTCACGGCGGCGGGCAGGATGGAAGCAGTGCTCTCAGTCGGCAAAGCAGGCTCCTTTCGAGGAATCCCGGCGCGCCACTCCGAACACCTACCGCCGGAATCCGTCAAACCTTAGAGATGCTGTCGGCAGGCGGTTTGTTTCCATCGCCCTTCCGATTATAAGCCGAGTCTGCAGAGGTCCGGCAAGGCAAAGCCGAGACAGGTTGGAAAGGGAGGGACGCAACGATGCGATGGACAACGCACAACAACTCGGGGCAGTTCGTTGAAAGACGTTCGAGCGCCGTCGCTCAGCGGGTTCGCTATTCCGCCGCCAACGGTCCTGAGCGCGGGGAACGCTCAGGGTCAATATAGGCCGCCATCCAAATCCGTTAATCGGTGCCCGGAATAGCCACCGGTGGGCTGTTGCGAAGGGCCAGGTAGTCGCTATCCTTGCTGATCTTCAGGAAGTCGGGATCCTGATCCAGTTGCTTCATGTTCTTAAAGCCCTCTTCAAAGGCCCGCCGCAGGTAACTGACCGCCTCGGGGGTGCGGCCGAGGGAGGCGAAGACTTTCGCCATGTAGAAGAAATAGTCCGCGTCCACGTGGCGCGGCTGCACCACGGTGCCGCTGGTGGAGTGCGCAGCCAGAATGGTCGGGTCGAGCGTGAGGGCGGCGCGATATTCGTCCACCGCCTGGCCGAACTTCTTCATCCGCGTATACGACGTCCCCAGATTGACGTGGAAAGACGCCGATGAGGGATCAAGCGCGATGGCGTGATCGTAATACTTCACCGACTTGCTGAACTTGTTTTGCAGGAAGAATGTGGTGCCCAGGTTGTTCCAGGCTTCGGAGAGGTCGGGGTTGAGCCCCAGAGCTTTCTTGTACGCCTTGCGCGCGGCCAGATACTGGTCTTCCTGCTGGAGGGAGATGCCCGTCTTGTTCCAGATGATGGCCGCGGCCTCGTGGGAATGCTCCTGGCGAAGGGCGCGCATGTAATAGTCCACGGCGTCCGCGTAGCTTTTCCGCGCCATGAAAATATCGCCGCGCTGCTCGGGCGTGAGCTCACTGCGGGCAGGCTGCTGGGCCGTCGCAGAGGGAGCCTGCAGACCCTGTGTGCGAGGCACGACGCGCGCACCCACGCTACCCAGGCTTCCAAGGGCTAGAAAGAAGCAGAAGCTGGATGCCGCCTGCGTGAAACCTTCCATCTTGCACCCCCTCATCAAGGCCCGGCCGCACTAACAATCCGCGCCCGGAACGACTGAGTTTACCACTTCATTCACCGTTATTCTACTCCTGATTTTGAGGATCATCCTGCTTATTTGGCGGGTCGTCGTCGTCGCCCGGCGACGGCTCCTGCTTCGATCCTCCGCGTTTGAAAACCGAGAAGAACCGCCGGAAGGGTCCTGGCTTTTTCTTGTCGGCGGTGGGTGGTTGCCGGGTATCGGCGGTTTCCGTCTGAGCAGCATCGGGCTCTCCACCCGCTCGGGCCGGGCGCACCTGCGCAGGTTGCCCGCCGGCCTTAGCGGCGGCGGATTCCGACCCGTTCAACCCCAGAATCCGGCTGAAGAGGCTCTTCGCGCCGCTTAGAATGGCGAGATTCCCACGCGGCTCGGTTCCCTGAACGAAAATCTCCTCGGATTGCGCGGCCAGCGGCAGGGGATCGCCCGGGCCGGCGGGGTCGGGCAATTTGATGGAAGCGGTGACCAAGCCCTCGGGCTCGGGAAAGTCGCGCGCGTCCCGGTACTCGGGGAGTTTGGTTGCGCCCTTCATGAAGTCGGTCCAGACCGGGAGGGCCACCACCGCTCCCGACACGCCAATATCATGGTCATCGTCGTAGCCGACCCAGACCACCGCCAGCAGGTTCGTGGTGAAGCCCGCAAACCAGCCGTCGTGCGAGGATCCGGTCTTGCCGGCCGCCGGGAGCACAAATCCTCGGCTACGCACGCCGGCGGCGGTGCCGTGCTCGATCACGGTTTCCATCAGGTTCACCATCTGATAGGCCACCCGCGGATCGAGGACCTGGCGGCGAGTGACCTCGGGCTGCCAGAGATCGCGTCCGGAGTCGTCGCGCACGACCGTAATCAACCTGGGAGCAACGTACTCGCCGGAGTTGGAAAAGATGGTGTACCCGCCGGCGATTTCGAGCGGCGTGGCTACGTAGGAGCCGAGAGCGAGCGCCGGCGTGGCGAGCAGGTCGCGGTTGATTCCCGCCGCCACGGCCAGGTTCTTGACCTTCTGGTATCCGACCATCTGGGCCAGACTCACGGTGGCGCAGTTGAGTGAATACGCCAGGCCTTCGCGCGGCGTCACCGCGCCGTAGTACTCCTCTTTGAAGTTCCTCGGCTCGTAAGTCTTGCCGTCGAATTCGAAGGTGGTCGGCTCATCCATCAGGATGGTGGCGGGGGTCACCAGCGGCTGCGAACCGTCGACGGCCGAACTGAGCGCCGCAGCATAGACGAAGGGCTTGAACGACGACCCGGGCTGACGCTTGGCCAGGGCATGATTGAGCTGGCTGACGCCGTAATCGCGCCCCCCCACCAGAGCGCGCAACTCCCCCGTATGAGGATCGAGCACCACCAGGCTCACCTGCGGCTGGTTGGGATCGCGCGGCGGCGCATTCTTGGCGTGATGGCGGCCGTTGAGCGTCTGGTCCACCTCCGTCATGCCGTCCCGCACCGACTCCGAAGCGGCGCGCTGCAGGCCCGGGTCGAGGGTGGTGTAAACCCGATAACTCTGCGACACCAGGTCCTGCTCGGAAAAGTGGTCGAGCAACTGATCCTTGACCAGGTCGACAAAGAATGGCGCCTGGCTGCCTTCGACGTTCTGCGGGGCGGTGGCAAGCGGAGCAGCGCTGGCCTCGCGCGCCTGGTCCTCGGTGATGAAGCCGTCCTCCTGCATTTCGTGGAGCACGTAGTTGCGCACGCGCAGCGCCTGGGCCGCGTGGCGATAGGGCGAATACAGGTTGGGCCCGCGAATCAGCCCGGCAAGCAGGGCCGCCTGCGGCAGGGTCAGGCTCTTCACGTCCTTGCCGAAATAAGACTGGGAGGCCGCGGCGAAACCGTCGATGGAGAAGCTGCCTCGCTGGCCGAGATAGACTTCGTTGGCGTAAAGCTCGAAGATCTGCTCCTTGGTCAGCCGCTGCTCCATCACCAGCGCCAGGAACATCTCCTGCGTCTTGCGCCGCAGGGTGCGCTTGGGCGTCAGGAAGAAATTGCGCGCCAGTTGCATGGTCAGCGTGCTCCCGCCCTGCAAGCGCTCATCCGCCATCACGTCGCGAAAGGCAGCGTCGAACATGCGGTAGACGTTGACTCCGTGATGCGTGAAGAAGCGCCGGTCTTCAGCCGCGAGCACCGCGTCCACGAGCACCGGGGGAAGGTCCTGGTATCGAATCAGGCGACGCTTGGTGCGGCTGGCGTCAAACAAGGTGGTGACGGGCTGCGGTTCAAGCAGGTACCGGTCAGGGGGCGAAACCGGAGTGTCGCGCCGGATGGATACGATCTTGCCGCCGGCGAATTCGACCGTGGCCGGTCCCTCGGCCGGCGGATCTCCGGCGAAGTAAGAGAGCGGTCCGGGCCGGATTTCCATCCGGTCGCCGTCCAGCGCGTAGGTCCCTACCTTCGACCCGCTCCCCTCGGCGTAAAGTCCCTCGCGCAGGCGCGAGGCCACGGCCTCAGCCGTAACCGGCTCGCCCACCGTGATCGGGGTCGGCGCGGAAAAAACCAGCGACGCCCGGTTAAAGACCTGCCCGCTCAAGCGCGCGTCGATCTCGCTGCTGACCCGGACGTAGCCAAAAACGAAGAGCGTGGCGACCACCACAAACACGCCGACTCCGATAGCCACAAGGGGGCGACGCCAGTGCGCAATCTTGCCCGCGACGAACCGCGTGCCGCGCGCCAGCCGGTTTGGCAAGGATGATCTCAAAGCCGCTCGTTTCCCCGCCCCGTCAGTACGCACGGCTCACCACCGACGGCGCAAAGTGCAGGTTCCAGGTCGCTACCGCGAGATCCACCGGAACCACATAATCCAGTTTGATGCTCAATGTGCCGTGATCGCTGGTTACGCTGACTTCTTCCGGCGACAACGGCAGGCCCAATCCGCGCGCGTAGTGGACCACGTCCGCCCGGATCGCCCCCGGCGCCGGGTCATCAGCGGCCGTTCGAACAGCCTTATCCCTAATATAATCTGCGAGCTGGCTGCTGTTGGAATAAACGGGAAATACCTTGGCGCCGGCGAATATCAGGATCGCGAAAACGAGGAAGGCCAGAATCGGTCTCGGGAAGGCTGCCAGATGCTGGCGAAGCGGCATAGCTCACCCGGGCTCCCCCTCCGGCCGCCGCGGTGCTAACTGAGGAGCTGCTGTTTCAGTGTCCGCACCGCCTCCCCAAGGCTAACATCCTGAACCTGCTTTGTCGAGCGCACCAGGATCTCGGCCCGTCCTTGCTCAAATGTGCGCCGGCCGAGCGTCAGACGGTACGGCACGCCGATGAGGTCGGCGTCTTTGAACTTCACGCCCGGACGTTCGTCGCGATCGTCGAAGAGCACATCGATCCCCTCGGCCTGCAACTCGCGGTAGAGCTTCTCGGCGGCTTCCCGCAGCGGGGCATCATCCATGTTGGCGGCGGTCAGGATAACCTGGAAGGGCGCGATGGACTTCGGCAGGAACATGCCGTCCTTGTCGTGGTTCTGCTCCACGGCACACGTAAGAATGCGCTCCACACCGATGCCGTACGATCCCATCACCAGCTCGACCTCCTTGCCGGCGGCGTCGAGAACATTGGCATGCATGGCTCTCGAGTAGCGCCGGCCCAGCTTGAAGACGTGACCGAGCTCGACCGCCTTGACCAACTCAAGCGGCTTGCCGCAGCGCGCGCAAGGGTCGCCTTCCGCGACGGCGCGCAGATCGCGGTACTCCGCCTGGAAGTCGCGCCCGGGGGTCACGTGACGCAGATGCGTGTCATCCTGATTGGCGCCCGTGATCATGTCGCGGCGACTCTCAATCGCCTTGTCCGCGAGAATGCGGACCTTCGTGAGACTCACGGGACCGAGCGACCCAAGATGCGCTCCGTGCAGTTTGAAAGCCTCCTCCGGCGTGGCCGGACGAAAAAAGCCGGTGCCGAGCGCCGCCGAGAGCTTGGTTTCGCTGAGCGCGTGGTCCCCGCGCATCAGGATCAGTACCGGCTCGTTCTCCACCATATAGACCAGCGTCTTGATCATGCGCGCCGCGCTCTCGCCCGTGAATCGGACAAGATCCTCGATCGTCTTCTGGCCGGGCGTCGCGAAAGGCTCCGGCGGCTCGTTTCCGGCAGGGTCGTCGACGGGCGCGAGGGCTGAGACCGCCTTCTCCAGATTCGCGGAGTAGCCGCAGTCCGAGACCGCGATCAGGTCCTCGCCGGCGTCGGTCGGCGCCGCGAACTCGCCGGACACCGTTCCGCCCATCATGCCGGAAAAAGCTTCGACAAACAGCGCGTGCACGCCGCAGCGCTTGAAGATGTTGGTGTAAGCCTGCACGTGCTTGTCATAGCTCACGTCAAGCCCGGCCTCGTCGAGGTCGAACGAGTAGGAGTCTTTCATGAAGAACTCGCGCAGGCGCAGCAGCCCCGACTTCGGCCGGGGCTCGTCGCGGAATTTCGACTGAATCTGGTACCAGATCTGCGGAAGCTGCTTGTAACTGCGCAGCTCGCCGCGCGCGATGTTGGTCATTTCCTCTTCGTGTGTGATGCCGAGGCAGAGGTCGTGCCCGCCGCGGTCCTTCAACCTGAAGATAACGTCAACGGCGTCCCAGCGTCCGCTTTCGCGCCAGAGTTCGGCGGGATTCATAATCGGCAGGTAGAATTCCTGCCCGCCAATCGCGTTCATCTCGTCGCGAATGATCTGCATGATCTTCAGAAGCGAGCGCCGCGCCAGCATCAGGTGGGCGTAAAGCCCCGCCGAGACTTGCCGGACGTAGCCCGCGCGCAGCAGGAGGCGATGGCTGGCCGCTTCGGCTTCAGCCGGCACCTCGCGCAGAGTAGGAATGAAGGCTTGGCTCCAACGCATGTTAGTTCCTTTGGGGTCGCTCGAGCTGATTGGGGACAAGCCCGACCGGGCGCTCAAGCTACCGGAAGTCACTTCTCATTCTTCGGGATGTCAGTGAGCTTGTCAAGAAACGGTGCGGAGATGCCTGCGCGGCGAAATGCTGAAACGTCGAGGCGCGCGCCGGTGTCTATGCAAGCGGAACAGAGCGGGATCCATGGATCCCGCTTTTAGCGGAGGTGAACCATGTTCGAGAACACGCTGATCCCGTCGGGTCGCAAGCGCGGAACCATCTGCCTCGGCTACATCGTTGAGGGTGCCCTGCTGGCCCTGCTGGTGGTCATCCCCCTGATTCATGTGCAGGCGCTTCCCGCGTCGCTGATCCGCACCGGCATCGTGCCGCCACCGCCGGCCGGCTCGTCTCAGAAGCCCACCGTCGTCCGAGCCGTTCACCGTACGAGCCTGAGCGAGATCATGGCTGCGCCGGTGCGCATCCCCGCGACCATTCCCCCGTCGAGGCTAGAGCCCGAAGCTCCGAGCGACGCCTTCACGGCCGCTCCGCCGGGCGCCGTGCCCTGGGGAAGCGGCAATGGAGTGCCGGACGGCTTCGGCGTAAACGGGCTTCCTGCTCCGCCTCAGCCGACGGTGAAGGCTCCGCATACTTCGAGAATCGTCGTGGGCGGCGTGGTGGAAGCAGCCCGGATTGTCTTCCAGGCACAGCCGGAGTATCCCGTCATCGCGCGAAGCGCTCGCGTGCAAGGTACGGTGCGCCTGGAAGCGATCATCAGCACGGATGGATCAGTGCAGAGCCTGCACGTCCTGAGCGGCCCACCGCTGCTGATTCCGGCGGCCACGCGCGCCGGCGCCCAATGGCGGTATCAGCCGACGCTGCTCGACGGCGTAGCCGCGGAAGTCACAACCGAGATCGACGTCACGTTCACGCTGAATAACTAAGTCGGCGGGCGCGGACCTTGGGCTTCAAGGTCTGCGGTTTGGGGGGGGGGCAAAAGGGGAAGCGGAGAGATCACGGACCCAAGGATCTGCGTCTGCCCCACGCCGAGCGGCTCACGCGCTCACTCGCCGCCTGCTCTTGACGGTCGCTGGCAGCGCTTTGTCGGCCCTGCGGGATGGTCGCGGCCTCGGCAAGCGAGCCCGCACATACTCGGGAAGGTCCACTATCGCAAACCGATTCTGCGGGTAGAGATAGTCCTCCCCAGATTCGTCGACAACTCGAATGCAGCCAACCTCGGCGGCCTTCGCATCGGGCAGCACCTGATAGATCTTCGCCTCCTCGAGATCCTCGTAACCTTCGTTCGACATACAGATCGCAAATTCTACACGCTTTTTGTTTGTCACCATAGTTTCAATCCAAAACACGTTTGACTTCATCTTATGGCGGCCCACTCCGTGAGCCTCGTACCAGTGTACCTCTGCCCGGCGAACGTCGTCGTTAGGGAACCAGACCAGCGCCACGCCCTTGAGCTTCCGCCAACGACGACCGCCGAACCGTGAAGTAAGGCTCTTCCGCTCCCGGATGGAGAGGTTAACCGCTATCGGCTCGATGTCTTTGACATCGCCCGGTACCTCGAAATCGATCTCCATGACTGGAGCGTAGCCAACGCCAAGGTCGCGTGCAAGCAAGCTTAATGACGCCGACTGCCAGGCACGACGGTTTATGATGACAGGGCCGGTGTGAGCTGCAAACCGTGTTGAACCACGCTGCCGATGGCTGAGAGATATAAGCGCCATTGAGGTTGGCGCAGGGTTGTTTAGGGACCCACGACTTGCTCGATGCAACTACGGAGCCTCTGCGGTCAGCCTGACCCGGATGCGAACACAGTGCTTGCTGCAACGCCAGGACCTTTCGTTTGCGGTCCCACGACCAAAACTCGCGAGAGATTCCCTTCGCCTCTGCGTGAACCTTGTCGTACGTATCGTTCGTCGCTAAAGCAAGCCCATCACTTCGATTCCTCGAGCAGTTCCTGGAGATACTGCTTCCAGACCGCCGCCACGGTGTGCGTTCCGTGGCCGCGCGTCTGGTCCGAGACAGGCAGCAGCACGAATTTGCCGCGCGGCACGCGTTTGATCTCGCGCTCCGCAATGCCGAGCTCCGGCGGATTGATGAAGTCGTCAGCGGAGTTTACAAACATCACCGGCGCCTTGATTTTTTCCAGGTTCGGCGAAGGATCGTAATTGCGCGAAGCATCGACCGCGTACAGCAGGTCGTTGGCGTCGTATTGCGGCAGGCGTGTTTCGACGTAGTCGTGCAGAAATTTGTCAGCTTGGTCTCTCGTAGGATAGTTCTTCTGCCACTGGAGTGAACTGCTGCCCGCGATGAGCAGCAGATCGATTGCGGATCGCAGGCCCTCGAGCGGCTCTTCGGCGTAGTCGCCGTTCTTCCATGCCGGATCGAGCCGGATGGAGTCGATCACCTCTTCGCGCCACACCCGGTTGCGGCCCGCGATTTGGACCGGCAGGCAGGCGAGCGGCATCAGGGCGTCCATAAACTCGGGATAGGTCTCGCCCCATACCCAGGAATGCATGCAACCCATCGACGTGCCGAGCACCAGGCGCAGGTGATTCACGCCCAGGCCCTCGGTGAGAAGCTGGTGCTGGGCCGCCACCATGTCGTCGTAGTCGTAGTGCGGGAAGTGGGCCTTGAGACCGTCACTCGGCTTGCTCGACCCGCCGTGGCCGATGCCGTCGGCCAGCACAATGAAGTACCGCGAGGCGTCGAGAAGCTGGCCCGGGCCGAAGAGCGCGTCCGCAAACACCGGCGACGTGAATTGCCGCCAGGAGCCCGTGGTGCCGTGCAGGATCAGCACGGCGTTGGTTACGCGGCCCGTTCCATCGCGCACCGGCGCGCCCAACGTAGCGTAGTGGAGGCGCAGCTCGGGCAGCGTTTCGCCGTCCTTGAAATGGAAGTCATGGACAACGAAAGTCCCCTCCGCCGGCGCCGGATAATTCGCCGCCGGAAGGGCCGGGACGCTGACGACCAGCGCCCAGAGCAGCGCCACGCGCGAAAGAATCGTTCCGGAATGAGAGCTAACGCGGGAATGAGAGCTAGGGCCGGAATGAGAGCTAAGGCCGGGATGAGAGCTAAAAGTCGATCGCGACCGCAACATGAAGGCATCCTCCGGCGGATTCAACAGGCATCACGCAGGGCGCGAAGAGGCCGCGGACCTGCAAGACAGGGCCGCGCTACGCTTGCTCTGAGAAGGCGTAAGGAAGTTGCCGGCTGCCGCTACGCGAGCGCCAGATTCACATTCTCGATGGCTTCGTCGATCTCGGCGGTGTTCTTGAAGCCCAGCGTCACGGAATCCACGCCCGCGTTCCTGAAGGCGTACCGCAGGGCAGCCTGACGGTCTTCGCGGCTCGTGAAGGAGCCCTCGCCCACGAGCTTCATGCTGATCACGCCCATCCCGTCTTGGCGGACTTCTTTCACGTGGGTGACGACCTCGCTGACGTTTCCCAATCCGCCCGTGGCGTAATCCTCCGCGTCCATGTGCACGCCTTTATGATTCATCCGGATCATCGCCACCTGGAGCCACTGGTTGCCGGGGAACCGGCGCAGCGCCGGCAGGCCGTGCACCGAGGCGCCGTGCGACACCACGGCGTGTTTCGCCTGGGCTTCCGAAATGCCGTCCTGCCATCGCAGGCTGTCAGTGGGCCAGGTTGCGGTGTGCTGCCAGTGCAACAGCATCACGTCGAAGTAATCGGTGTTGGCGAGGGTGCGCAACTCGTCGATCTTCTGCTGCGGATCGACGCCTTCACGCGTGGTGACCTTGGTCATCAGCCGGTAGCTGTCGCGCGGTAGGCCCTTGAGCGCAATGCCCAGCATCCTGTGCATCTCACCGTAAGACTCGGCGGTCTCAAAGAAGCGAATACCGTGGTCGTAGGCGTAGCGGACCATCCGGGTAAACTGGTCCTGCCCGAGCTCGCGCTGCACCTGCCCGCTGACGGTGCCGGTGCCGAAGGCGAGCCGCGTCACCCGAACGCCCGATTTCCCGAGCGTTACCCAATCCGTCGCCGTCTGGCGCGTCGCGCCGAGCGGCAAGCTTCCGGCGCCCGCGAGCGCCGCTGCGGCGATGCCGGTCTTCAAGAAATCGCGTCTGGAGTAATGAGCCATCGGTTTTTCCTCCAATGGGACGCATCTTACCACGAGTCAGCGGTCGGATGCTCGCTCGAAAGGGGTCCGCATGGACAAACGACTCTGTTGGGCCCTTTTCGCATGAAACGGCCGCTAACCGTGTCGAACACCTCGAACACGAGCGTCACAGGATCAAGGTCAGCATTGACAATGCAGCTTCATGCAGCTACATTGAACCCATGAAGAGCGCGGGCCTTCGCGAGTTGAAGAACCGTTTGAGCGAGTATGTCCGTGAAGTCCGGTCCGGCGAGGTTGTATTGGTGACGGATCGCGGGGAAGTGGTTGCAGAACTCATTCCGCCAGGCCAAGGGAGGGACGAGCCCGGCGTCCCTGCGGGACTGACGGCACTCGCGAGGAGAGGGCAAGTGACTCTGGGCACGCCAAACAATCCGGCGGTGTATCCGCAGCTTCCGCGTCTCCTTAAGCGACGCCGGGCCACGGAACTCCTCAATGAGGAGCGTGGCACCCGTTGAACGTTTATGCGGAGTCGAGCGCCGTGCTGGCGTGGTTGCTCGGGGAAGAAGGCGGCCGGCCCGTGCGCGAGGTGCTCCGCCGCGCCGAACTGGTGATGGCCTCCGATCTCACCCTCGTCGAGTGCGACCGAGTGCTGATTCGCGCCGTCACACTGGGTGAAATCGCCGAAGCCGCAGCCGCCGATCGCCGCGCGCAATTGGCTGCCGCGGCCGCCCGGTGGCACTTGTGGCGAGTCAGTTCGGACATTGTGGACCGGGCGAGGCGTCCGTTTCCGGCCGAACCCGTCCGCACCCTGGACGCGATTCACTTGGCGTCGGCCTTGGCTGTGCGTGCCGTGGTGCCGGGCGTGCAAATTCTGAGCCTTGACGATCGCATTCGCAAGGCCGGGGCGGAACTCGGATTCCGGCTTCAACCGCAGTGAGCAAGCCGTCGCGGCACCCGATGTGGTCCGCGCTACGATTGCTCGACCCGGCGGGCGGCGATCAGCACCTTCGGCGCCCGGCGGAATTGGGACAATTGTTCATCGGTCAGCGGAGGGATGTGTAGGGGCGAGCCGCCGGCTCGCCCCTACAGGTCGATATCGGAGTCCTGTCCGGCCGCCTGACGCTTCGCGATCCGGGCCAGGGCCGCCTTTTGCCATTTATTCAGCGGCTTGCTGAATATAGATTCTGCGCTCACGCTGATTAGCTTCCCGCGCCGAGATGATTCGGATTTCTTCGCCATCGACTTGTCTTTATGGTAGACGCGCATCACCAACAGTAGGGCCACAGAGACGGCCCCGATTCGCGCACCGTCATACAAAGTGTATAACAAGGCCGCCGTCGGGCAATGCCAAGGCCTGAGTGGTGTTGATGGTCGCAGCTTTTGACCGACCACCGCGCCCTGCGGGGCACCAGTGTTCTTACCAGCGTTCTTAAACGTTTCTCTCACAAGCTGCGGACGCCAAAAGCGGGGTCCACCCTTGCTTTCCGCTCGGCGCATGTTAGGATACGAGCATAAGGTGACGCGTGAGCGAGACCTCCAGCCTGGAACTACCGACTGAACTGAAGCAGAAGATCGAGCGCGTGGCCCAGGAACGCAATGAAGAGCCTGCCGCGCTGTTGGCTTCCGCTCTCGATTCCTTGCTGGGTATCGAAGAAGCTCAGCTTGCTGAAGTGCGCCGCAGAGATCGCGTGGAGGCCGGCAAGGCCTACACGAATAAAGAGGCTTTCGCCAGGCTCGATTCCCTTCGGCCGAGCCGCAGAACTCCCTCGCCGGAATGACGATCGTCTGGAGCAAGAAGGCCTACGACGACCTCGACTCGATCGAAACCTACCTCGCCACCTTGAGCCCCGAGGCGGCCGAAGAGACCATCAGCTACATTCAAGAGGCTGTCACCAGGCTGGGTGACTTCCCCGCCCTAGGAGCCAAGATCGATGAGACTGGGCTTCGCCGGCTGATTGTCTCCGGCACGCCCTCTGTCATCTTCTACCGAGCTTTCCTCGACCACGTGAACATCCGAGCCATATTCCACGCCAGCCAGCGCCGCTTCCTCGAGTGACCTGCGAATCGTTTGACCACGTCCATCTGGCCGAAAGCTGCATCGCAGCCTGTGATTCGTGCGAGCAGGGATCTGAGCCAGACAAGCTAACCCACTGAAACGAAACGCGAAATATTCTTTCCCACCTTTCTCAGTCTGGCCCACCGTCCCACTTTGAGCTGCTAGGCTCGATGCCGGAGCGTCGTCTTGGCGCTCCGATGTCAGGCAGGACTTGGAGGAATTGCGATGACGAAACGACCTGTTGAAACGAGCTCTTCGGCGTCAACGCCGGCGGCGCCAACACCCGCGACGCCGGCGCCCGATGCGTCCGGCCATGCGCCGCGTGATGCCGCCCCGAGCGCGGGCCCGAGTGTGGCCAGGCTTCGGGCTCAGCGCGCCAACGCGCAGCGATCCACCGGACCCCGCACCGTGCGGGGCCGGCTTCGCTCGGCCGTCAACGGGCTTCGGCTTCGGATTGCGCCCGACCTGCGCCGGCATCTGGAGCGGCGTGGCGAGAATCTCACTGAGTTGCAGCGGCTGTGGCAGGACCTCGCGGCGATCTTCTGGTTCGTGGATCCTGTGGAGCGTTACGGCGGCCTGCAGTTCGCCGCCTCGCAGTTGTGGTCGAAGCGGAAAGCCCTTCGCAACGGAGGTTCGGAAGCTTATCTGAGGAGCCTGGACGCGCCGATCGAAGAGGACCTGACGCAGCTTCTTTACCGGTACGCGTGTGGTGAGCCTAATTGGAAGCGGCGGGTGTGCAAGGAGATCGGGCCTGACGCGGTGCGCGGATCGAGAGAGCTCAGAGAAGCGGTGGAGGCAAGGCTCGGAGTGTTTAGCCATGCGTGACTTGCGATTCGAGCACAGCGGGTGGACTCCCGGCGACCTGTGGAACCTCGGCGGGTGGTGGACGCGCTGCGGGTTATGGACGAACGAAGCGCGAAAATTTGGGGCCCCCCTGTTTGGTTTTAGACGAGCGAACCCAAAACCGGACTTGCCCGTAACTGGATCATCTCATGTGGCTTATAGCGAATCGGGAGCGCTTATGGAAAGCGACCGCCCGTTAGCGAACCCAGCGCCGGTGTATACAGGGTAAGCTATAGACCCTATTGCGGATAGATCGAGCAAAGGGCGGAAAAACGAATTGAAGAACATTGAAAAACGAAGCCAACTTCGCAGGGCGTAAGTCTTTTGGAATCGAGAGTGGTGGGTCTGCGGACCACAAACGAAGCCAAACGAAGTCAAGGTCGGCGCATGCTACATTGTGGTAGTACGCCCTTCAAAACCTGCATGAACGGACCTACCCTCGCGATGATGATTCCCGACAAGTCAAGCCGCAAAATTTCGCGGCCTCGAAGATTCACCCCGTGGCGCGTGCCAGTGTGGCGGGTGCCAGTGTGGCGCCTGCCGGTCTGGCTCGTGCCCATGTGGCTCGTGCCCGTCTGGCTCGTGCCCGTCTGGCTCGTGCTTGCCGTCGCCCTCGCAGGCGCCGCCCGGGCGAGTTGCGCAGCGCAGGCCGCTGAAACCGGGTCTCCGCTCCAGCTTGAGTATCACCTTGCCATCACGCAGCCGAGTGTGCACCTGGCCGACGTGGAGATCGATGCGCGCGGCACGAGCGCTCCCACGCTCGATTTCGCCATGCCGGCCTGGTCGCCCGGGCGCTACGCCATCTACGATTTCGCCAAGAACGTGCAGGAGTTCGCGGCGGCGGGCGCGGACGGACATCCGCTCGAGTGGTCGCAGCCCGACAAGCAGACCTGGCGCGTGCAGACCGCCGGCGCGGGCGAAGTGCGCGTGCGCTACAAAGTGTTCGGCAACGACCTGAACGGCTCATTTTCCCAAATCGACCCGACCCACGCCAACCTGGACGGCGCTTCCGTCTTCATGTATGTTGCCGGTCACAAGCCAGACCCCGTTCGTCTCGAGATCATGGCGCCCCCGGGGTGGAAGGTGGTGAGCGGTTACTCCCTCGATCCGGCGCAACGCAGCTTCCAGGCTGCGAACTACGACCGCCTGATCGATACGCCGCTCGAAATCAGCCCGAGCGTGACCTGGGAAGAATTCAGCGACCACGGCAAGACTTTCCGCGTGGCGGTGCACGATTACGCCACCGATGAGGACGAGCGCGCGGCGCTGGTGAAGAAGCTCGCCGATGGCGTCAAGAAGATCGTGGCCGTTGAGATGTCGATGATGCCCGAGCCCGACTTCGACCACTACACCTTCATCTTTCACTTCGCTCCCGACATCGCCGCCGGCGACGGCATGGAGCACCTGAATTCCACCCAGATCATCGTCAGCCAGCTTCTTTCCGACGGCGGCATCGAGGAAGCGCTCACCGACGCCGCCCACGAGTTTTTCCATACCTGGAACGTGAAGCGGCTGCGGCCCGCCGCGCTCGGGCCCTTCGACTACACCAGGGAGGATTACACGGAGTCCCTTTGGTTCGCCGAAGGCGTCACCAGCTACTACTCCTACGTCGCCATGCGGCGCGCAGGCCTGTGGAGTGAGACGGAATTTCGGAAGCGCCTGAGCGACGAGATCGCCACTCTCGAATCCGAGCCCGGGCGCAAGTTGATGTCGGCCGAGAGCTCGAGCTTCCACGCCTGGTTCTACGATCGCTCGCCCCAGATGCAGGAGACGAACTTCGCCAACACCACCATTTCGTATTACAACAAGGGCGCGCTGCTCGGCATGCTGCTCGATTTTGAAGTGCGCGCCCGGACCGGCGGCGCCAAATCGCTCGACGACGTCATGCGCCTGATGTATCAGCGGTTTTACGGCGCGCCGCCCGACACCTATTACCTGCCGGGCCACGGCTACGAGGAAGGCGACGTGCTGCGCGCCCTGAACGAGGTGAGCGGCACCGATTTCACGGACTTCTTCCGGCGCTACGTGCAGGGCACCGATCCCCTCCCCTACGCCGGAACCCTGGCGAAGGCCGGCCTCGGACTGAACAGCGCCGCCACAGTAGGCTCCTCACCTAGCCTAGGAATCCAGTTTCGCCCCGCCAACACGGGCATCCTGATCACCTCGGTGCTTCCGGGCAGCGCGGCGGAGCGCGCAGGCCTTGGCCGCGACGACCTCCTGGTCGCCGTGGACAATTTCTCGCTGGCCACGGAGACCCTCGGAGACCGGCTGAAGATTTATCCGGCCGGGGCCGAAGTGCCGTTTACCGTGCAGCGCCACGCCGATCGCGAGATCGTCGTCGTAAAGCTCGATCCGCCGCGGGCGGACGATTACGCGATCGTGGATCTCCCGGAAGCGACCCCCGAACAGGCGGCCTTGCGACGGGCATGGTTATCGGGCCGGGCGGGCGCGGCGGCGCCCTAGAAGCGCGCGGGCCACGAGGATCAGCGCCACAACCGTCGCGGCGATGAGAGCCGCGAGGTCCACATCGCGGGCGAAATAGACCAGCCGGTCCCAGCTCGATCCGAGAAGGTATCCGGCAACGCCGATGGTGGTTCCCCAGAGCACGGCGCCGCATGCGTTGGCCAGCAGAAAATTCCGATAGCGCATGCGGAATCCGCCGGCGAGCGGTCCCGCCACGATGCGGAGACCCATCACAAAACGCGCCGCGAACACGGCCCAGGCGCCGTATCGCAGCACCGCATTTTCAGCCTTGTCGAAGATGCGTTCACTCAGGAAGGCGCGCCCGCGCAGGCGCCGCAGCAGCTTGACCCCGCCGGAGCGGCCAATCCAGTAGCCCAGATTGTCGCCCACTATGGCCCCGGCGATCGCGAACCCGATCACGGCTTTGAGGCCGAGCGTTCCCTGGTGCGCGAGGAATCCGCCAAAGAGGAGCACGGTCTCGCCCGGCACCGGCACTCCGGCGTTCTCCAGCATGACGCCGGCGAACACAGCGCCGTATCCGTAGCGCGCGAACAAACGCGTCAGGAACCGGTAGATGATGTGGCCCACGTGCGCTCAGCTCGGCGAGCCCGCCCGGAGTCAGGGGGTGAGGCCGAAGGCGAATTCCTGCTTGCCCTTGTGCCCGCCGGCGCTGCGCTCGAGCACCTCGGCCAGGGCCGTAGGCGAACTGCGGCGGTAGGTCACCGTGCTGGATTTGTCCGGGTTGACGAACACCACCTGGCTCTCCGTGAAGCTCTCGACCGTGAAGGCGAGCGGCGCGTCCTTCTCCTCCCAGCCGGTCAGGCCGGGATCAAAATGCCGGACGTGCAGCACGGGGCCGCTCGGGCTGGCCTCAATCACCATGAACTCGTAAAACTTCACCTTGCCGTTTTCCATGTAGCGGAACATGCCCATCATGGAGTCGGAGGATGGCTGGCTCCACTCCTCGTCGAAGAGGCCTCCGGAGATGCCGCCGCGCCAACGGCCCGTGAGGAAGGAGAAGTCCTGCACCAGGGGGCCGTTCACAACCGGCGCGGCTGGATGCTGCGCCGTGCCCGCGCCATCCACCTGGGCCCGGGCGGGAGCAGCCGCCGCTAGGGCCAGACATGCCAGGACCAGCGCGGCCGGAAGCAGCCGGGGTAGGATTCGGCGTCGCGAGTTGAGCTGTGAACTCATGCGTCTCGCATTATAGCAGCCGGAGCCGCTCACTTGCCGGCGATCCGCTCGAGAAACATGGCGAGGAACCGGTCCGCGTTCACCTCGACGGCGACCCGCGCGTTCGGCGCCACCGGATCCACGGCCTCGATCCAGAGCCGGCCTTCGTGAGGAACGTTGCGCTCCACGGTGCCGCCGCGATTGCCGACGGTTTCGCCGCGCGTGAATTGGCCTCGCGTTTCGATGTCCACGCGCATGGCCTGGGTGGTGACCACGCCGGGATCGATGGCCACGCCCACGGCCAGCGGGTCGTACATTTGCACGCCCGTCGCGCCGTATTTCTCGGAGAGGTCGATGAGGAACTTGAGCACGCCCGCCACGAAGTCGTTTTCCGGACCGTGAGTGCGCTCGAGCTGCGCGATGTGGGCTCGCGTGACCAGGGTCTTGTTGCCGACGTCCAGACCCACCATTGTGATCGGCCAGCCGGCGTTGAACACGATCTGGGCCGCTTCGGGATCGCCGTAGATATTGGCCTCGGCAGCGGCGTTCACGTTGCCGCCCGAAATCGATCCGCCCATAATCACCACGTCGCGCACCAGCGGCACGATCGACGGGTCCTTCGAGACCGCGAGAGCGATGTTGGTTTCGGGTCCGATGGGGACGAGCGTGATCTCGTGCGGATACTTGTGGACCAACTCGACGATGAGATCAGGTCCGAAGCGCGGATCAGCCGTGCACTTCGAAGGCGGAAGCTCGATATTGGCCAGGCCGTTCCGCCCGTGCCAGAACTCGGCTGTGACGAGCTTCTGGTTGAGCGGATGCTCGGCGCCGTGCGCCACCGGCACATCGCAGCGTCCCGCGAGCGAGACCAGCCGCAGCGCGTTCTCCAGTCCCTGCGCGGCCGTGACGTTGCCGGGAACCACGGTGAGCGCCTGCACGTCCAACTCGGGCGAATTGAGCGCCAGCAGGATCGCCATGGCGTCGTCGGTGCCCGGATCGGTGTCAATGATCACCTTGCGCGGCGACGAGCCGGCGATCTCGCGATCAGGCGCCACCTGGGATGATGCCGCTTGCGCGGCAACGGCCAATAGTACCGGGAGCACGACTGCCGGAAGCACGGCGGCGAGCAGCGGCGCCCCCCTGCGTCGGGCAACAGAACCGGCAGCTGTCACCTTACGCCAGGCCGAGGGAGTTGATGAAGGGCTGGGCACGCAGGCGTGCAGCGAGAGGAAGCATTGAGGCGTGGAACCGGCGCGAAAGCGCGAAGTCTCAGCGAGCATCGTAGCGGTTTCGCGTCTGGCGGCTCACCTGGTGTGTTTGGGGGCGCCGGGAAAGCGCCCCCAGGAAACATCGTGTCAAGCGGCCTGAAGTGTCAGAAGAGGATCTTCAAGCCGAGTTGGATGTTGCGTTGCGTGACGGCGCTGTTGACCTGGCCGAACGCGCCATCACTCACGCCCGTATCGATGCCGTTGAACGAGGGGTGGTTGAAGAAGTTGAAGAACTCGCCCCGGAATTGATAGTGCACTTTTTCTCCCCAGATCGGTCCGTTCTTGATCAGGGCGAAATCGAAGTTGTCAACTCCTGGACCCTCGATCGAGTTGTATGCGGACGAGCCCACCAAGCCGGTGTTCCCGGGCCCATACAGGGGCGGCTCGTAGAAGCATGACGTGTTAAAGAACTCCGAGAACGACCGGCTGCCGCGGGTATTGCAGCCCGATTTCACATAAGCGGGCAGGGTCGCGCCGATGCCTTGGGCGCCGTTGCCGAGATAGTCCGCGCTGGCGGATACGGTATCGTCAAACCCGCTGACGAAAGCTGCGTCACCGGAGACTTCCCATCCGCCCAACACCTTGCCCACGAGCGTCGTATTGTTGCGCAGGAAGGGCAGGTTGTAGATGTAGGTGATCGTCAGGTTGTGGGTCTGGTTGAAACCGCAAACCTCCCAGTTGAATTTGGGATCGTAAGTGTCGGCGACCACCGTATAAATGCTATCGGCCATGTCGAAGCACTTCGAATAGGTGTAAGCCACGCTAAATTGCAGGTTGTTGGTGAAGCGTCTCTGGATGCTCACCTGCAAAGAGTCGTACTTTGAGCTTGCCTCCTGCAAATCCGTCATGGCGCCGCCGATGCCGGGATAGGGCCTGAGGACATCCTGGTTGATCGCGGTATTCGCCGGGTCATTGAAGGTACCGATGGCCGGCTGATTCAGGTCTCCGTTGATGGGGAAGTGTTTCCCGCGGTTACCCACGTAACCGACGTCCACCAGGGTGTCATTGAAGAATTCGTGCTGCACTGTGAAGTTCCAGGAGTAGACCACGGGGGTCTTGTTCACGAGATCTTGTCCGGTGATCGGAATAGGCAGATTGGGGGGCGTGGTGGGCGCTGAGCAACCCGCTGCGCCCGGAAAAGCGTCGCCCGGGCAGTCGGCCCTGCCGTTGAATGTCTCCTCGGCCAACTGGAAGGGTGTGTTCCCACCCATCAGGGTAACGTCGCTCAGCGTATTGTGATTGAAGAAGACGCCCCCGCCTCCGCGAATCGAGGTCTTCCCGTTGCCAAAGGGATCCCAGGCAAAGCCCAGGCGAGGCTGGACATCGTTCCACCGGCTTCCCAAGATCTGATTCGACAGGCCTCGCTGCATGCCGAGGTTGCGCAGTTCCTGGTTGGTTGCAGCCAGGTTCGAAGTGGTCAACTGCTGCCCCAGCACGGCAAAGTGTCCAGCGGCATCCGCGGGCAACTGCTGGCAGGGCGTCGCGATCCCGTTATAGGGGTTTCCGCCGGTCACAAATCCGGTGGTGGGATTTACAACCTGCTGCGTCCCGGACGAGAAGGAGTAGAACTCCGGGTCAAACATGGCGAAATTGCACCAGGTGCTTTGGTAGGGCTCAAAGTAGTCCCACCGCAGGCCGCCCTGAATTGTGAGCCGGGGCGTCACTTTCCAACTGTCCTGGCCGAACACACCGATCTGGTGGCCGTACCACGGCGTGTAATCGCGCCAGCCGAGCTCAGAATAGTTGTCGAAGTTGCCGAGCAGTGCGTCTGCCAGGCCCGCGCCCGTGGTATTGATACCCGAACCGTTGAATTCGAACTGTCCGTTCAGGTTATTGCCCACGCCGCCGCCCGGCGAAACGCGCACCTGGTCGTGATCGTTCTCGCCATCGTGCTCAAACCAGAATCCGGCCTTAAGGGTGTGGTTGCCACGGATGTTCGTTAGCACGTCCTGGACCGTATAAACGTGGCCCGTGCTGCCGGAAGGATAGGGCAGGCCGCTCACCTGTTCGAATCCGCCGGCCATGATCAGAGTGGGGATTTTCTGGGCAATGTCTTTGCTGGCGGCGCCGCCCGGGACGATGTAGGGATAGTCGACGCCGAGCGTAGTCCTGTCAACTCCGTCACCGCCGAAGGAGCCGCCCGGGACGAGCACGTGGACAATGTCCTCAGTTGCGGTCGCCGTGAAGTCGTTGAGCAGGGTGGGGCTGAAGGTGGTTGTAAAGTCCACCGTGGCGCCGCGACTGGGAAAGTGGTAACCCTGCTGCAGCAGAGCCGAGGCGCCGCCGCTGCCCGTCGGGCTGGTGGAGACGTCGGCGTAGTGGCGCAGGGTGACCGCCAGATGATTCCGGTCGTTAATGCTGTAGTCGCCCTTGACGTCATCGATGCGGACGTCCGTGGGGCTGTTGTAGTTGTAAATAAGGTTGTTGCCGCCCTCAAAAGGATCGAGCGAGCTGAGCCCGGTCTGGGTGTTCGGCATGAGATAGAAGTGGTCCACCATGGCCGAGCCGTTGGCGCTGAGCAGGTTGGCAGGAATGGTGTTATTGGGGAACGCTTGTCCTGCTACAAGGCCATCGACCCCATTCAGGTAGCCCGGAACCTTCGGGCAACTGCTGGCAAAAGCCTGGCAATACGGGGCGAGATCACCCGTTCGATCTTCCATGGTCGGTACCTGGCCCACCTCGGTGTTGCCGCTGACCTCGCGCTGCCATTCTTCCGACCAGAAGAAGTACAGCTTGTGCTTGTTGGGAATAACCGGCCCGCCGATGGTGAAGCCAAAATCGTTGTAGTCAAGCTTCGGTCGAGTCGGGGAGAAAAAGTAGCGGGCGTCGAGGGCGTCATTCCGGATGAATTCAAAAGCGTCACCGTGATACTGATCCGTGCCCGACTTCATATTCACCACCATCTGGCCGCCCGCGGCGCGAGAATACTCCGGCATGTAGCCGGTGGTGATGATGTTCACTTCGCTGATCGAGTCCATGCCCGGCATGCCCACCGTCGCGCCGTTGGCGCGCGTGCGCGTGGACGGGGCGCCGTCGATCAGGAGGTTGTTCGACTCGCCGGTGAGGCCGTTCACCTGCGTGCACTGCGAGGCGAACAGGCTCATGGCCTGGAAGCTGTTGAATGAGAAGCTCTGGACGACACCGGGCTGCAGGCCGAGAAGGCTGACGAAGTTCCGCCCGTTCACAGGCAACTGCTGCATCTGAGTGGAGTCCACGGTGCGCTCCACCTTGGTGTCGCTCACGTCCACGTTCACAGCCGAGGCCGTCACCTCCACGGTTTGCGAGACTTCGCCGACCTTCAGCGCGCAACCTACCTCCACCGTGGCGGCCGGATCCAGGTGAACGCCCTTGCTCTCGCACGCCTGGAAGCCTCCCTTTTCAACTCGGACGTTATAGTCTCCCGAGGGCAGGTTCGGCGCTACGTAATAGCCGGAAGCGTTTGTGGTCGCCGTCAAGGCCTGCTGGGTACCTGCATTCGTCACTGTGACGCTGGCGCCGGGAATCACGCCCCCTGAGGGATCGGTGATAATGCCCGTGATCGAGCCGGCCACTGATGTCTGCGCCAAGCTGGGCAGCGCTCCAATGCCTGCGGCGATCACAATTGACAATACCGCGGCGAGACTCCATGCGACACGCTTCCTCATGTCATCCTCCTGTAAATGTGATGAAGATTGAGCCTTTCAGCCGCCCGCTCGCGGTTCCAAAGCCGGCGGTCCCCTCCACTCACTTCAAAACTGTAACGACGCGGAAGCCTCATGACGAGGCGAAGACACTCAGAGGTAGGACGATGATGCTGCTTTGGGGTGTGGCGCGATTCCCCCGCTCCGGAGACGCAACGTCTTGGCGGCTTCACTGCAGCCCTCGGTCCTAATCGGCCCTACCGGAAAACTTTATAAGACCCGAACCCGACCAGCATCAGCGACCCGACAGAAGCGCGTCCCCCCACGGAAGACACGCAAGTAATGCAGAGCAATTAGCATGCTGCCCGAAAAACGGTAGGCATGTCAACACCAATAATGTACGTTTTTTGCGGCTCGGTTCTAATTTATGTACAGAGCAAAGGTATGACCTAGTCAATGAACGTTGCCCAGACTTGGGCCTTCCCTTCCCTCCGATTGCAAGGAAACGGGGGGCTTGCTGACTGGATCACGATCTATTCTGGCTGCTCGCGACCAATCGACGGGGTGGCCAAATGCACCTGATTTCGCCTCGAAACTCGCGATTTTCGCGCTGGCAGCACGAATTTTGGGCCCTTGAAAACGATCTAACGTATTTATAATCAATAACCTCTTGGCTTTTTTCAAGGTAACTTACTTATTTTAAATAACCTAGTGGCTTTCAATAAATATGGAAAACAGAAATGCTTTGTTTTCAATAACCTATTGGCTTCGTTCGTAACATTTCTGTTTTTCACTCTAAACTCGTCCCGCCCGGCTCAATTTTGCCCCCCGTCCAAGTGCTGGAGGTCCTTCTGCCCGCCCTCCAGCGTTTCAAGCCGCTGCCGGGTGAGCTGGTCAGAAGTCTTGCGAAGGGCTTCGGAAACCCCCAGCGCGGCCTGGGCCTTTGCCGAATCGCCGATTCCGCGGTAAGCCATCGCCAGGCGATAGTGGACCTCGCCGTCATGATCGTCGGCCGCGAGGAGGCTCAAGTCCTTGATGGCCGCGGCGGAGTCACCCAATTCGCCTTCAGCCTTGGCGAGGTCCAGCCGCGCTTTGCGTTCGACCGCCGGATCCTTGAGCGCACGCGGCAGATAGTCCAGCGCATCGCGCCATTGATGCTCTTGAATGTAGCTGTCGCCCAACTCGTAGGCGGCCACCGTGGAACCCGGTGCGAGATCGAGCGTCTTCTTGAGCTCGTCCAGTGCTCGCGACCAGTCTCCCGACCGCCAATACACCGTGCCAAGCCCAAGATGCAGATCAGGCAGTTCCGGAGCGAGGCGCAATGCCGCTTCATATTCGTTGCGCGCCGGCGCCCATTGCTGCCGGTCCGCGTCGTAGTTGGCGAGGATTTCGTGGACCCGGGCTGAATCGGGATTGAGATCGGACAGCCTGGCGAAACATTCGCCGATCAGCGCCGAGTACGACTTCGCCAGCCAGTAGCCGCCCCAGGGATCGTGCGCGGACAACCTCAACAGCGCCCTCGCGCCGTCCCGCGCCTTTTCGTAATCTCCGAGGCGGTAGTCCGTCTCCACCAGCTTGGCGCGTTCGTTCTCAGTCAGAATCTTTCGCGATCCGAGATCGGTGCGCAACTCGGCGGCACACGCCTCCACCATCCAGTAGCCCGGTTCATGCTGGCGGCTTTGCGACGGGGAAGAACATCGATCCTGGCCCGAAGCCGCCGGCGGCAACTTCAACCCGCCGCCGCCGAGCCATGCGGCCCACAGTTTTGCCGCCGGTGCTTCAGCAAGCGGTGGTTGTAACTTGGATTCTTCGGGCGGCCAGGCTTCCACCAGGCGGGCGGGCGGTGGCATCTCGAGCCGGCGGGCCAGCGCCGCGGGGTAGACATCCATCAGATGCCCAAAGATGGCAAGCGCGCCACCCCGGTCCGAGCGCAACGCCGCGACCTCTGCCTTGCCGAGCTGGGCCGGCAGCGATTCTGGATCCCCGGAAAGCTCGGCCTCGAACTCCTTTTCGGCGGCGCGGGGATAACTCAGATAAAGCAGCGCCGTTCCGAAGCTCGCGTGCAGGCCTGGTTGGAACGCCGAACCGGCGGAGCCCCGCGTACCTTGGTCCGCTGCCATCTTCGCGATCTGCTGATTCGAGCCTGGCCCCGAAGAGTCCACAACCGGAAATAGCGCTTGGGCCGCGCCCCAGTAATCCCCTCGATCCGAAAGCTGCTCGGCCGCGAGCTGGCGGGCCAGGACCGAGCCCCCCTGCTGCTCACTGAATCCTGCGGTCGCTCTCTGAGCGAGATTCGTGTAGACCAGGCCCAGCTTGTACCACGCTTCCAGCACGTCGGGCGTGCGGCGCAACTGCTCGCGGTATTGCGCCTCGGCGTCCTCGGGATGATCACTGCGAGCCAGGGCGTCGCCAAGCGCCAGGCGCGCGGTTCCACTGTTCGGATTGAGGGCAATCGCCTGACGCAGGAAGCGGGTGGCGTCTGAAAGCTGGTTAAGGTCGAGGTAGTCGAGGCCCTCCACCAGCCAGGCTTGGGCGGGTATCGCCGGCGCCCCCACGCGATGAGGGCCGCCCGAGCCGGCAGGAAACGGCAAGGGCCGGAGCGCTGACAAGGATTCGCGGTAGCGGTGCAGCATGAAGAGCGCCGTCCCGAGACGAGTACGCGCTTCTATGATCGCAGGCGAGAGCGCGGAGCGCCCGACTGTCGAGACGCTGGCGGCCGTAGAAAGGAAATTCTGATAGTGGCGCGCGGCGTCATCGTAGTTGCCCGATCGCTCCGCCGCCGCCGCCGCCCCGAGCTCATCTTGTGCCGAAGCTTGTGGTGCCGAAGCTTGTGGCGCCGAAGCTTTTGGCAACGACGAGCTCGGGCCGGCCAGCAGTGTCACGAGCATCGCGGCCGAGGTGATTCCAATTGATTTGAGCGCGCCCGGCATCGCTTGCCGACGGCGCGTGCGTTTCACCCGGACCAACGGCCTCATGGACGTTATTTTATCGCGCTCCAGGACAAACTGATCCCTTAGACCAGCCCGGCAGGCGTCCAACCCGGCCAAACTCGTTCGCACTCAGCGCAAGGCCGAATCCCGCGCGCCTTTCTGCGCGGCGATGCTGCTCGGGAAAGCCTTCAGATATCGCTCATACGTCAGATGAACCATGACCGTCTCGCCTTCCTCTCTATAAAGGTCGGCAAGTTCCTGGTAAGGCTGTTCGAGAACCGGATCGAGCCGGAGGGCCTTCTCCAGGTATTCGACGGCCTTCTTCTGATCGCGCGCCGCCTTCCAAGCCAGCGCGGCGTGGATGTAATGCGAGGGGTTGCCCGGCTCCGCGCGGATCGCCCGTTCGAAGACGACGGCGGATTGCTCGGCCTCGCCTACGCCGAGCAGCACCTGGCCAATCCCGGTCAACAGCGCCGGATCGTTTGGGAAGCTCGGCGAGGACTCCGTCAGCCTTTTCGCCCCCTGTGAAACGAGCGTTAGATTCTTCGTGCGCTCGCCGACCTCGATTTCGGCCAGGCCCAGGTTACGCTGCCGCAGCGGCTCCGCAGGCTCATGCCAGGCGACGAGCGATTGAGTGTCGCCCGCGGCAGCCGGCGCGGAATCGGGCGGGGGCCGCCTTGCGATACGGTGATCGGTGAAAACGGTGTGCCCGCCGTCGGAGACCGGACGCTCGGGCATGTGGCAACCGACGCAATCCTGGCTGGGCTTGGGGTGGGTCTGCAGCAGCGCGTCGCCGTGGCACGAAAGACAACGCGCGCGGAACCAAGCCTTGGGATCGGCGGGCTGCTGGTGAGGGTCATGACAAGTACCACACCAGAGCTTCCCGTTGCTCCGCCGCGCGCAGGTGCTCAAAGCGAGTTGCTGGGCCTGGCTGATCACCTTGAGCCCTGCGGGCTGCCCGGGATCAAGCGAGCCCTCGAAAACGTACACAGAAAAGAGCTGCTCCAACTCCTGGCCAGGCTGGAAATCGCCGATCTCTTTGCCGGGATTGGCAATGCGGGCCTCGCCGCTCAGATGGCACTGCTCGCAAACGCTGTCGCGGGCGCGCGCCGAAAGCCGCGCCGGATTGATGATGGATCCGGGAACGGGGCTGCGCAGATGGGCGTCCGCGGGACCGTGGCAGCGTTCACAGGTGATGGCCTCGGCCTCGAACGGAGGGTCCTCGAAGCGGTTCAATGAGCCCGCAACCGGCCGGGCCTTTCCGGCGTGGCAGAATAAGCAATCCGGAGTCACGGGACGCAGGAAGTCCGGCTGTGCGTTTCCCTCGTAGCCCGGCGCCATGTCCCAGCCGCGCCCGGCATAAAAGCAAATCGGCGATTGGAAAAGATGTCCCCGCAGATCAATGAGGTATGCGACGGCGTGAGCTCCGGACCCGATCGCGTAGGCCGGCACGTAATCACCCGAAAAGCCGTCGCGCTCGAGACGCTGGACCATCGTCCAGTCGGCTTTCGACCCCGTCACTTCCACCGCGAAGCGGGTCTTCGAGACAGCATGGGTGAAGTCGCCGGGCGGCTCCCGCGCAACACCGGTGAGAGAATGGGCCATCGGGGTGGCGGCGTATCCGGCGGTCTCGGCAGGGTGACAGCGCGCGCAAGGAAGGTCAGCGCGGGCGGATCGTGCGGCGGCAAGCGCGAGGCCAAACCCCGCGAAGACGGCAACTGCGAATCTCGACGAGCGGCTTATCACGGCCCCGACCATTCTAAGGCAGAGGGGACGCGAGTTCAATTTTGGGGGGCTGGCGCAGACAATTCTTCGACACTTCTTCGACACTTCGCATGATTGCCGAGTCGGCGCATCAAGGTCTGCGGCAGCCTGCCGTTCGCAATAACCCAAGCGCTTAGGAAGCGTGCTATCATTCGACTGTGCCGACAGTTCTCACGTTTGAGGGACTGCGAGTTGTGGTTTATCCCAACGATCATCGCCCGGCTCATGTGCATGTGATCGGGCGGGGTCGCGAAGCGGTATTCAAGTTGAACTGTTGGACGGGCCCGTGGAGCTGCGCGAGAACTACGGCTTCCCGGGACGGGAAATCGCCCGGATCGAGCCGGTGCTGGCAGAGCATTTGCCAGAACTCTGCCGGGCGTGGGAGAAGATTCATGGCCAAGTTTGAGGCTTTGGAACAGGCGAATGAGCGGGCTCGGGAGCTGCACGTGACAGCGCCCAGGGCGATTTCCGCGCGCTATGACCGCGAGTCTGGCCGCATGGTGATCGATCTCAGTTCCAGTCTGACGGTGAGCTTCTCGCCGCGGGATGCCCAGGGACTGGAGAATGCCAGACCTGCCGAACTGCGCGAAATCGAGATCAGCCCCTCGGGCTTTGGCCTGCACTTCCCGAAGCTTGATGCGGACCTCTACGTGCCCGGCCTTCTGGAGGGCCTGCTCGGATCAAAGGAATGGATGGCGTCCAGGCTGGGACAGAAGGGCGGACAATCGCGCAGCCGGGCCAAGCGAGCGGCCGCCAAAGCGAACGGCAGGCTAGGGGGCAGACCGCGAAAGTCCGCAGCGGCAGGGAAGGTGCTAGGTGCTAAGCGTTAGTGCCAGAGGCCCGCAGCTACCCCGCCTTCGCCTTCTGGATCGCTTCGATCAGCGGAGGCACGATCTCAAACAGATCGCCGACCACTCCGTAGGTGGCGACTTCGAAAATGGGCGCTTCGCGGTCCTTATTAATCGCCAGGATGTTGCGTGAGCCTTTCATGCCCACCTGATGCTGAATCGCGCCGGAAATTCCGAGCGCCACGTAAAGCTTGGGCGCCACGGTCTGCCCTGAGCTTCCGATCTGGCGATCCATGGGCAGCCAGCCGCCATCGCAGATCGGGCGTGAGGCGCCGATCTCCCCGCCGAGGGCCTCCGCGAGCTTGCGGGCGATCTCGATGTTCTCGGGCGCCTTGATGCCGCGTCCCACGGCCACGATCACCTCGGCTTGGGTCAGGTCCACGGCCTGCTTGGCCTCGCGGAAGCGCTCGCCCGGTTTCGAACGAATCTGATCGGGACTGATCTCCGCCGCCACGGTGCTGACGGGGGCTCCGGCTGCGCCGCGCCGGACAGCATCCTCGCGGAACGATCCGGCCTGGAATGACACCAGGTAGGGCGCCTCGCCCGCGAACTCGACATCCGCGTTGAATTTGCCTTGGAACACCTGGCGGACAAACACCAGCCGGCCGCCTTCGTTGCGATACCCCAGGCAGTCCGAGATGAATCCCGCGCCGAGCGCGGCCGCAAGCTTGGGCGCGAAGTCGCGCACCTGGTAGGTATGGCTGAACACCAGGTACTGAGGCTGGCGCGACCGGATCAGGCCCGCGAGAGCGATGGCGTATCCGTCCGGGGTGTAATCGGCGAGGACCGGAGACTCGACGGCCACCACGCCCGCCGCGTCAACAGCAGCCAATTGCGTCGCGAGAGCCGATGATCCCGCCCCGAGCACCGTCAGGGTGACGGTGCCACCCGTGTCCGCCGCGATCTTCTGCCCCGCCGCCACCGCTTCCCACGTGGGACGCGTGATCTTGCCATCTTGCTGTTCCGCGAATACCAGGATTTCGTTACTCATAGTCAATCCGATCGATTCCAGTTCTTAGTCTTGAGTTATCAGCTCTCAGTGAAAGCAGCACGAAAGGGATGTCGCTCAGTTCCGTAATCCTTGTTTAATGCAATCGAGTGATGCCCGGGAGTCCGTCAAAACCGGAGTCGAAACTCAGGATTCGTTCGATTCCATGACGCTCCATGATGGCGACATGTATGGCGTCGCGCGCCGACAAGCGGCGATGCCCGAAGATGATCTCCTTTGCGCGCTCGACTGCCCCTCGATCTACAGGCAGAACATCATCGACGATCCCAAACAAGGCATCGAACGCGGTTTGAATCGTGTCCCAACGACTGATGGAGGCATAACGATGCAGGATTTCCTGCAATACCTCGGCGTCGGTAACCACACGCTGCCGCTCGCTCAGGACGGTCTCGAGCAAACGCTGCGCGTCGGTCTTGTGAGGATGCGGTCCACCCACCAGATACATCGGAATGTTGGAATCGACCAGAATCACGAATGATCTTCGAAGGATTTATCCGACCAATATCCCTGTTCAATCTCAGCCAGCATGACCTTGATGTCGGGCGATGGCGGCCCGTGGTGAGCCGCTGCAGCACGTACGACTGCCAGTTTCTTAGCCAGATCGCCCACGGGCTCACTCCGGCGAGCCGCGTACAGCGCCTGCCGGACCCACTCGGCCAGGGTCATGTGGCGCGTGCGAGCCATGCGCTGAATCTCCCGGTACTCCGGATCCTTCATGATCACCTGGAGTCGCTTAGCCATACGATTAGTTTAATTGACTCATGATGGTGAGTCAAACTGCGCGCGGCGCCAGGCACGGCTCCATTCCGTGTTTAGATGACTCTCGCCTCGTTTTTCAGCTTGTCCACGAGTTTGGCCGCCACATCTTTACTGCTGCCCTCGAAGAACTCCGTCTTCGATCGCTTCTCCGGTACATAGACGCGCGTGATCTTCTGGAGCGGCGCAAGATCGCCGCCGGAGAGTCCGAGATCGGCCATGCTGAGCTTCTTGAGCGGCTTGTTCTTGGCCGCCATGATGCCCTTGAGCGTGGCGTAGCGAGGCTTGTTGATGCCGGACTGAATCGTCAGCAGGGCGGGCAGCGGCATTTCGATGAACTGGAAGAATCCCGCCTCAAGCTCGCGCTTCACCTTGATCGAATTCCCCCGCACCTCGATCTGCATGATGATGGTTGAGTGCGGCAGTCCCATGAGCTCGGCCAGAATCACACCGGTCTGGGCGGCGCCGAAATCGTCGGACTGCAGGCCGGTCACAATCAGGTCCGGCTTCTCGGCTTCGAGCGCCTTGGCCATCACGCGCGCCATCCCGAAAGAGTCGAGGCCGGCGAAGGCGGGATCGTCCAGATGCAAGGCCCGGTCAGCGCCCTTGGCCAACGCTTCCTTGATCGCTTGCTGAGCGCGGGCGGGTCCGAGCGAGCAGACGACGACTTCCCCGCCCTGCGATTCCTTCAGGCGCAGGGCCTCCTCGAGCGCATAGACGTCGGGCTCATTGACTTCGAAGCTGATGTCGGTTTCCTGAATCCACGTTCCGGCGGCATTCAGCCGCAAAACCGAATCGCGGGCGGGTACCTGCTTGAGGCAAACGACGATTTTCATAGGAATCCTGTTGGCAGTCGACAGTGCGCGCTGTCAGCGAAGCATCTCCACTTTCACACCCGGGATACCCTTCCACGCCCGGTCCGCGCTCAGAACGGGCAGACCCAACTGAATCCCGACAGCGATGCAAGCGCGATCGCCCAGGGACAGTCTCAGTTGGCGCGTTCTCGGGTGAAGCGCCGCCGATCCCTGCGCGTCACTTTCCGTAAACGAAACCATACCGAGCCCGAGGGCCGCCAGGTTTGCTGCGATCTCGCGCACCGGCAAACCTCGCGCCACGACCTTGGCGTAGACCTCGGCGACGTTGACGGTGCTCATCACGGCTCCGCCGGCCAATGCCTTCTGCACCTTTTCGAATCCGGGCTCGTGTTGAAGGTAAGCCAGCAATGCAGATGCATCGAGCACGAATTTCGGCTCAGCCTTCACGCCGCGCCTCTTTTCGGCGCTCTCGAATCAGTTCCTTCGCGAGGCTTCCCCTCACTCCGGCGAAGCGAGCCCACAACTCGCGCTCCGCGGCGTTCCTGACGGTGAGGACGAGCCTGTCCTTCGTGGCCCCGCACAGCAGCGTGTCGCCCGGACGAAGGCCCATCTCCTTGCGGAGCGGAGCGGGAATGATCAGCCGTCCTTGCCGGCCCACTCGAACGGGGTAGACTTTCGATTGAGATGCCATGCTCTAATTGTATGCCATTCCATTGCACCGTGCCACATCGGATGGGAAATGGGCGATTGCGTCCACCGTGTCAGTCCCGGCGCCTTTAGCCTTCATATCTCTTGAACAGCAGCGCGGCGTTCGTCCCGCCGAAACCGAACGAGTTGGAGAGAGCGTATTCAAACGACGCCTGCCGGGCATGGTTCGGCACGTAGTCGAGATCACACTCCGGGTCCGGGTTCTCGAGGTTGATGGTCGGCGGAACCCATTGCTCGCGCAGGGCCAATGCCGTGAATCCGGCCTCGAGGCCGCCGGCGCCGCCGAGCAGATGTCCAGTCATGGACTTGGTGGAGCTGACCGGAAAGCTATGGGCCCGCTCGCCGAACACCTTTTTAATCGCCATGGTTTCCAGCCGATCATTGTAAGGCGTCGAGGTGCCGTGGGCATTGATGTAGCCCACCTGTTCCGGCTGGATGCCTGCATCGCACATGGCGTTCTGCATCACGCGCGCTCCGCCGCTGGCGGTATCGTCAGGCGCCGTGATGTGGTAGGCGTCGCCGGACATTCCGTAGCCCACCATCTCCGCCACGATGGGCGCACCGCGCTTGAGGGCAAGGCTCAACTCTTCCAGGATCACAATGCCTGAGCCTTCGCCCACCACGAAGCCGTCGCGCTCGCGATCGAAGGGGCGGCTGGCCTTCTCAGGCTCGGCGTTGCGGGTGGAGAGCGCGCGCATGGCGGCGAATCCTCCCACGCCCATGGGCGTGATGGCCGCTTCCGCGCCTCCGCAAATCATGACGTCAGCGTCGCCGCGCGCGATCAGGCGGAAGGACTCTCCCACCGCGTGCGCGCTTGCCGAGCACGCCGTGGCGGTGGCGGAGTTCGGTCCTTTGGCGCCCCAACGGATGGAAACGAAGCCCGCAGCCAGGTTGATGATGGTGGCCGGGATGAAGAAGGGCGAGATGCGGCGCGGGCCGCCTTCCATGAGCGCACGGTGCTCACGCTCGATCACGTCGAACCCGCCGATGCCCGAGCCGATGAAGACGCCGGTGCGGTTCGCGATCTCCGGTGTGACCTCGAGGCCCGAGGACTTCATCGCAAACTCCGCGGCCGCCAGCGCCAGCTGGATGAAGCGGCCCATCTTCTTTACTTCCTTCTTCTCGACGAACTGAAGAGGGTCGAAATTCTTGACCTCGGCGGCGATGGTGGTGGAGAAGCCGGTGGCGTCAAAATGGGTGATCGGAGCCACACCGCTGCACCCGGCCAGGAGGTTTTTCCAGGTCTCTTCCGTGCCGATGCCAATCGGGCTGACCAGCCCGACCCCGGTCACCACAACTCTTCGAGCCAATGCGTCCTCCTTAGCTTCCGGCGGCGCCGCTCATTCCTTGGGTGGCTTGGCATGGGCCGTGATGTAGTCCACGGAGTCCTTGACGGTCTGGATCTTTTCGGCGTCTTCGTCGGGGATTTCAATCTCGAAGGCTTCCTCGAAGGTCATCACCAGCTCCACGATGTCGAGCGAGTCCGCACCAAGGTCATCAATGAAATGCGCGGTGGGCGTAACCTCTGATTCCTCGACTCCGAGCTGTTCCACAATAATCTGCTTTACTTTCTCTTCAATCGAAGGCATCAGGGCCTCCTCCAATTCCGTTTAAGATGAATTCGTCCTTAGTCCCTTGTCCGTGGTCCGTCGTCAATAGCACGTTGCAGATCGTGGGCGTTAACCTGTCGTACCAATTTCACGGGTCCGACACAATGCAGAACGCGTCATCGAATCGAACCGCCGCAGGCGACAACGGACCACTGACAACGGACTACTACCGATCATGCCATAAACATCCCGCCATTCACGTTCAACACGTGCCCGGTGATATACGCCGCGTCGTCCGACGCCAGGAACTTCACCGCCAGCGCAATCTCGCGATCCGTTCCCATGCGGCCGAGCGGCACAAAGTTCAGAATCTTCTGCCGGACCTCGGCGGGCAGGGCCTGGGTCATCGCTGTGTCCACAAAGCCGGGCGACACCGCGTTCACCGTGATGCTGCGGCTCGCCACCTCGGCCGCCACCGCTTTGGTTAGCCCGATCAGGCCGGCTTTGGAAGCGACGTAGTTGGCTTGGCCCGGGTTACCCGTCTGTCCCACCACCGACGTTATATTGATGATCCGGCCCGCACGGCGGCGCACCATGCCCGGCAGCACCAACCGCATACAATGATAAGCGCCTTCGAGGTTGGTGCGAAGCACTTCCTGCCAGTCCGCAGGCTTCATCCTCAGCAGCAGATTGTCCCGGGTGATACCGGCGTTGTTGACCAGGACGTCGATTTGGTGCCAGGCCTCCAGCACCTTGCCGATCGCCTCTTTCGCCGAATCGCCATTGGCCACGTCCAGAGCAACGGGAAGAGCCTTGCGTCCCAGAGCCTCGACTTCCCTCGCGACTCCCGCCAGCTTGTCGAGGTTGCGCGCACCGAGCGCCACGTCTGCGCCCGCCTCAGCCAGAACCAGGGCGCAAGCGCGTCCGATGCCTTGCGAAGCCCCGGTGATCAGCGCTACCCGGCCCTCAAAGCTCACGCTAGAGGCTCCGATCCTTTGTTCTCAATGAGATCGTCGGGCTTGTCGCAAGCCCTTCTCCATTACGTTCTTGGCGGATGTGTGCCTCCCCGGTGAGAGGCGTACGGCGAACGACCAATATTCATGCTATCGGCGCGGTTCAGGCATGTCAAGGCACCGGTCACCAACCGCATGCCGGACGGCGGCGTCTACTTGCAACGCATCACCTTTGAAGAGATCGTGCCGCCGGAGAGACTGGTCTTCACCTGGTCGCGGGGCCACCCTCCGGCCTCAGGCGTCACGGACGAGTCCCGGAGGACACGCTTGTGACAGTGGAATTCCACAGCGGGGCAACGGGACTCCCGAACGCACAACTCCGCGATCGGCACGGAGGGGGCTGGATCGGCTGTTTCGACGCGCTGAAGGTGCTGGCGTCGTCCTGAGTACGGAGGGATGGGGGACGGCCGTAGGGGGCGCCCCCATCATCCGCGATTACGACAAGTTCACGTCCACCTTGCCCCGGTCGCCGGTCAGTTCGAGTTTGTCCGCGTCCCAGGAGACGCGCTGCTTCTCGCGATAAGAGATGTTCGCCATGTGGCAGGCGACAGCCGTGCCGCAGCCGAAGTCGACATTTTCGATCGGCTGGGTGCGATTGCGGACGGCGTCGAAGAAGTTGTGCATGTGATCGAGCGTGCCCTCGGCGGTTTGCCGAAAATGCTTGGGCCCGGGCCTGGGCTGCTGGTGGCAGGTGCCGACGTCGGCCGTGGGATCGTCCTTGTGGGCCGCGATGAACTGCTGCTTCAAGTCGCGCGGCCAGCTTTCGAGCGGATAGGTGTACTCCCAGCACTCATGGTAGGGCAGCAGGCTGGCGGATTCCTCCGTGAGCACCACCGTGCCCTTGTCACCCATGAAGCGCACGATCTCGCCTCCGTCGAAGTTCGAGACCAGGTTGGCCAGCACCACCACCTGGAACTTGCCGTAATCGTAAAGGGTGTTGTGGATGTCGGGCACGTCGCGGTCCCCCGTCCAGTGGTAGATGCCGCCGTTGGCGACGGCGTTGAGCGGGTATTGGACGTTCATAAGGAAATGAACCCGCGAGAGCAGGTGGACGTATTCGTCGCCGGCGATGCCCGTCCCATAATCCCACCAGTTGCGAAACTGGAAGAAGCGCGCCGCGTCAAAGGGACGCTGCGGAGCGTCGCCGAGGTAGCGTTCCCAGTCGATCGTCTGCGGCGAAGCGTCCGGCGGCACGGGATACTTCCAGGCCCCGATGGGGTCCGGCCGGTAGATTTCGCACTGGACGTTGTAAATCGTCCCGATCTCGCCCGAGTCCACCCAGGCCTTGCCCTGGTGCGTGGACTGCATGCTGAGGCTCTGACTGCCCACCTGGACCACGCGGCCCGTGTCTTTCGACACCCGCACCATTTCGAGCGCCTGCGGAATGGTGTGCGTCATGGGCTTTTCGCTGTAGACGTCCTTGCCGGCTCTCATGGCGGCGAGGGAGACGGGAGCGTGCCAGTGATCGGAGGTGCCTACGAGCACCGCGTCAATATCCTTGCGGTCGAGCACCGCACGATAGTCCCTGGTGACGGGAACGCCGGGCTGGATTTCCTGCGCGCGGCGCAGATGTCCGTCGTAGAGATCGCAAACCATGGCCACGTTCCCGCCCGCGTCCAGAATGGTCTGCATATCTTCGAGGCCGCGGATGCCGGCGCCGATCACGCCCATGGTGATCTTGTCGCTTGCGGCCACGGGACGGCGCGGCGGTCCGGCCGCGAGCGTGCGTCCGGCGGCAGCAAGTCCTGCGGCAGCCGCGGCGCCTCCCACGGATCGTTCCATAAACTCACGCCTCGAAATTCCTCCTTGCCGTTTCATAAACATTTCCTCCCCTGAGAGAACGCATTCCTCATCGCGTCCGAAGGCCAGGTTGTCAGCGCCGCGCGGAGTTGCAGACTCTTGGCGCGATTATAGGCACATCAGGGCGACATTGCCAGACATTTGCTGCCGCCGGCGAGGCTGGCCGATCCCGCTATTGCCGGCGGCCCGACTCTACAGGGTAGGGGCCATCCCGGAACGACTCGGCGTGATACCCCTTTGAACCGACCTGTCGCGCCAGAGGACTTCTCAGGTCATCTCCCGCCTTCAGGAGCTCTACGACGTACCTGAAATCGTATCGAGGCTGCCAACCGAGGTCATTACGGGCCCGATCGTTGACATACACGCGGTCGATGGCGGGAAACATCCGCCAGGCGCGGCGTTCATACTCCGCTTCGTAACCGGGAACGCGTCTCTTCACCACGCTCGGTGCGTCGCCACGCAGATCGACGAGGTCCTCGGGCAAAAACGGCGTGGTGGCGCTGATGATGTACTTTCCGAAGCCGATCGTTCGCGCGCGTTGAGCGGCTGCGACATGAGCGCTCACGGCGTCTTCCAGATCCACGCGACGGAAGAGATACTCGTTTGCCTTGAGATTGCCGTCCGCGTAGCCCTCCCGCATCTGCTTATCATCGTCTTCCTCGGGGAAAAATCGGGACGTTCGGAGGACAACACAGGGGAGGCCGTTTTTCCTGTGAAAGAGCCGGCAAAGGTCCTCTGCCGCCGCCTTGGTCACGCCGTAGATGTTCTTCGGCAGCGGAGCCACGTCCTCAGTCACCCAAGCTGCGGGAGCTCCCGCAGGCGGCACGAGCGCGTCGCCGAGGACGCTGGTGGTGCTCGTGAAGATGAAAGACTCGGCGCCCGCCGCGACAGCCTCTTGCAACAGGTTGAGCGTACCGGTGATGTTGGTGTCCACAAAGCTCTGCTGGCTGTGGGTGACCACGTGCGGTTTGTGCAGCGTGGCCGGGTGAAAGACGGTCTGCACTCCGCGCAGGCAGTGCCTCACGAAAGCGCGATCGACGATCGATCCGACATGTGTCGTAAAGGGGGACTCGAGAATGTCGAGGCCGGCGACCTGATGCTTCAAGCTCTGCAAAGTGCGAACCAGCGCCTCGCCAAGATGTCCGGCGCTTCCGGTAACCAGGACTCGCACGCTTGCCATGTTCCCCAATTACGATCAAAGACTGCCACGCGACGGCGTAACCACGATCTCTTCTACGGTGGCGCGCCGGGGAGCGAGGAGTGCGCCGAGAACCGCCTGGGCCACGTCCTCCGGTTGCACCAGCCCTTCGCGGTCCACGGGAAAGCCAAAGGCGCGGACCAGTCGCGTGTTGGTGGCGCCGGGGAGGATGGCCGTCACGCGGATCCCCTGCGGGCGCAGTTCCTCGGCGAGCACGCGCGTAAGCCCGAGCGCTCCGAACTTGGCTGCGGTGTAGGCCGAGCATTTTGCGAAGGCGTTGCGGCTCGAGATCGAGAGGATATTCACCAGCTGGCCCTGGCTCTTCACGAGCAGCGGCAGCGCCGCGCGTGTGGCCAGGAAGACCGCCGTCAGGTTCGCCTCGATATTCAAGCGCCAGTCGCGCAGCGTGGTGCGCTCGAAGGACTTGAAGGTGAAGGCGCCCGCGCTATTGACGAGCGCGTCCAGGCGGCCGCAATCCCGGCGGATGTTATGGAACACTCGCGCAACCTGCGCCTCGGCGGTCACGTCCGCGCGGAAGGCGTATGCGCCGCCTAACGCCCGGCTGGCCGCTCGCAATCGGGCCGCGTCTCGCGCGATAATCGCCACGCGAGCGCCGGCTTGCGCTGCCGCCTGCGCCACGGCAAATCCGATGCCGCGGCTGCCGCCCACCACGGTCACAACTCGCCCCTCGAGGTCCGATCCCATCCCGGGGCGCTCGTCCACGGAGGACGATATGGCGCGCGAAATCCCGGCCTGCATCGAGGGTGACACGAGGAGCGCCTTCCGAGCTGCACGATGCCTGGTTAGCGGTTGCGCACCAGGTTGAGGAATTCATTGCGCGTCTGCGCGTTGTGGCGAAAGCAACCCAGCATGGCCGAGGTGACGGCCACCGAGTTCTGCTTCTCCACGCCGCGCATGATCATGCACAAGTGGCGCGCTTCGATAATCACGCCTACGCCCCGAGGCCGCACCTTCTGCATGATGGTCTCGGCGATCTGCGTGGTCAGCCGCTCCTGCACTTGCAGGCGGCGCGCAAACACATCCACCAGGCGCGGAATTTTGCTTAGACCGACGACCCTGCGGTTGGGCAGGTAGGCCACGTGGCAGCGGCCGAAAAAGGGAAGCAGATGGTGTTCGCAAAGGCTGAACACTTCGATGTCGCGCACGATCACCATCTCGTCGTAGCCGACCGAGAAGAGGGCGCCGTTCAGGACCTTGTCCGGGTCCTGCTGATAGCCGCGGGTCAGGTAGCGCAGCGACTTGGCAACGCGCCTCGGCGTGTTGAGCAAACCTTCGCGCGACGAGTCCTCGCCGATCTCCTCGAGAATGCGCTCGACTACGGTTTCAAGCGGGTCCCCGCCGGCCGCCGCCGGCTTCGCACGCGACGATCGCGCCCCTGGCTTCATTCTTCAGCTCCGCTCGCCGCCGGAATCCCATTCGCCGCACCCGGGCCCTCGTACTCGAAAAAGTTGCGCGGCGTTTCCTCGATCCGCACGCGCAACAGGCGCGCGCCGGGCGTCGAGTCTTCGCGGCCCGTGCCATCCGGCTCGTCGTCAGATTTTCCGGACCACACCGGGAAGTTGGGAGCGAGCTGCCGGTAAATCTCGAGACACAGGTTCTCGGTGGTCGGCACCAGGTCGCGAAAGTTCTCGACGTCGAGATTCAGGTGCTTATGATCGAAGCGATCCAGGACGTCGCGCTCCACCAGCCGGTCGAGGACGCCGATATCCATCACCATGCCGGTACGCGGATCGACCTCGCCGGCCACAGTCACTTCGAGGATGTAGTCGTGTCCGTGCCCCGCCGGATTATTGCACTTGCCATAGAGACGGGCGTTGTCCTCGGGACTCAAAGCGTCGTTGTGGAGCCGGTGCGCCGCCGAAATACGATAGCGCCGGGTCAGGTGAACCATCACTCTCCATAGTAATCGACGTAGAGCTCGGGAGTCTCGTAAAGGCGCACGCGATGCAGGCTGCCCGCGGCGATTTTGCCGTCGAGCCGCCGCCAGATTTCGCGGGCGATGTTCTCGGTGGTGGGGATGATCTCACGGAATGCCGGAACCTCTTCGTTCAGGAAGCGGTGGTCCATGGCCTGCATGACTTCATCCTCAATGACTTGCTTGAGATCCTTCAGATCCACCACCATGCCGGTGCGGGCGTCCACATCGCCCTCGACGGTCACGTCCAGAACATAGTTGTGGCCGTGCCCGTGCGGGTTATTGCACTTCCCGAAGATCCGCTGATTCTCTTCCGGGCTCAACTCGGGATTATGGTAGAAGTGCGAAGCGGAAAACTCCGCCCGCCGTGTCACGTAAACCATGGGTTCCCTCGCAAAACTCTGTCGTTCACGGCCGCCTGTCCCGGTCCGGCAGGGACGGGCCCGCCGCGCTGTCCGGCCGATTCGTGGAATACGCGCGGCCCTTCCAGCTTACCGAGCCCAGCCACCGGTGCGCCACCATGGAGTCAATGAGCAGCAGGCCGAACAAAGCTGAGCCCGCGACGGCATAGTTGGCCAGTTCGGACGCGAAACCAATCCCCCTGAGCGCCCTGCCATAGAAGTACCGGCCGATTCCGAAGGCGGCCAGAAACGCGAGGCCGATCGCCGCGAGGTCGCTTCGGTCCAGGGCCGCACCGAGGGCCAGTCCCGTGATGCAGCCGAGGGGCGGGGCAACATACAGGAACCAGATTCGGGTAAAGGCAGCGAGCACCGCGAGCGGCGAACTGCCCCACAGCAGGTAGAGGTTCTTGCGCCAGCCCGACCACATGGCGCCGAAGCTGCGATACATGCGGGTGGTCACCCACTCCGCTCCGGGCAGGAACAGAATCCGCCGACCCGCAGCCTTCAGGCGCTGCGCCAGCGCCACGTCCTCCAGCATGTCCCCACGGACAGCCTCGTGTCCGCCCGCGGACTCGTAGACCGCCCGGCGGATCAGGATGTATTGCCCGTTGGCGGCGGCGGCTTCCGATTTGGGATCATTCACATCCTCAAACCGGAAGCGTCGCGCCAGCTCCACGAAAGCAAAAGGGATGACGGCCTTCTCCCACCAGGTGAGCAGCTCCTGTCCGGGAGAAAGCGAAATCATGTCGGCCCGCGCCTCACGGGCGCGATCGAGAACCTGGCCGAGGCTCCCCGGATGATGATCCGTATCCGCGTCGGTGAACAGCAACCAGTTTCCGGTGGCCTCGCGCGCCCCGATGTCGAGCGCGTGCGATTTGCCCGTCCACCCGGACGGTGGACTGCCCACCCGCAGCGTGCGCAGCCTCGGGATCTCTCCTGCCAGTAGCTCCAGAATTCCTGGGGTTTCGTCTTCGGAGTGATCATCCACCACGATGATCTCGCTGACCTCGGGCTGCGCGGCCACGGAGCGCACGCACTGCGCGATGCTGGCAGCTTCGTTTCGGGCCGGGATTAGCGCGGACACCCGCTCTTCTTTGGTTGAGGCCATGGGTCGTCCCGGAGAGGAAGCAAGCTCAAGGCGGCGCAAGGTTCGCCTTCGCAGCGGCACATTTGGCGCTTGTGCCCGCGCAGAGCGCGGAAGGAATCAGCAACCACCCGGGCCTTCGGCCACCCTTCCTGATCGAGGATTGGAGTATAGCCGAGCAAGAGGAACAAAATCCCCTCTTCAATGAGCAGGCGCCGCGAGGTACTAGCTTCCGGGCTTCAATTATAATGAACCATGGCTCGGCTTACAGGCCAAAAAGGCATCTGAGGTTTCGGACATGAATCGGAAATTGCTGATTTACGTGATCCCGGCCATCATTCTGGGTGCGGTGGCGTGGCTCGCGCTGCGCGACAGCCAGCGCCCTGTCAGGCTCGGCGAGACGGTCCCGGATTTCAACCTCGCGCTCGCGGCGAACACTTCGGACAACACGTCCGGGGCCACAGGGGCCGCCCGGCTTGCAGATTATCGCGGCAAGGTGCTGGTGCTGAATTTCTGGGCCACGTGGTGTCCGCCTTGCGTCGAGGAAACACCCAGCCTCGAAGACTTCGCCCGGAAGGTAAAACCGCTGGGCGTGGAAGTGCTCGGCGCAGATGAAGACACGGACCCGGCGGCGCTTGCGGCCTTCGTTGCCAAGTATCACCTCACCTTCACCATTGCCCACGACCCAGGCCGGTCGCTCGCCACGCGTTACGGCACGCTGCAGTTTCCCGAGACTTACATCATCGACAAGGACGGCCATCTTGCGGAGAAGATCATCAGCAATACCGACTGGGATGATCCGCGCATGCTGGCTTACGTCCGCGAGCTGGCACAGTCCAACCGGACCGAAGCCTCGAACTGAGCGGCCCCACGCGCCCATTCCGAATCCGGACTCATCTGGCCGCATCGCATAAGACAGGACCCCAGTATGGCCAGTTCATCCAGCAGCGAGGCCGCCGGAGCGCAGGTGAAGGCGATCGATCCCGTCTGCGGCATGACCGTCGATCCTGCGCGTTCGGCGAACGGCCATGGGCACGACGGGCAGACGTATTACTTCTGCTCGCAAAGGTGCCTCGACAAATTTCAAGCCGACCCTGAAAAGTTCCAGAGCGCCAGGCCCCTCGGCGCCGCGTCCGGCTCGATGAAACCGGATGGCCCCGTCACTTTGGCCGCGTCCTCACCCTCCAAGTCACCTTCTCACACCGTCGCTGCGGCGTCGCACCGGGCGCGCACCGACTGGGTGTGCCCGATGCATCCGGAGATTGTGCGCGTCGAGCCAGGGTCCTGCCCGATCTGCGGCATGGCGCTCGAGCCGCGAACCGTCGCCCTGGAGGACGAGGAGAATCCCGAGCTGCGGTCGATGACGTGGCGCTTCTGGGTGAGCGTGTTTTTCACGGCGCCGCTGCTCTTTCTAAGCATGGCGGGCATGACGCCCGGCGTCGCCCGGCTGATTCCGGAAGCCGGCCGCAACTGGCTGTCCCTCGCCTTCGCCACGCCCGTGGTGCTTTGGGGCGGCCTGCCGTTCTTCGAGCGCTTCCGGGCGTCGGTGGTCAATCGCAGCCCCAACATGTTCACCCTGATCGCTCTCGGCACGGGTGCAGCCTATCTGTATAGCCTCGTTGCCGCGCTCGCGCCCGGTCTGCTCCCGGGCACATTTCACGAGCCCGGCGGGGGCGTGCCGGTCTATTTCGAGGCCGCGGCCGCCATCACAACGCTGGTTCTGCTCGGACAGGTGCTCGAGTTGCGCGCCCGCGCACACACCTCGAGCGCCATCCGCGCCCTGCTGGGCCTCGCGCCCAACACCGCGCGCCGCCTGCTCGATGACGGCCGGGAAGAGGACGTGCCGGTCGATTCGGTCGCTGCCGGTGATCGCTTGCGCGTGCGCCCGGGCGAGCGCGTGCCGGTGGACGGCCTGGTGCTCGACGGTCATAGTTCGGTGGACGAGTCCATGCTCACCGGCGAACCGCTTCCGGTTGAGAAAGAAGCCGGGACGCGTGTGAGCGGCGGCACCCTGAACGGCAACGGCAGCCTGGTGATCCGGGCGGAGCGCGTGGGCGCTGAGACGCTGCTCGCCGGGATCGTCCGGCTGGTAGCTCAGGCGCAACGCAGCCGGGCTCCCATCCAGCGCCTGGCAGACCGCTTTGCGGCGTGGTTCGTGCCCGGAGTGGTGCTGGCCGCGGCGCTGACTTTCGTGGCTTGGGGCCTCGCAGGACCGGCGCCGCGACTCGCGCACGCGCTGGTCAATGCCGTGGCGGTGCTGATCATCGCCTGCCCTTGCGCGCTCGGCCTGGCCACGCCCATGTCGATCATGGTGGGCACCGGACGCGGGGCTCGCGCCGGAGTGCTCGTCCGCAACGCCGAAGCGCTCGAGACGCTGGCGCGCGTGGATACGCTGGTCATCGACAAGACCGGGACGCTTACCGAGGGCCGTCCGCGGCTGGTGGAGATCCTGCCCTTGGGTGGCCTCGGTCGAAACGAGATCCTCGGTCTGGCCGCGAGCCTGGAGCGGGCGAGCGAGCATCCCCTGGCCGCCGCGATCATCAGCGAGGCGCGGGCCCGCGGCATCGATCTCAAACCGGTTCAGGACTTCCGTGCAGTGACCGGGAAGGGCGTGACCGGACGCGTGGACGGCCGCTCGGTGGCGCTCGGAAACGACGAGATGCTCGCGGAGGCCGGCGTTCACTCGAGCGACCTGGAGGAACTCGCCGCCGGCGCCGAAGCCCTCCGGAATCAGGGTCAGACGGTGATGCTGGCGGCGGTGGACGGCCGTCGCGCCGGCCTGTTCGCCGTGGCCGATTCCGTCAAACCGACCACGCCCGAGGCCTTGCGCCTTCTGCGCGATGAGGGCCTGCGCGTGGTTATGGTGACCGGAGACAATCCCACCACGGCTGAAGCCGTGGCCCGCGAGCTTGGGATTACCGCGTTCGAAGCGGGCGTGCTGCCCGAGCGCAAAATCGAGGCGGTGCGGCGCCTGCAGGCGGAAGGACGCGTGGTGGCCATGGCGGGCGACGGCATCAACGACGCCCCGGCGCTGGCCCAAGCCGATGTCGGGATCGCCATGGGAACGGGCGCGGACGTGGCCATGGAAAGCGCCGGTATCACGCTGGTGAAGGGCGACCTGCGGGGCATCGTGCGCGCGCGGCGCCTGAGCGAGGCCACGCTCCGCAACATCCGGCAGAACCTCTTTTTCGCTTTCGTCTACAACTCGCTCGGCATCCCACTCGCCGCCGGCGTGCTTTACCCCGTCTTCGGGGTGCTGCTGAGCCCGGTGGTGGCGAGCGCCGCCATGACGTTCAGCTCGGTCTCGGTGATCGCCAACGCCCTGCGGCTGCGGCACGTGGAACTGTAGCGCGGGCTCGCTCCTCAAGCCCTGCGGCTTTTGGAGAGAGACCGCAGGGCCGAAAGCGGACCCTGCGCTACGGTGTTTGCTTCTAAAAGGCTTGGCCGGGTGAAGTGCGGGTCCGCGATACCGGAAGACGAGAAGCCGCACAGTCTCTGAAGTGCGAAACTCTGCGCTACCTCACGGTTCGGCGCTAGCGATAGATTTCCTTGCGATGCCCGATGCGGAGCACCAGCACCAGCACGAGCAGGCGGGTATCTTCGATCTTGCAGATGAGCCGGTAATCGCCCACCCGGTATTTCCAGAATTCTCCCAACCGCGAGCCGTGCAACGCTTCTCCGATGCTGCGCGGATTGTCCAGCCGGGCCACTCGTTCGTGGAGAAACTTCAGGATGCGTCGGGCCGGTTGTGCGTCGAGCGTGTTCAGCTCCCGTTCGGCGCCGGAAGACAACTCAACCTTCCAAGGCATGACGCTTCATGACGTCTTCAAGAGGAATAGCCTGTTCTTCGCCGCTGCGAATGCGTTCGAGCCTCCGTTCGGCCAGATACACATCCTCGATTTCTTCCAAGTGCGCCAAAATAGCTTCCCGAACGTAGAAGGTCTTGGTACGCCCCGTGCGCCGGGCCAGCTTCTCCAGGCGCTTCTCGATGGATTGCGGAAGTCGAATCGCAAGCATATCCGTCTCGCAATACGAGTATAGCATGATCCCGAAGTTGAAAGCCGCCAAGCGCTGCACCGGGCAGGACTCACTCGTATCGCAGCGCGACCATGGGATCGGTCCGCGCCGCGCGACGCGCCGGAAGGTAGCCCGCCAGAGCCGCCACCCCGAACATCAGCAGGCTCGCGAGGCCAAGCGCCAGAGGATCGGCCGGCGTCAATCCGAACAGCAGGCTCTTGATGAGCTTCGACACTCCGATCACCGCCGGCAGCCCGATGGCCACGCCGATCGCGACCAGCAGCAGCGATTCCCGCAGCACCAGCCAGACCACATTGCCGCGGTCTGCGCCGAGCGCCATGCGGATGCCGATCTCGCCGGTGCGGGCGGCCACGGCGTAGGCCATGATGCCATAGATCCCGATGCAGGCCAGCAGAACGGCCAGCGCGCCGAAGAAGCCCGTGAGCTTCGTGACCATGCGGTCACTCGTGAGCGACTCGCTCACCAGATCGTTCATGGTGTGGATCCCGAGCGGCGGCAGGTTCGGAGCCGCCTGCTTCACCGCGGCGCGCACGGCGTCGGCCACAGACGAGGGATTTCCGGAGACGCGCACCTCGACGCGGGCAAAAGTCGCGTCGCCGATGGGATGGAAGAAAGGCACGTAAAAGCGGCGCGGAGTGTCCTCTCGCAGGTCGTTGTATTTGGCGTCGGCCGCTACGCCGACCACCACGAAGTCCGTGACGTTGGTCGGAAACGTGTCCCAGATGCGCCGGCCGATGGGACTCTCGTTGCCGAAGTAGTAGCGCGCCATGGTCTGATTGATCACGCCCACGCGCTGCCCGGTACCGCCGTCATCCGCGGTCATGTCGCGGCCCATGAGGATGGGAATGCCCACGGTCGCAAAGTAATTCGGACCCACTTCATCGAACCGGGCGTGCATATTCTGTCCGGACGGCGGCTTGTAGCCGTCGATCTTGATCCCGTCGGCCGACTCGGAATGGCTGAACAGGCCGTTCTGGGACAGCGTCACGCCGCGCACGCCGGGAATGGCGCGGATGTTGTCCATGAGATCCTTGTACATCTCGGCGATGGCGGGACCTTTGTAGCCGGACTCGATCGGATCGACGCCGAACAGCAGCAAGTGGTCATGATCGTAGCCCAGTTGCACCTCGCTCAGCTTCTGGAAGCTGTGCACGAAAAGTCCGGCGACAATCAGCAGCAGAAGCGAGAAAGCCACCTGTCCCACCACCAGAATCTTGCCGACGGACGCCCGCTTGCCCTGCCCGGCGCCGCCGATCACGCCACGCGACGTCCCCTTCAGTACGGCGTTCAGATCGACCCGGGAAGCCCGCAACGCGGGGGCCAGGCCGAACAGAATCCCGGTCAGCAGCGAGACTCCCAGCGTGAACCCGAGGATGATCGCGTCGGGATGGGTGTCGAGGGGAATGGGCGTCGAGCCACTCGAGACTAGGCGCAGAAGCACGGAGTCCGCCCACCGGGCGAGCAGCAACCCGAGCAGGCCGCCGATGCCCGCGAGCAAGACGCTCTCCGTCAGCAACTGGCGGAACAATCGCGCGCGACCCGCCCCCAGCGCCACGCGGACGGCGATCTCCTTCTGGCGCGACGTGGCGCGAGCGAGCAGCAGATTGGCCACGTTGCCGCAAGCGATCAGCAGCACGAGGCCGACCACGCCCATCAGAATCAGCAGAGGCGTGCCGAACTGGTTCTGCAGCATGGAAGCGCCACGGCGGCCGTCCGCCACGGGCAGGTGCTGGTTCAAAAAGTTGTGCCGGTCGCTCTCCTGGATTCCGCCGAGCTGCGATTGGAGATATTGCTGAAAGGTCAGATCGAGGCTGGCCTTGGCCTGGGCAACGGAGACGCCGGGCTTGAGGCGCCCCATCACCTGCATCCACTCCGTCTTCTCGATCGGGTGCTTTTCGACCGTAAGCCAATCCTGGCCCGGGTAGACTTCCGCCTGCATGGTCAGCGGCACCCAGACGTCAGGCGCTGTGCCCACCGTCATGCCGAAGAATCGCTGCGGCATCACGCCGATGACGTCGTACACCGTCTTCCGGATGCGCAGCTTCCGGCTGAGGACGGACGTGTCGCCCCCGAAGCGGCTTTGCCAGAACCCGTAGCTGATCACGGCGACAGGATTGGCGTCGCGCGCCTTGTCCACGTCGGCGTCGAACGTGCGGCCCAGCAGCGGATCGACGCCGAGAACGCCGAAGAACGATCCGCTCACCAGTTGGACAACACCCTCGGCGCCCTCAACGCCCTCACCGCCCCCAGCGCCCTCACCGCTCGGCTCGGATCCCTCCACGGCCACCGGCATCTGGCTCCGCATCCCGTCGGCGGCGAAGATGCCGGAGAGAACCTGGTTGCGGGCGGCGAGGTCCTGGAACTCGGCATAGGTCAGCATGTCGCGGTCGCCCGTCGAGCTGCCCACGCTCATCCCGCCGGCGCCCGGGTCAGTCAGCAGAACGAGCCGCTGCGGATTCCGGACCGGCAGCGAATTGAGCAGCACCGAGTTCAAGACCGTGAAGATCGCCGTGTTGGCCCCGATGCCGAGAGCCAGCGTCAGGACCGCGATCGCGCTGAACCCCGGGTTCTTGACCAGCATGCGAATGCCGTAGCGAAGATCCTGCCAGACCGTGTGCATGAAGACACCTCGTCAGTGCATGAGACAGCTTGTCAGGGCTCGCTTCGCAATTCCCGTTCCAGGCGCTGCCCCAGCATAAACTCTTGACTGACAGCGGGATGCGGATCGGCAAGGAGCTGCCCGCGCGCTCGTCGCTGTCCGATTCCGGACGCTGCCGGCCGCTCGCGGCACACGATGCGCCCGGGAATTACCCTTGCATTCCTCTACTTCGCTTCGTTTTGGCCGGGCCGCGGAGCCCTCGCTCATTCTAAAAGACTTATCGGGGACGAGTTTCGCTTCGTTTGGCTTCGTTTTGACCTGTTTTTCGGGTCGATTTACTGATTCTATTGGACTTGGTGGCTTCGTTTTGCAAAATTTTAGATTCTTTTTTTTTGGCCTTTTTTAGAAAATGCGGCGGGGCTAGCTCGAAGGCTACACAGTCCCAGTTTTCTCAGTGATGCGCGAGAAGACTCAAGAACTCGGCGGCGCGGACGATCCGGATGCCGCGAAACTCTTTCAGCTCCAGCAGCTCCTTATCTCCGCTGACGACGTGTTGCGCATGGCCCTCAAGAGCGCATTCGAGGACCCTGTTATCGTCGGGATCGCGGCAGACCGACGTCAACGCCTTGGGAATCTGAATCACCCGGAGAAAGCCCAAATAGTCAGCCACCGTCTCCGCGACTTGGTCGGCGGAGAAATGGAGGCGGGTTCCCAACTTCTCCGCCAGTTGCTCCAGCAATTCCGGGCAAGTGAAGACCCGGAACTCGCCGGCGCGCGCCCGCTCAACGCATTCAAAGGGGATTTCCACGCCAGCCCGTCGCGGAAAACAGGATGTTGGTGTCGAAAACGGCGGTGAGCGGCAAGGCTATTTCTCGTGCAATAAGGCGTCGACGAAGGACTCGCGTTCATCTTCCGACAAGCGATCCCAATCGAGGCCACGTTCCGCGCATGTCCGGCGCAACTGCGCCTCACCGAAGTGCAACCGCTCGTCCCGGCCCACGTGCGCGTCCTGGGCAAGCGCCAGCAGGGCCGCCCGCTTGCGTTCGGCCGGCAACCCTCGCACCAGTGAAATGACCTGTTCGT
>DASZIG010000093.1:0-9746 GCA_035949375.1 Terriglobia bacterium | reverse complement strand
AACTTTGGACTAATACCCTCAGCACTCAAATAGGCGGTGACGGCCAACAGGCCGTGGGCGTCAGCCTGAGGAGCCGCCGCCGCAACGGCCACGGTCACGCGAGCCGTGAGCTGGCTGACGCAGTGATGTGCGCAATTTCCCCGCCGGCATGGGGCCGAATTCGGAGTAGCGCCCTGATGGCAAGAGTGAGCCTCAGCCGCGAGGGGCGCCGAGGGGCAAACCGAGGCCGCGCAGGTTCCGGCGCAATCGGCGATCGCGGAAAGAGACGCGCCCAGAACCACGATGCACGTCAGGATCACGAGGCTCGGATGCGGTCTTCTCAATTCAGTTCCCCAGAACTGAGAGAAGTATAGGGGGTCGACGGCGTATGGTCAACGGCCAGCGACAGCTTGGCTTACCTATTCGGGTTTGGCATCTGGGCGCTGTTTCCGAAGATTATTCCCGGCCTCTTAGGATCGCGGCCATAAGGCGCGGGCTGCGCCGTCCGTGCAGTACGGCCACAACCCATAGCGCCGTTTCCTTGGGCGCGTAGGCTATCAGATAGTCTCGGACGACGATGAAGCGGAGTGGCCGTGAGGTGAGGTCGGGGCGGCGGTGGCCCTGGTTGGGAAACGGAACAAGAGCGTCGAGGGCGGAGAGAATATCCGCAATCACCCGGTCGGCGGCGTCCAGACTGTCCGCGCGAATGTACTCCCAAATCTCGTCCAGATCGGCGCGGGCTTCCGGGTGAAAATCGTACCCGGTCATGACTCCGGCGGTGAACGTCGCGCGGCCGCGCTCTTTTCACGGAAATATGCGGCAACTTCCTCGCCGGGGATGGGCTTCACCCTGCCGCTTTTCAGATCGTCATACCGTCTGTTCAACACCTCCCGCGTCTGCGCCAGCTCCGCCAAATATCCAAGCACGGCGTCCTCGACCAGTTCGCCGGCGGCACGTCCGGTTTCCGCCGCCAGCCGGTCGAGCCTCGCTTCAAGGTCGGGAGTATGAAAGTGGACTTCCATGCCCTTAGCGTAAGGGAAACCCGGCTCCGGAACAACTGTAATTTGGCCTTACAATGCTCGGAGGTGTGTGGTCAACGGCCACCGCGTGCCTCCCATCCCCTCAACAGCCATCGGCAGCCTGGAGCCGGTCGAGAAAACGCTGCAACTCTGCCGGCAAGGGAACCTCGAAGGCCAACTCTTTGCCGCTCCGTGGATGCCGGAACCGGATGCCGGCCGCATGCAGGAAGTTCCGCGCCAGGGTCTTCTCATCGGGCTCGCCGGCGGGCAAGCGTGAAGGCGCGCCGTACAGCGTGTCACCCACCACGGGATGGCCTATCGAGGCAAGATGAACGCGGATCTGGTGCGTGCGTCCGGTAAGCGGATGCACTTCGAGCAAGGTGAAATGAGGATAGCGCCTGAGAACCGTGTACCGCGTCTGGGCCTGGCGGGCTCGGAGGCCGGAGGCACGCATACGGATGCGCCGGCGCGGATCGCGCCCGACCGGCCGTTCGATTTCACCGCTGGCCGCTTGCACGCGCCCGTGGACCAGCGCCAGGTAGGTCTTCTGCACCTGGCGGCTCTTGAACTGGCTGGAAAGATCGCGCAAAGCCGCGTCATTCTTGGCCACAATCACGAGGCCTGACGTCATGCGGTCCAGGCGATGCACAATGCCGGGCCGCAGATCGCCGCCCGCAAGCGCGAGCGCCCCTGCATGATGAAGCAACGCGTTGACCAGCGTTCCCGAGCGCACCCCGGCCCCGACGTGCACCACCATACCGGCCGGCTTGTTCACCACCACGATGTCCTGATCCTCATAGACGATGTCGAGCGGCAACTCCTCAGGCAGGGCGCGCAGCTCGTGCCGCGCCGCCTGGATACTCACCCGGTCGCCCGTCGCAACCTCTGCACCGGCCTTGTAGACGGTATCGGCCCCCACGTTGACCAGGCCCGACCGGATCTGCCGCTGCACCAGGCTCCGGCTCCAGTCCGGCATCCGGCGCGCGAGAAAGACATCCAGCCGCATGCCCGAATCTTCAGACGTCACCTCGAAGCTGCGCGTTTCCGACATGGCGGCCTTGAAAGGATTCCGGGCGGCTACTTGTTTCCGGCCTCTGCTCCCGCCACACCTGGACGCTCGGACCTCTCATCCGCGAACGCCACCCTCAAAATCAGAAGGAAAGCGCCCGTCACGATGGCCGCGTCCGCGACGTTGAATGTGTACCAGTGATAACCCCGGAGATAGAGATCGAGGAAATCGACCACGCGTCCGAAGCGGATGCGGTCCACCAGATTGCTGATCGCGCCGCCCAGGATCAGCGCCAGACCCATGCCGGCCCTCCAGTCGAGCTGCCGGCTGCGCCAGACTACGGCCAGCACAGCTCCGATGAGCAGCGCGGAGACGAGCACCAGCAGGACCGTTTTCCAGGGCCCGGGCGAGTCGGCAAACAATCCGAAGGCCGCGCCCGGATTCTGCGAGTGGGTCAGATTCAGGAAGTGTGGAATCACCGGGATGACTTCATACAGCGCGATGCGCCGCACGATCATGCTCTTGGTCACCTGGTCGGCGACAAAGGCGGCCCCGGCGATGAGGGCGTAGGCGAAGCGCGGGATACTTCGGACGTGCTGGTCAGGCTCAGGCATTATCGATCATCGTCCGTGGATCAGTGGTTAGTGCCTGGTGGCGAGTGGTTAGTGGCCAGTGGCTGGGGTCTTGGCTGCGCTTTCGGCTTCACGTCGAGGCGGCTAACCACTCACTCTCTGTCGCAACACAGAGGTCATTTTCTGTAATTCTGTGATTGATGCCTGCATTGCCACTAACCACTAGCAACCACTAGCCACTAGTCACCAGCCACTCCTTCAACGCCGCCGAACAACGCTCGCAGACCGTGGGAAAGTCGGCGTCCTCACCGACGCGCTCGGAGTAATTCCAGCACCGCGCACACTTCGTTCCGCCGGCGCGTTCCACCACGACGCTCAAGTCCGGCGCGCTGTCCGGGTCCCCGGTCGAAAGCGCTACGGACGCGCCATCGGAAGGGACGCCGGGCCGGGCTTCGATCGTCACTTGGGAGACGATGAAGAGGTAGCGCAGAAAGTCCCCGTATTGTTCGAGCAGGCGGGCCGTCTCCCCGGCCGCTTGCAGGCGCACTCTGGCTTCGAGGCCGCCGCCGATGCGCTTTTCCTGGCGGGCGGTCTCGAGCGCCTTCAGCACTTCGTTGCGAATCGCGATCAGCCGCGGCCAATTGGCGAGGCGTTGAACATACTTCTCAGGCACCGCCCGTCGCAACTCGCCGGGAGCCACGAACGTCGCCTGATGCACGCTCGGTTCGCGGCCGCGTCCCGGCAGATGCGACCATACTTCGTCGGCCGTGAAGGTGAGGATGGGGGCGAGCGCCCGCGCCAGTGAATCCGCGATGCGCAGCAGCGTCCACTGGGCCGCACGCCGCCGCGCCGATCCTGGCGGGGCCGTGTAAAGACGGTCCTTCAGGATGTCAAAGTAAAACGCGCTCAGGTCTACGGTCGCGAAGTCGTAGAGCGCGCGATAAACGCGATGAAAGGAGTACTCCTCATAGGCCGTCTGCACTTCACCGAGCACGGCGGCCGTGCGGTCGAGCGCCCAGGCGTCGATCTCTTCCAGCGCTTCGGGATCCTCAGGCTCGCGCGCCGGGTCGAAGTCATAGAGGTTCCCCAGGCAGTAGCGAAACGTGTTGCGCAGCTTGCGGTACGCTTCGGAGATCCGCTCCAGAATCTGGTCTGAAAGCACCACGTCTTCGCGGAAATCCACCGACCCCACCCACAGGCGCAGGATTTCCGCGCCGTGGCTGCGGATCACGTCGTTGGGGTCGATCCCGTTGCCGAGCGACTTCGACATGGCGCGGCCCTGCGGGTCAAGCGTCCAGCCCGCCGTGAGCACCTCGCGGTAAGGCGCCCCGCCATGCGTCACCATGCCAATCAGAAGCGAGCTCTGGAACCATCCGCGATGCTGGTCGGCGCCTTCGATGTAGACGTCCGCGGGCCAGGGGAGGTCGGGCCTTCTGCCGAGCACCGCGTATTGGCTCGATCCGGAATCGAACCACACGTCGAGGATGTCGGTCTCTTTGCGAAACCGCGATCCGCCGCAGTCGGCGCAGCCGACGCCGGGCTCGATCAACTCCTCGACCGGGTGCGCATACCAGGCGTCCGCCCCTTCTTTCCGGAACAGTTCGATTGCGGGCCGGGCGGCTTTCGCGTCCATGAGCGGCTTCCCGCAGGACTCGCAGTGAAACACGGTGATGGGCACACCCCAGACGCGCTGGCGCGAAATGCACCAATCCGGCCGGCCGGCGACCATACCGCTCATTCGTTCCTGACCCCACTCCGGCGACCACCGGACCTTCTGGATTTCCTCCAAGGTGCGCCGTCGCAGCCCGTCGTGGTCGATGTCGACGAACCATTGCCGGCTGGTGCGGAAGATCACCGGCTGGTGGCAGCGCCAGCAGTGCGGGTACGAATGCTCGATCCAGTGCGGAGGACCTACGAGCGCGCCCGCGGTCTGAAGCAGATCGATGATCGGCTCATTGGCGTCGAAGACCTTCTTGCCGAGGTACGCGGGAAGGCCGGTCGTGAATCTGCCGTGATCGTCCAACGGATTCTCGAGATCGAGCCCGTAGCGGACTCCCGTCTCAAAGTCTTCGCGGCCGTGTCCTGGCGCCGTGTGCACCGCGCCCGTCCCATCCTCGGCCGTAACGTAATCAGCCAGCACGCCGGGAATCTTGCGCTCGAGGAACGGATGCTGAAACTCGGCGCGTTCGAGCTTGCGCCCCGGAATGCGAGCCAGCACATTCTTGGCCGGCAGTCCCGTTTCCTCCAGCGTGGGATGATGGCGGCGGGCCTCCACGATATACACGTCGGAGGAATCTGAATCCTGCGCCGCCACGTACTCAAAGTCCGGGTGAAACGCCACTGCCATGCTGGCAGGAAGCGTCCAGGGGGTGGTGGTCCAGATGATCACCCACACGTGACGGCCGGCAAGCATCGGGTGGATCGCGGCAGGGTCGCTCGTCAGGCGGTAGCGCACGTAGATCGAGGGACTGCCGTGATTTTCGTACTCCACTTCGGCCTCGGCCAGGGCCGTGGCGTCGCGGACGCACCAGTAGACCGGCTTAAGCCCGCGGTAGACGTAGCCCTGCTCGAGGAATTTGAGGAAGGCTTCGGCCGTGCGCGCCTCATATTCAGGCGACATGGTGAGATAGGGATGATCCCACTCGCCGAAAATCCCGAGACGCTTGAAATCCTGACGCTGCAGGTTCAGGAACTTTTCCGCGTAGCGACGGCAGGCGCGGCGGATCTCGAGCACGGACATCTGCGTCTTGCGGGGTCCCAACTCCTTGTCGACGTTATGCTCGATCGGCAGGCCGTGGCAGTCCCATCCCGGCAGGTACGGGGCGTTGAAACCCGCCATGCTCTTGGACTTGACGATGAGGTCCTTGAGAGTTTTGTTGAGCGCCGTGCCCAGATGGATGCGGCCGTTGGCGTAGGGCGGGCCGTCGTGCAGGGTGAAAACGGGCGCCGACGCACGCTCGCTGCGCAGCGCGCCGTACAGGTCCGTCGCCTCCCATTTCTCGAGCCAGCGCGGCTCATTCTGGGGCAGATTCGCCTTCATCGAGAAGGCGGTCTGCGGCAGATTGATGGTGCTTTTCAGGTCCAGAATCTTCGGCATCCGTCCTCCGGGGGCCTCGCATCCATTATAGCGTAGCGCCTGCTCGCTTCCGGCGACGATGGGACCGAGTATGTCCGAGTGTGGTAAGATGCCGAAATGCGCCGTTCGTTGTGGATCGGCACGGGCTTAGGCAACTCCGCGCTGCCGCGTGACATCTCCGGTAGAGGAAGCCAGGGGTTGGCAGTGCCTGCGGACCGGAAACCTGAACGATGCCGATAACGGATCTCAATACCGAGACTACCACGGGAGTCCACAACGGGCGGACGAGCGAGGTGGCTCGCACGGCGCCTGAGCCCGAGTATCGGACCGTCTTTGTCGAGTCCCCCAACATCTTCTCGTCCCTTTTGGAGCAGATTCGCGCATCGAGGCGCGAGCCGCGAGTGACCGTGCCTCGCGAGTACTACCGCGGCGAGGCGCAACTGCCGGTCTCGGAAATGCGGGCCTGGTACCACGATCTGCCCAGCACTCTGAGGCAGCTCCCGGAATTGTCGCATTATTACCTGCTGAGGCTCGGCCGCAAGCTGCACATCCTGCCCAAGTCCGTCGAAGTGCCCGACATCTGGCAGGACTTCCAGCAGCAGCCGGGATCGTGGGTGAACTCGCTGCTGGTCCACGTGGTGGTGCTTCTGGCCCTCGTGCTTCCTTACCTGATCGCCAGATGGTTGCGGCCCCCGAAGAAGGTCGATACCACCATGATCGTAACCGATATTTCTCCCTACGTGCCGGACCTTCCTCATAGCGGCAAGAAGGCGGGCGGCGGCGGCGGTGGTGGTGATCGCAGCCCGACTCCGGCTTCCAAGGGCAATATCCCGAAGTTCGCCAAGGAGCAGCTCACGCCGCCGGTAGCCAAGATCATCATCCCGCAGCCGAAACTGCCGGTCACTCCGACACTGCTCGGTCCGCCGGACCTGAAGATGCCGCAGATGGCAACCTCGCAATTCGGGGATCCGAAGTCGCTTTCCACGATCGCCTCCAACGGACCTGGGGGTGGCGGCGGGATCGGCACGGGCTCGGGCGGTGGCATCGGGTCCGGCAACGGCGGAGGACTCGGTCCCGGAGATCAGGCCGGAGTGGGCGGCGGTGCGTATGACATCGGCGGCGACGTGACCGCGCCGGTCGCGATCTTCCAACCGGATCCTCAATACTCCGAGGAAGCGCGCAAGGCCAAATACTCGGGAACGGTTCTGGTGGAGATTGTAGTGGACGCCCAGGGCAATGTCCGTGACGCCCAGGTCGTCAAGCCCGTCGGCCTGGGCTTGGATGAGAAAGCCCTGGAGGCGGTCCGAACCTGGAGATTCAAGCCAGGTTTGAAAAATGGCGTGCCCGTGGCTACCCGGGTCGGCGTGGAAGTCTACTTCCGCTTGTTGTAACGCCGCCGGTCGTCGTTCAACCTCAACGAACGAAATCCTGCTTCGCATCCTCCCACGTTTTGCTCGATAGCTCGGACGTGTTCGGACCGCGGTAGTCTGGTGCCGCTCTCACCGCTAGCTTGCCCGCCCGGATCCCACTGCGATGATCTGCGAACTGCTACCGCGAAGGCGGAGAACTAGCCGCGGCGTGACTGGCAGTGGGGCCGGTTGTGGCGGGTTTCTTGGATCTTGCGCTCGCCTTCTTGTGTTTCGACCCGGTATGGCCGGAGCGCGATCGGCCGGAGCGTCCCGCCGGAGCGGCGGTAGGCACGAACACCGTAAGGCTGCTGCCCGCGGTCAGCCGTCCCCCGGGCAGATGATTCCAATGCCGGATCTGATACGGCGTCACGTCAAAGCGATCAGCCACCAGTTCCAGGGTGTCGCCGGGCTTCACGCGGTACTGTTTGGCACGCAATACGTAGTGCTCATGCACCCGGACCAACGACGCCTGGCTGGAGGGGCTGACAGGAATCACCAGGTGTACACCCGGCTCGACCTCGCTGCCGGCGGAGAGATGGTTCGTCTCGCTTAAGGTCGACTCGGACACGTGGAACTTGCGCGCCACGGCCGCCACCGTCTCACCGGACTCCACGCGGTAAGCGCGCCACCACTCCCGCTGGCCCTGGGGAATGGCGGCGATGGCTTTCTCGTATACGTCTTTGGTACCGGCCGGCAGATTCAGGGTGAAGGCGGGATCATTGGGAGGCGTGACCCAGGTCAACATGCTCGGGTTCAGCCGCACCAACTCCTCGACCGGATGATCAATCAGGCCCGCAACCAGCCGAAGATCGACCGGCTCTGAAACTCTGACCGAATCGGTGGCCACAGGCGGGTTCGCCGGCGACTGAAAGCCGTACGCCTGCGGGTCCTTGGCAATCAGGGCGATGGCGACGAAGATGGGCACATAGTTCTGCGTCTCCGAGGGTAGGGCGCCGAGCTCGCGCAGCTTCCAGTAATCGGCGTAGCCGGTTTTCTCAATCGCCCTCTGGACGCCGTTGGGATTCCAGTCATAAGCCGCCATGGCCAGGAACCAGTCACCGTAGGTCTGATAAAGGTCCTTCAGGCACCGGGCGGCCGCCCTGGTTGACTTGACGGGATCCTCCCGTTCATCAACCCAGCGGTTCTTCTTCAGGCCATAGAGCTCGCCTGTGCCAACCATGAATTGCCAGATACCCTTGGCGCCGGACTTGTCGTTGAGGGCGAAGGGGTTGAACGCGCTTTCGCCCGCTGCGAGGTAGATCAAGTCCCCGGGCAGCCCTTCTTCCTTCAGCGTCTGCTCGATCATGGGTCCGTACACGCTGCGCCCATCCAGAACCCGCTGCACGTAATGCCGCGCGTGGTTCTGAAGATACGTGAGCGCGCCGCTGACGTAGTCGTTCGAGGTCAGCGGCAGGTCTGACTGCACGGAGGCTACCTCGTGCTGCGCTCGCTCCCGGACGTTCGGGTCCACGGGAAACGTGAGGCCGGCGAAAGACTCGATGGGAGCGGGCTCGTAGGCGTGGGAACTCAGGGCGCCGCCGCGCTGAAGGGCCGCGGTTTCCAAGTTGTAGGTGTTCTCAACCAGATGATCGAACTCGGTGCTGAGCCGGTCATCGCCCTGGATGTCGAGGCCGGAGGTCAGCAGCAGGCTCAAGGCCTGGTCAAACTCGTCTTTGGCACGGTCCATTTTGTCCGCGCCGTAATCCTGCACGCCGGCCTGGTAAAGGGCGTCGACCTGCTTCAGCAACGCAGTCACGCGATCTGCGGCCGGGGAGGATTTCGGTGGGGCTTGAGCCTGAGCTTGATCTTGCGCCGGAGCGGAAGAGGGCTTGGCAGCAGAATCAGAGGCAGAACCCGGGCCGGGAGACTCCGTCTCGGGAGCCGGGGAAATCGCCGGAGCCGCGGACGCCAGCGCGGACGTACGGAGCGCAGGCTGCCGGCGCTCCGCGCCGCCACAGCCACCCAGCACTAACACAGTCGCCAGAGCAAAAGACCTTCGAAATCGACTCAAAACACCCTCAGACGCAGGGGCGCGCCTTGCCGGCTCTCCCGATCCGCTCCGGCCTTGTCGGATCGAGCGCGCGCGAGCAACGGGTCAGACCCGCAACCCGTCTCTAATATTGACGCAAAAGCAGCTTACTTCGGTATCCGCGGGGTGGACAAGCGGAAAAGCTGGGGGATGCGCCGAAGCGGACGGGTACGATCCAGGCCCGCCCGCCCCCTCTTGTTACTATTTCTTGTAATAATCAGCATTTACCGGCGTGAAGCTCTGCCACTTCTCCGGCAGATCATCCACGGGGAAGATGGCGCTGACCGGGCAAACCGGAACGCAGGCCCCGCAGTCGATGCACTCGACCGGATCGATATAGATCTGCGCCACCTCCGCGAAGTTGGCCTCATCTTTCCGCGGATGGATGCAATCGACGGGACAGACGTCCACGCAAGCCGTGTCTTTGGTGCCGATGCAGGGTTCAGCGATAACATATGCCATAGGGATCCCCTCCTCGAGAGTTCCACTTGAGTTTAGGATCACGGGCCCGTGTGGCGCGACGACTTAAGTCGGGCGCCATCGGTGCCGACGCTAGCTGCGACTTCCCTGGTTGCGAGTTCCCCTCCTCAGTTGGGGGGTGGCCGAAGGCCGGGGTGGTTGGTCTTAATTCAAACTGGCCTCTGCCAAAACGG
>DASZIG010000092.1:0-12847 GCA_035949375.1 Terriglobia bacterium | reverse complement strand
AAAAAAACTTCTGGTGCGACCTTGCCCCAAGTGAGGAAGGGACTACAACGGCTGCTGATTAGGCTCAGCGGGTTTTGTCCCTGGTGCCACATGCGATTTCGGGTTCTGGACAGCTCTTAACAACTTAACCTAGTAGTACTAGTTCCAATTTCACGCCTTCCGAACAAAGTGTCGAGGAGATCAACTTCTGGCGTCCCTCGTCTGAGGCGACTTTCAAGGCTCTCCTCCCCGGTGAGCTGTTCCTACTTAAACTTCACGCTCCGCGAAACGTTATCGTTGGCAGCGGGTTCTTCGTCCGCTTCCTTCAGACACTGATTAGCCTGGCATGACGGGCCTTCGAGATCGCCAACGGCACCTGTGGGTCGTCAAAATCATGTCGGTGTTTTTGTCAATCTGATTTGGCCCACTTTGATACTCTCATTTGGCCCACTCTAAGTCTTTGATTGCATTTGCTTTGCCTTTACTTTGTTCTTGTTTTGGCTTTTCTTTGCTTTTCCTGGCCTTGCTCTGCTTTCCGAGAGCTCTGGCTCGATGGGGTTCCGGCTGGAGTGAAGCCCTGCGGAGCCCGAAGGGCGGAGCGTTTAAGGTGAGCGCAAGCCGGAACCCCATCGAGCGCGCCCGCCGTCCTGTCCCCCTTCAGCCCTTCTTTTTCCGCTTCTCGAGCGTGCGCCGAAAGCGGTACGACTCACTCCCAGTCTCGATAATGTGGGCTCGATCCGTCACCCGGTCCAGCAGCGCTTTGCACAACCGGCTATTGGGAATGACTTGAGTCCATTCCGAAAAAGGTAGGTTGGTGGTCAGGATCACCGCCGCCTTCTCCGCCCGCTCCGCGATCACCTGGAACAGGAACTCCGCCCCCACGTCGGCCATCGGCACGTAACCCACTTCATCCAGCGCGATCAGCTCGTAGTGCGACCAACGCGCCAACACTCGCCGCAGTTGCAGTTGATGCTTCGCTTCCACCAACTCGTTCACCAGACCCGCCGCCGTGATGAAGCGTACCCGCCGCTTCTGTCGGCACGCCGCCACGCACAATCCGGTCAACAGGTGCGTCTTCCCGGTTCCAGGCTCGCCCAGAAAGATCACCGGCTCCGCCCGCTCAATGTATCCGCCCGTCGCCAGTTCCTGGATCTCCGACGGCGATACCTTCGGCGACTGCGCGAAGTCGAATTCGTCCAGGGTCTTCATGCGCGGCAGGCGCGCGTCGCGTAGACGGCGGGCGATGGTGTTCCGCTCCCGCTCTTCCAATTCGCTTCCCAGCAGCGCCTCCAGATAGCCCAGATGCGTCTGCCGTTCCCGTGCCGCCTGTTCGGCCAGCCGCACACATTGCGAGCCTATGGCCGGCATCCGCAGCAGCTTACATTGCTGCTGGATGGTCGCTTCCTGCAAAGCTGCCGTGGGAGCGCTCATAGCCGCACCTGCCCGCTCAGCAACTGGTCGTAGTTCTGAACCTCGGGAAGTGGCCGCTCGTAGCGGGCGAGCATCCCCAAGGCGCTCGATTCGAGCGGAGGCGGCGACGTACTCTGCGCCGTCAATAGATAGCGGATGGCGGCCACATCCCCACAGCCGTTCGCCAGCGCCACCCGCATCGCGTCCTGCAACCGGTCATACCCGTGCTTCTTCCCCAGCCCCAGCAACTCGATCATCTGCCGCGTGCCCGGTTGCTTGCCGTGACGCCGGATCAGTACCTCCCAGTAGCGGTCATACTCGACCGGCCAGCGTCCGCGCTCGCGCCACTGTTTGACCGGCGTCGAGCACGCCAAAGCTCCCGGCTTGCGCTCCAGTACTTCCAGGTAGTGTTCCAGGTCCAGAACCTGCTGATGCCGCTGGTAGCAGCGTTCGTGCCGCGCCACGGTCTCGCCGCCATGCCAGACTTCCACCCGATCCGCGTAGACCCTGGCTTGAACTCGCGTGCCCACCGCCACCGGCGCCGAGTAGAAGTTCGTCCGCACCCGCACGCAACCCGATCCGTCCACCGCCGGAAAGCTCACTTCCGCCAGGTCGAAGCCTCCGTCTGCCAGAGGCCGCAGATGCGACTGCTCCGCTCGCATCGCTTGTCCGATAGTCTGCTCGCGCCCGACGATCGTTCGCCCCTGGTCTTGCCTGCAGGCCGCTAGTAAATTGCGATTGAGTTCCTCCAGCTCCCGCGCCTGCGGCACCGGCACCCAATGGTTGTGCCGGAAGTAGCTCACCTCGCCTTCTACGCCACCTTTTTCATGCCCCTCGGCTGGATTGCAGAACTCGGCCGCATAGCCCCAGTGCGAACGAAAAGCGATGAAACGCGCCGTCTCCTCGCGCTGATAACCGCGCAGGATCTTCTTCACCGCCGCCTTTAAGTTGTCGTAGCGAAGACGCTGGAAGATCCCGCCGAAGTAGGCGAAGGCCAATTCGTGCGCCTCCAGGAAGGCCTGTTGCGTGGCACGCAGGTACGCCCGGTGGAAAGCCGCGCCGCTCGCCATGCTGCGCAGGGAGAATACCTGCAACTTTTGGCGCTCGCCGCCCAACTCCGCGTAGGCCTCATACCAGTCCACCTGCGCTTCGCTGCCCCAGGCGTAGCTTTGTGGAACGCAGACCTCGCGCCCCATCAGTCCGAGCGCCTGCTTCTTCTCCCGCACGTAACGGCGCACCGTGGACTCCGCCACTTCCTGAGAGCCCAACTCGGCGCGAATGCGCTGGTAAATCCGATGCGCCGTGTGCCGTTGCTTGCGCGGCGCCTGCCGATCCGCCTCCAGAATCGCGTCGATGAAACCCGTCACCGGCGCCAGTCGCGGCCGCTTCCGTTCCGGCTTCTTGCGCCGCCCCGGAACCGCATTGCCCAACGCCTCGCGCACCATGCGACGGTGAATCCCGAGCTTCTTCGCCACCCCCAACACCGTCCCCACCCCAAACTCGTATTCCCGTCGGATCTCCTCAAAAAGCTCACCTTGGCTCTCCAGTCCACCGCGCTCCCTCCGCTCCGGGCTCAAGCCCGCAACAGAGTAGCCGGTTGCTCCAACGGTGGGCCAATTCAAAGTATCGAAATCATGTCGGCTCGTAGGATCAATACCCTGCAGCCAACCAGCCTGCGTTTGAGTCGGTCATGTAAGCTGATTGAATGAGCCGGCTCTTCTTGTGTTTCCTTCCTGGTTCGGCGCGTTCTTCCGATCTCGAAACGATCTCGGACTTGAGCTCGCTGCCTTACGGCAGCAGCTCGCTGTTCTCACACGCAAGAACCCTCGACCCAAGTTGAGCCGGTGGGATCGCCTATTCTGGCTGACCCTCGAGCGCCTATATGGTCGAGATGGGCGAGCGTGCTGCTGATCATAAAGCCGGAGACGGTCGTGAGCTGGCATTGCACCGGGTTTCGGTGGTATTGGCGCTTCCTTTCTCGCCATCGCCCGGGCAGGCCGAAAATCACCGCTGAGCTGCGGAGGCTGATCCGGTCGATGGCTGCGGAGAATCCGACTTGGGGAGCTCCCAGGATCCACGGTGAGCTCTTGAAGCTGGGGTTCAAAATCTCTCAATGCACGATCTCCCGATATCTTGCTCAAATCGACCGGCACAGGCAATCCGGCAAGGGCTGGTTAGTCTTTCTCAAGAACCATCGCGAAGCAATCGCCGCGATGGATTTCTTCATCGTGCCCACGGCGACCTTCCGCGTGCTTTACTGCTTCTTCGTGATGACCCATCGTCGATCCTCCTAGGCGAAAGACCGACGCTATCAACTCCGGCTAGCAGCCCGTGGTGCAATTGGGTTCGATTGTGAATTCTTGTGAGCGATGGGATGCAATCGGGGCGGGGGCGTGTAGAATGCCCGCATGGCGATGGGAAAACGGAAGGATCAAGAGCAACAAGAGGAGTTATGGGTACCGCACACAGCCTTGGCCAGGGGTGCGAGTCATCCGTTCTATCAACGCTTGAACCAGTTGCTAGAGGAGAGCCGTTTCGACGAATTTGTGGAAGGGCGCTGCCGGCAATTCTATGCGGCCAAGCGAGGGCGGCCCAGCCTGGTGCCGGGGGTGTACTTCCGGCTGTTGCTGATCGGCTACTTCGAAGGGATCGACTCGGAGCGTGGAATCGCCTGGCGGGCGCAAGACTCGCTGGCGCTGCGGCGGTTCCTACGCATGGGACTGGAGGATTCGCCGCCGGATCATTCCACGATCTCGCGGACGCGGCGCTTAATCGATGTGGAAACTCACCGGGAAGTGTTCACCTGGATGCTGCGGATGCTGGCGGAGAAGGGGCTGCTGAAGGGGCAGACGCTGGGGATCGACGGCACCACGCTGGAGGCGAACGCGGCGCTGCGGACGATCATGCGGCGGGACACAGGAGAAGGCTACCAGGATTTTCTGAAGCGGCTGGCGCAGGAGTCGGGGATTGCGACGCCGACGCGGGAGCAGTTGGCGCGGCTGGACCGGAAGCGAGCGCACAAAGGGTCCAATGAAGAGTGGAAGCATCCGCACGATCCCGATGCGCGCATCACCAAGATGAAAGATGGGCGGACGCACCTGGCGAACAAGGTGGAGCACGCCGTGGATCTGACGAGCGGGGCGGTGGTGGCGGTGAACCTGGCGCCCGGGGACGCGGGCGATACGGCCACGGTGGGCAAGACGGTGCGTGAAGCGGGCGAACAGATCACGACCGTGGCGAGCGCGACGCCGAGCGCCGACGTGAACCCGGAGGGGCCGCAAGAAGTGGTGCTGGACAAGGGGTATCACAGCAACGAAGTGCTGGTGCAGTTGGCGGGGTGGGAAGTGCGGAGCTAGGCTTCGGAGCCAGAGCGGGGACGGCGGCACTGGGAAGGCAAGCCGGAAGAGCAAGCGGCGGTGTACGCCAACCGGCGGCGGATTCGGGGCGAGCGGGGGAAGCGGCTGTTGCGGCAGCGCGGCGAGAAGTTGGAACGGAGCTTTGCGCACTTGTACGAAACGGGCGGGATGAGACGAGTGCATCTGCGGCGGCACCCGAACATCCTCAAGCGGCTGCTGGTGCATGTCGCAGCGTTCAACTTGGGGCTGGTGATGCGCCGACTATACGGCAAAGGAACCCCGCGGGGCCTGCAAGGTTACCGTCCGGACTTCTTTTTGGCTCTGCTGCGGCTCCTAACCCAGCTCTGGGCTCGATTCCTGGGCTCGGAAGGCCAGACTGAGAGTCTCAATCCGGACCTTGGCTGAAGTCTTCAACTACAGCGCATGGAAACCATGCCGACACCAACTTTGAGGTTATCCATCCTCATCATCCGCTCAGGGGCCAGAAGTTCAAGCTGATCACCTATCGCCACAACTGGGGCGAGGATCGTGTCTACTTCCACGATGCCGGTGGGCTTCTGCGTTCGATTCCAGCGTGCTGGACCACAGCCGTGGCCGCCGACCCGTTTGTGACGGTGGCCGCCGGACGGTGCTGGTTTCGCTACGAGGATTTACTGAAACTTTCCGACCTGCTGGAGAAGGTTCGATGAAACAACGACCGTTGAAGTGTAAGGGCAATAACGCCGCACATGTAAGGATAAAGATGCCGGATGGGGCCCTGGCGATCGGGCTCTGTGGTCCAATAGACCGCCACAATAGGCGAATAAAAGCAGCTTTTCGACGACAAAAAGAGCTTGACACCGAATCGGACATGAGCATAATTATCTTTACGCATCTCTTCCCGGATTTGCGAGGTGCCGATGGCCAATCCCGATGCCAAGCTCCAGACGCTCCAACAACAGGGGACCTTGAACCCGCGCCCCAAGAATGTCCGCGACGAGCTGTTTCTCCAGAACGGCTTCTTCGACCCCCGCGACTTGGTCCAGGTCAAGTACGAGATGCTGCGCCGAGTCAAGACCGACAGCAAGTCGGTGACGGAGGCAGCAGCCAGTTTCGGTTTTTCGCGACCGTCCTTTTATCAGGCGTTGTCGGCTTTCGAGCAGAATGGCCTCTTCGGCTTGGTACCCCACAAGCGGGGCCCCAAGCAGGCGCACAAGCTCACCGACGAGGTCATGGCCTTCCTGGCCGTAAAGCGCCAGGAAGAACCTTCGGCCCGGCCAGTGGAACTGGCGCGACTCATCCGGGAACACTTCGATATGACCGTGCATCCGCGCAGTATCGAGCGCCGCTTACGGCGCCATCAAAAAAAACGCCGCTGAGTGAGCCTATTCGCCAGTCGGCAACTCGCCAAGATCTGGTTGCCCACTATGAGCGACTACGTCGCGATGCCTTGGGCTCGCTGTCTCCTGGCAGCGAAGGTTTCGGTCTGGCGCTTTTTCTCCGGCGCGGGATGACCGCCTGGATTGAGGCTTGGTCGGAATGCACCCGCGGTGTCGAACCGGGCACACCCTCCCAGCCCCGGATCGATGAAACGATCCCCGGCGACACGCGGACGCAGATCACCGTGCTGCTGGCCGGCATGATCCTCTGCTTACAACAGGAGGCCACCTCATGACAGGCGACGCCCACCAAAAAGTCAACGCGGGACACCTCAGACGAAACGCCTATCTCTATGTCCGCCAATCGACACTCCGCCAGGTGTTTGAGAACACCGAGAGCACCAAGCGGCAGTATGGTCTCCGCCAGCACGCCGTCGCCTTGGGCTGGCCGGTTGAGCACATCATCGTCATTGACAGTGACCTCGGGCAGTCCGGGGCTTCGGCGGTCGATCGGGAAGGATTTCAGAAGCTGGTCACGGAAGTGGGCTTGGGCAACGCAGGCATTGTGCTCGGTCTGGAAGTTTCCCGCTTGGCCCGAAACTCCACCGACTGGCACCGCCTGCTGGAGATCTGCGCGCTGACCGATACGCTCATTCTGGACGAAGATGGCGTCTACGACCCTTCGCACTTCAACGATCGCCTCCTGCTGGGCTTGAAGGGGACCATGAGCGAAGCCGAACTGCACGTGCTGAGGGTCCGGCTCCAGGGCGGCATCTTGAACAAGGCTCGGCGTGGCGAGCTCGAGTGTCCCCTGCCGGTCGGCTTTCTCTACAATGCCCAAAAGCAGCCGATTCTCGATCCGGACCGGCAGGTACAAGAAAGCATCCGGTTCTTTTTCGATACCTTCCGGCGCACCGGATCGGCGTGCGCGGTGGTCAAGAGCTTTCGCCGGAAGGGTCTCCTGTTTCCACGACGGTTGAAGAAGGGACCCAACAAAGGGGATCTGGTGTGGGCAGAACTGCCGCACAGCCGGGCACTACACCTTCTGCACAATCCTCGTTACGCCGGCGCCTTCGTGTATGGGCGGAGCCGCACTCGTCTCAACCCGGATGGACACACTTCCTACACGAAGTTGCCCCGCGAGCAGTGGATGCTATCGAAGAACGCCCACCCCGGTTACATCACTTGGGAGCAGTACGAAGAGAACCTGCGACGCTTGCGGGAGAACGCTCAAGCAATTGGCGCCGACCGCCGCAAAAGTCCGCCTCGTGAAGGGCCGGCTCTGTTGCAGGGCATGGTGGTCTGTGGTCTCTGCGGAAGCCGGATGACGGTTCGATACCACACGCGCCAAGGCCGAATCCTGCCGGACTACTTATGCCAGCGCGACGGCGTCGAACATGCCGTCTCGATCTGTCAGCACGTGGTGGGAGAGCCCATCGACCAGGCAGTCGGACAACTGCTGGTGGAAAGCGTCACTCCGCTGGCACTCGAAGTTACCCTGGCGGTCCAGCAGGAACTTCAGGCCCGGCTGGACGAAGTAGACAAACTCCGCCAGAAACAAGTGGAGCGAGCGCGCTACGAAACCGACTTGGCCCGGCGCCGCTATCTTCATGTCGATCCCACGAACCGCCTGGTCGCCGATTCGCTCGAGGCGGACTGGAACGAGAAGCTCCGTCTCTTAACCGAAGCGCAGGAGCATTACGAACAACAGTGCCAGCAAGACCGGGCAGTGATGGATGAACAGCAGCGGGCCCGAATCGCCGCCCTCGCCAGTGACTTCCCACGCCTCTGGCAAGACCCCAAGACCCCCGACCGGGAGCGGAAGCGCATGGTGCGGCTCCTCCTCGAGGACGTGACTCTTATCCGACAAGGTCACATCACGGTTCACGTCCGGTTCCGAGGTGGCACCAGTAAAACACTCACGCTGCCGCGGCCGTTGACGGCTTGGGAACTGAAGATGACACCCGCCGAGGTGGTCAGGGAAATCGACCGACTGATGGACGACCACACGGATAAAGAGATCGTAGGAATTCTGAACGGACGCGGTACTCGCTCGGGTGAAGGCAAGATCTTCAGCAGCCGCATCATCGCCCGCCTCCGGCGCGATTATCAGCTCAAACCGCGATATGATCGGCTGCGGGAGAAAGGCCTTTTGACGATTGAAGAAATCGCGGAGCGACTAAACGTACCTCCTCTCAGAGTGAGAATCTGGCGACAACATGGTCTGCTCAAAGCCTATCCCGCCAATGACAAGGATGCTTGGCTATACGAGGACCCCGGCCCGGATCCTCCTCGCCGAGAGCAGGGCGTCAGGCTATCAACACGCCGCCGATTCGACAACAACAGCGCGCACGGTCTGCTGGAGGTGCAGTATGAAGCGTAAGCCTTAGGTTGTGGGGAGCCACGAACTGAACTCTTCTCGCTGTCGTGAAAGCGGCTGCTTCTGCCACGGGCTGCTAGGCCGAGTCACGCACCCTCACCGAAAGGACACGCTCCTCCGCCTGGAAATCCAGGTCCAGAACAGGCGAAAGCCCTTGCCATGCCAAGCCACGACCGTCTACGGTCTCACGATTACCAGTGCCCGGCGCCAATCCTTCCAACTCCTGGACAGCCACACCCAAAAGCGATCCATGCCTCGCAGCCGAGGCCGCGGGCACTTTCGCTTGAAGACGGCCAGTTGTTGACGAAGGGCCAGGTTCTCGAGGGCGAGATCGTGGAGGCTAGACTAGGGGGCGAAATGAGAAGCCGAAGCAGCGAAGCCAACATCGCGAACATGGCGTCTAGGGTGAGGGCCGATGCCAGAAAAAGCAATTGTTTTCAGCTTGATATCGTTTTGGCGAGGCACAAGGCAGCGTGGCGCCGGCCGCCCCCGCGTGGAGGATGAGATTCAACAATTGGTCGTGCGAATGGCGACGGAAAACCGCGATTGGCGCTACCGGAGGATCCAGGGTGCGCTAGCTGATCTGGCCAGGAGGTGGCGCGAAGTACCATCGCCAACATTCTCAAGGAACATGGCCTGGAGCCGGCAGCCGAGCGCAGCCGCAAGACCACTTGGAAGGAGTTCCTGTCCCAACACCGAGACGTGATGGATGGCCGAGGACTTCTTCACCCTCCAGGCATGGACTCGCAATTGAGGTTTCGGATTGGAAGGAGGAAACGCTACTATTGCTCAACTCCAGACCAGCAGCAGCCCAGAGTATTATTGCGCGCAAAGCAAAGAAGTCGTTTTACGCTTTTTTACCCGAATCCAACGCTTGGCGGAGGATTTCCCCAAGCCTATCCATTTGAAAAGGCTTCTGCAGAAAGAATGCGTCCGGGTCGAATATGCCGTGCCCCGAAACGATCCCTCCCGGGTAGCCGGACATGAAGACCACTTTGATGCCCGGCCGAAGCGCCAAGACCTGTTCCGCCAGCTCCTGGCCGTTCATATGTGGCATAACGACATCCGTTAGCAGCAGGTCAAGAGGACCGTCATGCTCGCTGGCCACGCCGACAGCGTTTGAGCTCTGACTTATTTCCAAGACCTTATATCCTTGCTGCAGTAACATCGTGAGAACGACTTTCCGCACCTTCTCATCATCCTCGACCAGCAGGATCGTGTTGTTTCCGTGGTAGGCAATCCCCGGCCCCGCGGTACTGGCCGCGGACTCGTTGGGTTGGTCGGTGGCGGGCCAATAGACCTTAAAGGTTGAGCCGAGTCCGAGTTCGCTATAGAAGGAAACCTCACCACCGTGCTGCTTCACAATCCCATGAAGCATGCTCAGGCCGAGCCCAGTACCATCCCCGACGGCCTTCGTCGTGAAAAAGGGCTCAAATATGCGCCGTTTCGTCTCCGCCGTCATGCCGGTCCCTGTGTCGGTGACCATCAACGAGGCGTACCGGCCCGGCTTTAGATCGAAAAATCCTTTGACATCCTGTTCCCCAAGTTCGACGTTCGACGTGGCAATAGTCAGCACACCGCCTTTCGGCATGGCGTCCCGGGCATTCACGACCAGGTTCATAACAACCTGCTCGATTTGGTCAGGGTCCCCTCTCACATTCCAGAGTTCGGGGGTGACGTTCTGCTTAATTTGAATGTTCTCGGGAATCAGCCGCCGGAGCATCTTGGCGAGGTCTGTTAGCATCCTGTCAAGATTGATTACGCGAGGACGCATTACTTGTTTTCGGCTGAAAGCCAAAAGTTGGCGCGTCAGAGCCGCCGCGCGATTTCCTGCGTTAAGGATTTGCTGTGCCCGGTCCCACAAAGGATCTTCGGCCCGCACTTCCGACAGGATCAACTGCGCGTAACCATTGATCACTACTAGAAGGTTGTTAGAGTCGTGGGCGATTCCGCCGGCCAGACGAGCGATTCCTTCCAGTCTCTGTGAACGCCGGTATTTTTCTTCGAGCTGCTTATATTCCGTGACATCCTGGACGGTGCCCAGGAGGCGGCCCGGAGCGGCCTCACTGCCGAGCAGCTCCACGTATAGCCGCAAGAAACGTTCCCTTCCGTCCGAGAGGATAATTCGATGATCGATCTGCGAACATCCCTCCCGAGAGGGCGCGTTTCCCATCGTCGCCCGAACCGAGGCCTGGTCCTCCGGATGCACGAGGGAAAATAGGCACTCCATCGTGGTTTGGGACTCTTCCGCCGGCACACCAAAGATCCTGCAAGCGTCTTCCGATAACTCGACCTCTCCGCTTTCCAGATCTTGTTCCCAGCTACCGAGGTTAGCCATTTTTTGTGCTCGTGCCAGACGAGCCTCACTGCTCCGCAGCCGATCTTCCTGCCTTTTGCGTTCGGTCGTGTCGGTCGCCAGGGTCAGAATACGATCGGGGCTGCCGGAAGGGCCGACCAGCGGAATCCAGGACGATGTAAGAAAGATTGTTTCAGGGGGTGCGCCGGGAAGGCGTTGAACAGTACGAGGACTATCTACGGCTTCGAAAGCTCGGCCGGTCGAGATGACGTTATGGAGATTTGCCACCATGCCCTGGGACGCGTCATCCCAGATCTCCGAGAAGCGGCTTCCAAGGAGCTGCTTGCCGGGTGCAAGCGCTTGGAACGCTGGATTCACCAATTCGTAGATTAGATCCGGTGCCCGTAGGACCGAAATTGCAGCTGGAGACTTCTCGATTATTTCGCTTAGAATTTGCCGCTCAGCTTGGATCTCCCGAAGGCTCCCCTCGCGCTCCATCTCGGCCTGCCGGCGTGCGGTGATGTCGCGAAGCCCAACCAAGAGGCCTCCCATGGATGATGGTGAAACGCGAATCTCGAGCCACGTCTTTAAGTCCGGATAAAGGTATTCGAAAGTGCCAGCAACGCGTTCCCCCATTACACGGCGGTACTGGCCTTCTATTTCAGTTCCGATCGATTCGGGAAACATATCCCATTGGCTCTTGCCGAGCAGTTCCGTTTTCAGCTTTCCAAGCAGTCGCTCGCCATCGCCGTTCAAATAGGTGAAGTGGAACTCGGAATCGTAAACGATAAAGCCATCGGTCGCGTTTTGGAGCATGCTTTCGGCATCTATGGGCGGCGCGGGCCTCGCCTTCAACTGCAGCACTTCGCCTTCGAGGTCGGCTAGACGGGCTCTAAGGTGCCCGATGTCGTCTTGGGGTGCGTCTTCAGGCTGGCCCGTTGTCATCATGAGGTTTTTCCCTTTCAGTGCCCAAGGCCGATGTCTTTTGGTCGCGTTGTCAAAGACAAAACTCGGAAGACCGAACCGTTTTTCCCCCTCCGCTCCTGCCGGCCATCTCGGACTACCGAGGCCGGAGATCCCGCCTGACTTCCAGCCCCGCGGTTCGCCGCCTTCGTCCCGAGCGCATAATCCTTATTCGATCGCCACCCTCCGGCAGAAGCTCGCTCGCTCCTTAGTCCGGCAGCTTCCTTGCTCTCCTTTTTGCGGCGCCCTGCGTTTGTAACACAGTAGTACTAGCTAGCCGCCATTGAATCACTCTGCTGCTCGAGTTCTGCGCCCGCCCAGAGTGAAGTAGAATGGAATGTTGAGGTTACGCTTTGTCATCGACGTCCTTACGGCTGTCGAATTCGTGGCCGCCTAATTGTGAGCGGTTCCGCGAGTGTAACACTTCCGTCACCATTCTGACCAGTTTCACCGGCAAAAACGGCTTCTGGATGAAGGCCCAGCCGTAATTCAAGACCAGAAGATTTCCAGCCGCTCCACCACCTGACATCAGCATCACATGCATATCCGGCCGGGCCTTCTTCAGGTGCTCGCCCAGGTCCGGACCCGTCATCAGAGGCATATCCACATCGGAAAGAAGCAGATCAATTCTATCGGCCGTTTTCCCTGCCAAGGCGACGGCTTCAGCTCCGTCTCGAGCTGTGAGCACGCGGAAGTTTGCATTTCTGAGGATTTCCGCAACCAGCGCGAGAACCCCCGCATCGTCATCGACAACCAATATGGTTTCTAGCATCCCTTTGAGTGATTCAGTCATACTCGACCTCCGGCGTTAAGCCTCAGTGCGTCCAACATCCTGCGGTTAGGGAGCGGTCCCCCCGGATTTCACGGTAACTGATTAAATAACAGCTGTATGTTTCATTTGGAACACCAAGGTGACTTCCCCGGCCCTGTCACTCAGTCTTTTTGTCTTCAATGGGGCAAATAATCGGCTCTGCGCAGGAATCTGTGAAGGGGTGTGAATTGACGCGGTTGCGGTAGACTGGTCCGGTGCCAAGCGACAACGACTTCACGAGGATTCTGAGCTGGCCCGGATACCGGGTCTACCGACACGAGATCGATGAGCGCG
>DASZIG010000091.1:0-32438 GCA_035949375.1 Terriglobia bacterium | reverse complement strand
CACTGGCCCGGCGAATCGCTGAGGGGCTGAATCAGGGGCGGTTCCGCGTGGTTTGAACAGCTCATCAGCGCCAGCCACGGTCAGCGCTTTCCTGACCGTGGGCTTGGTCCTCGCCATGAGAAGGAGTTCCGCGAGCGGCTGAACACACGCGCCTGAACCCGGTTCGGAAGGGATTGGTGAAGCGAGACGAGGATTGGCGGTGGTCGAGCTACAACGATTTTGCGTTGGGCAAGGCAACGGTTGCGGCCTGTCCGATTCGATTGACTAGGTGCGATTGCCGGGACGTATTGGGGGTAGGAAAAGCCCACGGTCAGAAGAGCACTGACCGTGGATACGCGCTCACCCCTGCCGAGGGAGGAATGATGTCTTCCACTATTCGCGTATCGTAGCGTCGTCATGGTATTTTCCGAGAATGTCAATACGAGGTGTGCCTCGGTTTTTCCGCCCGAACCAGCAAGTAGGGAGGACCAAAGCCGTATAATGTCGCGGAGTCTGCTCGGCAGGAGGCATTAGTGGAGGACTTTCGACGCACAATCGACGACATCGTTGACAGAGTTCGAAATGTCCCGGCGCGACGCAGGGGTTGCAGTCTTTTGATCGGTGCGGGGTGTTCCGTTAAAGCAGGCATACCGCTCGCCTCGGGGTTCGTGCAACTGATCAAGGAACGATACCCGAAAGCCTATGAACGCGCAAAGATGAAGACCTACCCTCAATCCATGGCCGAGCTAATGGTCTCCGAGCGGCGCGACCTGATCGCTGAGTACGTGGACAAAGCCAAAATCAACTGGGCGCACATCAGCATCGCGTGTTTAATGCGGGCCGGATACGTGGACCGCGTGCTGACCACGAATTTTGATCCCCTAGTGATGCGAGCCTGCGCCCTCTTAGGGGAGTTTCCAGCCGTCTATGACTTCGCTGCTTCACAATTCCTGAGCCCTGCTGACGTTGCGAGCAAGGCAGTCTTCCACTTACACGGTCAGCGGACGGGCTTCGTACTGATGAATACCGAAGAGGAATGCGGCCAACATTCCAAGCGCCTCGGACCTGTATTTGAAGATGCAGGCCGCGGGCGCCTGTGGATCGTTGTGGGCTATAGCGGAGAAAACGACCCGGTATTTGATCATCTTGCGCGGGTGGACCGTTTCGACAACGGTCTGTATTGGGTAGGGCACCAGGACAGCGAACCGGCCGTACACGTGCGCGACCGGTTGCTTACGGAGGGAAAGTACGCTTTTTTTGCTGGCGGCTGGGACGCAGACTCTTTCTTCGTCACACTAACGCAGAGACTTGGAATCTTTCCTCCAACCTTGCTGCAGCAGCCATTCACTCATCTCGACGGTATCCTGCAGATGCTCACTCCCTTCGATTTGCCCAAACAGATTTCCGATGAAGATGTTACCAGCACTCCTCGCCAGTGGGTTCAACGCGCAATAAGGGAGATCGAACACGCCGAGCCGGTAGTCGCAGATGCGCTACGCGGGCTAATGGCCGGAGACTTCGATGGCGTGATCACGCTTTGGCAGCAGCATTTAGATGTACCAGCGGTGGCCGAATTCTCGTCGTGGGCTCACGTGATGCAAGGCGCCACCTTCTTGGAGGAGGCAGAGAACAAGACGGGGGAGGAAGCCGAGCGGCTGTTTGCCCTGGCGGGGGATAAGTTCGCGGCCGCCCTGGCGATCAAGCCAGACCAGCACGCGGCCCTCAACAACTGGGGTGCTGCGCTTTCGGATCAGGCCAAGAGCACGAGGGGAGAAAAAGCTGACCGGCTGTTTGCCCTGGCAGGGGAGAAGTTCGCGGCCGCTCTGGCCATCAAGCCGGACCTGCATGAGGCCCTCTACAACTGGGGCAATGCGCTCTCGAATCAAGCCAAGACCAAGATGGGTGAAGAAGGCGACCGGCTGTTTGCCTTGGCGGGGGAGAAGTTTGGAGCCGCTCTGGCCATCAAGCCAGAGATGCATCAGACCCTCTACAGCTGGGGTACTGCGCTCTCGGGTCAAGTTGAGACCAAGAGCGGCGAAGAAGCCGACCGGCTGTTTGCTCTGGCGGGGGAAAAGTTCGCGGCCGCGGTGGCCATCAAGCCGGACCTGCACGAGGCCTTCAACAACTGGGGCGTTATGCTTTGGCATCAGGCCGGAAGCAGGAGGGGGGAAGAAGCCGACCGCCTGTTTGCCCTGGCGGGGGAGAAGTTCGCGGCCGCTCTGGCCATCAAGCCGGACAAGCACCAAGCCCTCAACAACTGGGGCGATGCGCTTTCGGATCAGGCCAGCAGCAAGAGTGGGGAAGAAGCGGACCGGCTCTTTGCCATGGCGGGGGAGAAGTTCGCGGCCGCCTTGGCCATCAAACCGGACAAGCACGAGGCCCTCACCTCCTGGGGTGCTGCGCTTTCGGCTCAGGCCAGGAGCAAGACGGGGGAAGAAGCCGACCAGCTGTTTGTTCTAGCGGGAGAGAAGTTCGCGACCGCTCTGGCGCTCAAGCCCGACCTGCACGATGCCCTCAACAACTGGGGTACTGCGCTGTCGGAACAGGCCAGGAGTAAGAGTCGGGAAGAAGCGGATCGGTTGTTGGCCCTGGCGGGAGAGAAGTTCGCGGCCGCTCTGGCGCTCAAGCCCGACCTGCATGAGGCGCTCTACAACTGGGGCAATGCACTTTCGCATCAGGCAAAGAGCAAGACGGGGGAAGAAGCCGACCAGCTGTTTGTTCTAGCGGGAGAGAAGTTCGCGGCCGCTCTGGCGCTCAAGCCCGACCTGCACGATGCCCTCAACAACTGGGGTACTGCGCTGTCGGAACAGGCCAGGAGTAAGAGTCGGGAAGAAGCGGATCGGTTGTTGGCCCTGGCGGGGGAGAAGTACGCGGCTGCCCTGGCCATCAACCCGCATCTGAATAAGGCCCTCAACAACTGGGCCAATGTGCTTTCGGTTCAGGCCACGAGCAAGAGTGGGGAAGAAGCCGACCGGCTGTTTGCCCTGGCGGAGGAGAAGTACGCGGCCGCTCTGGCCATCAAGCCGAACCAGCACGAAGCCCTCACCTTCTGGGGTACTTTCCTTTTTTTTCGGGCCACGGGCAAGACAGGCGAGGAAGCCGACCGCCTGCTTGCCCTGGCGGGGGAGAAGCTCGCGGCCGCTCTGGCCATCAAGCCAGACAAGCACGAGGCCCTCAGCTTCTGGGGTCTCACGCTTTTGGTTCAGGCCAACAGCAAGAGTGGGGAAGAAGCCGACCGCCTGTTTGCCCTGGCGGGGGAAAGGTTCGCGGCCGCTCTGGCCATTAAACCGGACCTGCACGATGCCCTCACCAACTGGGGTGCTGCGCTTTCGGTACAGGCCGGAAGCAGGAGGGGGGAAGAAGCCGACCGGCTGTTTGCCCTGGCGGGGGAGAAGTTCGCGGCCGCTCTGGCCATCAAACCGGACATGGCCGTGGCCCTCAACAACTGGGGCAACGCACTTTTGAATCAGGCCAGGAGCAAGACGGGGGAAGAAGCCGACCGTCTGCTTGCTCTTGCGGAGGAGAACCTTCTCGGCGCCGAGAAGCTGAAACCGGGATACGGCGCCTACAATCTGGCGTGCGTGGCCGCCCTGAGAGGCCATGAGAAGGAAAGCCAGAATTGGCTCAAGAGAAGCACCGAACTTGGCACTCTGCCTCCGCGTGAGCGCCTTCTGACCGACACTAACCTGGAGGGTGCCCGGAAGAACGAGTGGTTCAACGAATTCTTGTAGCCGCCGGCGCGGGCCGTGGGTCACCGGATCGTTCCCCAATCCCTTCCCCTATCCCTTCCCCTCTCCGCTTGGCGGGAGAGGGGAACCGAAGGCGGTGTGAGGGTCTTTGAACCCAGGACTCGGCGCGCCGGGCGAACGCGGTAAGATCTCACGCCCCTCTGGGGCTACGGCGTGTTGCGGTCGGGCGTGGTCCCACGGCTTCGCCGTGTGTTAAATTCTTGCACCCTTCCGGGGCTGCGGGATCTCCCGTCCCTCCAGACGATCCACTGTAGCCTATATATACATACCTACATGGCTTGACACCGGCGCTAGCCCTCTGCTACGCTGTCGGTGTCGTTTTTCGCAGGGCGGTTGTTTGCCCGCCTAGAGGCTTCTGATGATTCACAGTCCCTCGCGCCACGCTTCAGTGTTACCATCCAAGGGCGACCCGGCATCATCAACCCCGCCATGTTATTGTAAGCCCATTAATGTAGCCTCTGCTCGCGCGCCGCGAACCTCAAATCTCTCCAAAACGCGAAAAAAAAGAATCTAAAATTTTACAAAACGAAGCCACCAAGTCCAATAGAATCAACAAAACGGCCTAAAAAATAGGTCAAAACGAAGCCAAACGAAGCCAAAGTGGCTTGCCATAAGTCCTTTAGAATCAGCCGACCATGTTGACAGTGGCTTCGTTTTGCCGATTCAAAGTCAAACGCGTGCGCGGGGTCGTAGAGCGGGCACCGAGGCCCGCGCGCTGCGGCGCGAACGGCTCACAGTCAGAACGGCGGGCGACTCACTGCTCTTTGGTGATCGTGATGGGCGCGGACACGGTGCTTGGGTACACCGGAACCGGGGGGCCTGATACGGGGCAGCACGGCGCGATGGAATTTCCCGAATACACCGCCGTCAGGGTGTTGGCGCCGGTCCCGAGTTGGGAGGCGCTGAGGGGCAGAGTGGCCGCGGACTCCGCGACGCTCGCCGGCAGCACCGGCTGCGATTCGAGCTCGGCTGATCCGAGCATGATGTTGACCGTGCCGCTCGGCACCCCGGCGCCGGCGGGAGCGGCGGAGACGGTGACGGTCAGGGTGGTCGATTGGCCGGGCAGCAGGGTGTACGTGCCGGCGGTCAGGGTCACGGTCACCGAATTCTCGACGGTCACTCCGGTGTTTTCGTAGGCGCCGATGTCGATGCTCGAGCCGTTGGTCCGCGGATTACCGAGATAGTCCGTGCTGCCATAGATCGAGTGGGGCGAGCTGCCATGCGGATCGCACCAGCCGGCGCTGCAGGAGAGAGTGGTGCTGCCGGCGCCGACCGCCGGCGACGAAGGAAGGGTGTCAAAGTCAGGCGGCGTGTCACCCAGATCGACAAAGAGAGGATTCGTGTTGAGAGAGCTCGCGTCTTCTCCGCTCGAGCTCTGCCAGTTTGCAAAACTCGCGTAGCCGCTCACGTTGCCCCACCAGATCGACGTGCCCTTTTCGTAACCCGCCGCCGAGTTGTAGAGATTCCAGTTGAGGGTGGCCGGCGGCGCCGGGTATTTCTGCGAGAACGGGACATAGCTAAAGATCCAGGTGTTATAGGAGCCGGCGTAGACGACGTTGTTTTCGTAGTAGTCCCCCTGGGCGCTGCCCACCTGGTGTTGAATCTGGAATTCGCCGGTCTCGCCGCCCGGTTGCGCGGCGTTGTTGTAGAGCGTGTTGTTCACGAAGACGTCGTGATAGCTGCTGCCTCCTCCATTGCTCGGTCCGCCGTTACGGGTGGCGGCTGCGTAGCCGCCGATCGAGTTGCCGCAGGCGTTCGAGTTATAGAAGATGTTGTTGCGGACCGTAACGTATCGGCCGTAGCACGGGGATTTGCCTTTGCCCGCCGTGCCGGTATTGCCCGGCCCGGACCACTCGGTTCCGTTGGCCAGGCACACCTGGTTTTCGCTGGTCGTCTCGATGCCGTAATCGACCTGGAGGATCAGGTTCCGCTCGAATGTGACGTAAGCGCAGCCGTCGCAGTAGAGCCCGTCGGCGTCGTATTCGTAGCCCTCGCCGGGATTCGTGATTCCGCTGATGTTGTAGACCGTGTTTCCACTGATCTCGCCGTACATGGCCTCGTCATAACCGACGGGACCCACGCCCTCGTATCCAATGGCATCGATTCCGATGTTGTCGTTGTCGTGCACGAGATTGTTGGTGATCGCGAAGTGGGTCACGTTCCCGTCCACGTTCACGGATTCGCTGTTCCCGGTCCTCAGGTCGTAGACTTCGTTTCCATTGATCACGAGCCCGGTAATCGGGGTCTTCGACGTGGCATACGCCGAGATACCGAAAGCGTTGCCGTTCTTTTCCGATGTGGTCGTGATGTTGTGCACGAGATTGTTCTGAATCTGGACGCCGGTGCCCGAGCCCGTGATCCAGACGCCGGTCGGAACGTAAGCGGGGTTGTTGGTCGTGAAGTTTCGGATTTCAAATCCCTGGACGGTGATGTAGCTCTGGTTCACGATGGTGACGAGACCCTCGGTTCCATTGCCGCTCGAAGGCGGGTTCGACGTGCAGCAGGTCACGCCGGTGCCGTCGATGACTGCGTTCTGCCCAGCGTAGTTCAGGAACGTGATGGGAGCCGAAACCGTCCCGGACGCCGGAAAATTCACGGCCTCGTTGTAGACTCCGCCCAGTACGTAAACCGTAGCGCCCGCCGACACCGAATTCGCCGCATGCTGAATCGTCAACCAGGGCAACTTCATGGTGCCGGGATTGTTGTCGCTGCCGCTCTTCGCAACGTAGAAGCTGGCCCCAACCTGCGCGGAAAGCGGCCGGACCAGCGTCAAGGAAACGACGAGGATCGCTGCGTATGCAAGTCGGATGTACGCCCTGGTGGATACGGTGGGTGGCATAGCCGGTCTCCTTTCGCGCTGCGCCTCACGTCCGGAAAAAGGCATCCGGCCGGACTGGTGCCGGGCTGGTGCCGCGCTGGTGGTAGAATAGGCCTGTTGCCTGCGTCAGGCAACCCTGTCGCGAGGATTCATGGTGTTGCAAAACCGTCGTGCGGTTCGAATACTCCTGCCCGCCCTAGTGCTGATCGCCCTCGGGCCGAAAGCGGGAGCGCAGCAGACGCAGCCACCGGCGCCGGTCATACAGGCGCCTCCCGAGGCGCCGGTGCCGGCCGCGGCTTCCGCGTCGAGCGCCTCGACCAACCGGCTCTTGACGGGCAAGATGATCTACGTCGCGCCCATGCCCAACAATCTCGACAAATGGCTGCAGGAGGATTTGCTGACGTGGGGGCGCTACCACGTCACGAGCAATCCGGAGGGAGTCGACCTCCAGATCAGCGCTGTCGTTCCCGACAGGCCGACGCGGTTCAAACAGCGGGCCGGCGTTCCGCTGCCGAAAGCGCCGCCCAAGAAGCAGCCTCAAGAAACTTCCATCGACGTGGTGGACTGGGTTACCGGGGCGAGGCTGTGGACCGCCACGCTGCTCGACAAGAACCCGAAAGCCAATGCGCCGCCCCCGCCACCCGCCTCAACGATCGAGATCGCGGCCCGCGACATGACTCCCGACCAACTCGCGCTCAAGATCTCCCAGGAACTCCGGCGCTACGTGGAGCAACTCGAGGACTCGGGCGGCCACTAGCCGGCCGCGCCGCACTTCCAGGGGGAACGCGTTCGCGGCTCCGCGCGCGCCCGATCACAGGTCACCGTTGCGGGGCTGGCCATCAGGCGTGCCAACAATGAACGGGTGATCGTGCCCGGGCAGGATGCGGCCAGGCATGGCCAGAATGCGCTCGCGGTCGCGCTGGAACTGCTCGCGGTTGTACGGAATCATGGTCAGGACCTGATCGTCGTGGTCGCGGCTCAGGAGCGCGTCACCGGCGATCACGGTAGGCTCCCCGCCGTTGCTGACCAGCACCGAGAGGTGCCCGGGCACGTGACCCGAGGTCACGTGAACTCCCAGGCCCTCCGGCAGCGGCTGATTCTCGATCCACACAAACTGCTCCGGCGCTCCCACCCGCCTTCGGTCCCAGAGCCGGAGCCCGAGCTTCCGGAGCTTGCCCATGAGCACGCGCGCCCGCTCGTAGTCAAGGGTCTCGGGGTAATACTTCAGGACAAGCTTCTCCCAGTTCAGGTCGTCAGCGAGATCGGCGTACAGCGAACAGGCCCAATCGTAGGCCCGCTGATTGGCATAGATGGGGATGTGCGGGAACAGCGAGTTGTTCAGCACGTGATCGATGTGGAAATGGGTGCTGATGAGCGCTTCGATGTCCGGGGGTTTCAGGCCGCGCTCGTCCAGAGCCTTCAGCAGCAGGGGCGCTTCGTGTTGCATGCCGCTATCCACGATCAGATGGTGGGCCCCGCTGCTGAGAAGCACCGAGGTTGCGCCCCGCCAGCTTCCTGCGAGCAATACTTCAGCTTTCCAACCAGACTGTGGCATCGTTTCTGCGCGTATTCCCTGCCTCATTCTAGCAGCAAAAGCGCGTCGCCGCCCGAACGACACGCGTCAAGAGTTCTTCGATGCCCGGTGCTCGCGCAAGGCTTCGATGGCGAGCCCTTCTTCCTCAACCACCCAGCGCCGCAGGCGGAGGATGTCTACCGCGCGAGCCACGCCAATCGCCTTCGACCGTCCGTCCTCACGGCCCATGACCACCACGTTCTCGGCATTCTGCTGGATCATCCTGCGGGTAACCATGTCGACCGTTTCACCCGCGTATGCGGTCACAAAATCCTGGCGGGCGATGTCGCGGGCCTTGGTCGAAGGGTCGAGCCCCTTGAGCAAATCGTGCGCTTCGATGACTCCCACGAGCGTGCCGTCGTTTTCAATCACAGGAAGCACGCCGGCGTTCGACGTGTCGAAGTCACGCACCACCGATTCCGCGCCGGCGTCTGCGGGAACGGGGGTGAACTGCTTGGGGATCACCTGTTCGATGCGGGAGCGCATGACAATGGGCACGGAATAGTCCTGCAGGACGATCAGCCCGCGCTTCACGAGCTTGCCCGTCATGATCGACTCGGAACTGAAGAGGCGCACGAACCCATCGGAAATCATGCAGCAGACCACCAGCGGCAGGATGGCATTGGGATTCCGGCTCAACTCGAACAGGAAGATGATGCTGGTGAACGGCGCGCGCGCGATGCCGGCAAAAACGGCCGCCATGGCCACCAGGGCGTAAAGCGCCGGGTCGCTCACCAGGTGAGGAAGGAAGTGATGCCAGGCGACGGCGTAAGCGGCGCCGATGCCGCCGCCCACAATCAGCGAAGGCGCAAAGACACCGCCCGTGGTTCCGGAGCCGAGCGAAATCACCAGCGCCCAGAACTTGGCCAGCGACACGCCCAAAAGTTTAGAGACGGTCAGCCGGTCGTTGAGCATGTCACGGATGGTGTTGTAGCCGGTGCCGAAAATCTGCGGGTAGAAGTAGCCAAGGATCCCGAGAATGAGCGCACCCACTACCGGCGCCCAGATTGTCGAGGGTTTCAGGAAGAAGTGGTCGAAGTAATCTTCAAGCCAGAACAGCACCCGGATCATGCAGATTGCGACCACGCCCATCAGGATTCCGAGCAGCGCGAACAGCCAAAGCTCCTGCATACTCTTGAGCTGGAAAGACGGCGTGGGAAACAGCGGCGCCCAACCCACAAAGTGAACCCGGACGGTGGTCGCCACGGCCGCCGAGATGGCCACGGGAATGAACGAGCGGGCGCGAAACTCGAAGAGCAGGAGTTCGATGGCCACCAGCACGCCCGCCAGCGGCGCAGTGAAGGTAGCGGCCATGCCCCCGGCGGCGCCGGCAGCCAGCAACACGCGCCGCTGATAAGGCGTCAGCTTTACGAGCTGGCCGAAGATCGATCCGAAGGCCGCGCCGGTCTGGATGATGGGGCCTTCTGCGCCGAAAGGCCCGCCGGTGCCTATGGCGAGCGCGGTGGCGAGCGGCTTCAAAACAGCCACCCGCAGCCGGATGCGGCTCTGGCCGAGCAGCACCGCCTCCATGGCCTCCGGAATGCCGTGCCCTTTCAGAGTCGGCTCCCAGAAGTAGACCATCACTCCCACCAGCAGCCCGCCGATGGGCGGAATCAGGATGACCCAGACGCCCAGGTGATTGCCGGCCGGATCAGTGACCGCGAACGACCAGCGGCCATAGAAAAACAGGTTGGTGAACAGATAGATGAGCTCCAGCAGGCCTTGCGCCACGAGACCGGCGACCAGTCCCACGAGCACGGCCAGCGCCGAGATCTTGATGATCGCAGGCTCGAGCGCAACGCCGAATTCGCGAAAGAGCCGGCGCGACTTGCCCGGCGAGACTCCAGGACTCATGCGGTTTCCAACCTCCTTCGAGCCGAAGGCCCTGACCGTGACCGGCCCGCCGCCAGCTTGGGCGGCGACAGGCGTCCGGCTTCCTCACGATGCAGTCGGGCGAGGCGCTCCAGCAGCGCCGCACCACGCGGGGTCAGATGAACGCAGACAAACCGACGGTCGCGCTCGCCTGGCTCCTTGCGCACAAGGCCGCGTCGCGCCGCCCGATCCACCAGGCCCACAACCGCGTTGTGCCGCTCCTGCAGAAACTCGGCCAGTTCGCCGATGTGCGCCCAGCCTCGATCCGTGAATCCAGCCACGCCCAGCATCAGTTGATGTTGCTGCGGCGTGACACCCGCGGCGCGCGCCGCTTGTTCGCTGAAGCGCAGGAACTGACGCAACTCGTAGCGGAACCAGGCGAGCCTCCGAATCAGGTCCGTGTACGCCTTTGGAGGCGTCTTCTGGCGACGCGAGCGTGTATTCCGGAGGCGTTTCACGTTTAAATTATATCACAATGCGATCTATCGGAATTAGGGCCTTCCGGATTACACCCGTGAGAATTCGAGGCTCGGGTCGTCAACAAATGGCACTGGCATGGTTTAACGGTTGGCCAAGGTATGAATCTCTCCCAGTCCGAGCAAACGCTCGTCAGCAGTCACCAAGGTCAGGCCGAGGACCTGGGCGGTGGCGGCGAGAAAGCGGTCCGCCGGATCGGCGTGGGGCAGGGGCATGTGATGAGCCGCAAGCACGATTTCATGAGTGAGCGGAGCTTCCTCCAGATGCGCCGTGGCGCGTTCGAGCCATGCGGACAAGTTTCCGTGCAGCCGGATTCGCCCCCTCGAGTTCAGCAGCAGCGCCTCCCAGGTGCTCACCGGCGACAGCCACAGTTCGTGTTTGGCGCTGCGGAGTTCCTGGCGGAGGCGGCGTCCGAGACGCTCAGGTTCCCGCAGACTCCACAGCCAGATATGGGTATCGAGCAGGAGCTTCAATCGCGCAAAGCCTCCCAGTCGGTTTCCTCAATCACCGGAGAGATGACGTCGCCAACGATCTCCATCGTGTCCTTCATCGAGCCGAGCCAATCCGATGCATCGGCCGCGGGCGACGGCGGGACCACGTCGGCCACAGGCTTGCCAAACCGGGTAACCCGGAGACGCTTCTTGGTCTTATGCACCTGCTCGAGCAGGGCCAGGCACTTTGCCTTAAACTCGGAAATCGCAATCTCTTGCATAGGCCTCACCTGTGTTTACCAAGAACAAATGGATCGTACCATAGTCAAAATAGGTGGTCAATTCGGAGATCGAGCGAGGGCTCGGCGCCTCACCTCGGAGACAGCCGGTTCAAGACGTCCTGCAGCTTCTTCATCTCCACGCCGTAGCCCGCCCAATCACCCTGCCGCAACAACTGGTCGGCTTTCTCGAAGTGCTCGCGAGCTTCGCGCGCGAGCGCCGGAAAATCCTGCGGGGTGCCGGACGCCGTACCGGACGCGGCGGCGCCGGCCGGGGCACCACCGGGGCCACCAGGCGCGGAGGCTAGCGCTCCACCGGTTGGACCGCCGAAAATGCCGGTGAGAGCGGCATCGAGCGTCGAGTCCATCACGACCTTGTCGGCATAGGAGACGATCACGCGCTTAAGCTGCGGCAAACCGGGGCCGCTTTCGGTCGAGAGGTACAGCGGTTCGACGTACAGGACGGCGTTGTGCACCGGAATCACGAGCAACGTGCCCCTGATCACCTTGGAGCCGCCCTGTCCCCAGAGCGTGAGAAGCTGCGAAATGGCAGGGTCCTGGTCGATGCGCGACTCGAGCTGTTGCGGCCCGTAGACGAGCTTCTGCTTGGGAAAGGTGAACACGGCTACCTTGCCATAGTTGGGTACGTCGCAACGCGCCGCCATCCAGGCGATCATGTTTTCCTTGCGAGCCGGAGTGAAAGGCACCATGAGAATGAACTCTTCCTTGGTGCCGACCCCGGCCAGTTTCATGATGGTGTAGTAGGGCGTCATGGGCGCGTTCTCGCCGCGCGCCGCGCTTTGCGCCACCCGCCACAGGTCCTCTTTGTTGTAAAACACCCGCGGATCGGTCATGTGATAGACCGCGTACTTGGAGGCCTGAATGGTGAAAAAGTCCTCCGCATAACGGATGTGCGCGCGCAGGTCCTCAGGCATGGCGTCGAGGGGCTGGAAAACGCCGGGGAAAAGGCTGGAATACAGCTCGATCAGCGGATCGGACGGATCGGCGACGTAAAAGTGCATGGCCCCACTATATGCGTTGACGGTGACCTTCACCGAGTTGCGGATGTAATTGGTGCCCGAGTCGCTGGCCGGTTCGGAGTAAGGATACTGGCCGGAGGTGGTATAGCCGTCGAGCATCCACACAAGCGAACCGTCCGCCGCCACCACCAGGTAAGGATCATGATCGTAAGTGAGGAACGGCGTCAGGCGCCCGGCGCGCTCCAGAATGTTGCGGTAGATCATTACCCGGCTCGAGTCCTGAATATCGCTCGAGAGCAGAATCTTCAATTCGCCGAAGTTGACGGCGAACAACAGGCGGCGCCAGAAATTCTCGACGGGCAGTCCCCCGCTGCCGATGTAGCTGGTGTAGACGTTTTCATCTCCGGCCGGGTAATCAAACTCTTTCAGCCGCGTGCCGACAATGCAGTACTCGTTCGGAAGCTCGCCGTAATAGATCTCCGGACGGGTGATTTTGATGGAAGGCACGCTCGACGCCGGCGGAATGTCCTTTACGAAAAACACGGGCAGGCCGTCAGGCGTGGCCTCATTCACCGGTCCCATGCACAGGCCGTAGCCGTGCGTGTACGTCAGATGCTCGTTGATCCAGTTGCGGCTGGGCAGGCTGGCTGGGTTCAGCTCGCGGGGCGAGAGCGACACCTGGCGCAAACTGCCGTTGATCCAATAGCGGTCGTTATCCACGCGCGCGAAGTCGTAGTACGTGCGAATCTCCTGCAACTGCGAGAAGGTGGTCAGCAGGGGCTCGTGGTCCCAAAGCCGGATGTTGCCTACCGTGGCCGCGTTCTGGTGCAGTTCGTCCGCGGACAAGTCCTCCACCGCCGGAAACTCGTGCTCTTCGAAGCGGTCGAGCGCGTAAGCCTTGCGTGTGAATTCGATGGCGCGCGCGATGTAGGGCCGCTCTTTGTCCTGCTCGTTCGGGCCCACAATCAGGCGCTGCACGATCTCAGGATAGATGGCGCCCCCCCCGATCCAGACCACCACCAGCAGCAGCACACCATAGATCGCGAGCCGGAGGCGCCCCGTCCGGGCGCCTGCCAGCAGCGCCAGGCCCACGGCCACCGTCAGCGCCAGCAGGATCCAGAGCACCGGCAGGCTGGCGTGGATGTCCGTGTAGCCCGCCCCGCTGATGAGGCCGCGTCCGGAGTAGAGCAGGTTATACATGGAGAGCCGCGCCTGATAAGCCAGCGCAAAGAAGAAAAACGCGCCGATGGCCATCAAATGCGCGCGAGCCGCAGGCAGGAGCGTCAGGGAGCGCGGTGTGACCGTCACCCCGCCCTTCAGCGCGTAGAGGACCGCCGTAACGATCAGGGAGGTCAAGATCACCACCAACGCCAGGTCGTAGAGGAAACCGATGAAGGGCAACTTGAAAAAGTAGAAGCTGAGGTCGATGCCGAACAAGGGATCGGTCTGTCCAAGCGTCACGGCGTGGGTGGCCTGGAGATAATCGAACGCATGGCCCGCCGCCCACTCCCCAGTCGCCCAGGCCACCAGCACCACGCCCAGCGCAATCAACCGTTCGAACAACGAAGCGAAGCGCTCAAAGAGCGGGAACTCGATCAGTTCACCATGGACCCGGTAACCGTGGCGGCGGGCAAAACTGCGCGCCAACAGCAGGTTTCCGCCCACCACCAGCAGCACCGCCAGCGCCACGAGGCTGCCGAGGTCAATCTGGGCCTTGAGCATCGTCCAATAGATGATGCCGAAGCCTTCCTGACGAAACCACAGCCAGTCCACAATCAGGTCGAGTCCGCCGGACAGCAGCGGCACGACAATCACCAGCAGGATGCTCAGGAACAGAATCAGCTTGGCAAGACGGTCAGGGCGCACGCAGCTCCTCCGGCGGTTATCTTTTCACAGCACGCCGCCCGCCGCAACCAGAGAGAAGAATTCCGCTGCGGAGGCGATGAAGGTCCGTCGGGCTTCTCTCTCCTTGTTCTTGCGCGCTCCGAGAGGATTTGTTCGCGAGCGGCGGAGAACTTCGATGCTCGTTGTCAAAATCGGATATTCCTTGGCGGCGGATTCACGGCTATGCTGGAGAGGCTATGTCAACCTACACGCCCACAGCACGCACGCAGGTGAAGCGCCTGGCCAAGCGCGCCGTCTACGATAAGGCGCAGGTGCACGCCATCCTGGATGAAGGCTATCTGTGCCACGCCGGCTTTGCCATGGACGGCCAGCCTTACGTCATTCCCACCCTGTACGCCCGGGCGGGCGAGCAAATCTATTTTCACGGGTCCGCCGCCAGTCGCATGCTGAGATCGGCCGGGGACGGTCTTCAGGTGTGCCTCACGGTGACCCTGGTGGATGGATTTGTGCTGGCGCGCTCCGCCTTCCATCATTCCATGAACTACAGGTCCGTGGTTGTGCTGGGCAGAGCCCGGCTGGTCACCGATTCAGGCGAGAAGCGGGACGCCTTGCGCCTCTTCACGAATCATCTCGTGCCAGGACGCTGGGAGGAAGTTCGCCAGCCGACCGATCAAGAGTTGAAGGCCACCAGCGTGCTCGCGCTGGAGTTGAACGAAGTCTCGGCCAAGGTCCGCACAGGGCCGCCGCTCGACGACGAAGAGGATTACGCCCTTCCGATCTGGGCGGGCGTGGTTCCGGTGCAGCCCCAGTTGGGAGAGCCCATCCCGGACGCCCGCGTGTTGCCTGGCATTCCTGCTATCAGTGCCGACCGGCTGCACAGAGATCGCAGGATCAGCCCGAACCCTTGATTCTTCGTACGGAGTGCCGGGTGGCCGCCTGAGCAATTTACCTGATTTGACTTCCGGGCGGAGCGGTGGTAAGTTGCGCGGCATAAGCGCGGAGGTAGTTTCCAGATGGGCTGGCCACGGCTTACGTCGCGAATGCCCTCTTGGGTCCGCCCGGGCGGCACCGCCTGGGCCATCGCCATCTTGACGCTCATCGCACTGCTGGCTCCGGCCCATGCCTGGGCTCAACGGGTCGCCAGCCTCAATGGCCAAGTACGGACCGACCAGGGCGTCGCCATCAAGAACGCCATGGTGCGTCTGGAGACGCTGGAAGGAGAAACGGTTGAGGAGAAGCCTGCGACGACGGCCGGGCAATTCTTCTTCACGAACATCGCCAAGGGAAGGTACATGCTGATCGTAACCGCGGAGGGGTTCGAGACGTATCGGGAACAGCTGAATCTGGCGGAGGGACCCGATCAATACAATGTCTCTGTCAACTTGACTCCGTCGAGGGCGGTCGCCCGAGCCGAAGCAGAGCCTCCCGCCCTTTCCGACGCGCAGGCTCCGAAAGAAGCCCGGCGCGATTACACCAAAGCCGAAAAGGCGATCGATTCCCGAAAGTACGGCGAGGCTCGCAAGCAGTTGGAAGCCGCCGTCGACCAATACCCGTGCTATGCGCGCGCCCAGACCAAGCTCGGATTGGTCATGAGCCAGCAGAAAGATTATAAGGAAGCCGAAGCGGCCTTCCGAAAGTCGATTTCCTGCGACACCGGCTATATCGATGCCTACCTGGGGTTGGGGCAGCTCTTGAACGCGGAAAGGCGATTCGACGAAGCTGTGCCTGCTCTGGAGCAGGGCCTGCGTCAAGCGCCTAATTCCTGGCAATTCTATTATCAGACGGGCGTGGCGCAGTACGGATTGAAACACTACGATCTGGCCGAGCAACAGTTCGGGAAAGCCAAGTCGATGACGCCTGTGCCGCCCGCCGAACTGGATGCCAAGCTGGCCGACGTATATTTGAAAGAGAACTCTTTCCAGAAGGCTTACGTCTCCATGCAGGACTACCTGAAGGTGGACCCCGACGGACCTTTTGCTCCGCGCATCAAGGTCATCATGAAGCAGATGGAATCGAGCGGCGTGCTGCAGGCCCAAGCGCCCTCTCTGCCTCAGCACCCTTAGCCCGTCGCCTCTTTTCCTCGTTATTGTGATGCCCGTATCACAAACGGGCGGGTTTGCGTGGCCCGTTCGGGCGCTGCTATGCTGGCAACTGGCGCCGGGCACTGATGGATCCGCATCCGCCCGGTTCAGATATTGATGCTCATCCGGCGACAGCAATTCACTTCGTGGTCTGGCCTCCGGCAGCAGCGTTGCACCGTCAACCGGGCCCGCCGGTGGAGCCTTGCGCCGGCGCTGCTGCTCGTCACGAGCATCATTTATCCTGCCTTTTCCGGCGCTAGTCCGGCCCAGAGTCAGGCATCAGGCAAGCCGGGCGCGGCGACCCAAGGCCGCGCCATTCCGCCTGAGGCGCAGCAATTGGCCGCCGAGGCCCAGGACGCCGTGGCGCGCGGTGACCATGCGAAGGCCATCGATGCTTACGAAAAGCTGGCCAGGCTCGTTCCTAACGTCCCGGAGATCCATGCCGATCTGGCCACCGCGTATTATTCCGCCGGCCGGTTCGACGAGGCGGCCACCGAGGCGAAAAATGCGCTGAAAGCCAAGCCATCGCTGCTGAATGCCCGCTACCTCCTCGATGCCAGTCTTGCCGAAAGCGGCCACTGCCAGGAGTCAATCCCCAATCTGGAGAAGGACTACCCGCACGCGAGCGCCGGACCCCTCAAGCTGGCGCTCGGGCTCGACGGGTTTCGCTGCGGCATGGCGCTTGGCGAGGGAGAGCAGGCTGAAGACTTTGCCCGCTGGCTCAATCACGATTACCCCGATGACCCGGAAGTGCTCTACCTGAGCGCGCATTTCTTTTCCGCGTTGTCCGACAACGCCTCCCAAAGGCTGCTCGAGAAGGCGCCGAATTCGTATCAGGCCCACCAGATGAGCGCTGAAGTTCTCGAAATGCAGGGCAAGACGAGCGATGCGCTGGACGAGTACCGCAAGGTGCTGGCGCTCAATCCGCACCTTGCCGGCATTCATTACGAACTGGGCCGGCTGCTGCTCGAAGGGCAGCCTACGGCCGAGGCTTTAGACGAGGCCCGGCACGAGTTTGAAGAGGAGCTTAAGATCGATCCGGGCGATGCCGCCGCTGAGGATCAACTCGGCGATATGGCCTGGCAGGCTCGCAATTGGGATGATGCCATCACGCATTTCCGCGCCGCCTTAAAGATCGATCCCGGCTTCGAGCAGGCTCTGGTGGGTCTCGGCAAGTCATTGTTGTCCGCCGGACGCGCTCCCGAGGCAGTGGGCCCGCTGGAAATGGCAGCCCGAATGCAGCCTGGCGACGCGACGGCGCACTATCAATTGTCATTCGCCTACCGGCACGTTGGCCGCAGCACCGAGGCCGACAAGGAAATGGCCTTGTACCAGCAGGTTCACGATCAGATGCAGCAGTCGAAGCAGGCGATCCGCACCGGTATCGCGGGCGACATGAACGCGAAACCATGAGCCGGGAGCCGGGCTCCTGTTTCGTGGTTCACAGATTCGTGGTTCGCAATTCCTGGTTCGTAAACCATCGTTAGGGGGAGGAACTAGCCATGCAGGAACTACGCACCGCGATCGCCTCTCTTGACTTCTGCCCATGACGCGTCGATCTTTCCTTCACTCAGCTGTTGGCGCGGCCGGTCTGCTCGCCGGCACACGGCACGTTGCCGCTCAAGGCATGCGATCGCGCGGCGTGAAACCGGCACCGCGGCCGAAGTTCTCGGGCGAGCCATGGCCGGTGACGTTCCGAAACGTAGCTGACAGTGCGGGCCTCACAGCTTCCGCCGTTTACGGCGAGGAGTCCGTGAAGCGTTACATCTTCGAAGCCAACGGACCGGGAATCGCGTTCTTCGACTACGACCAGGACGGCTGGCTCGACATCTTTATGCCGAGCGGCACGCACCTCGAGGGCTTCCCTGCCGGGCAGGAGCCGAGCAACCGCCTTTACCGCAACAACCGCGACGGCACCTTCAGCGATGTCACGACGAAAGCCGGTCTCAAGCGCACCGGATGGTGCACCGGCATATCCATCGGCGACTACGATAACGACGGTCACGACGACCTTTTCCTCACTTACTACGGCCAGAACGCCCTTTATCACAACAACGGCGACGGAACCTTCACCGATGTGACCGGCAAGGCCGGTCTCGCCGAATCGCGCACCCGGTACTCCACGGGCTGCACGTTCGTCGATTACGATCGCGACGCACGGCTGGACTTGTTCGTGGCGCGCTACATCGATCTCGACCTGGCTCATACGCCCGTGGGCGGCGCCAACCGCTATTGCCAGTATCGCGGCGTGTCGGTGAATTGCGGCCCGCTGGGGCTGCCCAAGGAGACTTGTTCGCTCTATCACAACAACGGCGATGGGACGTTCACCGAGGTCAGCGAAAAAGCCGGCATCCTCAAGCCCGGACCTCGTTGGAGCCTCGGCGCGCTGGCCTTTGACTACAACAACGACGGCTGGCCCGACATCTTCGTAGCCTGCGATTCTTCGCCCAATCTGCTGTTTCGCAACAATCACGACGGCACCTTCACCGAGGCGGGCACCGAATCGGGCTGCGGCTTGAGTGGCGACGGCCAGGAACAGGCCAACATGGGCGCGGCCCTCGGCGATTACGACGCCGACGGCTACTTCGACCTTTACCTGACCCATTTCAGCGGCGACGTGCCCGCTCTCTATCACAGCGTGAAAGGCGAGTTTTTCGATGACGCCACTTATGCCGCCGGCCTCGCCGTGAATACCCAGTACGTCGGCTGGGGCGTCGATTTTGCGGACCTCGACAACGATGGCTGGCTGGACTTGTTCGAAGTCACGGGCACGGTTTATCCCGAAGTGGAGAAGGTGTACAAGGATTACCCCTACAAGACCCAGCGCGTCGCCTACCGCAACCTCCGGAACGGGACCTTCGAGGAGGTCTCCGACCTCTGCGGACCTGCGGTCCTCGAGCTTCATTCCAGCCGCGGCTGCGCCTTCGGAGACTTCAACAACGACGGCAATGTAGATGTGCTCATCTTCAACATGAGCGAGCCGCCTTCGCTGCTGCAGAACGCCAACGCCAGCGGGAATCATTGGTTAAGCGTGAAATGCGTCGGCACCCGGTCGAACCGCTCGGCGATCGGGGCGCGCGTGATTGTGGAGGCCGGTGGCCGCCGCCAGATTCGGGAGGTACTCAGCGGCTCGAGCTATCTGTCACAGAGCGATTTGCGGCAGCACTTCGGCCTGGGCACCGCGCGCAAAGCGGACCAGGTCGAGGTTCACTGGCTCGGTGGTCGCGTGGATCGCGTCAGCAACCTGGATGCCGATCAGTTCGTCACGATTGAAGAAGGTCGAGGGATCGCAAAACGTCAAGCCTGACCCACTTCAGAGATTCCCAAACGGGTGCGGGGAGTGTACACTACCGAGTTCAAAAACACCGGTCTGGCGCGCACCGCGGATTCCGAGGGCGACCGGCCATGAGTCAACTCAAACTGCCCCGCGCCATCAAGGAGCTAACGCCGATGCATCGAACTGTTCTCGCTTTCTTTGCGGCCCTCATCCTGCTGCCGGTGGCGGCCGGCGCCCAGACCGTGGATGAAGTGATCGCCAGGTACGTTCAGGCGCGGGGCGGCATGGACAAACTGAAGTCGGTCCGGACGGAGCGCATCAGCATGAAGTTCCACGCCGGGTCCTTTGAGGCCGACGTCGTGCAAATCAACAAGCGTCCGGACAAGGTGCGACAGGAGTTCATCCTGCAAGGCATGGCTCAGGTGGAAGCCTATGACGGCAAGGCCGGCTGGCAGTTGAACCCGTTCGAGGGACGCCGCGAGGCCGAGTTGCTCTCTGAGGACGATACAAAAGGCCTTGTTCTGGACGCGGACATCGACGGGCCCCTGGTCGATTACGCGCAGAAGGGCCATAAGGCCGAACTGGTGGGCCACGACTCGGTGGAAGGCACCGACTGCTACAAGATTAAGCTGACACTCAAGACCGGCGATATCCACACCTATTACCTCGACACCGATTCTCTGATGGAGATCAAAGAAGAGTCGCAGACCATGATCCGCGGCGCGATGCGGGAAAGTGAGACTTACTACGGAGACTACGACAAGGTGGACGGCATGTACGTGCCCTTCGCCATCGAGTCCGGCCAGAAGGGCGATCCTGACCGGACAAAACTCACCGTCGAAAAGGTGGAGTTCAATGTGCCGGTCGATGACGCGGTGTTCATCATGCCCGCGGCGAAACATTGACCGTTGCTGATTGACGATTGCTGATTTCAATCTCGTCTCCGAATCGTCAACCTCAACCGGCTTAAGGCAGCGGTCTTCAATCGTCAACTGTCAATCGTCAAGCGTCAATTCCAGATGGGGGATCACTTCGCGATGCAAAAATCAACCGCAGGTCGCTTCATAGTCGTTATGGCCCTGCTGGCCGCCGCCTTCTCATTCGCCGGTCGCCTCGCCGCCCAGGAGGCGAAGTTCGATTCCGACACCATCTCGGGCCTGGGCGCGCGCAACATCGGTTCCGCCGAAATGAGCGGCCGCGTGACGGCGCTCGCAGGCGTTTGGGAGAAGGACCGGCTCACGGTATACGTGGGGGCGGCGAGCGGCGGCGTGTGGAAGTCCGTCAACGGCGGGACGACGTTCAAGCCTGTCTTCGACAAGCAACCAGTGCAGTCAATCGGCGCCATCGCCATCGATCCCTCCAATGCGAAGACGCTCTGGGTGGGCACCGGCGAAGCCTGGACCCGTAACAGCACCTCGATCGGAGACGGCATCTACCGATCCACCGATGGCGGCGACAATTGGACCAATATGGGGCTGAAAGACTCCGAGCGCATCGCCAAGATCCTGGTCGACCCCAAGGATTCCGGCACCGTGTACGCCTGCGTCCCCGGCAAGCTCTGGAGCGACAGCGACGACCGCGGTCTCTACAAGACCGCCGACGGCGGCAAGACCTGGACGAAGATTCTGAAGGGCCCGAATCTCTCGACCGGCTGCTCGATGATCTCCATGAGCCCCGCGGACTCCAGGGTCCTCTACGCCGGCATGTGGGATTTCCGGCGCAAGGGCTGGACTTTCCGCTCGGGCGGCGACGGCCCGACCTCGCCGAGCGGTAGCGGATTCTTCATGACCCGCGACGGCGGCGCCACCTGGACGAGCCTGGACGAAAAGAGCGGCCTGCCGCCAAAGCCCTGGGGACGCATCGCCGTCACCGTGGCGCCTTCCAATCCCAAGGTGGTTTACGCGCTGGTGGAAGGCACGTCGAGCGCGCTCTATCGGTCCGATGACGGCGGCCAGACCTGGCAGCGGCGCGACAACAGCCAGATGATGGTGTGGCGTCCGTTCTACTTCGCCAACCTGATCGTCGATCCCAAGGATGAGAACAAGATTTACAAGCCGGACGGTGGCCTGATCCTGAGCACCGACGGCGGACGCAGCTTCAGCGGTATCTCTGGCGGCGCTCACGGCGATTTTCACGACGTCTGGATCGATCCCCGCAACTCCGACCACGTCATCACCGGCGACGACGGCGGCGTCTGGTATTCCTACGATAGTGGCAACAACTGGTGGAAGGCGGACAATCTGCCGATTTCGCAGTTCTATCACGTCAGCGTGGATATGGCTGACCCTTATCACGTTTACGGCGGCCTGCAGGATAACTCCGTCTGGCGCGGTGATTCATCCTATCCGGGCGGCATCACCAACGGTCGTTGGGAGAACCTCGGCGGTGGCGACGGCTTCTGGGCCTTTGCCGATCCTGCCGATCCGCACTACGCCTACGCGGAGTCGCAGGGCGGCGAGATCGTGCGCGTGAACCAGGACACGCTCGAGTCCCGCGGGATCAAGCCCCTGCCGAACTACGGCGAGGGCAAGCTGCGGTTCAACTGGAACACGCCGATCCACATGAGCCCGAATGAGCCGGGCACGGTCTATATCGGAGCCCAGTTCCTGTTCCGCTCGCGCGACCACGGGCAGACCTGGGAGCGCATTTCTCCCGATCTCACCACCAACGATCCCGAGAAGCAGAAGCAGGAGGAGTCCGGCGGCGTAACGGTCGATAATTCGGACGCCGAAACCCACACCACGATCTATTCCATCAGCGAATCGCCGCGCGACGGGCAGACGATCTGGGTGGGCACGGACGACGGCAACCTGCAACTCACGCGCGACGGGGGCAAGACCTGGACCAACGTGGTGTCGAACGTTCCCGGACTGCCCCGCTTCTCCTGGGTGTCGTGGGTGGAGGCCAGCCGATTCGAAGCCGGCACAGCTTACGCCGCCTTTGACCGGCACTCCTTCGGCGACATGGACCCTTACGTCTTCAAGACGACCGACTACGGCAAGACCTGGACGCGGCTGGTCAGTCCTGGAAGCGGCGTCCGGGGCTTTGCCCACGTGATCAAGGAAGACACGGTGGCGCCCAACCTCCTGTTCCTCGGCACCGAGTTCGGTCTCTGGATCTCGCTCGACAGCGGCCGGAAATGGGCGCAGTACAAAGGCGGTGAATTCCCGAGTGTCCCCGTGCGCGACCTCGTAGTCCATCCGCGCGATTCCGACCTGGTGCTGGCCACGCACGGCCGCGGCATCTGGATTGTCGATGACATCACACCCCTGCGCCGCCTGACTCCCACTGTGCTTTCCCAGGAGGCGACGTTCATCACCGGCCGTCCCACCCAGCAGCGGCTGAACGCCTCCGGAGGGTGGTCGAACGGCAACGCCGTCTTCGTGGGCTCGAACCCGCCGGACGCGGCGCTGATCACCTATTACCAGGAGAAGCGCCACATCTTCGGCAAGATGAAGATCGAAGTCCTTGACGCCCAGGGCAAGCTCGTGGAAACGCTTCCCGCCAACAGCCGGCGCGGCTTGAGCCGCGTGCAATGGGACATGCGTCTGAAGCCGCCCCGAGTGCCGCCAGCGGTATCGCTCGCCTTCGAAGCCAGCATCGGCGCGCGCGTGCTGCCCGGCACCTACACCATCAAGATGACTCGCGGCTCCGACGTCTACACGGAGCAACTGACAGTGGGCCTCGACCCGCGGGCGACCTACACGGCGGACGATCGGAAGCTGCAACTGGACGCTGTTAAGCGAGTTTCCGCCCTGCTCGGCGACATGACCTATCAGGTGACCCGCATCAACGGCGTGCGCGACGCCCTCGCCGAGCGCTCCGCCAAGCTTCCGCAGGGCGATCCGCTGCGCGGGCAGTTGACGGCTCTTTCCGGGCGCGCCGACGAGATTCGCAGGAAGATCGTGGCCACCAAGGAAGGTGGCGCCGTCACCGGCGAATTGCGGATTCGCGAAAGGACCACGGAGCTTTATGGCGACTTCGTGTTCTATGAAGGCCGGCCCGGCGACTACCAGGTGGCCAGAATCGACTCACTCAAGCATGAACTCGACGACGTGGCGCACGAGTTCGACGGCTTTGTCGCCAAGGATTTGCAGGCTGCGAATCAGTCCTTGAGCCAAAAGAAGCTCGAACCCGTCAAGCCGCTGTCACGCCAGGACTGGGACAAGGCCAATCCCGCATCCGGCGGCGAGAGCGCCTCGGCCACCGCATCGGCTTTCGAGGATGCCATCCGGGAGCGGGATTAGTAAGGGAAGTTGAAGCGAAGGGGCAAGCGGACACTGCGTTTGCCTTGCCCCTCCAGCCTGTGCCGCGCCAAGCCGCCGGCTACGGTCTGGTGCCTCGAGCCAGCTTGACGGTCCGCTTCTCGGCGGTCTGCTTCTCGCGGTCATCTTTCATGCGCTTCATCTCCTTGGGATGCCGCGCCCACTCGATGCTCTTCTCTTGCGGAGCTCCGTAAAGCTCGGGATTAATGTAGTAGCCGCGCTCGCGCTCCGGCTTTTCCACTTCCACCGGAATGCGGTGCGCGTTAGCCCAGGCGTCCTGGCGAACGCCGGTAACCGTCCAGGAGACTTTCATTCCTGACTTGCCCCCGGCGATCTTGAATTGGTTGTTCGAGATTTCCTCGGCAATGTAGACCGGAGCGAAGCCGCCGATGCAGGTGAGCTGGTAGCGGTAGTCTTTATTCAGCGCCCCGAACCAATCGGGAAGCTGGACCACAGCCTCGCCGTTGCCGTCAAGCGCCACGTTGCCATTGTAAATGTTCATCATGTCAGGCGACTCGACGAAGGAGTGGTAGAGGTACTTGCCGGCAGGATCAAGCGGATCGTCGATCTTGAACGAGCCGCTGCTCTTGGAGAGATTGCCCGCGACCCAGACGTCACCGTTGAAGTATCCGGCGTAGCCGTTAGACAGGGGACCACCTCCCGACCAGGCATCGAGCCCGTCCCCGCCATAGCCGACGTTCGAGGAACCTCCTACCAGGAAGCCGCCGAGACCTCCGCTGTTGTAGCTGATGCTGCTGGTATCATACCCGCCTGCCGCGTAGAGAGCATAGGTCGCTCCATATCCCGATCCTGTGTCGCTCGATCCGATGAGCCCGGCGCCGTAAATCCCGTTGTTGTACCCGGGATCGACCTCCAGCATCCAGCCTGGACTCTGCACCCCAATCCCGACCAGCCCAGTGTTGGTGATGGACATCCTCGGGGTATAGTCCGTGAAGAAGTCGAGGCCATACTGGTTGGTCGAGCCGGTTCGGTTCGAGATGATTGTTTCGCCGCCGCCGCCAAAGCTCAGTGCGGGAGACCAGCCGCCGTTATTGACAGCGGCCGCATCCACCTCGACCGTGCCCGATGCGACATTGCCGGTCGGCGTAGTGCCCGCGGAGACTTCGGCCGTGGCCGAAAGGTTGCCGATAACCGCCTGATTTCCATTGAAAGTGTTCGCTCCGAGCGACGCGAAGGGTGAGCAGCCGAGGGGCAGCGCCACCGCTGCTGAACCCGCCGGGCAGGACGCATTAGCCAGGCTCAGAGTAGCGGCCCCGCCGAGTGATATCGCGCCGCCGCCGGTCAAGCCCGTTCCCGCGGTCAACGTGAGCGAAGAATGTTGCAGCATGGTGTTGGTCACGCCGGCGCTGGCGATGCTCAAGGTGCCGCTGCCGGTGATGGGTCCGCCGATCAACCCGGAGCCGCTCGCGACGCTCGTCACCGTCCCAGCGCCGGGAAACGCCTGGCCCGCCGCAAATGTGACGGTCTGGTCGAACTTCGCAGTCCCATTCACTTCGAGCGTCGCCGCAGGCGCGGTGGTCCCGATTCCCACCTGACCCGTGGTCGTCACCCGCATCCGTTCCACGTTGCCCGTGACAATGCCGACCGGCTGACTGGTGAAGGTTCCGAAGAAACCGCTGGCCGTCTTCAGGGGACCCGTCCCCAGGCCGTCTGCTCCGAGGATTGCCACGGTCTTTCCGGCGTTGGCGTCCGCCCCAACGTAAGAGATCGAACTTCCGCTGATGGACGTGTTGGAAACTCGAATCTGCGGTGTGCTCGCTCCCACGGCCTGGAGAGTGAGGGTAGGCGAGGTCGTTCCTATGCCTACCAGCGGATTGCCCGCGGTGCCGCCCTGGAAGAGCACCGAATTGCCGAGCGTGGTGGCGCCGGTCCATAGCGGCACGTAGTTCTTGGTTCCGAGGCCTGTGAGTGTGGAGGGAGGCGGGGCCGAGAGGCCTGTGGCGCTGCCGTTTGAGCCCGTGCTCGAGGACCCCGCGGTCTGGCTCGTTGCACCCGCGTTCGGCGTCGCCATCATGAAGGCCGAAGGAGGAAGGCCACCGATGGTGTCGGCATCGGCCGCCTTGAGTGCGTAAGGCATTCCAACCAGCAGCACTCGAGGCTGCTCGCCGTAGCCAGGCAATTGCGGCTGCACTCCCAGCCACTGCGCCTGCCCGCTGGTGAACAGGTCAAGGGGAAGGCCGTCCGGCTGCGTGGCGCCGAGAAGCACCGTGTAGTGGCCCTGATCGTCGAGCTGCACCTTTTGGTTCTCGGTCCACAGCGGGCTGCCGCCTTCCTGAAGCGCGTAGAGCGAGAAGATCAGCGTGACTTCACCCGTTACGGGCTGTCCCTTGGGATCCTTCACGCCACCAGAAAAGTTGACCAAACGGGGTACCGCGCTTGAAGTCGCTGCGGTAGTTGGCGGGGTGCCATCCTGCGGCGTAGCGAAACCTGGGCGGCAGTAAATGGCCAGAAGCGCAGGGAGAGCAAACCCTGCAAGCGCACATCTAAGACGGACAGAGCGTCCTTTCGTCATAATCCCTCCGTTGAATTGGTGCTGGTAGCTTGCGGCGCACCGGCCCCCCAGATGGCAGCGCACCACAAATCTCCTTCACCCTAGTGTCGCTGGCCGCCGTGGCGTTTCAGGAGGCCCGCAGTCCCGGCGGCGGCGGGCTTGTGCGTCGCGTCGGGAAATGGGCGCGGAACAGCCACCACCCCCCGGCTGCCCCTGCTCAGGGAGGAGGGAGGCAGGTTCAGGAAGAAAGAGGGGCACAGGTTCATGAAGGCGGAGGGGACGCGGCGCGCAGAGTCCGGTAGTCACCCCGCGCCCGGAACTGTTACGATCGATTGTTCGCCGCAGGAGGCACTATGCAGCCAGTGTTGCAAGACTTCCGTTACGCGTTGCGCATGCTGCGCAAGAACGCCGGATTGGCCGTCGTCATCATCGTGTCGCTGGCCATCGGAATCGGCGCCAACAGCGCAATCTTCAGTGTGGTGGACGCCCTGCTGCTCCGCCCGCTGCCCTACCCCCAGCCCGACCGGCTGGCCGCCGTTTGGCTGCATTCTCCCGGCATCGGCATCTTCCGCGATTGGCCTTCGCCCGGCGAGTACATCGATATCCAGAACGAAAATCACTCCTTCGAAGAGATGTCCATTTCGCGTTTGACCGCATGGACGCTGACCGGCCGCGACCAGCCTTATCCGGTCGCCGGCATGATGACTTCCTCCACGCTGTTTCACCTGCTCGGGGCCAGGCCGATGCTCGGGCGCCTGTTGCTTCCCGAAGAGGATAAACCGGGCAGGCCGCCCGTCGCTGTCATCAGCTATAGCCTGTGGCGGCGGCTGTTCAGCTCCGATCCCCAGATCGTCGGCAAGAGCATCACGCTCGACGGAAACGCATACAGTGTGGCCGGGGTGCTGCCGTCGAATTTCTCAATCAGCTCCGAAGTGATGCCCGCCGAAGGGCCCATGGATAAGGCCGATGTCTTTCTGCCGTTGCCGCTCGGGGCCAACGCCCAACAGAACCGCGGCGATGAAAACTACGACGTGATGGTGCGCCTGAAGCGCGGCGTGTCCGTGGCGCAGGCGCAGGCTGATGTCGACGTGATCGCCGCCCGCATCCGTGAGAAGGACAAGCGCGATCGCACGTTCGGCATGACCGTGATCGGCCTGCAGGACCAGGTGGTGGGTGACGTGCGCCGCGCCCTGCTGGTGTTGCTCGGCTCGGTGGCCCTGGTGCTGCTGATCGCGTGCTTCAACGTGGCCAATCTGCTGCTCACGCGCGCCGCGGGCCGGGAGAAGGAAATCGCGATTCGTACGGCCTTGGGCGCGAGCGGATCGCGAGTTGTCCGGCAACTGCTGACGGAGAGCGTCCTGTTGGCGCTGATGGGTGGCGCTGCCGGACTCGTGATCGCCAAGTGGGCTCTCTACCTTGTGCGTACCATCAATCCGGGGAATATTCCGCGCCTCGAGGACATCACGATCAACGGCGCCGTTCTGGCCTTCACACTCGGAATCTCGGTCGCGACCGGGGTTCTGTTTGGCCTGGCCCCGGCGTGGCGCGCCCTCCGGCTCGACCTGAACACCTCGCTCAAGTCCGGCGGGCGCAGCGGCCAGACCGATGGCGGCATGCGTTTGACGCGGAACCGCCTGCGCGGGCTGCTCGTGGTATCCGAACTGTCGCTCTCGCTCATGCTGCTGATAGGCGCCGGGCTCCTGATTCGAAGCTTCGTCCGCCTCCAGCGCGTGCCGCCGGGATTCAGCACCACGAACGTTCTCTCGATGCGAGTCGCGGCTACGGGTCCGGCTTACCGGCACGACCAGGCGGTGGTCCAGTTCTACCGGCAAGTCCAAGATCGCATCGACCATCTGCCGGGAGTGCAGGCCGAAGGCGTGGTTTCAGTGCTGCCCTTGAGCGGCGAAGTGGGTTGGGGCGGAATCAAGGTGGAAGGCTATTCGCCGCCCCCCGGCCAGGAACTCCAGGTCGATATCCGCTTGGCGAGCACCGACTACTTCCGCGCCATGAGCATCCCTCTTGTGCAAGGACGGTTCTTTTCTGACCATGACACGGGCGATGCCCAACGGGTGGCGATCATCGATGAGAAGTTCGCCCGGCGCTTCTGGCCGCACGACGATCCCGTGGGAAAGCACCTCTGGTTTGATCCCAAGAAGCCTATAACGATTGCCGGCGTCGTGGGAGTGGTGAAGCAGTACGGCCTCGACAACGAAGGTAAGATCGCGGTCTACTTTCCACACCAGCAGATGGCATCGAGCGGTATGTTCCTGGTGGCGCGCGCCTCTTCGGACCCCGCCGCGCTCGGCGGCGCCATCACGCGCGAGATTCACGGCGTCGATCCCGGCGCGGTGGTTTATGACGTCCGCACCATGCAGGACCGCCTCTACGACTCGCTGGCCCGCCAGCGCTTTGCCACCACCATGCTGGGCGCCTTTGCGGCCTTCGCGCTGCTACTCGCGGCCATCGGAGTCTACGGCGTCATGTCCTACCTGGTCTCGCAGGGCACGCATGACATCGGTGTGCGAGTCGCGCTCGGCGCGCGGCCGGGCAACATCCTCGGCCTGGTGGTCCGCCAAGGCATGGAACTGGCGGCCATTGGGATCGCCGGAGGATTGATCGGCGCGCTGGCGCTGACCCGCGTGATGGCAAGCCTCCTGTTCGGCGTGACCGCAACTGACGCCCTGACGTTCAGCTCGGTCGCTGTGATCCTCGCCTTGGTGGCGTTTGCGGCTACCGTGATCCCCGCGCGGCGCGCCCTCGGTGTTGATCCCATGGTGGCGCTGCGGGAGGAATAGGCTTCGGCATCGGCGTCACCTGGTACCGGTGTCATTTGCGATGAGGAAACCCGTTTCGAGCACCGTCATTCCGCGAAGGCGGCAATCCATTTCAAAAGCCCCTGCGATTTGTCGAAGAACTGGATTCCCGCCTTCGCGGGAATGACGGTGTCACGAGGCTTCACAAATGACGCCAGCACTCGTCACCTCGACAGGGTTTCCAAACTAACCGCGTATCGATGAAGGGAACTTCACAATGGATTTCAAACCACTGCCGTTCCACTCCACCGTGGAAGAGTACCAGAAACAGGCCGTGGAACTGCTCGAAGCCCACCGGGCGGGCGATTCCCAAGCCATCCGGATCTTGCACGACAATCATCCGCGTTTTCTCGACTCGAAGATTCCGTGGCTGCCCAAGAACCTGCCGGACTCCGAAATTCGAACCGCGGCGCTGGAACCAGCCGATACTCAACTCACCGTCGCCCGCTGGTACAACTTCCGGGATTGGCCGGCCCTTGTGGAGTACGTCCATGCGGTATCCCAGCACGGGTCTCCTGTCTTCAGATTCGAATCGGCCGTGGAGGCGGTCATCACAGGCAACGAGGCCGCGCTGCAGTCGTTGCTGCGCGAAAATCCGGAATTAGTCCGGGCGCGTTCGACGCGCATCAACAATTTTGACCCGCCCGTACATCGCGCCACACTCCTTCACTACGTCGCCGCCAACGGCGTCGAGGGTTACCGCCAGAAGGCTCCGAAGAATGCGGTTGAAATTGCAACGATCCTGCTCAAAGCCGGCGCCGAAGTTGACGCCCTGGCCGACATGTACGGCGTACCGTGCACGACCATGAGCATGTTGGTGTCAAGTCGTCACCCCTCGAAGGCCGGAGTTCAGGTCGCGCTCGTCGACCTCTTGCTCGACTTTGGCGCGGCGCTCGAAGGGCGGGGCTCCGCGAAGTGGGGTTCGCCGCTGATGACAGCTCTCGTGTTTGGTTATCCGGGCGCTGCCGAAGCGCTCGCCAGGCGTGGCGCGCGAGTGGATAACATCACCGCGGCGGCCGGGTTGGGACGGCTCGCCGAGACAGGTCAATTGCTCGCGACCGCTGGCCCCGAAAGCAGGCATCGCGCCCTCGCGCTCGCCGCGCAACACGGGCGCGTGGAGATCGTTCGGCTGCTGCTCGACGCCGGCGTAGACCCGAACCGCTACAACCCGGAGGGATTCCATTCCCACGGGACGCCGTTGCACCACGCCGCCGGAGCCGGTCATGACGCGGTTGTCCGATTGTTGGTCGAGCGGGGAGCGAGACTGGACATCAAGGACACCATCTATCAGGCTACGCCCCTGGGCTGGGCGATGCACGCGGGTCAAACCAAGATCCAAAATTACCTTCGCGCCCAAGGGGCAAAAACCTCAGAAGAGCTTGGGCGGTAGTTGTCTCTTGCGGCCCACCGGGCTGTTCTAGCCTCTCCGTTGAGCCTCTCTGTCGAGCCTCGACCATTGAGGACAGGGTCGAGACGCCGCAGGGACAAATACAAGGCGAGGAGTGAGGGAAAAACGGCTGCGCTTCCGTAGTTCCATGGAGATCTTCTTCGCTCACCATCCTTGCGGTGCCGTATTCCAGCGCCATGTCGAAGATGCGGCGTCGTTTTCTTTCGAATCGATGCTTCTTCACTACGGTGCGGGGCCGCTTGAACGCCACGCGAAATTAATCGAGCAAGGGCCGGCTCGCGGTCCTCGCTATGAGAAGGCCAGCCACCCGATTGGTTATTGGGCACTCGCCGGTTAGAGAAAAATGGGACGGATGTAGCCCCCGAGCTAGCCCCACGTTATCCCCTGCAAAAGTCGAAAAAAAAGAATCTAAAATTTTGCAAAACGAAGCCACTAAGGTCAATGGAATCAATAAAACAGGCTGGAAAATGGGTCAAAACGAAGCCAAACGAAGCCACCGGCGCCCCGGCTAAGTCGTTTAGAATCGAGGCCGCCGTAAAAACGAAGCGAAACGAAGCGAATCTCGCCGAGGTCGCGCAGATGGCCAGGAGGGGTCAAATGAAACCATGCTGGACGCCGCTTCACACGAAGACGGTAAGCGTCGGACGCGTCACCGTGCTCGGAGGTGCGTTCCTGTTCAGCACCGTGCTCGCAATCGCCCGGCAAAGCGTCCCGGTCGGGACCGGCGACGCGCGGGTCGACAAACTGCTCCGCCAGATGACCCTCGCGGCGAAGCTGACCCTGATCCACGGAGGCCATGAAGACCCCGCCCTCTACCGGGGTCAGGCCGGGTACTCCGAGAGGCGACCATGGGCGTCGCGGCCACGTTCAGCGTGACCGGCGCCGAGGCGAACGGGCCCAGGTCCGATTTCAAGGAACTACGGAGGCGCCTGCTACGTAAGGCCTAGTGAGCGGGAGAAGGCAATCGAAAGGCAGGTGCGCCATGTCCACTCTGTTTGCGGATTTGCGATACAGCCTGAGGCTGTTCAAGCGCAGCCCCGGTTTTGTATTGGTGGCGGGAATCGCGCTCGCGCTCGGCATCGGCGCCAACACCGCGATCTTCAGTGTGATCAACAGCATCTTGATCCGGCCGCTGCCCTATGCGCACTCCGACGCCCTGGTAGGAGTCTGGCACACTGCGAACTTTCAGGGGCTCGGCGACGGCATCGAGTGCACTCCCTCGATGTACTTTACCTATCGCGACGAAAACCGGACCTTTCAGCACTTTGGAGTATGGTCCTCTAACGGGGCAAGGGTGACCGGGACTGGGGAGCCTGAGCTGCCCCGGGCGCTGGTCGTTACTTACGGCGTGCTGGATGCCCTTGGCGTCCAGCCCTTGTTGGGCCGCTGGTTTTCGCAGGCCGACGACACGCCGGGCACGCCGGAGACGGTCATCCTCACGTACGGCTATTGGCAGCGGCGCTTCGGAGGCGATCCATCCATCGTCGGACGCACCCTGACCATCAATGCGAAGCCCACCACCGTAATCGGGGTGATGCCGCGCGAATTCCATTTCGGTCGCGATCCGGAGCTGATTCTTCCCCAGCGCTTCGAACGCTCTGAAGTCTTTTTGGGCAATTTCAGCTACCAGGGGATTGCGCGGCTCAAGCCCGGAGTCACGATCGCTCAAGCCGACGCGGATCAGGCTCGCATGCTGAAAATCTGGTTGAGCTCCTGGCCAACCACGCCGGGATTTCCTCTGGCCCTCTTTCAGAATGCGAAGATCGGGCCCAAGATCCAGTTCTTGAAGCAGGAGGTGGTTGGAGACATCGGCGCCACGCTCTGGGTGGTGATGGGAACCCTGCTCCTAGTTCTGTTAATCGCCTGCGCGAATGTAGCGAATCTGATGCTGGTGCGCGGCGAGAGCCGCCAGCAGGAACTTGCGATCCGGGCGGCGCTGGGCGCGGGCTGGGGCCGCATCGCCCGGGAAATGCTGGTTGAGAGCATGACGCTGGCAGTGCTGGGCGGCGCTTGGGGTCTCGGGCTGGCCTATGCGGCTCTGCGGATCCTGGTGGCGAAAGGCCCGGCCACGCTGCCCCGC
>DASZIG010000090.1:0-16092 GCA_035949375.1 Terriglobia bacterium | reverse complement strand
CCGCTCGAAGCGCCTCAGAACCTTCTGCATCTTGGGGGGAATGTCGGGCGACTCTCTGGCCATTGTCGATCCTCCTGGGAGAAAGACCGACGTTATCAACTCCGGCTACGCCGAGTCACGCACCCTCACCGAAAGGACACGATGCTCCACGAGCCTGTCACTCTCATAGACCAGCTTATCGCGTTGATAAAAGCCGAGCGGAAACGGTCTGGCGGGCTCGATTCCTTCGTCAATTACGCTTCGAACGAACGCCCTGAATTTTGGTATTCCGCTCAAGCCCGCGGCGCCGGGTCAGGGCGCCCACGCAACGGATTGTCGATGGGGTTTCTTCTCACCAATTCGGAGGTCGCCGAGCTGTATCGCACCGATCGCCTGACGCGATGGAGCATCCGCGAGCACGCAAGTGCAGCGGGGAAAGGCAGCCGCCAGGGCTCGTGCAGCTAGGATGGCACTGCTTGAGCGAACCGCGGTCAGCAACTGTGTTCTCGGATATGCGCTCACTCGGGTCTGCAAACAGTCGCACGTCTACTCGTATCTCAGGGCTACCATAGGATCGACTTTCGTAGCCTGACGCGCGGGGATGTAGCTGGCCAGAATCGAAACGGCGATCACCACCAGGGAGACCATTCCGAAGGTAACCGGGTCTGCCGGGCGAACGCCATAGAGAAAGCTAGCAAGGAGCCGAGTCAACGCCCAAGCGCAAGCGACGCCAAACATCACGCCTAGTATGGTCACCTGCAAGCCCTGCCAAACAACAAGGCCAAGCACGTCACGACGCTCAGCGCCAAGGGCCATGCGAACCCCAATCTCGTTGGTCCTCCGTGACACGCCGTACGACATTATCCCGTACAGACCGACACAAGCCACTGCGAGCGCCAGCAATCCAAAGAAGCTTGAAAGGCGAGCGAAGAGACGTTCCTGGAAGGTCGCCTCTTCGATCTGTTCAACTTGTGTTCTGACGTCAAACATTGGCAGATTCGCATCGAGTTCGCGAACCGCCCTCCGAACAGGGCCGACCCACTTCTCGGGATCGCCCGCCGTACGCACTTCAAAGTTCATCTCGTCCAACTCTTGCGAATGCTGGACATAGGGAACGTAGACCGTCGGCGGCATTCTATCGCGTGGCTTACCGTAACGAACGTCGCCGACGACGCCCACGATCGCAATATCCGAACTCGACTTTTGATCTCCGAAGCCGAATCGCCGGCCGATCGGATTCGTGCCGCCCAAATACTGACGAGCGAAGGCGAGGCTGACGACGCCGACTTTTGGCGCGGCTGCCGTATCCCGATCTCCGATCGCTCGGCCCATCTCCACGGGAGTCCCGAAGGTCTCGAAGAAATCCGGGCCCACATCGTTCACGTGGACGGCGATCGAACCGTTGTCTGAGGCGCCACTCTGTGGCGTGTATCCCTGAATGGCAACGCCATCAATGCTGACTCCGCCGTCGACGAAGGTATGCCGGGAAAGGCTAGCGGAGCGCACCCCAGGAATAGCTTCGATCCTCCGCTGTAGCTCCTGGTAGAAAGCGACCAACCTTTCGCCCCTGTATCCGCTTTGCGTGGGATCGAGGCCAAACAGGAGCAGGTTCCGGCGGTCGAACCCGAGGTTTTCGTGTTCGAGATTCGCAAGCGTTCGAACAAACAAGCCGGCGCCGATCAGCAGCAATAAAGAGATTGCTATCTGTGAGATGACTATGACCTTGCCGAGATCCATTCCGAACCGTCGAGAATTGCTGGCGATTCCGAGAGTCCTCCCGCCACCTTCCTTGAGGTCTGGGGTCAAGACCAGACCGGTTCCCTGCAGAGCAGGAGCCAATCCGCAGAGAACTCCCGTGAGCATGGAAACGCCAGCAGTAAAGCCGAGCACGTGGAGATTGGGTGTCACGTGCAGGACAATGCGATTGCGGCCGCCCGACATGAATGCCAGCAGGATGTCGCTCGCCCAATAGGCGAGTGCCACACCCAGAGCGCCACCGCTAAAGGCCAGCAGGACACTCTCCGTTAGCATCTGGCTGATCAAACGCACGCGCCCGGCTCCGAGAGCCAGACGGACGGCAATCTCCCGGCGCCTGGATGTGGCTCGCGAAAGCAATAAATTGGCCACGTTGGCGCAGGCAATCAGAAGCACGAGACCGACGACCGCCATCAGAACCGCCAGAGGCTTGGAGAACTGCTCGCGCAAGGAATCAAGACCCCTGCCGGCAGGCGTCAACTGGACGCGCGGCGGTAGAAAAGTCATCTCATTGGATCGCATTGCCCGCGGAGGAAGTTCGATGCTCGCCACGTTTTGTCGAACCACCAAATCCAGCGCCGCAAGCGCCTGCTGGTCGCGGCCGCCCGACTTGAGCCGTCCAATAATCACGACCCACCAGTCATCGGGCGCTTTGAACCTTGAAACCTCGCCCGGGATCGCATACTTGGTCCATCCAGGGTCGATAAGGGCTTGGGCGTGGAGAGGAAGCCAAATATCAACCGAAGCGCCAGGCTCGACGCCGAAGAATTCGGGAGGCGCTACGCCCACCACCGTAAAGGAGGCGCCATTAACTCTAATCGCTTTGCCCACCACAAGTGGGTCGCTTCCGAATCGACTGACCCAATAGCTGTGACTGATCTCCGCTACGGGACTCGCGCCTGCCCGGTTGTCCGTTCGAGTGATCGCGCGTCCGATCATGCCCTCGACGCCCAGTGTGGAAAAGAAGTCGCCAGACACTAGCTGCCCGTTTGCAAGACCCGCCTGCCCGCCTATGCCGACATTCAGACGGTCGGTGTCCGCGAAAGCCAAGACGTTGGAGAATTCTTCATTTCCGTCGCGGATGCCCTCGAATACAGGGTATGAGAAGGCAGTGCTGGTGAAACGTCCTGTGGAGTCCTGGTCGGAGTCACCGCTCAGAGAGTGCACGAACCACGGTACAGTTCCGGGCCGGCTTTCCGACGCCCACTTCAGCAAGACGAGCTGCTCCGGCCGCCGGACGGGCAGCGTCTTCAGCATCACGGCGTCGATCAGGCTGAAAATTGCCGTGTTGGCGCCGATGCCGAGCGCCAGCGTGGCAGTCGCCACAAGCGTAAAGCCTGGATTGCGGCGAAACTGCCGCAGACCATAACGTAGGTCCTGGACGAGCGTTTCGATGATGTGTGAGCCGCCGACGTCGCGGCATTCCTCCTTCACCTGGTCGAGTCCGCCGAACTCGAGCCGCGCCTGGCGGAGCGCTTCTTCCTGAGACATGCCCCCGGCCACGAGAGCGGCGATCCTTTGATCGAGGTGGAATCGCAGCTCGGAGTCGAGCTTCTCTTCGGTAAGTGCTCTGCGGAAGAAGCGTTGGTACCAGCGCATAACCCCACTCCTATGCTCCGCCAGGCGACGGAGAATTCACTCATATCTCAGGGCAACCATGGGATCGACTTTCGTCGCCCGGCGGGCGGGAACGTAACTTGCCACCAGTGACACCGCGGCCAGCACCAGCGAGACGCCGATGAAGGTCATCGGATCGGTGGGTTTCACGCCATAGAGCAAGCTAGACATGAAGCGCGTCAGCGCCAACGCCCCAATGACCCCAATGCCCACTCCTAGCAGGGCGAGAAACATTCCTTGGCTGACCACGAGCTTGAGCGTATCGCGCTTCTGCGCGCCCAGCGCCATACGGATGCCGATTTCACGCGTCCGCTGGGCGGCTGAATGCGACATCACACCATAAACCCCGATTGTTGCCAGCGTCATGGCAACTGCCGCGAAAAGACTAAGTAGAACTGTCTGGAACGCTCTATTCGAGACCGAATCGGCCACAACCTCTTGCATGGTCTGGATGCTGAAGAGCGGCTGATCTTTGTCCACCGCCATAACTTGCCGGCGCACGGGATCGGCCAGACTTTGAGGATCCATGCGACTCTTCACGATTAAAGCTGCGAAAGGCATGGGCAGTTGGGAGAGAGGCGTGTAAACGGAGGGGCGGACCTTATCGGCAAGTCCGTCCTGCCGCACATCGCCAACCACGCCTATAACCTGCCGCCACACTATCCGGCCCTCACTCTCGTCGCTCTCGCTGACGCGCTTGCCGATCGGGTCTTCATTCGGCCAGTACAGCCGGGCCGCCGCCTCGCTCACAATGGCTACTGGGAGCGAAGTCTCGTTGTCGGCCCAGGTAAAAGTCCGGCCTCGGAGAAGCGGGATTCCCATCGCCCGAAAATATCCTGGCGTGATCTTGGGACGCTCCGCTTGGATCGACACTCCATCGAGTGTCGGCTCGGGCTGGCCTTCGACACTCACGGAACCAGTGTCGTTAGTAAGAAGGGGTACTGAATCCGCTGCTGCCACGGACTCCACGCCGGGAAGGGCCTCGATTCGGCGGATCGCCTCCTTGAAAAAGGCAGCTTGGCGGTTCGGCGCGCTGTATCGAGACTCTGGGAGCATAATCTCCGCCGTCAAAACATGTTGGGGGTTGAATCCCAACTCTACATTTGACAGCTGGACAAAGCTCCGAATAAGCAGGCCGGCACCGATGAGAAGCATGAGCGCGATGGCTGTTTCGGCGACTGCAACCATACGTCGGAGCCGTGGGCCTGACCTCAGCCGGCGGCCAGGTCCAGATTGTTTGAGCGCTTCGTTAAGATCGAAGCTGGAAGCTTGGAAAGCCGGTACAAGGCCGAACAGAATTCCTGTGGCCAGTGAAAGGAATGAACAGAAAATGAGCACCCGGCCGTCAACCGTGCTCTCGTGGAGGCGTGGAACGCTCGGGGCCAACTTGATCAAGAAACTCAGGCCGAGAAAAGCAAGCAGCAGGCCCACCCCACCACCGATCAAGGCCAGCAGCACGCTCTCAGTAAGCATTTGCTTCACAATTCGTGACCGGTTTGCACCGATCGCCAACCTCAGTGCCACTTCTCTCTGCCGCGCCACGGCACGTGAGAGCAATAAGTTGCCGACATTAGCGCAGGCGATTAGGAGCACCAGCCCGACCGCTCCAAGAAGGACGAGAAGCGCCGGACGGACCTCCGAGGTCACGTTCTCTTCAAGTCCGGCAACTTTGACGCCCAAGCCTTGGTCTTCCGGGTACTGTTGCGCGAGATTATGGGCAATTGCTTCCATGTCAGCTTGAGCCTGACTCAGCGTAAGGCCCGGCCTGAGCCGCCCCACGACGCGGTAATTGTGACTGCCACGATCCGATTGAGATGGGTCCAATCCCACAGGGAGCCAGGCGCTCGGCACAAGCCCTTCGGGTGGATTAAGAGGAAATCTGAAATGCGGCGGCATGATACCGATGACCGTGTAGCTTTCACCGTTGATGACGACGGTCTTGCCGACGAGGTGCGGATCCGAGCCGAATCGACTGCGCCAAAGGGCGTCGCTCAGCACTACGACACGGTTATGGCCGGGCTTATCTTCGTCGGGCAGAAAACTCCGCCCGAGCAGCGGTTGACTTTGCAGGACGGAAAAGAGACTCGAGGAGGCTAACACCGCAAAGAGGGCCTCGGGATGATCACCTCCGGTGATATTGGTAAGCCACGTCCGGTACGCCACAAGGTCCTCACAGACCTTGTTCTGCGCCCGCCAATCAACGAAATCCGGATACGACACCCAATCGCCCCACCGGTTTGTGTGGGGATTTGTCGACCAGACCTGGGCGAGGCGGTTGGAATTCGGATAGGGCAGGGGTCGAAGCAGAACGCCATTCACTGCGCTGAAGATGACAGCGTTTGCGCCGATACCAAGAGCCAGTGTGAGAACAGCAATAACGGTGAACCCGGAGTTGCGGCGAAGTTGCCGCAGGCCGTAGCGCAGGTCCTGGACGAGCGTTTCAATAATGTGCGAGCCCCCGACGTCGCGGCACTCCTCTTTCATCTGGTCGAGCCCTCCGAACTCGAGCCGAGCCTGTCGCCGCGCTTCTTCCGGAGCCATGCCCGCGGCCTCGAGATCGGCGATTCTCTGCTCGATGTGGAATCGAAGCTCAGCGTCGAGATGTTTCTCTGTGAGGTTTCTTCGGAAGAATCGTTGATGCCAGCGCATGGCTTCACCCTCACCCTCACCCCCATCTGAAATGGGCACATGCTCACTCGTACCTCAGCGCCACTATGGGATCCACATTTGTGGCGCGGCGTGCAGGGATGTAGCACGCAAGTAGGGCCACAGCAACCAGAATGACCGAGACAACTACAAATGTGAGTGGGTCCGTGGCCTTGACGCCGTAGAGCAAGCTTGAAAGAAATCGCGTCAGCGCTAGCGCTCCAGCAATGCCGATCACAACGCCAATCAGCGACAGCTCGAGCCCCTGCCCGACCATCATCATGAGAACATCCGTCTTCCGCGCCCCAAAAACCGTGCGAATGCCAATTTCTTGAGTGCGCTGACTCACGGAAAAGGAAATCACGCCGAATATCCCGACGGCGGAAAGAAAAAGTGCCAGCCCGGCGAAGGCCCAGATGAAGAACATGGGAAATCGCACCGACTCCCATCCCGCGATCTCCTCGTCAAAGCTCTCAAACGAGCCTACGTCAACCTCTTTGTCAATTGATCTAGCCGCGGCACGGACGCTCGAAGCGAGTCTCATGGGAGGGACTGCGGCGCGAAGCGCAAAGATCATCACCGCCTGGTCCGTGTACTGCATGTAAGGCTCGTAAATGTACGCGGTGTCCTCGCCCACGCCCTTCATCTTCATGTCCTTGACCACCCCGACAATCTCAAGGGGCCTCGTGGGAGCCCCCGAATGCCCATAGACGTCCGAAACTGGAATGAGGTGCTGGCCGACAGGGTTGGACTGCGGGAAACAGCGCCGAGCCAGCGTCTCGTTGATGATTGCCACAGGGCGCCCGCTTTCGTCGTCGGCATCAGTAAATTCACGTCCAGCCGTCAAGCTGGCTTGCATCGTGTGTATGAAGCCGGGCGAGATGCCGTAGATAATAGCGTTCGATTCCTCGCCGGGAGTTGCCGCCCGTTGCCCTTCCGTTTTGAAAAGTAGGCGGCCGCCGGGGACGAAACCGGCTGCGCTCTGAACCCCGGGCAAGGCTTGAAACCGCGCAAGAACGGCCTTGAAGAAGCCGACTTGCGTGCTCGCAGCCTTGTAATGAAATTCCGGCAATGCCATGTCGAACGTCAAAATATTGGCGGGATCAATACCAAGATCGGCCCGCAGGACGTTAACAAACGTGCGGAGCATCAGCCCGGCGCCGGTCACAAGCACCATGGCAAGTCCGATTTCGCAGATGGCGAACCCATCGCGCATTCGCCGCCCCCTGCCCTCAGCAGTGACGGGCGCGCCGCCGTGCTTGAGCGAATCGTTCAGATTGGCCTTGGCGGCGTGGAGGGACGGCGCGAGGCCGAAAGTGACTCCGCAAATCAGAGAGAGGGCCAGGCAGAAAACGAGAACCGTGCCATTGAGGCTGATCCATTGGGCGCCCGCGACTCTCAAGTAATGTGAGGCCGCAAGCGATAACATCCGCGTTCCAACCCATGTCAGCGGGATTGCCGCGAGCCCGCCTGCCATTGCCAGCAGAAGGCTTTCCGCGAGGAGTTGCGCAAACAGCCGCTTGTTTCCCGCCCCTAATGCCGCGCGAAGCGCCATTTCCCTCTGCCGCGTCGTCGACCGCACCAGCAGCAGGTTGGCTACGTTCACGCAAACGATGAGGAGCACCAGGAGGGCCGCAGCCCACACTGCGGCTAACAATCTTGGCGTATCAGGGCGGTAATAAAAAGAGCGCAGAGGCTCAATCCTGAAGCCCCAGCCGGCGTCTGCGTCTGGGTGCGCAGCGGCCAGCCGGGCAGCGATGGCGTCCGCCTCCGCCTGCGCCTCTTTGACGGTGGCTCCGGGCTTGAGCCGTCCCACCGCATTAAAATTTCGCGTGGCGCGCTGGCTTTCCGCGAGATCGTTCGGCTTGAGCGCAACCGGCGTCATCACGTCCACCGGAAGATCGCGGACGAAATAGAAATTGCTGGGCATGACCCCGACGACCGTGAAAGACTTGCCGTCCAATTGCATGCTCCTGCCGACCGCGTCTCGCATCCCTCCAAATTGCTCCTGCCAAAGCCGGTAACTCAACATCACGACCTGGTCCAGCCCTGGTTCACTTTCTTGCGGGGTAAATCCCCTGCCTAGCAGGGGTTCCACTCCCAGAAGGCCGATGAAGTTCGCGGAGACGCCAGCGCCCAAAAGATATTTGGACGAGTTGGCGTTGCTCAAGAACGGTCGCTCCCACCGGAAATCTCCGACCGCCTGAAAGAGGTGATCCTCGTTCGACAGGTCAACAATGTTCGGAGCCGACACTCCGGTTTGGATATCTCCACCTCGCGGTTGCGTCCGCCATTGACTGAAATTGACGAGTTGCCCCGCGTGCGGGTACGGCAATGGACGAAGAAACACCGCATTAATGACCGAGAAAATGGCTGCGTTCGCGCCGATGCCGAGGGCGAGGGTTAGGACAGCAACAGCCGTGAACCCTGGATTGCGGCGCAACTGGCGCAGCCCGTAGCGAATGTCCTGGACGAACGTTTCGACGATGTGCGAGCCGCCGACGTCACGGCATTCTTCTTTAACTTGGTCGAGTCCCCCGAACTCAAGCCGGGCCCGGCGGCGCGCTTCCTCCGGTCCGATGCCCGCTGCCACCAGATCGGCGACCTTTTGATCGAGGTGGAAGCGAAGCTCAGCGTCGATATGTTTCTAGTGAGCTCTCGCCGGAAAAACCGCTGGTACAAGCGCATCGCTTCGCTCCTTAGTCCGCGGTCCGCAGGATCAATGCAACCGCGTCGGTCAACTGCTCCCAATTCTTGACCTCGACCTCCAATTGTTTCCGGCCCTTGGGAGTGAGGGCGTAGAACTTCGCCTCACGGCCAGTATCTGATGCCTTCCACTCCGCTTTCAGCCAGCCGCGATCCTCCAGGCGGTGGAGTGCCGGGTAGAGCGAGCCCTGCTGGAGCTGGAAGAAGTCGCGGGAGATCTGCTGCATCCGCTGGGCGATGGCGTACCCGTGAATCGGGCCCAGCGCCACGATTTTGAGGATCAGCATATCGAGGGTCCCCTTGAGGAGTTCCACTTTCTCTTCGGCCATAAAAGCACACCTAGCAGTTCTACATATACGTATACGGCTCGGGCGCCTGAATGTCAAGCGCCTCTTGACCCCTTAGCACACTGGTCAGCGAACCGCGGCCTGTACGGAAGCTTAAACCTGAATCCCAACTTGCGCCTCTCGCCCAGCCCTCGCCCTTCTCACGCTTCCTGAGCCTCGGCAGCGCAATCCCCGTCAATTATCCTCGCGCATAATCGCGATGGGATTCACCATCAACGCACGGCGCGCGGGCAGAACGCTAGCGAGTGTAACCACTCCCGCCAGCGCGATCGGCGCGGCCAGCCACACCCACAGGGCGGGTGAACCGCCGCCTCGCGTGATGCCGCTCATCCATCGCGACGAAGCAAGCGACGCGAGCATCCCTGCCAAAGTACCCGCTCCGCCAAGACGGAATCCTTCTCCCAGCACATGGCCGATCAGGCGCCAGCGCTGTGCTCCGAGGGCAACGCGAACTGCCAACTCGCGACGCCTCTGGCGCGCAATGTCGTTTAGGGCGCCAAAAAGCCCGAGCACGCTGAGAAGGAGTGCGATGGCGGCCGACAAACCAAGAAGCACCGTCGCGATGTGCAGTGGCGCGAGCGACGTCTGATTGAGGTAGGTTTCGAGGGTCCTTACGAGGATCGAACCGGGGCCGCGGCCGGGCACCGCCTCGAGCCTGCGGCGAAGATCAGTCAACAGCAGGCCGTTTATCCAACGAGCGCGGACGATCATGCTCATTCGCGGAAGAACGTCCTGCGACATTGGGAGATACAGCATAGGCTCCACACCCCGTTGGAAAGTCCCAAGCGGCTCCGACTGCACGACGCCGACGATGCCGGTGCGGCGGCCCCGCTCGTCGATAACCGCCGCTCCCACGGCCTTTCCCTCAAAGTAGAGGTCGGCGGCTTCCTGATTGACGATGCCGGTCCGGCATTGCGCTGGTTTTGTCGGTCCGGTAAAGTCCTGGCCGGCGATGATCCTGATCCCTACGGCATTGAAATACCCCGGCGAGACGACGTTTGTTTCGAGCTCGCCCCACACCGGCTCAGATACAGCAGCGGCACGAAGCGGCACGTCAGGGATTCGGCGCGGCGGCAGCGCCTCGCCGGTGTAGTCGTAATAGAGCGTGGGACGGTTCCTGCCGGCCCCCAGCTTCGACTTCCGCATGGCGACCACGCCGATTATTTCGATCGGCAGAGAGTTCTCCGCCGCTCGTACGGTTCGTCCGGCCGTATAGTCACCGAATAGCCTCTGCGCTGCCTCCTCGTTCACAATTGCAGCCCGGCACGTCTGTTCTACGGCGCCGAACATATGCCCGGCCTTAACCGGCAGCGCGAAAAGCTCGAACGATTTGTCCGTGACCCAATCGGTGTCTAGGGTGACATCGCGGAGCGGCGACTCTGCCGGGACGATACGGAACGACTGCCGCATCGGCTGGCTTCCGGGCAGCGTTCCGGCCCACTCGATTCTGGTCACGCCGGCCACTGATTTCGCCGCCTGCTCGGCTCGCCGGAAATACTCGATAGCCGCGCGAGGATCTGCTTGCGCGCTGGCAAGTACGGTGTGCCCGAGCTGCGTGCCCGCGCTGGTAACCAGAGCAGCGCGAAGGGCCTGGAGCAGAAAGGCCGCAGAGACTACGATCAGACAGCAGCTCGCCATTTGCGCCGACACCAGGCCGAGCTGCAGGCGCCGGATCGCCGGCGAGGCTCCCGCGTCGAATCGCTGGAGAACGCTCGTCGGATGCTGACGCGGAATGACCACGGCCGGCAGCAAACCGCATAGGATCATGATTCCGACAAGCACGACTGATGTCTCCGCAATGGTGGAAAGGTTCGGCGCGAATACCAGGCGCTCGGCATCCCGGTCGTAGAGGAGTGCGGGAACGATGTACGAAGTCCACAGAGCTAGCACCATGCCCGATACTCCGCCGGCAACCGAGATAACAGCGCTGTCGGAAAGCAGTTCGCGGGCGAGATGGCGCCGGCTGGCACCCAGTGAGACGCGAAGGGCGGTCTCGTGGAACCGCCTGAAGGAACGTCCCAGCAGGAGCACACACACATTGACGCAGGCAATAAAGAACACAGCACCCGCCGCGAGCTTCAGCAGTGTGCCGAGGCGCGACAGGCCCGCCGCCGCTTCGGGCGTTATGCCGGTATAGGGCCACACATGCAGCCCCGTGGGCTGAAGTGCCGCCTGAGCCCGAGTCACCGAAACACCAGGGCCCAGCCGCGCCAGGACCCAGAGATTCCGCGCGCCGTCTTCGGGCCCCTGCAACGCGTCCTCCTGCCAGGGCACCCAAACGTTGACGGGGCGGTCGCGATATATGCCTTCCAGCCAATCTGATGCGACATCGCTGATCCGCACAATGACGCCGTTGACTTGAATCTCCTCACCGCGGACGTTAGCGGACCCGCCGAACTCGCCCTGCCACATGCGCCGGCTGATGACAACGCCTTTGTCCAGCGGCAGGCAGAAGAGTCCGGCGAGGTTCGGGGTCACAGCCGCGATCGGCCCGAATAGTGTCTGGCCAGTCATCTTGATAGTGCCTGGCGAAACGCGCGCAGCGCCGAACCATCTGAACACGTCGCGCCGGCTCATGACGTGTAAGTACTCCTGCCTTGTGAGCGGACCCGCTTCTTGGCGGGCGCCTTGTCCGAACACTGACACCAGCCCGTCGAGAGATTTCAGTGGAAGGGAAGGTGTCGTCAACCCCTGAACGAATCCACGGACAGAAACATTGCTGGCGACGCCGAGCGCGATCGTGAATAACAGTGCCAGGGTCGACCCGGGCCTGCGTATAAAGCTTCTCGCGGAGTGTCGGAGGCTAGAAGGCACGCTGGACCGTACTTCTCCTATTGTGCAAGTGGACACCCGTTCATAGTGGTGATGTTTCGTTGAGCTTTGATAGGGTTTCCCACGGGGAAACTCTCTGCGCCAAACTCGACCGCAATCAACCCTTATTAGCGCTGCCGTCTCAGCGGTTCAGTAAGCCGGCATTACTTCGACCGCCGAAGTCTTATCTGACGGCCGCCGCCTATTCATACCTCAGCGCCACCATGGGATCGACCTGCGTGGCGCGGCGCGCCGGAATGTAACTTGCGAGTAGCGCGACAGCGCCTAACATCAGCGAGACGCCAACGAGCGTCAGGGGATCAGTGGGCTTGATGCCGTAGAGCAAGCTTGACAGAAAACGTGTGAGCGCGAGCGCGCCGGCGATGCCCAAACCAACTCCAATCACCGTAAGTCGGAGACCCCGTGCCACAACCGATTTGAGCACGGCACCCCGGCTCGCTCCCATCGCCATCCGAACGCCGATCTCGTGCGCGCGGCAAGAACCTTCGTACGACAGCAAGCCGTAGAGTCCCACGCTCGACAAGAGCAGCGCGAGCAGGGCCAAGAATCCGGATAGTCGCGCGACCAGCCGCTCCTGAAACAGAAGCCGATCGATCTGCTGCGATGCAGTTACCACGTTGAACAACGGCACGCTCGGGTTCACTTCCGCCACAACTTTGCGCAATACGGGAAGCATCGCTCGTGGATCGACCGCCGTACGCAACTCGAATGTTGCCCCCCCGGCGCTCTGCGGAGAAAAAATCGTAGGTTCCACATTCCGCCGCAGGTCGTTGTATTTTGTATCGTGCACGACGCCAACGATTTCGTGGCCGGGATCCGCCGGCCCGTTCGCATCGGCCGGAGACTGGCCAAACTGCTTCCCTAACGGATTTTCTCTGCCAAGGAATTTCCCGACAAAGGCTTGGTTCACAATCACCGGGGTTGGGGTGGCCGTGGGGGCCGGGCTGCGGTTTCGAGCGGCCAGTAAGAAATCAGCGACCGTGAAGCTGCGGCCGCCGATAAGAGGAATCTGCAATGTACGGAAGAAGTTTGGCCCTACCTCAAGCAGGCCCGCTACGGATTGCTGATCCGGCGGCGTTCCGGGCCAGTGGAAGCCGGCCGCCATCATGCCGCCGCTGAAAGGAGGCCCCATCGAATAGGTGACTGCCTGCACACCTGGAGTTTCCGCCAGGCGGCCTTGCAAGTCGCGATAGAAGCCTTCGATTTGCGCGTCGCTGTAGCCTTCTACCGTCGGATCAATCCTGAAGATTGCGACGTTGCGCGAGTCGAAGCCGATGTCGACGCTGCGCAGATTCGCGAGCGTCCGTAGCAGCAATCCCGCGCTGACGAGTACGACAATCGCGAGCACCACTTGCGCGACCACCAGGCCGTTACCGATACTGAGCCACTTTCCGCCACCATGTCTTGAGCCCGCTAAGCCTCCATCGGCTTGTTTCAACGCGGACGTCAAATCAACACGTAGGCTGCGAAACGCCGGTGCAATGCCAAAGAGAATTCCGGTGAGCAATGAAACTGCGACAGTGAATCCGAGGACGGCGAGGTCCACGCCCGTAGCGAATCCGAGTGGGTGCGGTTGGTTGTTGGACACAAACAAAAAGATCACACGTGCGCCCCAGTAAGCGAACAGAAGCCCGAAGGCTCCGCCGATCACCGACAGCGTTACGCTCTCAATCAAAAGCTGGCGCACAACCCGCGCGCGGCCCGCCCCCAGCGCCAGTCGCACCGCCAGTTCTCTCTGCCTCACGGCGGCGCGCGCCAGCATCAGACCCGCGAGGTTTGCGCAAGCAATCAGCAGAATGATTCCCACAGCGAACATCAGGACGTACAACGGGTCAGAGAATCGGTCGCGCCGGCCCGTCAGGCCCGTTTGCGCGGGCACAAGCGTGATTTCTGGATTATCTTCAGTGGCGGCGGACGTACTCCGGCCGCTCGCCACTTCGCCTGAATCCGACCGTCCTCGTGGCGAGCCTGACTGCTGGCCAGGTCCTCCTCCTGTCTTGCCGCCATTGAAAAGAGGGACGGACCCTTGAAGCATCTCGTTGCGGAAAACGCCGCTTACTTCGGCCTGAGCCTGCGCTAGCCCCGTTTTGGTCTTAAGCCTGCCTATGATCGTCAACCACCAGTAGCCCACGTCATCCTGCCGGTTGGCCCAGAATCTGGATTCTGTAATCCGTTGCCCAGCAGAGAGCGGTAGCCAAAAGTCGTAATCGCTGCCCGGAGAAATTCCCGTAAATCGCGATTCGGCAACACCGATGATCGTGAATGGCACCTTGTTCAGATCAATTGTGCGGCCGATGGCGTCACGAGAGCCGCCGAACGCGCTCTGCCAATAGCCATAATTCAGCACCGTCACTGGCGTCGCCGAAGGCAAGTCGTCGCTCGGCTCAAGGACCCGGCCCGCTGCGGCTTTCACGCCCATCGTGCGGAAGAAGTCTCCAGAAACGAACTGGCCATCAATCACCGTCGCCGGGCCATTGCCGCTTAGATTCAGCCGCCCCGAGTTGGCGAAGGCAGCGGTTCCCGAAAATGCATTTGTCCTTGCGATGCGTCGGAACAGGGGCTCGGAAAACGCGCAGCCGTGGGGATTGTCGGGGGAATGAGCTGCGAAACCGTGGTTATCCGCGCAGTCGCCCGAGGACCAGTAGCCGTCAGTGTTTGGCGGGTGTCGCGCGTTCCAATTTAACAGGACCAACTCCGAAGGATCGTGGACCGGCAGCGAGCGCAGCATCACAGCCTCAATCAGGCTGAAAATCGCTGTGTTGGCTCCGATGCCCAGAGTGAGCGTCAGCACAGCGACAGCCGCAAAGCCGGGATTTTTGCGCAGCATGCGCAATGCGTAGCGGACGTCCATCAAGACATTCTCGACAGACCGCCATTGCCATACCTCCCGGCCGCGCTCCTCGATCAGCGTCGCATTTCCGAACTCTCGGCGCGCGGCGTGCGTAGCTTCTTCAATCGACATGCCGCCCGACACCAACTCATCGATCTTCTCGGCAAGGTGTTCTTGAATCTCCGCGGAGAAATCGCTGTAGAGACGGCGGCGCGAAAGCAACCCCTTAATCCAATTCATGCCTCACCTCTCGCCAGGACACGCGTGACCCCTTCGAGCATTCGCTCAAAGTTCGAAACCTCGCGGTTCAGGTGCTTGATGCCTGCCGGCGTCAACTGATACGTCCGCACGCGGCGGTTCGTGGAGGATATGCCCCACTCTGCCTTCACCAAGCCCTCCTTGAGCAGGCGCTGGAGGGCCGGATAAAGCGAACCTTCCTCGATTTGAAGCAAATCGTCGGAGGTGCGCTTGATGTGTTGAACGAGAGCGTATCCATGCATGGGCTGCCGTCGTAGCGTTCGTAGGATCATCATTTCCAGCGCACCTGGAAAGAGATCCCGCCGATCTGGTTTTTTCATCGTCCAAACTCCCAAACCCATTTTACTGCAGGCCTAGAGTAACACAGTGTTGTTGGCCTTTGTCAAGCGTGTGTCCGCGAGGCGACACCTCCAGGCAGTTCCGCTGCCGACCCACGGCAAATATATGCCGCAAAATCGGACGCGCGGCAGATTTATGCCTTAGATGGACCGCTTCCTCGCAACCTCTGGCCTTGGAAATAGAGGACTTCTGGAGATCGCCGCGGCAACGATATGCTTCATTTTGGCGAAGTTATCCTCAAAGTGACACCAGCTGCTGCTGCTGGTGGTGGTGGTGATGATGATTGATGAAGAAGAAAACAATCATGATGATGATGAGGCCCCTCTCTCCCTCCTTGTCAGATCTCTCTGGTGGTGGTTGTGCTGTGTGGGGTGGTCGTGGCCTTCTTCTGTTGTGGTGGGGGTGTGTGTAGGTGGGCCTCGGCCACGAACTTCCCTCTGCTTCGGATTTTTGGACAGCACGAGGTCAAGGGGCCGCTACCACCAGATGCCGCGGCACCGTCCGGCGAAATCCTTGGCCTCAGAAAAAGCGCCCAAACTGAGTGAAGCCGCTATAGAATAGCCCCATGGTGACTTGCGAACGGGCAGGAAGCCACATCGAGCTATGGCGAAGAAGCGCAAGCGGACACCCAAGCTGTCCGCGGAGGAGTGGGCCCGGCGTGGTGGCCTGGCTCGCGCCAAAAAGCTGACACCCGAGCAGCGCCGCGAGAGCGCGCGGCGGGCAGCGCAAGCCCGCTGGCAAAAGCAGAAAAAATAACTTGACATCATGCGTGCGGGCACGCAT
>DASZIG010000089.1:0-69144 GCA_035949375.1 Terriglobia bacterium | reverse complement strand
GGCGGGCGAGCTTTCAAGCGGCCGTTACTGTCTTAGTCACGAATATGGGATAACCCATCCGCAGGCCGAGCTGAATCCAGTGAGGTCCTTCGGCAAGCATTCATCCAGGAGAACCTTCACGCAATCCTCGCCAGAAGCGAGTCCTTTGCGGTCTCGAGCGCTTCGATGGCCATTTCGCGGCTCACGGTCGGAAATTGTTCCAGGAACCCGTCGAGGGTCTCGCCGGCTTCAAGGTAATCAAGCAGGTTCTGGAATGGAACACGAGTGCCGCGGAAGCAGGCGATTCCCCCTAGAATGTCAGGATCGCGCGCGATGACGGGAGCGGCCATGTCTCACACCTCGGACTCACATTCCAGCACTCACATTCTAGCGCGGATTGAAGCAGCGGGATGCGACCCGTGGGTGCTGGCGTCATTTGCAAAACCTCAGGACACCGTTATTCCCGCGAAGGCGGGAATCCAGTCTTTGACAATCGTATTTCGGGGGATTTCTGAAATGGATTCCCGCCTTCGCGGGAATGACGGTGTGCGAAAGGGATTCCACATCGGCAACTGACGCCAGTACCCGACCCGTGTGACCACAATCCCGGGCGGCGGCCTTCGAAACCCCTTCGAACGCTCCTCCGCCGAACGATTGTGCAGCGCTAGATAGCTAAGCCCGAACCGCATGATATTGAATCACTGGTCGTCACCCAGACTCTGAAGCCCTGTCCTTTTCGCCGATCAAGGATGCCGCCATATTCGCAATCGTGATTAGCCTGGGAGATCAAGGCGACTTCGCCTCAGTGAGCGCGAGCACGGCATAGGCTGTGGCGGCGTCGCTCATGAAGCGTCCGGGACCGTACGCGGGGTCGAGCTGCCGGTTCAAGGAGGTGGCCGGCCACGAGCCATCGGCCGGATTCTGGTTGTGGATCAGCCAGGCGAGGCCTTGCTGGAGGTGAGGGTCGCTGCGGGGGAGGCCCGCCTGCTCGAGCGCCAGGGTGATCAGGCCGGTGGCGTAGCCGTCGCTCCCCGCTTCGAGCGGCGTGCCGTCGGCTCGCTTCCAGGGCCCGACGAGCGCCGCCAGATTCCAGCCTCCGTCCGGGCGTTGCAGGCCCACGGCTTCCTTGACGATCGATTCCTGCCCTTCCCGGGGGAGGAGTCCCGGCCATTTCGCCGAGGCCCAAAGCAGAACCATCCGATTGATCGGCGACTGCCTCGCGGACTCGCGGTTGAGGTACTCCCGAAGCATCTGAAGGTTGTTCTGGATCGCGGGCGTCGAGCGATAATCCTGCGAAACGCTGCCTACCGCGACGGCGGCGAGACAGGCGCCGTAATACTGCGAGTCATACGCCTCCCAGGGCTCGTTGTTGAACTGAATCCACGGCCACGCTCCCCGGTCATCTCCGGCGGTCCGCTGCAACGCCCACATGTTGTCGAGCGCTGCGCGAGCGTCGTCGCTCGGCTTCCCGGTACCGGCATCACGGCTCACGAGAATAAGCGCATTGAGAACGGCCTCGGTGCCACGCGCCTGCTCCGTTTTATGGGCACCGTCCTTTTCGTCGTTGTAAAACGGCGCCACCTCGTTCCAGAGGCGGACGCGTTTCGTGACGTTGTCGAGGAGTTTCTGCTCGCTCGCCGAGGGACCCGCCTCCGCGAGCGCGACGCGCAGCGCCGGCCGCGAAAGGCCGTAAGGCACGGCCGTATGGCACGAAACGCAGAACGTGCCGCGATCCCGGGCGGCAGGCGGCCAGGCCGTCCACCAGTCTTCGCGTTGATCGAGGTATGCGGCCGCGGCTTTCGGATTCCATGAGCCTGGCTTCCCGGTCCCAGCTGACGAACCGGCTCGCGAACCGGCCGGCGAACCCGCCGCCAACAGGCCCGTGACCAGGCACGCGGCCAACGCTCCTGGGATCAGGCCTCCGATGGCCTGCCGGACGCCCGCCTTCACGGAGTTCGCATCCATTTGCACCACCCACCTTGAACAAGAACAGCCAACTGCAGCTCGTATCGCCTCGCGGTCAGACTATCACAATCCGGCGGCGGCTTCCGTCACTCGCCGCTTACGTCGGCCAGTTTGGAATTTGTGCCGTACGGAGCGCAGTTGATCAGCGACCACCCCGGCCTACAAGCGTGGAGCGCCTCCGGCGGCGAGGTCGGTCGCAAACAGCGTCACCGGCGAGGTCTCGAGCGGCTCCCGCCCGCGCGCCACGACCATCGTCACATCGTCCGCCTGCTCCCCCACGCTGAATTCCCTCACCGCGGCGCCGATCACTTCCATCAGCCGGCCGGCAGGCTGATGCCTCTCGCGGCGTATGATCTCGCACAATCGCTCTTCGCCGAATTCCTCGCCGGCGGCGTTCGCCGCCTCGGTGACGCCGTCGGTGTAGATCACGAGCGTGTCGCCGGGGTTCAGCGGAACGTCGCGGATCTCGCATTTCCAGTCTTCGAACAGGCCGATCACCGTCGCAGTGGCCGTGAGACGCTCCACGCCGCCGCCGGCGCGCACCAGAAATGGCGGATTGTGCCCGCAATTGGCGTAACGCAGGACGCGATTTTCGTCGCTGTAGTCCCCGAAGAAGAGCGTGGCGTAACTCTCATCCGCGGTGCTCTCGTGAAACAGCCGGTTAACGGACCCGAGCAGGCCCGGCAGGTCTTCCATGGCGAGCGCATACTGGCTGCGCAGGTTCGCCTGCAAGTTGGCCATCAACAGTGCGCCGGAAACGCCCTTGCCGGCGATGTCCGCGAGCACCAGTCCCAGGCGGCCGGCGCCGAAGTCGAGAAAGTCATAGTAATCGCCGCCCACCTGGCGCGCCTGGACGCAGCCTCCGGCGTACTCGAGCGTTCGCAGTTGCGGCAGCTTCTGGGGGAACAGCCTGGCCTGCACCTGCCGCGCGAAATCCATCTCCTGGGCCGCCCGCCGCTCGGCTTCCATGCGCTCGGCCATCTCTTCAGCCAGCCGGATTTTTTCGAGCACCACCCCGGCCTGGCTGGCGACGGTGGCCAGCAGGCGCCGGTCTTCGCGCGAGTAAGGTTCCTCGGAAAGCCTCGCCCCGAGCACAATCAGGCCGCGCAAGCGGTCGGCGTCGCCGCGCATCGGCACCAGGCACTCCGGCCGATGCGCTCCCAAGGCTGAAAAATCCACATTGCCTTCAGGCTCTTCTGCGGAAACCTCCCAGGGCCCGCCCTCACGCGCCAGCCGCCGCAGAAGCGGCGAGTCGGGCGACAGGGATTCGGGCGCGGGGCATGCGCTATCCCCCTGGGAATACAACAGGCCGTCTTTTCGCTCCAGATAAATGAAGAGGAACGTGGGGTGGAGAGCCTGGCTGATTTCGCCCGCCAGCAGACCGGCCAGTTCTTCGCGGCGGGTAGCCTTGCGGGTCTTCTCGGCGAGGTCTTCGAGGATCATTCGAGCGTCATAGGAATTGCGGAAGAAAGCGCGGTCGATTCTGCCTCCGACACCACGGTGAACCTGCATTCCGGTCCAGAGCAGGAGAGTGCCGAAACCCGTCCCGAGCGCGATCACGCCGGGCACGGCGTTCCCGGTAAGAGGTTCCAGAAATCGCTCAAACGAGACGGCGAATGCCAGGGTCGCGGCCACGCTCACGAGCGTAAGCAGAATCGTGAAACCTCGCTGCACCAGCAGGTAACGGGCGCTCCTGCGCAGCAGAACGGGTATCTCGAGCACCCGATGCTTGATGACGGCGTAGGCGAACGAAATCGGCAGCAACCACAGCAGGAGCACGACGACGACACCCAGCCAAAAAGGCCAGTGAAACGTCAGGAAGTCACCGGCCATATACAACAAAGTGCCCGGCACAACGCCCGCCAGCGTCCCCCAAAGAAGCACCCTGATCTTGCGCCGCGCCTCCGGGGTGCGGGCGCTGAAAGCGTTCAGGACCAGTGAGACCAGGCCCAGGACGATCAAACCATACAGGCAAGACAATCGAAGGAAGTTGGCAGGATTGTTCCCGATCAGCCTGATCAGCACCGACGGAGTGCCCGGGTCACCCACGTCCAATCCCGGCAAGGCCGCGCTGATCCCGATTCCGAGACCCACCCACTTCAGCCACGGGGCGCGTCGATCGAGCGGGGAGCGCGTGGGAAAGACAGAAAAGAAGAACAAAAAAAAGGCGCCCAGCAGACTGTCAAAAATCGCGCGGTAAGCCAGGGCGAACGGCCGCGCAAGCGATCCCATGCCCCTGAACGAGTTCGGACGCGGCACGGCGATGAAGCTCGCGAACGTCAGCGCCAGAAGCCAGGCGTTCGGGTCCTCCGGCCGCAGAAACAGGACCACCAGACCTACCACGAGGAATCCGGTGGGATAGGTGTTCAGGATGTCCTGGCCGAGACGCTGGGAAATCCCTCCCTCCGTGGAGGTGGCATGTGCCGCCCGCAGAACCCCGTTGAGGTGGAATATCGCACTTGCCGGGGGGCGCTGGACGGTCAACTCGACAGCCTGGCCGGCGTGGCGTGCGGCCCACATGTCACTCAAGGTGTAAGTGCTCTCAAGCGGGGCGCCGTCTATCGCCAGAATCCGGTCCTCACGCTCCAAACCGGCCCTTTCGGCCGGACTGTCTTTCCGGACGTTCGTCACACGCTCGTACCGCCCCGAAGCTACGAACTGCTCGTCAAAACCCAATTCCACCGACGGCAGCCAGCGGTTGAAATACATCCATAGGCCGGTGTAAAGGATGACGGCGAGGGCGAAGATCGACGCCAGGATTGTGAGGAAAGGCTTGCGGAGCCTGGAGGGCTTGCCCATGAAGGTTAAGAGTTGCCGCCGGACGGCCGAAAGGCGATCAGGCGTGCTGTTTGGCGAGGTCGCGGACGATCTCGAGGGCGGCGTCGACTTCAGCTTCGCTATTGTAGATGTGGCAGGAATGGCGGACGCCCAAATCGCCCACGTTCCGCGGACGCAAACGCCGCCGCTCCCACATCGTCTCCTCGAGGTCGGCGCCCGTCACGCCATGAACGCTGTAGACCGTCATGGCGGCGCACATCTCCGGATGCACCGGAGAATTGATGCTCGCGCCGGGGATCTGCTGCAATCCGGCGCGCAGGCGGTCGGCGAGGAAGCGTATGCGGCTGCGGACGCGCTCGGGCCCGATACGAAAGTGGAAATCGAGCGCCGCGTCGAGCCCTACCAGAAGCGACGCATTGCCGGTGCCGTACTGCATGAAACGGTACACGCCGGACTTGTGGTCGTCCCATTCGGAGCTGCACAACGTAGTCCAGAACAGGTCCTGGCGGTCAGCGCGGATGTAAAGCATGCCGTTGCCCGGCGGGGCGAGCAGCCACTTGTGCGGACTCGAGAAATAAGCGTCACAGCCGAGGTCATGCAGGTTGACATCGATCTGGCCCACGCCGTGAGCGCCGTCGATGATGGCAAGGCATTTGTGATTGTGGGCCAGGTCCACAAGGCGCTTTGCCGGCATGACGACAGTGGTCGGCGAGACGATGTGCGGGAAGGCCAGCACGCGGGTGCGGGGCGTGATCTGAGCCTCAAAGAGCCGCACGACCTCGTCCGGGTCGTTCGCCGGCTGAGGCATCGTGATGTGCTTCCACACCGTCCCGTCGCGCTTGGCGCGCAGTTGCCAGCCGGTGACGCCGCCCGGATGCTCCCGGTCCGTGGTGATGATCTCATCGCCGGCTTTGAGATCAAGACCGTGCGCCAACATGTTCATGCCCATGGTGGCGTTCTGGATGAGGGCCAGTTCCGAGGCGTCGGCATTCACCAGCTTGCCGAGTTTTTCGCGCAGCGGGAGTTGGGGCGAATAGCCGCTGATGGAATCCGTGGTACGCGGGGAGTAGTCCCAGCGCGCGACGTTCGATTCAACCATGCGCATGTCGTCAATCACGCGCTCCAGCACGAAACGCGGTACCGCGCCGATGGTGCCGGTGTTGAAAAAGGCTTCGCTGCGAGGGAAGTAGAACTGGTCGCGAATGCGGTCCCAGAAGGCGGGATCGGAGTTGTCAGGCCAGGACGGCGCCTGGCCCATTTCGTGCGCCGCGCCCGGCACAGCGCCGGGTGCCGCGGCAGTCGCGCCGCGAGCCTCGAGAGCATCGAGAATCGAGGGCGCGGCCAGGGCCGCTAGGAAGCTTCTCCGGCTTGGCATCGGTCCTCCTGAATTCGCCTCACCCGCAAAGCCTGAACCGAGGATTCGAACACAAATCGAGGGGCCAAAACATCGAAGAGGTCAAGGCGTCCCCTCACCTAGAGGACCGCTTCAGCCTCGATCTCGACAAGCATCTCCGGATCGACGAGGCGCGTCACTCCCACCAGGGCCGTCGCCGGGTGAATCTCGCCGAAGAACTGGCCGTGCACTTTGGCGACCTCTTCCCATTTCTCCATTTGGGTAAGGTAGATGCGCGTTCGAACGACGTGATCGAGACCAAGGCCCAACCGCTTGAGAGCATTCTCGATGTTGCGGATTGCCTGGGCGGTCTGGGCCGCGGCATCGCCCGGACTCAGAACCTTGCCTGAGGGATCAGTGCCCGTGGTGCCCGAAATGTAGACGCTGTCGCCCGCCTGCACGGCACGCGCATAGCCTGCCATCGGCTCCCACGGCGTGCCAGTGAATATCTTGGTGCGCTTGGTCTTCATGAAAGTCTCCTTATGCGAACGCGCTGGTATCGCAGTTCATTAAGCATTCAATTTTGGCGGTGATTAAGACCGAACCTCGGCAGACGAGCCCGCCGGACTGCTTCGTCACCCTCCCCCGGGAAAACCTTACGGGCAAGCCGCCACAGACATTATAGCAGTGCCCGATGATGGCACGCCGCGCTAAACTCCGGTGCGCATCGCGGTCGGCCGGCTTATCGTTCCCCCTGGAACCTGCGCCGCGCCTGCGCGGCCAAGGCCAGGCGGCGCCGGCGGCGCGCCAGGGCCTCGCGATAACGCCGCTTCTCCGCAGCGGTGCGGACGATGAGCGGAGGCACAGGAATCGGCCGAAGTTCATCGTTCACCGCCACGTAGGTTACGTAAGCCGAACTGGTCAGGTGACGTTCGGCGCGAACGTAGTCCTCGAGGTAGACCTTCACTTCCACCTCCATCGAGGTGTGAAAGGCGCGCGTGACCTCGGAACGCAGCATGATGACCTGACCCACGCGTATGGGTCGCGTGAAATCGACATTGTCCACCGAGGCCGTGACCACGTAACTGCGCGCGTGCCGGTGGGCGGCGATAGCGCCGGCAATGTCGATCAGGTGCATCACGGTGCCGCCCAGGATGTTGCCCAGAGGATTGGCGTCGTTGGGCAAGACCACCTGCACCATCTCGGCCCGCGTCTCGGCCGGTGTCCGGCCCGGCAGGTCGTGGTTCGTTGCTCGCGCCATAGAGGTCTACTCAGCGGCGCGAGGCTTCCCCGCCACACGCTCGGGCAAGACTCCTCCCGCCGCTCACTTCGACCCCCAATCGCATTCATGCCTGCCGAAATTGAAGAGGGTTCTTTGCTTATCCCCGCCCTGGGGCCTATAGTATTCGACTGGCGGCCGTCTTGCAACCCGATTTAAGATCCCGATTTAAGATCGCGGTGCGCTGAAAAGCCGGGACAGCCGGGAGAAGAGCCGAGGCTCCCGAAAATAGACCGAAAGGATTATGCGGGCGGCGTGGGCCGGCTTGAAAATAACATGGAAAACGAACGAATCCAGTTTCTGCGCGATTCTCTGGCGGCGAGGCCGGACGATACCTTCGCGCGCTACGCGCTGGCTCTCGAACTCGTGCGCGGCGGCCAGCCGGACCAGGCCTGGGAGCACTTCCGGTATCTCCTGGAGCATCATCCCGACTATTCGGCCTCCTATTACCAGGCGGGGTTGCTGCTTGCGAATCAGGGCCGTACCGAGGAGGCCCGCCAGGTGCTGACGAAGGGCATCGAAGTAACCGGGCGACTCGGCCAGAAGCACGCCCACGGCGAACTGATGGATGCGCTTGAGAATCTGGATTGAGGCCGCGAGCCTAAACGCTGCAAGTGACGAGTGGCAAGCGGCGCAGGTGACAAGTGACAAGCACGGCTCGTAACTCCGCACCGGGCGACTCCGAACTCCGAACTTGTCACTCCCCGTCACCCGCCACCTGTCACTCGCCACTTGTAGCGTCTCATCGCATCTTTGCTCCATAATGCGGCCATGCTCCCCTCCTTACAGGCTCCGCCTGCTGACCACCACGTGCCCGCGCCGGAGAAGCAAGCCGTGGCGCTGGCGTCTGTGGCCACGGCCACCCTGCTGGTGGGCCTCAAGCTCGGCGTGGGTGTGGCGACCGGCAGTCTCGGCATCCTGTCGGAGGCGGCGCATTCTGCGCTCGACCTGGTAGCGGCAGCCGTCACTTACTTTTCTGTAAGAGTCTCCGACAGGCCTGCCGACTATGATCATCCCTTCGGCCACGGCAAGGTGGAGTCGCTCGCGGCCTTCACGGAGACCGGCCTGCTGATGGTGGCATGCGCCGCCATCGTCACGGAGGCGGTCCGGCGCTTGTTCTTTCACGCCGTCCATGTGGAGCCGAGCGCCTGGGCCTTCGCGGTAATGGTGATCTCGGCCCTGCTGGACAGCCTGCGCTCGCGCGCGCTGTTCCGTGTGGCGCGCAAGTATCAAAGTCAGGCCCTCGAGGCGGATGCCCTGCACTTTTCGATGGACGTTTGGAGCTCGCTGGCAGTGATTCTTGGCCTGGCATTCGTCCTCATCGCTCACGAGAGGCACATCCCGTTTCTGGAGCACGCCGACTCGCTGGCGGCCCTGATCGTAGCTGGAATCACACTTTACATCAGCCTGCAACTTGGCCGCCGCACGGTAGACGCCCTGGTGGACGCGGCTCCCGAGGGCACATCCGCCCGCATCGCCGCGAGTCTAAGCCAGGTGCCGGGCGGGGTGCTGCCCGAGCGCATTCGGGTGCGGCAGAGCGGGCCGCAGCTCTTTGTGGATCTGCGCCTGACCCTGCCCGGTGACATCGCCTTCGAACACGCGCAAACCATGGTTGAGAGCGTGGAGTCGAAGGTACGGGAACTCTTCCCCACCGCGGACGTCGTGATCCATGCCACGCCGCAAGCGCCGGCGGCCTCCGACACCGTGGCGCGCGTACGCGCCGTGGCCAACCGGCTGAACTTCAAAGTGCACGACGTGACCGCCTACGAGGTGAAGGGGCGCGTACGCGTGAACCTCGACCTCGAAGTGGACCCTTCCCTGACCTTGCAGGCCGCGCACGATCGCGCCACCCGGCTCGAATCGGCCATCGAGGGTCAGATCGAGGAGATCAGCGAAGTGAACGTCCACATCGAGCCCCTGTTCGACCGCGTGGAGCCGGCGGCCGAAACCGAGATCGTGGCTTCGGACCTGGAGACGAAACTGATGCGGATCGCCCGGGAGACGCCGGGATTGGTGGACTGCCACTCGCTCGAGGCGCACGAAGTGGGATCGAACGTTCACGTGGCCATGCACTGCACGCTCGAACCCGATCTGCCGGTGGCGCGCGTTCACGACATCACCGAAGAACTCGAGTTCCGGTTCCGCCAGGCGTTTCCACAGATTCTCAAGGTCAGTATCCACGCCGAGCCAAGAGAAGGCGAGCCTGGCGAAGAGCGACAGGACCCCGGAAATCGTCGCAAGGAAACCGGTAAACCGGTATGAGGCGCTTCATCGTGACCGCACTCGCGCTCGTCGCGCTGGTCTACGCCGGTGACTACCTCTCGGTGCGCTTTCGCATCCCGCGCGGCCGCAATCCCTTCGGTTCGGTCACGGTCCAGGTGTCGTACTCGGTGATGAAGAAGGATGGGAAGCCCGATTACTATTTCCAGCCGCCGCAAGCCGAAACCTGCGTACGGTCGCTCTTTCCCCACCTGGGCTACACGCCTTGCTGGTATCTCAACCGGCACAAAAACCAGCAGATCAACATGTAAAATCGCCGATCGTCGGATTGCCGGACCGCGGGATTGCTGGGCCGCGGTCGCTCGATCAGCCGGAGCGGTTTTTCGCGCGGTGAGAGCCTGCCGCCGAGTTCCAAGTCACCTTCCAGTTCATTGGGCTGGCGGCTGCCCGGGCAAGATTGACACAGGTTCGACCTCCACAGAGCTCGGAATCAAGCCGTGGAGTAGTTGGTCGAGAAAATCGCGGACGGCGCGCTGCTCCTCGTCGAGCCGGCCGGTGAAGAAATGGTCCGCGCCTTCCACCCAGCGGATCTGTTTGGGCACCACGAGCGCGTTGAAGAACTCAGTCATGCGGTCGCGCGGGCCGTAAATGTCCTCCGAACCCTGGACGATAAGCTTAGGCTTGGCGACAGGCAGAAGAAAGCTCATATCGTGCGAGGCGATCGGCACTCCGAGTCCCACCAGCGCGGCGACGCGACGGTCAGCGGCGCCTACCGCCAACCCCACAACGGAGCCGAACGAGAATCCCATCATCGCCAGGGGCAGTCCCGGGAATCGGCCGCTCAGGAAGTCGAGGGCGGCACGGGCGTCGTCGCGCTCCCCAACTCCTTGGGCAAACACTCCCTCGCTGTGGCCGGCGCCACGAAAATTGAAGCGCAGCGCGGGCAGGCCGAGGCTGAGAGCCGCTTTGGCGGCGCGAAAGACGGCCTTGGTGTGCATGGTGCCGCCGTAAAGCGGGTGCGGATGGCAAACCACGGCAGCGAGCGGGGGCTGCACTTCCGGAATCCACTCGAGCAGCGCCTCGATCCGGCCGGAGGGCCCTTCGATGAACAGGCGCTCGATCCGCGTTGAGTGCGTTTGGGTCATCGTCGATAGTGTAGAATGAAACGCAATTCTCGTGATGGCTGAGGTGGAATCATCAAGCCGAAAACGCTTGCTGTTCTCATACTGTTGATTCTGGCGGGCACGGGCTACGTTTATTACCGCCTGATCTATTTGCCGGGGCTCGTCGAACGCGGCGAGGTGGAGTACGTCCTGCCGCCGGCGCTCGATGTGATGGATACGACTGCCGAGGTGCGCAGCGTGGTCGGACATCTGAAGGCCGGCGACCGCGTGCACGTGATCGCCGCGACGACACACTGGTCTGAGCTCAATCTGCCGGGAGGCCTCACGGGGTGGGTGGAGAGCAAGTACCTGCTCGACGGGGCCACCTACGACCGAGGGATCAAGCTCCTGGATAACCTCCAGAACCACCCACTGCAGGCAGTTGGCCACACTTCCAACGTAACCCATCTACATCTCGAGCCGTCGCGGGATTCGATCGTACTGGCCGAACTCGGCCAGAACCAACCGCTCGAGATCTTCTCCCGGCGGCTGGTGGATCGGCCCGTGGAAACGACATCCGCGCCCGCAAAGGGAGCGTCTCCCCACGACGTGTGGTACCTGGTGCGCACCAATTCCAGAGCCGGCTGGGTGCTGGGACGCTTCATCGATCTCGATGTGCCCGCCGGAATCGCGCAGTACGCGCAAGGCATCAACATGGTGGCATGGCTCGTTCTGAAGACGGTACGCGACGGCAACAACGAGATGCCGGAATACCTGGTCGCCGACCGCATCGGCGACGAAACGGTCGATTTCAACCACATTCGGGTGTTCAACTGGTGGGTCAAGAATCATAAGTACGTCACGGCGTACGTTGGAAGCGGATTGGATGGTCATTTTCCCATCGAGGTCAAGCAGGCGACTGATCTAAACTACTATGCGCAGCCCTCCCCTTATTTCAGGCTGCGCCTTACCGACGACGACGGGCGCCAGTATCAGGAGGTCTACGGCCTGTTCGATACCATCGTGCGTCCGGTCGGCCGGGTGGAGGGATGGGATTCCGAGGCGATGCCCGAGCCTGCCCCGCGCCACGAGCAACGGCTGGGCGCGCGGCGCCCCCGGACCGTCGGTCATCGCTGATGCGCAGTGCGGGCCCATGGGACAGGGCGATTCGATTCAACGATGCCGCAACAGCACCCAAGCGAAGAGACGAAAGCGGCCGCAAGCTATCGGCTGATTCGCAGCGGTGTACGCGCCTGGCTCGCGCTCTCGCGCCGGTCAGTCCGCGTGCTGGGAACCCAGCGCCTGCCGGAATCGGGGGCAATCCTTTACGTCTGCCATCCGGCCGATTTCGAGGACGCCCTGGTGCTGGTGGCTGCTTTCGAGCGGCCCGTCGTTTGCGTCATTGACCGCGTGCAAATGGCCGGACGGCAGTCCCTGCTCGAATCCGGACTGGGCATGATCCCGAGCCCGACCGAGGCTCCAACGGAGGGTCCGGCGGAGGCCTCGGCCCGGCTCGCGGCCCTGCGATCCTGCGCCGAGACGCTGGCTGGCGGCGGGCTGGCTCTGGTGTTCAGCGAGGCTGGCGAGGCCGCAGGGCGGAAGCCTGCCGCGCTCAGGCTCGCGTGCGAGGCCTGGGCGGGCGCATTCCCCGAGCACGCCCCGGTCATCCTGCCCGTTCATCGCTTCCGGCCGGAAACGCGCGCGCAGGAGATTCTGATCCACGTCGGCGACCCGGTGCGTCTGGATTCGGACGACGACCCGGGCCTGCTGCAACAGCACGCGAGAGCCGCTCTTGGCGAGGTTGCCAACGTCTTCGCGCTCGACGCCGCTCTTCTGACCCGATTGATGCGTGAGGTGGAGCGGAACCTGCTCGACCGTTTGCAACAAAACTGGGCGGCGCAACCGGGCCGGAAGCGGAAGGCCAACGGGTTTCGGCTCAGCCCTCGTACAGTAGAGACCTTGCGCAGGCTAAACTGGAACGACCCGCAAGCTTTGGTTGCATTGAGCGAGCTATTGGAGGCCGAGCATGAGGCTCGCCGGGAGTGGTCGCTGGCGCAGTTGCGCGGCGAGATCGAGATCAGGCAGCTTTCGGGCCTGCAGCGGCTGCTCGGATGGGCCGAGAGCGTGGTGGGACTTCCGGTGGCGTGCTACGGCGCCCTGAACCATTTGAGCACCGCGTTTCTGCTGTTCGTGTGCGGCCTGCTCAAGCGGGACGCGCAGCCGCACCTCGGACCCTGGCTGGCCCGAGCCGTCATCCTGCTCGGATGCTACGCCGGCCAGGTGGCGCTCGTGAATCACTTCCTCGGCAGGGCTGCTGCCGGATATTACGCCGTGACGCTTCCGGTGTCTGGCGCGTACCTGGCGCGATACTGGTGGCTGATCCAGCGGCGGACCCGCGTGTTGCTGGCCGGAACGCGAAGCGCCATGCTCCAGACCTTGGCGAACAGGAATCTCGCCCGATTTTTTGAGAAGCTCGACGCCATTCTCGCAGGCGAAACGGACGGCACGCGGGCGGCGTCGGGCGCTTGAACCCCCTGCCGTTCTGATTTGAGGCTCATCGTCATGCTCCTCATCAGCGAAGAAAACGTTCAAGAATTGTTCCCCATGGCGCGCGCAATCGACTGCGTGACGTCGAGCCTCGGAGCGCAGCACGACGGCAGTGGGATCAATCGCTCGCGCGAGCGCATCTTTCTGCCAGAAACTTCTCTGCACTACATGGCCGCAGGCTACGAGCGTGAAAAGCTCATCGGCATGAAGATCTATACGGTCTCGCATGACGCCCTGCGGTTCGTGGTGCTGCTATACCACGGGGAAACCGGCGCGTTGCTCGCCCTCATCGAAGCCGATCATCTCGGCCGCATCCGGACGGGCGCGGCCAGCGGAGTGGCGACGCGGCATATGGTGCGCGCGGATGCCGCACACGTGGGGGTGATCGGGACCGGCCGCCAGGCCCGGACCCAGCTCGAGGCCGTGGCCGCCGTGCGCGCCATCCGGAGCGCGCGGGTCTTCGGCCGCGACGTGGCACGCCGCGAGGCTTACGCCAGGGAAATGACGGACAAACTTGGGTTCGAGGTCGAGGCGGTCAACAGCGCGGAAGCCGCGGTCCGCCTTGCCCAGATCGTGATCACGGCGACGTCCTCGCGCGAACCGGTTTTGAAGGGTGAATGGCTCGAGCCGGGTGCGCACGTAAACGCGATCGGAGCCAACATGCTCAATCGCCGTGAACTGGACGATGCGAGCCTCGCGCGCGCCGCCTTGATCGCGGTCGACTCTCTCGAGCAAGCGCGGGAAGAAGCCGGTGACCTGGTGCAGGGGCTGGACGCGATTCGGGGCGGCTGGAGCAACGTGATCGAACTGCATGAGATTGTGGCCGGCGCGCGGCCCGGCCGAGATTCCGATGGCGATATTACGATCTTCAAGTCCTCGGGAATCGCGCTCTGGGACGTGATGTCGGCAGGATACGTCTTTCGGCGGGCGCTCGAAGAAGGCAAAGGGCGGACAGTCCCGATCTGGGGCGAAACCTAGTGCAACGAGACTGCTTCACCAGCGCCTAAAGGCTGGGGTGCTGGTGGCGGGGCGCTCTTGGCAGGCGCAGCCTCAATCTCGATGCGCTGGGCCTTGATCTCGCCGGAGTCCTGCAGGTCGCCGATCACGTGAACCTTCACACCCACCTTCAAATCTTCTTCCGAGCCGGCGCTGGAGTCAGCGCGCACGATGCTGGTTTTGTCGTCGTAAGCGACGTGGAACAGGATGCTCTGGCCTGTGTCGACGGTAAGCTTGCCCTTCGATTGTTTGCTGATACTGCCTTCGAGATCGAAGTTACTGCTTCCTTGCTGAGCCAGCGTCAGCCCGGCCAGCAGAGCCGTCAAGCACAGAAAGACGATCAGCCACCGTCGGCGCAAAAGTCGCTCGCTCATAAAGCAATTGTAACGCACTCGCACCGGTCGTTTCTCAGGATCTTAACAGAGGCGACGGCCAGGTTGTGATCTCAACGGCGCCGGATGCGAAATACGCTGGCCAACGCCACCGAGGCGAGAGCGGCGCCCTCGCTCCATTGGGTGTTGGCGCCTTCGATGGCAGCATTAATCCACAGCGGCAACATGTCCAGCCGGATGTTCGAAAATGCGATCAGCAGGAACATGGCCGGACCAAAGAAAGCGATATTGCGCAGCCAGACCTGTATCGTGTGCTCCACACGCATACCCAAAAGCATAGAGAGCACGTTCAGCGTCACCATCGCGCCCAGACCGTAAAGCAGGCTGCGATTGACGGGGCAATCACGATGAATCGCCGCGGTGATCAGGACACCCGCGGTCAGCGCGTAGGTGAGAATGTCTTCGCAGAGCCTCAGGTGATTGATCCAAGACGGCGGCCCCGCGGCAAGGGTCCACGCCGCGATCAACTGCATGGCGACGCCGTTGCACAGCCACACGGCGAAGAGCGCGTTCTTACGGTGATAACCCTGGTGAAGGTAGACGAGGGAAAGCGCAAACAACACGGTGGCGTCTAGCGCCCAAAACGTAACCGACTTCATGGCCGGGGAGCCTCCTTGGTTTGAGATCGCTCCCCGGCCCTAAAGATGGTTACCATGGCCACGGCATCATTGGTCATCAGCCCCTTCCCGTGCGAATCTCGCACTGCGGAAGAGGCTAGATCGAAGGCGGAGAGCTTGTAAAGATATTACATATTATGCACAATTACATCGATACTCCAACGCATAATATACGATTGGTTTAGACCGCTCTAAACGAACAGAACCGCAATTAAAGGTTCCGCGCGAGGTGTAACCGTCGGACGAAGAACTCCAGCGGCTCGGCGCTTCCACCTTCCTGCTCGTAGATTTCCAGCACGCGATTGAGCACGATTCCAACCAGCTCGGACCGCCGTCGCAAGCTGTGCTGGCACCAGGATTCGAGAGTCCGAAACCGGGCAAGAGGCAGGCGCGTGGCGACGGTCACATCAACCTTCTCGCGCTTTGGTTTAATGGCCCATTTCCCGAACTCCGTTTGCGCAGGGTTTGAGTCGAACATAGCCGCCTCCCGAACAATTCGTTACCAAATCTGAACCAGAGCCGTTATGCCCGCGCCAGACGCTGCCAGATACAGATTCGTGGCGTCCCACAGCGTCGCCGGCTGAAACCAGATCGAACCGCTGGACGTCATCTGGATGACCGCGCCGACCGGCGCGCGTCCCAGGAAATGCTGCACCGTGAAATTGCCCGAGGCGCTGGGCGCGGCGGCGATCCGGCCCATGATCGTGGCGGCCTGCTTCACGGACGTAACCGCCGTAGCACTGGCGGTCACCTGGCCGACCAGCGCGTCGCCGGCGTGGGCTCCCACGGCGCTCGATTGCCAGTAGAAGCCCGACGACGAGTTGTAGAACAGGTAGGATGTGGAGCCCGCCGGAGCCGCGCCGATCGAAGGCGCTGTCGCTGGAGTGTAGCTCGCGCCTTGCGCGAAGAGCGCACCGATGGTTAATCCGGGCGTCAGGGACGACGAGGATGTGCTGAGCGTGAAGCCTCTGATCAATCCGTTGATCCCGAGCTGGGCGGCCACCAGGTCCGCAGGCGTGAAAGCAGCGTTCGCGTCAAGCAGAGCCCAGTTGGCATCCTGATCCGCTTCGTAGCCCGTGAGGCCGTGCTGCGATTGGATCAGCCCCTTGCGGGGAAGAACCGTGCGCGTGACCGCCATGATGACCTTCTCCTAGTCCGAGACATTCACGCTCGCGCGCGTGGCGATGCAGTAAACCTTAACCGTGCCGTCGGTAGTCGGCGTCTCGGTCCCGCCGGGCACGTAATAAGAGACCAATATCGAAACCACCCCTGTTGCGTCGTTGACATCCACTTGCCAGCGGTAGATTTCACCGCCGCCGCTGTTCGTGGACGAAAGCACGGGAAAGCTCGATTGGCCGGGCGTGAATCCTCCCGCAGGCGGGCGGCTGGCGGCGAACACTGGAATAAACGTGCACTCGGTAATCGAGTAGGCATAGCCGTCCACTGCGCTCACGGGCGGTGGAACCGTGTTGCCATTGGCGTAGAAACCCATAAAAATCAGCTCGGGGCGCACGGCGGCAAATTTCGCGTTGTGCGAAATCTTCAGCAGTGAATCATCGGTCAACGGCTGCCCGCCGGCGATGGCGCTGTCGTCCAGATCGAAGAAGCCGGGGATGGTCGCTATCGTCAGTTGGCTCATGAATCGTCCTCAGTAAATCGTGTTTCCCGGAGTGCCGTCCGGATTCCCGCCGCTCAGCGCGGCCAGGGAAATGAACATATAGCGGTCGCGCTGCGCCCCGCTGGCCTCGTTCCACAGAGGAACGTTGCTCGCGGCCGATGCGATCTGGTAGACATTGCCGTAGCTCAGGAAGCGCGTATCGAGCAGCAGAAACTCCATCGTTCCCTTCGCGTAGTTCGGCTTGCGATCGATCACTTCGCAGGTCACATTCACAACCCCGCGCTGCCCGGTGTCGAAATCGAGCAGAAGCGGATGCGTCAAGGTCACGAAATCGCCCAATTCCACCGGTAGCGAGACCAGTTGAGCCTGCACCCGGTACGCCGGCGGCGCGAAAGCGTGCCTACGGAAGATGCGATCGGAGTACATGCGCAACAGGCAGTAACCGCCGCGCGCCGAGACGAGTCCGGTGGATTCCAGGTTTTGCTGAAACACCTGGCGGTAGAGCCCGATCGATGTCTGCTGCACCAGGGTGGTCTGCGAATTGTAATCGCGCGACGCCGTGCTTGATTGCTGGTTGGCCACGTCCATCTTGCCCGTCACCATGTTCACCACGGTCTGGCGTTCCGTGTCCGGGATTCCCATGACGTTGCCGGCCGTGAAGGCGAAGACGGGCGTGGCATACGGCTGCGGCTTCATCGGCTTCAACCGCAGTTGGCCGCTCGCGCTGACCACAAGATAAAGGCCGAGGGGCTTCAGAATCTGCTCCTCGATGAACTGCTTGCCGTCGATCGGCCGCTGGATCTGGAACTCCATCCAATCGCCCGAGAACTGCGAGTCGCGCAGGCCCAGGAACTGATCCACATCGATGTAGAGATTGGGATTGATGAGCGTCGAGTCCTCCCCGGGTTGAAACAACACCCACCCCGGGGGCGGCGGCGGCGGGTCGTAGTTTTGCTGTTCCGAATAGACCGGCACAAGCTGATTGAGAATGTAATTCGACGACAGCAGCGTTGGGTCCTGGCCCACGCCCAGTTCGTTTTGCAGAGTGGCCAGCAGGAGATCGATCGGATTCCCCTGTAGGAACCGCGGATTGCTCTGCGACACCGGGAAGGCGTTGAAACCAGCAGCGGGGCCGACCGGCTGCTCGGCGATCTGCCCCGGCGACCATTCCAGTGGTCCGCCCCGGCTCCAAATCTGCTGACCCTGAATGAAGCGCTGCACGTCGGAGCAGGTGATGGTCACCATGCCGTCGGCGTCCCAACCCACCTGCGTGATCTGCAAGGTGTGGAGCGTCACGAAATCGCCCAGCGCCAGGCTGGGGAAGCCCTGCTGCAGGTAGACCACGCGGCCCACCAGTGCGTTTTGCGCAGCGAGCTGCTTCAAGGTGCCGCTGGGGTCAATCGATTTGATGGTAACGCTGCCGATCGAAGCGGACCCTTCAAGCTCGTTGGGCGTCTGCGAGGGGCCCTGTGGGATCTGCATGGTGTCGAGCAGCGCGGCGGTATTCGAGATTGTTTCGAGCAGGCCCGGCTGCTCGCACACCAGCCAGCACCAGGCCGCGGCCGCGAACATCGGCCATACCTCGAACTCCCAGGGCAAGCCGCGCGCCGCCAGCGAATACCCGACGAGCGATCCATCCGAGGTAGCGCTCCAAATCGCAAGCTGCGAGCCGACCAGTTGGGCGAGCGCCGTATCAATAGTGATGCCCGCGCCGAGGCCGCTGAGGTAGGAGGCGAGCCCGGAAACGGAATAAAGTCTCAACAGAGCCAGGATCGCGCCCCAAGTTCCCTCCTGCCACACCGAATCCGGCACGCCGGAGTAGCCGCCGCTCGAATTCTGGTACGGCATGAAACCCGAGAATGGCGTGAGTTGCTGATAAGCCTCGTTCCATGCCCAAGAAGACTTGCTCTCGGCGATTGTCTGATTGTTGAGCAGGAAAGTCTGGTAAAAGAACTCGATAGATTGCAGCGCGATATCGTCGCGCCCGAGCGCGTGTGCCAGCAGCGCGCCATAGTAGCCGCTCGCGTCCAGGGCTTCGCTGGGGTCGAGCGTCGAACCGGTCACGCCTTGCGCGAAATGGCCGGGCACACCGCCCGACGGCGCGACATAAAGTACGCTCAGCACCTTTTCGCCGATCGTCGAGGCGGCGGCGGCCGCCTGCGCAGCGGTGGCATTCAGCGAGGCTGCCTGCGAGGCCGTGATCGTGGCCGTCTTCCGAAGTTGCACGGCCGCCACCGGCAGCACGAGCGAAGCGCGCATCAGCGCGAAATAGAGATCGTTCTGGTGCTCCGTCGAAACCGTTTTGATGAGACCGGGGAGATACTGGTAGCCGGGGTCCTGATACTCGCCGTAGCCCAGGTAGAACATGCCGTTGGTGGAGTCGGCTGCCGTGGAGCGCAGCGTGAAGAGAAAATTGAGCATCGACTGCAGGCTGAGGGCGGGCGAGTAATCGAGCGTCAGGGCCATGTACGCCGAGAAGGCGTACGCCACCCACGCAATGGCACCGGCGCGGACATAGGCCTCGTCGATCACCCCATAAAACACGTCATAGCTGAAGCAGAGGCTGCCCGTGGGCTGCGGCGCGCCGCAACTCAGGTTGTCAAGGTACATGCCCATACCGGAAGTGCTCAAGGTGACGTTGAAGCTCTGAATTCCCGTGAGCGTGTCGCCGGCGAGCGAACTCACCAGGCTGGCCGCCGCCACCTCCGTGGTGCGCCAGAAAACGTTGCCGGGGCCGATCGGGATGGTGATGGTCTTCGTCGAGGAATTGTAGCCCGCAGCTGCCGGAGTCCCGGAGGTGACCTGGATGCCGGTTACCTTTCCGGCGGCGCTCGCAACACCGATGTCGATGGTGAAGCCGGCGGCGCTCGTTTCGCAGTGCTCGAACTCGATCTGGATGTCCGCTGCATCCGGCAGGCCGGGGCCCGTGAAAGTAAACACGGCATTGGGAGCCGTGGCCGTCATTTGAATCACCCTGCCGGCGCCGTAAGGCGGCTCTTGCGGCTCCATCGAGTTTGCGGCCACGTTCGCGAGCGTGCCGTTCGTCGCTGTCCATCTGGCCGTGCCGCCCTCTTCAGCGTTTTCCAGGATCACGCTCGGCAGATAGGCCGGATCGTTCAGCAGCGCGCTCAACTGCTGCACCACTTTCGCTGCGGCTTGAAAGTTCCCCGAGCCGGCGTAAACCAGGATGGCGAGCGCGCAATCGTAGATAAAGCTGCGGTTCTGCAGCGCCCCCACGGTGCTTGCGGTCGGGTCCGGCACGAAGAGCGGATCGGACGGCGGCACCACGAGGCTCAGTGGCAGCGCGTTAAACGCCGACTCATTGGCCAGGGTCGTGTAGACCAGCGTAGGACCGTTTACGGGATCGTCGTAGATAATGTGCAGCGTCACGGTACCGGCGGCGGGCGGCACTCGCGACCCCACGCGGGCATGGTAAGGGTCCTGCACAATGATCGGGATGTCCGCTTCCTGCAGGTACTCGATGTCGGTCAGGGAATAGATGGAGGCGGTGTAGTCTGTCAGGGCGTTGCCCACGCCCGTGTTCGAGTGGCACAAGAATCCGGCGGGAAGTGCGCTGCCGTACCAGCCACTCGAAGGCTGCGAAACCGTGACGGGATAGAGCGCCGCCAGCACCAGGCCGGGATTCGTGATCTGCGCGCCCCAGTAGCCCACTCCGCCTCCCTGATCGATCAGAGAGGAGATGAAGGGCGAAGGCGTCGGCGCCACGCCTGCGCAGCCGCCGCCGCTCGGCGCCGCCATCCCCGGCGCGCTCGATTGGTAGTAGTACGTGCCGTACTCGTCGAGCACGAAAAGGTCAATGCGGTAGTCCTGAAGGTCGAACTGGCCTGTCGAGGAGTACAGGTTATAGACATAGCCGTACACCGACATGCCGGCCAGGGGATAGAACGTGTGGTTATCGCACGGCCGCGTCCAGCCGCTCGGGTAAGCGTCTTCTACGGCGGCGTAGGCGGCGGAGATCTGCGCTGAGGCCAGGTCGAACGGCGGGCAGAAGAGCGACCCTGTGGACTGCGGGATCGGCGAAAAATCGACGGGAAAACCGTCCGGACCCGTGGTGGGGTCGAGCAGAAGGCCTGCCGCAGGAAGCGTGACGATGTTTTCAAAAATGGTTTGATTGAAGCTGTCAAACGTGGTGTCGCCCGGCATCTCCAGCAGGATGCCGCACTCTTGGAGCGGCGGCGTGGCCGGGATCAACGCTGCGCCCGGTTCGGCCGATACCGGGTACTCGATGGGATTGACGTTCGCCTGCCACCCACTCGCGTTGCCTGACTGCCGCGAGAGCAGCCAGCGGAGCGTTTGCTGCATGTCGGCGAGGAAGTTCGAGGGCCAGTACTGTTGAGCGTTCGGCATAATCAAAAGCCGGGGTTCGGAGTTCGGGGTTCGTGAAGGATGCTTTCCTTAAGAAGACTTCCTTCCCGAATCCGAATCCCGAGTCCCGTCTCAATCTCCATAAGGCTCGATTCCATACAGGCCCACGCCGTAGCCCGCCAGGTTTACGCCCGTCGAAGCCGGAGAAAAACTGGCCAGATAGATGCCGAAGTCCGGAATCTGCAGCACATAAAGCGGCTGCTTTTGCGGCTGCGCCAAAGCCAGTTGCCAGGCTATATTCCCAGAAATCATTGAAACTCCATGCCGCAGCAAGTGACCGGTCTCATGACACTGGCAAATGGCCGGAAGAAACCTTGCCCGGTACTCCTCACTGAGTGGCCTTTCAAGTCACGACCTGCCTGAATTTCAGTTTGAAGGTATACTGCCCCGGCGACTTATAGGCCGCCACCCAATCCGTGTCCTCCAGCCAGTAGTTGGTGAAGGCCGGCAGCGAGGCGTCGGGATAGAAACTAAACTGGCCGCCGCTCAGTGCGAACGTCATAAAGGAATTCCAGGTGGCTACGTCGCTTCCAATGCCCACCCACTCCATTTCAAAAGTTAGAAAGCTGTCAACGCGTTCGAGAACCGACTCGCGCACACCGCTCGACGCGATGTTGTCGTGCCGCGTGGCCTTATAGTCGTATGCCGGAAGCTGACGCGCGGGGCGCTGGAATGGCACGGTGACGGGCCCGGTACCGGGATTGTAAATGATCTGCGGATAGGCCATGTTCTGTAGCCTCGGTCCCGGGCTTGCGCCGATCGTCGGCCGATCGTCGATAGAGCGGCGCTATAGCTATCCTCCGGCGTAAGGCGAACGTTGTGTGCGCGTGGCCGTAAGGCTGACACCGTTTGCCACGCCGGTATTCAGTGTTTCCGCAAGCCAGGTAGCCGCGTCCTGGTCACCCATGATGGCAACCGTGAGATTGCCGCCGGGGGTGGGACGTGCCCCGGGCGCGTATCCGCCTGCAGCCTGGCCGCTCGAACGGCCGCTGCCGTCGCCATATGCGCCGCCATAACCGCTTCCGTTGTACCGCTGGCCGGTGCCAGCGCCCCCCGCGGTTTTGGCCGCAGAAACGCTCGCACCGACTCCAGCCGCCACGCCGCCGATGCTTCCCCAGATGGCCGCGGACTCAAAAGCGCTTCCGGCGCCGGCAAAGTCACCGGCGGCGAGCAGGTAAAAGCCGAGCGCCGTCGCGCGCAGCGCCTGCACGATGGCTTCGGCGGCAATCGAGGCCGTGGTTGACTTCAGAGTGCGCTCCAGTGCCTGGCTCATCGATTGCGAATAAACCAGCGCGGTGCTGATATTGCGGCCCAGGCTCTCGGCGAATCGGTCGAAGGTCAGGCCGGCGGCCTGCCCCAGGGTGCCGAGCGCGGTGCCGACCGCTGAACTCTGGCTCAGGAACTCGCTGCTCCACGCGGCTTGACCCTTCTGCACAAGCGAAAACTCCGAGCGGACCGACTCCATCTGCTCGGTGGTCTTGCTACGGAAACTCTCCAGCGCAGACTGGGCCTGGGAAGGATCGGCATTCACTCGAAATAGCAAACCTAATGGACCTTGAGCCATAAACACCCCGCTCGAATCCCAACGTAGCGCTGACGTCCAGCCGGCACGCGAATGGCGCCGCGCGATGACGGCCTAAAGGCCCGTCCTGGTGCGCACTTGTTCTTCCCGCCAGCGCCACAGCGCAACCGCAGCGGCGAAGTCAAGCTGCGCCGCCACGATTGGCGGCGCCACATCGAGAAGCTCACTTGGCCGGCAGTGCCACGTCTCCGCGACCTGCGCCACCCGCAACAGGTGATCCGTCTCCATGAAACGTGGCGAGGTCGCTGGCTTCGGAAGCGACCTCGCCCACCGCCCATCGGACAACAAAGCTCGCGTCCTCGAGGTCAAGCAGGTCGGGCGAAATCTCACCCGGACCCGGTTCGAGCACGAGGCGCGGTTCAACGAAAACTTCACCGAGCAGCGGAACTATCCAGTCCGCCAGTGCGCGCAGGTCCTCGACGGTCTCAATCCGCGCCTTGCCGCCCTCGAGCCGGGCGGCAAGACTGGCCGGCAACAGACCCCGGAACAAAAACCACATGGGAGTCGGCCGCCGCAACAGCACCTTCAGACCGGACCTGGGAAGCACAACATACTCGGGCTGGCCGCGCGTGCGCGCCGCAAATTGAAAGTCGTCGGAGGAAGCAACACCATTCTTTGCGTTCCCAGCTTCCGGTGATGGATTCTGCTCTGCCACGAAGACCTCATAAGGCAAACAGCAACCACGGCGTAGCGAATAGGGAATGGAATTACCATTCGCTATTCGTTCTTCTGCCTACCGTTCGTCGTTCGCTGTTCGTCATTCATCGTTTAGATCTGCCGGTAGAACTGCGCCACCTGATCTCCCGGCGAACGGCTCAACACGGCCAGGCCGTCGAACCGAACCTTGTAGACGGCCTCTTTGGCGCGGGTAAATCCGATCTGAAACGGATCCTTGGCGTAGGCGTTGTAGAGACACGCCACCATGAACTTTCCTGGCGAGTTGAAGCCGCGGCGCGGCGAAATCAGAGCCACTGCAGCTTGGGGAATCGTCACCAGGCCTCCCACCGTGATTTCCTCATAGTTCTGGGCGCCGGCCGGAAGACCCGCGTCGGTGCCTGAACTGTAGGTGGCGTGCGCGAGGCCCGCCGCGATCTTGGTCAGCGCCGATTCCTTCAGCGTGACTTCCAGATAGGCTGACTCCGCCGTCATGACGGCGGCCACCGGCGCAGTCTGCTGGTCGATCGCGACCTCTTCGACCTTGGCCTCCATGTGGAAGGTGGCTGCGCCGTCTGACGAACCCATGGGTAGGGGGGAACCGCCCAGCGGGTTTCCATTCGCGTCCACGAGCAACCGGGCGCCCGGCGCCGGTGCGGCTACGCCGTACCACAACATGCCGGTACCCTGATGAATGTCCGGAACCGTTACCGTAAAACTGGCCATGACGCCTCCCTAGGTTTCCTCCAGCACGAAGTCCAGATTCAGCGTCACGCGCAGCACGGGTGCCTGGATTTCATCGAGGGTGGCCGCTCCGTACCGGTGCGAGGCCACGAAGATCTCTTTTATCGTCCCGGCCGCGTTCGGCGAAGTGATGCCGGAGGGTACGGTCTCCTGCGAAATCGCGAGCGGCGTCTCCCAATCGGTCTCGGAAGCTGTGGTGATCACCATGTCCAGCACACGCGCGTAATCCTGCGCGTTGTCCTGCGCCATCTCCTGGTCAAACTGACCCGCATCAAGGGTCAGCGCGATGCGCGGACGCGATTGCCGCGTGCCCAGCACGTCCTCGTCAAACTCGAAGCCATCCAGGCTCACGGTCAGCCAGGGCAGCGCCGTCCGCAGACCCGGTCCTTTGTGAAACTCAGCGATCGGTAGGAGCGCCGGGTTCACGATCGCGATCGCTGCAGCCTGATCGCGCTGGATAAGCGCGATGCACTGGTTCAGCAGCGGTTTCGCGAACAGCGCGTTCCACGCGGGTGTGTATGCCATAGCCGGTAGCGTCGGTGTGGCGGTCCGTTCCGATGGGGACGTTAGTCAGCCGCCAAAGGATGAATCACCGTTTATCACTTCGAAGCCGAGGGCCCGGGCAAGACCGGCAATCGAAACTCGCAGCCGGCTCAGGGCCGGTTGCGGTGCTTGCGCAACCGCCTCGCCATGGGTCTCTTCCCGGCTTCGCCCAACCGAATCGCGCGGACGGTGCGGTATGCTCAAACCGCCCCGGCGACGCGCAAAAAAGGGGCGTCGGCGCCTGCCGCCTTTTTGCCGGTGGGGAAGCGACCCGGACCGGGCGCCTCCCTTCCCGGCGTCGGGTGCGTCGCCGAGCCCGGCAATGAATGCGCTCAGCCCGTCGTCGAACGCCGCCGCGTCATCTTGGAACTTCAGTCCGACCATTGCGCGTCCAGTATTACGGTCCGACCAGCCTCAGGTGCCCCGGCGGTCAAATTTGCCGAACACCTGGCTGGAACCGGTCTCGGCGGGCGTCTGGCCTCGTGGCTGATCGCCACCGGCGACGCCCTCGAGTCCGGGTCGCGGTGTTTCCGTCCGCGCCAGCGGGTCAAACAGATGATCGTATAACCCGCTGGTCGTGGGCCGTCCACTCTTGTCGCGTGCGTTCAGCTCACCGAGAAGCTCGCCGTAGTGCGCATCGCAGTCCTGCGCCAACTCGCGAGCCGCCGCCACGCCGAAGCTGGCCAAGGTCTGACCGAGTTGGCCCGCCGCTCCGTAACGGTTGATCCGTTCCAGCACGTTCTGGGCGTCCGCCGGCAATGCCGACACCCAGGCTGTGAAGGATCCGTTGAAAGGCGCGGCTTGCACTGCTTCGTTGAACCGGCGCTCGAGTGCGGCGTCAATGTCGCCCGCCACGTCATCGATGTAAGTCTGAATGAGCGTGTCCGGTGGATTCTGCTGCGGCGACCCGCGCTTGAACGTGGGGAACATGCCCGCGACTTGATCGACGGTTGTATAAGACATACGTCTCTTGCCCCTCCGGGTCGCAGCGTTCCGATGCGTGATCCCTCAGTACTGAACGTAGGCTGTGCCGGCGGTGGCCCCGCCGGCCCCGACCGTGATATAGAGATTCACAGTGTCGGCCGGTTGGGTCTCTCCCCAAAGACCCGCTGCTCCGGGATCATAGAGGACGCTGATGGGCCCGGCGGGCAGCCCGTGCGGCACCACGTTGGCTCCGGCCGCAAGGCCCGCAATGGCCAGCTTGGCTTGCCGGAGGGGCACCCCTTGCAAGGTCTGCGTCAGATAGCAATAGCTCGGTGTCACCGTTATTCCTGCCATAGTCACCTCTCTTGATCTCGCGGACGAGCCTTAGCGCTTCGTCCGCTTCGGCGACGGAGCTTCTGTAGACGCCGCCCCGACGGGCGCGATTTGTCCGCAGGTGAAAGCCTCCGCCGCCGGGGCCTCGAGATCGATCGTGCCGGAAGCGTCCACTGGAATCTCGCCCCCGTGACCAGCGCTCCTGGCCCTGACGGCCTCCGTCGCACCCGGGCGCACATAGAGGATCTGGTTATGTTCGACCGGCCGCAGAATCTGAAATTTCGGCATCGTATCCTCGGCTATTTCCTTTACTGCGTTGCATTGAGAAACACAAACCCCGCCTGGGGCGCGACGACCTGGATGTCGTCATAGCGGTGTACTTCGATGACATCCGCCATGCGGTTTTCCACTCGATAACGCTTGGTGAGCGTCCCGCCGAGTTCCGGGGCGCCGAAAAGCCACCGGAAGCAGTATCCGAGGGCCGGCTCGCGAAGACGCGGCTCGTCCGGGACGTAAGCCAGCACGGCGTTCTTGCCCCAGACGAAGTTCAGGGCGGGCAACTGGCCTTCCGTCGCCGTGTCGTACTCCGCGCCGAGCACCCAGAAATTGTCCACGTCAAATGCGCTTTTCAGGTGATCCGCCTGCAGCACGCCCACCTGGGTGTACTTGAAGCGGTCGATGATGCGCGGATGCTGCCGCAGAGTGGAGTACACCGGATAGCTCACCGCCAGCGTATTGGGCGTCTGCGCGATCGCCTGCTTGATCACCGTCTTCTGCGCCTCCACCGCCGCGATGGGGTCGGAGTTCACGAAGTCGGACCACTGCGACGTGCCCGACAGGGTAGTGGTGGGGACCACCGAAGCCGAACCCATCACCAGGTTCATCACGCGAATTTCGAAGTCGAGCAGGATGGCGTCCGTCAAATTCTCGACCGTATTGACTTCCAGGTCAGTGCCGTCCGAGTTGGCCGTCTCTTCGTCCGAAATCGCGTCCTTCAGCGAGTGGTCGTCGCAGAAGTAAGGCGAGTTCGACAGCGACCAGGGCGCGATCTCGCGCGCTTCGGCGCGGGCGTGACGGATGGTCTCGTATTGCCGGAACTTCTCCTTGCCGAACACCCAGTAGCGCCCGGATTGCTTCTTGACCGGCGTCACCGGGAACAACCTCTCGGCGAAGTAGTCGTCATTCTGATAACCGACGCTCACGTTGTTGAGCGGCTGGTCCAGGTATTGCAGGGAAATGTCTGCCATTTTTCCTCCAGTGACGAGTGACCAGTGGCAAGTGACAAGCCAAAGGCCTTCGTCATCGGGTCAGGCACTCCGGCACCGCGGAGCAATTCAGGCTATCCGGCGACCACCGTCCTGCCCGCAGGCACGCCGCCTTCCGCTGAGATCCACCGCCCAGGCCTCGGGGATCACCTCAGCCGCGTTACGTTCGCCTGGCGACTTGGCGCGAGTGCTCTTCTTGCTCGCCGCTTGTCACTCGTCGCTTGTCACTCAAAAGCGGGCGACCCGCCGGTCAGCCCTACACTTTCGTCTGAGCGAAGTTCAGCTCCACTTGCAGCACGTCGTTTACGTTGGCGACGTTGTGCAGGGCCATGCCCACCGGATACACCGTGGTACCCGCAGCCTCGTTCACGGCTTTCACCCGGCCGTAGTTGTCCGCGACGTTCACGAGTTGGCCTTGATTGATGGGCCCGGCCGCGACGCAGCGCGCCACGCCGTTCAATTGCAGCGTCAGGCCGCGATTCTGCAGGTTGTATAACGTCGGCGTGCTGCCGGTCACCGTCGTCGGATTCGTGCCCCCCGGGACGAAGTAATTCGGCTCCACGAAGTGCTCGACCGTCACTCCGAGCACGCCCGGCGCGTTGGGGCCACCCGGCACCGCGGCGAACTGCTGCGACTGCGTCGACACGTTCGCCGTCGATTGCACCAGCGCGGTGAATTTGTAGATCCTCACGTTCGCGTCCGCTCGGAAGCCGAGCGTCAGACCATTGTGTGCTCCTGCCATTGTCCTCTCCTCTCGAAACTGTGGTTAGTGGCTGGTGGCCCGCGGCACGAGGACCAGGCAGTCAGTGGCAAGCAACTTCATCAAGCCACTAACCACCAGCCACTTCCTTTTACTGCGCTGCCGCTTCCGCGTCTGTCTTCACTTCCGGCCGGTGCGCCGCGCGATAGCGCTGTTCGAGCGCGGGATTCTCGCGGAAAAGCGCCTTGAGCGCCTTCCCATAGGGGATCTTCTGCTCGCTCATCAGCCGGCGGGCGCCCAGATCGACTTCCTGATCGACGGGAAGCGATTCGCCGGACCCGATGCCATCCGACCCCAGGCGCAATACGGGCACGGCGCGCTCCACGTACTCGCGGAATTCGCGCGGACGCTCCAGCGCGTCGCGGAAGAAAAAGTGGCGATCGCGAGGCAGAATCTTGCCTTCGACGACCGCACGATCGAGAGCGCGGTCGGCGGCCTGCACAGCCACGTAGTCAGCCAGGGATATCTTCTGGTCACGCGCCAGCTCCAGCGCACGGTCGAGGCGCAGCCGGCCATCGCGCACCACTTCGCTCAGAATGAGGCCCTGCGACGACGACTCCTGCTCGCGCGCCTGAGCACGGCGTCCACACTCGATGAGCCCGCGAATCTCTGCGAGCGCCGACCCCGCCGCGCCCACGCGCTCCGCGAAGAGCGTGGAAAGCCCTTCCGCGCCGCCGGCGTCCACTTCTCCACCGTCCCCGCGGGCTCCCGCCAGATGCTGCTTGGCGTAATGCGTAAAGTCCTCGTCCGTCATGTAGCCCACGAGGTCGTCCGCGTAAAAAACACCGTGGTGCCCCGCTTGCGGGCCGTCGGTGAGTTTGCGAATACTGAGTCGTTTCGTCTCCATCTCGGTTTCTCCTTTGCCGGACCCGGAATGGGATTCGGGCACGGCGCCTCTATCTGCAGCTCCAGACGGGGCCGCCTTGAGATCGGTCAGCATCAGCGGCGGCAGTTCTTCGAGGAACGGATGATTCGTCAGGGCGCCCGAAGTGAGCGTCGCGCCCTGAGGCCGTCCGCTCTCCTTGTCGCGGGCGCCCCAGTCGATGGCCGGCGAAAAGAAGCGGTATTGGCCCGTCCGAATCAGCTCTTTCGCCTCCGGCGTCCACTCCACCAGGGCCGTCAGCCGGCTGGTAATCCGCCCCTGATCCGTGGCGGAGGCGGAGGGCGCGCGATCCACGAACAGATCAAGAATCCAACCCGCCGCCGGCACCGGTCCGCCGCGTGCCACGCTGGGGTCTTCGCTGGCATGCTCGTAGTCGATCACCACCATGTCGGTCTTGCGCTTTTCAAAATTCTGCCGCATGGCCTCGAGATCTTCGGCGGTGATGGTGAACTCATGGCCGCCCTTTACCCAGGCCCCGCACACCGCCACCGGTACCGTGTGCAGGTCCTTGCCCTTGCGCTTGACCGCCGTCCCCGCCGAGAAGAGCTCCCAAACGAAGTGGCGGGAATCACTCGATTGACGACGGTCGATTGACGATTGATGGTTAGTCATTGGTCCGTTGTCCCTTGTTCGTTATCCGTTCTTCATGGTCCGTGGCCGGCAGGTCCGCTTCTGCAACCGACGACGGACCAAGAACGACCGGCGGCCCGGTGTGGCTTTCGGGAGGCAGAGCCAATTCCTCACGAATGAAACTTCGCAGGTTCTCTTCGCTGACCACCAGGCCCGCCTGGGCGAACGCGGTGAGCGCTTCCACGATGTCGGCGAGGCCTCGGGCCTGGACGTTGGCGGCCACCAGACGCGGCACCGGCGCGTCATCTCCAAAGTTGTAAGAAACCAGGCGCCGCACCGTGCTGTTGGTGATGGCCAGTCCGATCTGGTCGGCGAGGTTCTGCAGTGCCAGCATGAAAAAGTCGGCGTGTTCCTTGCCGAGCGCGCGCGAACCGTGCTCCGCCTGGCCGAGGTCCATGAACAGGGCCAGGGCCGCCCGCGAGATCATCACGTTGTGGTGCTCGATCGAGGGCCCGACATCGCGCACGTGACCTTCGTAGCCCACGATCCGAAACCCGGAGGCGGCGTCGCCCGGGGGCTCCACCATTCCGGTCGCCTCGTGCGCCGCCAACTGGGTGACGAAGTTGTAAGCCGCCTCGCGATCCTGCTGGGAAAAGCCGGGCGCCAGCTTGAAGACGGGGATGCCCAGGGAATTGCGCTCGCAGGCGATGGCGTCGATCCGGTACAGATTGCTCTTCACGTACCAATGGGGATACATGGGACGCTGCAGCGCCATGCCCCAGAAGTTGGCCCCTTCCTGCTGATAGGTGAAGACGCAGCACTTGTCCGCAGGCACCACGACGTTCAGGTACTGTCCCCGCCGGTAGCCATACTGCTCGAGGGCGAGCAGGGTCTCACCGTCCGCTTCGGTATGCCACCGATACAAAGTGATTGGCAGCCGGGCGGCGAGCTTGCGCAGACGGATGCTGCTTCCATCCACAGTCCAGACGTCCTCATGCACGGCGCAGCCAAAATCGAGCATCAACAGCGCATTGCGGACCACTTCATCCCAATTCTGCGTGGCCAATCCGCCCGTCGAGGTGCGAAACTCGAGACCGCCGAAGAGGTTCGTCCGTACGAAATCGGCAATCTCGTTGGCCTTGTCCTGCGTATTGCAGCCCGCTCCGGTTGACGAAACGGGTCTCGCGCCACTGGCAACGGACGACTGGCGACTGACGTCCTGCGGCATGATCTCCCATTTGGCGCTCAGCACCGGTAGCTTGCAGGCGGCCAGCGTCGCCCGGACCTGCGCGTCGCCGCGCCGCATCTTTTCGTAGATCGGCAGAGCGTTGCGTCCCGCCAGCTCGCCGTTGTACTCGCCAAGGTCTTCCAGGAAACCACTGATGATGGGCGTGCCGGGAACGCCCAACGTGGACGACACGGGCAGATGCCGGCCGGGCGGCGGCGTGGGTGGAGGGACCGGCGCACTCGCACCAGGTGCGAACCCGGGCACCGGTCCCTGGGGGGACAACCCGATCTCACGGTCGCGCGCTGCCAGCACAGAGTCGAGGCGCGCCGATTGGCTTTGCCTTCCGTTCCCGTATTTGCCGTTCGTTCTGGACATTCGAAAACCCGCGGAAAATTACTCATTGACTCATTGGTTCATTGACTCAGTCGCCCGCTGCCCTCGGGTACCGTCTCTGTTGGTCATTCGCGAGATATTGAGTCAATGGCTTAATGAATCAATCTCCTTAAAACGCCACTCCCGGATCCCCTTCGATCCTGCCATCCAACAAGTCCACTGCTTTGGGCAACGCGCGCACCAGGAAGATCCCCGTTTCGATGCGGCCCGGGCGCGAGTTGCGCGTCTCGACGTAGCTGCGGCCGGCGAGATAGCGCAGATGAAACCACAACTCGGCGTCGGTAAGGGCATACCCTTGACCGCGCGCCATCTGCGCCCGCAGTTCCGAAAGAGGCACCCACTCCAGATTCCGGTGCACCAGGATGATCAGGATCACGCCGCGCTGCACTTCGTGACGAACGTCATTGATCAAGGCCGACATTCACCGCTCCCGTTGTCCGGTTCGCAATTCCTGGAACGTAGTGCGCTGCGCTACGATCCCCGAACGGAATTCGCCGCCTTCGTTTCCGCCAGCTTGTTCAGCCGGTCCGCGTGAATCTGCAGCGTGCTCTGGATGTCATCGGTGGTGCCCCGCGTCTTCTCCCAGGTGCGCGCTCCGGTGTAGCCAAGGAAGGCCACTCCAAACAGGTCCAGGTAGGCCGCGGGGATATCCACCATCTGCAAGCCCTTGTGCGTCAACAAATTCAAGAGCGGAAAGACGATGATCGAAAAGGCGATGCCCAGAATCATCACGTAAAGAAACGTCGGGCGCGCGCGCCGCACGTAGGCGTCCTCGCTCTCGGTCTCCGCGCGGATGTTCTGACCCTGAATCTCGGCCAGGGCTTCGTCGCGCGCCGCCTCGATCTGCGTCCGTTGCGCCTCAAGCTCCTGCGCCGCCTGCTGCATCTGGGCCTTTTGCTCGGGAGAGAGGTGAAACTGATCGATCAAATCACCAATCGACTTGAGCGGATCACCGCCCACCAGACCTTTGAAGATTGCCGTAAATCCGCCCATAATTGGTTGTCAGTTGTCAGTCGTCCGTGGTCCCGTCGTTCGTTGTCACGTTATCGACGGCCCGCTTTCCATCGGGTCTATGAAACTTGCCACCCGACAATTGCTGTTCCGACTCCGACTGCTAACTTACTACCTCCTGCTGTTTGATCTTCGTTTGCTTTCATGCCTGTCACTTCTTGCTTGCTTCTCTGGTTGCGACCCGCCATCAAATCCAAAATCGCTCCAATCCAAGACCCAAAATCGTAAGATCTCGCCCGTGTCCGTCCCCACCCGGACGTCCAAGCCCGCTGAGGGTCGCTTGCGACGCCCCGATGAACGGACGGGCACGGACAAACTTTTGAGACCGGTGACAAGCCCGGTTCCTACCGGTCACTCATCACTCGTCACTGCTTTCTCAGCACGCCGACAGGGCCGCCGACGCGGACCAGAGCTGCTCCAGACCCGGATCGCTGCTCTCCAGGTGCTCCTGCAGCATCTCCACCAGCCGGCGGTGCGACCGCTGCCGCTCGCGGCAGGTGACCACGAACTCGCGCGCCGCCCAGCTCAGCCGGCTGACGAGCACAAGAAACCCGACAGCCACCACCACCAGCGCCAGCACCACGATGGGTGCCAGCATCCCGTCCAATACCATGGAGAATTTCGTGACCATTTGCTCTCTCCTTATCGAAGTCGGAAACCCAATTGAGTCATTGACCCATTGAAGATGCCTCATTGACTCAATGGCCGATCCTCGAACTTGCTCCTCGTGGCCTCGTCACTCGCCACTTGTCACTACTCCTAAAGAACCCACCCCTTCGCCCCGGAGATCACGGGCGTGCCGAACAGGCGGCCGACCTCCGCCAGGTGATAAGCCGCCGGCTGCAGGGCGGCGGATTCGGCCAGGCAGAAAGCCCACCAATGGTCGGCGTGGCCGAAGCGGGTGTCGTGCTCGGCGTCAAAGCGCGCCTGGCCCAAGGCATTGACGCTCTTCTTCACGCTACGGAATGACTGGCGGATGCCGTTCGTATCGGGCAAGCGCACCTTCTGCTCTTCCATGCGGCGCTTGGCCATCACCGCCATGGCTTCTTTCCTGGGCTGGGTGAACTGAACCCCTTCCACTTGGCCCGGGAACTCGCGCTCCAGCGCCTCGAAGATCACCAGCCCCATGCCGCCCTTATCGATCACGAGGCGGCTCAGGCGCGGCATCAGGGCTCGCGCTTCGCGAATCTGATCTGGCGTGGGAGTGTTCTTCATCTCGATCACACCGCGCGTCCAGGTGACGTCGCCAACCATCTCATTGATCCAGATCACGGAGAGATCGCGATTGCGGGCGATATCCCAGCCTGCGTAAAGACAGGCCGCCGTCCCTTCCCCATGGTCCGTTGCCACCAAACCGTCGTCCGCGACGCCAAATCGCCCGGCAGCCGCTGCGAACAGGTCTGTAGTTGCTTCACTTGATGCGCACTGCTGAAACAGTTCCGGCGAGATCCACTCGCTCGCCTGACTCACGAACTGGCAGCAATATTCCTGCAGCCAGGTGTCGTCGTCACAGCCGGCCCGGACCCCTTCGGGATTGAGGTCTAGGCCGTCCTCAACGGCCATAAAGATGTCGCACCAATGGCCGGACCAGGGATTGATCGGCCGCGTGACCGGTCGGTCGGATGATCCTCGATTTGCGATTACCTCACTCGCGACCCTGACGGGCTGGGATTCCGGCCTGGCGCCCGAGTCCAATCCCAATTGCTTTGCCAGGTCATAAAACTTGCCCTGCTGACCATTGGGCGTGGAGAGGATCCGCATGGCGTAGCCGAGTGACACCTGGCGGTAGACGGCAGTGAAGATGGCCTGCGAATCCTTGTGAAACGCGAACTCGTCGAGCACGACATCCCCGGTATAGCCGCGGGCAGTGTCGGGATTGGCAGCGAGCACAATGATCCGCGAGCCGTTGCCGAAGCGGATTTCGTGCTGCAGCGCTGACGTGCCCCCGAAGGGGATGTTCGGCGACCAGTCGGCCGCGACACCCTGGAAACCGTCCACCCAGGCTTTGGCCTTCTCGCCAAGTTCCAACGCCTGGCGCTCCGATCGCGACAGGAAGATGATGTTGTGCCGCGGATTCCGCAGGCAACGGTCCACCGCCCATGCCGCTGTGGCCGTGGAATAACCGATTTGCGCGCTCTTTATCGCGAAGGCGAAACGCTCCGGATCGCTCACCCAACGCTGCTGGTACGGGCGAAGCAAAATCCCGGACCTGAGATCGGCCGGCGTGGGCTGGACGTCGCGGCTCGAAACCCGTGGTTCGAGATTCGGAGCTCGGGATTCGGATTTGAGTTTCGGAACCCGATTTCTGTCCCCGGCGGCCGGGCCCGTATTCGACTTACCGCGTTTCGCTTTCATATTCGTTGCCACTGTTGTCCGTTGCAGTCGTCGGCCGTCAGTCGCCGCCTGTCAGTCGTCGCCCATCACTCGCTGTCGTTCACCGCTTTTGGCTCTGATTGCGGGCCGATGGGCTGCATCGGCGTGCGCAGGCCGACGATCTCCGCAATGCGGTTGTAGATCGCCATGGAGTCCATGGGCTGGCCTCCGTCGGCGGCAGCCTTGGCCTCCTTCGCGAGCCGTTCAGCTTCCAGAACCTTGTTGTGCGCGTCCCCGGCCTTCTGCTTCTCGATCTTCAGCTTTTGCCTCAGCAGCTTCAGCCGCTCTTCGCCCATCTTCTTCATGTGCGCCTGTCTGGTCGTTGACAAGCCCAGGCGAACCTTGAAACTCTGCTGGCGGTGCTCCTCGCCAAAAACCGCCCTGAGCTCCTTCTCCGAAAGCTGGGACTCCATGTTCGTCAACTGGTTCAGAAGGAGGAGGTGGACCATTTCACTCGCCTGGGAGTTCGGGTCCTCGGCCGCCTCCTCGAACATCTGCCGGACCTTGTCCTTGAGAGCGCTGAGGATCCTCGTCTGCAGCGCATCAGGTGGATTGTGAGGCTCCGCGGGCTGAACCCCGTTTCCGCCGTTCGCACCCTTGTTCTCGTCTTTGTTGTGCCGCGGCTGCCTCGCCATCGGTCTTGCCCTTTCCGTTCACTCTCGCGGCGGCTTGCGCTCCACCGCTTCTGGGCTGACTCTTACAACGCTATGCCCGCTTCCGGCGCGAGCCTTCCTTGAACCAGGTCCACGGCTTTGCTGGTGGCGCGGACGGTCATCAGTTCCATCCCCGCACGGCCGGAGCGCAGAAGCTTTCTTTCCGCGAATCCACTCTGCTCCAGGTAGTTGAGGTGAAACCGGAGCTGATCGTCCGTCAGGCGGCGGCCGGTCAGGCTCGCCACCTGGGCGCGCACCTCGTAAAGTGGCATCCACTCGAGACCCCACTCCACCAGGAGCTTTAGAATCTCGCCACGTTCCGATTCGTGCTTGACGTCGTTGGTCAGAGAATCCATAGCGTCCGCCTTTCGTCGCTCATTCGTTCCGCGCCGCCGGCTTGGCCGCTTCGTCGCCGACGCGACGCGGTTCTGCGCTCGCCGGGGTCTCCCCGGCGGCCACCGGCTCGCTCGGCGCCGCGGCCGCGGGATCCGCGTGCCTCCGCAGCGCGAGTTGCCGCAGCGGTTGTGGCGGAGGGAGGTTCCCTAGTCTTGTCGGCGCCACTCCCAGGCGGCGTTGCAGCAGCTTCAGGCGCAGCAATTCCAGGCGCGTCTTGACGCGGTGAATGCGGCGGATGATGGTCTCCTTGCGCTCGACGAGCTTGGTCGCCTCGCGGCGCAGAGCGGCGTTCTCACGGGCCAGAGCCATCCACAGCGCCGCTTCAGCGGTGCCGCAGGCTCCGGCTCGAGGGTGGGGAGCGGGCGGCGTGAGCCCCGCCCGCAGAGCCAATTCTGCGAGGCGCGCCCCACGTAGACCGGCGCCGCGCGCCAATCGCTTCTGGAGTTTCTGCAGCGCCGAAGGCGTTGGGCGCGAAGCGGTCCCGCCCGGGAATGGCTCCCGCGCATGCGGCCCGAGATCCTGCCTGATCAAGGCCGGGTCCATCAGTTGCGCGACCAGTTGTCTTGCCCTTCGCATCGTGCCTTCAACCTCCCAGTCCGAGTCCGTCCCATGCTCTTGCGGTTCAGCCGGCGAATATTTGGGCGGCTTCCCTTTCTTCGCCTTGGCTCTTCCCAGTCAGGACCGGCCTCGACTTCTTTCAACCTTCGCGTTTCAACCTTCGCGCTCCTTCGGCTCGATGTAGATGCCGTCGTCGGCCGGCAAGCGCCCGTCGAGCAGATCGATGCCGCGCGCCGTGATCTTGACCAGGGTCATGGTCCCGCGCGTATGCGTTCCGCGCGCGCTTTCCACCTCGACCAGACCCTTCTCGGCCAGGTACGCGATGTGGAAATTCAGCTCGTCGACAGGGACCGGATAGCCGAAGTAATCCAATTCGGCCTGCAGGAGCGGGAGCGTAGCCGTCTGGGGATAGATCAAATGAAGATAGAACATGATCTTTCCGCGCAAGAGCTCTTTGTGGCGCAACGAGGTGCTCATCCCCGGTACTCCCCCCGGCCTGCGGACTCGGGCTTCGGCTCCGGCAGGAGCTCGCCCACACTGCGATGCAGGGCCTTGAGCGAGATCAGCATCTCCTGGTGCTCGTAACTCTCCAGAGAGTCGCGATGCTCGACCGCTGTCGCCAGGCGCGTAAGGGCGTCCGCCTGGGATTTCGAAGCGCTCGTGAGCTGCGCCACGTAATCGCGCGCGACGTCGAAGGCGCTGTCGGTCTGCCGGCGCTTCACTTCCATCACGCGGTCGATCCAGTGGTAGGCTATGCGCATGAACCCATACGAAAGCACGATCAGGATCAGGATGCCGGGTCCCCAAAGCACGATGTAGCGCGCGAGGTCCGGTGGGATCACGGCTGCTGGCCTCGCGTTCTTCCCGGGATCCTGCCCGCCATCTGCCGCCCTCATCCTTAGAATCGCCTGCAACGTCCCTTGTTCCTGACAGCCCCTCGACCGTCGAACAGGGCGTCATCCAACCTTGCAATGGGACAGTACCACTCGTTTTCGGGACGGTGGGGAGACCCGAGATGAGCGAGATAAATTATTTTCTATTGTAGAATCAGTAATATATCCTGTGGAAAAGTCTGGCGCCCTGAGACTGCTTGTGAGACCGGCGTCCTTGGAGTTAACCTCGACGCGTGATGCCTATTGCGCCCGGCGAGCGCCCCTTGGTCTGTGGGATAATACCCGCCCGCATGGAGTCCCGACGGCTGCCCGGCAAGCCGCTGCGGCCCATCTTAGGCCAACCCATGATCGGATGGGTCTACCGACGGGCCCGCGAAGCGGCTGCTCTCGACCGGCTGATCGTGGCCACGGACTCTGAACAGATCCTAAGCTATTGTTTGGACAATGCTTTCGCGGCCGTCATGACATCCAGCGGTCATTCCTCCGGCACCGACCGCCTGGTGGAGGTCATGGAACAAGAGGCCGCCGCCGGGCGCGCCGCGGATATCTATGTGAATATCCAGGGTGACGAGCCGATGGTCACCGCCGCTCACATTGACCTTCTGCTCGCGGTCTTTCAAGCTCAAACGGGGTCTCCTGAGACGGTCCAGGTTTCGACCCTGAAGGTCGCGATCAGTTCCGAGGCCGCCTTTGATCCGAATGCGGTCAAGGTCGTGACTGACTCGCAAGACCGGGCGCTTTATTTCTCGCGCGCTCCGATCCCCTACGATCGGGGTGGATCGGGCCGCGCCAAATACCACAAGCACCTCGGTTACTATGCCTATACCGCCGACGCCCTGCGCCTTTTTCGATCCCTCGCGCCTTCGCCGCTCGAACAGAGCGAGGGCCTGGAGCAGTTACGCTTCCTCGAGAACGGCATCCCTATAGCGGTGCTCGAAACCGACCAGGACACCATCGGCGTGGATACGGAAGAAGACCTGCTGCGGGTGGAGGAATACCTTCGCCGCACCGTCCCGGACATGGACGCCGGCCACACGGGCTGACTTGCGCTTGCGCCGGAGCGCTATCCGACAAAAATCGGGCACCGGCGCGCGCAGCTCCTCATCGAATTACCGGAGTTGCGACAGGCCTCTGCTGCAGCGTTCGCACGGCACCAGGAGGAACGGATGGCAACCGATCTTACCGGCAAGGTGGCGGCGGTCACCGGCGCCACACGCGGCATCGGGTACAGCATCGCGGAAGCCTTGCTTGGCGAAGGAGCCTGCGTCTTCATCTGCGGCCGCAGCGAATCGAGCGTCAGCAACGCCCTGCGAAACCTTGACCCTCGTGCGCCCGGCGCTGTGGACGGCATGATAGCGGACGTGGGCCGTTACGATCATTGCCGCAGCTTCGTCGAGCGCGCGGCCGAGCGCTTCGGCGGGATCGACATCCTGGTGAACAACGCCGGCGTCGGCATCATGAAGCCGGTGGCCGACCTCAGCCCGGAGGAGTGGGACGAGACCATCCACACCAATCTCTCCTCCGTCTTCTACTGCTCGCACGAGGCCATTCCGCGGATGCGCCAACGTGGCGGCGGCTACATCTTCAATATCTCGAGCCTCGCGGGCGCAAACGCCTTTCCGGGCGGCGCAGCCTATAACGCGTCCAAGTTCGGCCTGAACGGATTCAGCGAGGCCCTGATGCAGGAAGTGCGCTACGACGGCATTCGTGTCAGCTACATCATGCCCGGCAGCGTGGATACCGATTTCGCCGCCCCGGGAGGCAAGTCGCGTGCCTCCTGGAAGCTGGCCGGCGAAGACATCGCCAAGGCCGTCATCGATCTCTATCGGTTCCCTACGCGCGCACTGGCCAGCCGCATCGAGATGCGCCCGTCGCAGCCGCCGCAGAAGAAGTCGGCAGTCAGCAGTACGCAGTCGGCAGTGGGCCCCGGCATCACTCTAAACAAGACTGGCGGGTGAGACTTTCGGCTCACTGCACTTTGAGCGCCTCCGGCCGCGGTTGCGGCTGCTACCTTCCGGGCGGCGATTCGTCTCTAAAGGGTGTTCAGCGGCGCGCGCTACTGTCGGTCGCTTCAACGAGGAGGTGTTCCGTGAAATATGACGCGATCGTGATCGGTTCAGGCCAGGGCGGGAATCCGTTGGCCTATAGGTTGGCGGATCTCGGACGCAGCGTGGCCCTTATCGAAGAGGCTCAACTGGGCGGAACTTGCATCAATACCGGCTGCACGCCCACCAAGACCATGGTGGCGAGCGCTCAGGTGGCGTATTACGCTCGTCAGGGCGCGCGCTGGGGCGTCGAAACCGGGGACGTCCGCGTCGATCTTCCCGCCGTGGTCGCCCGCAAGAACAAAGTGGTGGAATTCTTCCGCGACGGTAACGAAAAGCGCGTAAGCGATCGCAAGACGCTGCACCTCTATCGTACCCACGCGCGCTTTACCGGACCTCACCAGGTTGACGCGGGCGGCGAATCTCTCGAGAGCGAACAGATCTTCATCGACACGGGAGCGCGGCCCCGCCTGCCGGCGCTCGACGGCCTCGACCAGGTGCCGTATCTGACCAACGCCAGCATCATGGAACTGAGCGCCGTGCCCGAACAGCTGCTGGTGATCGGCGGCGGCTACGTGGGTCTCGAGTTCGGGCAGATGTTCCGCCGTTTCGGCAGCGCCGTGACCGTGGTCGATCGCGGCTCGCTGCTCATGCCGCACGAGGACGAGGACGTGGCCGTTGAGTTGCAGAAAATCCTCGAAGGCGAGGGAATCCGCTTCCTGCTCAACTCGAAGCCCGTACGCGTGCGCGGGGCCGGCGGCGAGATCACGCTGACCGTCGAAAAGAGCGCCGGCGCCGGGACCCAGAACGAGACCCTCACGGGCTCGCACCTGCTGGTGGCCACGGGACGCCTGCCGAACACGGACGCCCTTGGCCTCGATCGTGCCGGAATTGAGATCGACGATCGCGGGTACGTCAAGGTGAATGACCGGCTGGAAACGAGCGTCCCCGGCGTCTGGGCTCTCGGTGACGTCAAGGGCGGACCCGCCTTCACTCACATCTCCTACAACGACTACCAGATCATTTACGGCAACCTGGTGGAGAAGAAGAGTCTCTCCATCCGGGACCGCATGGTTCCTTATGCCGTCTTCACCGATCCGCAGCTCGGCCGCGTGGGGCTGACGGAAAAACAGGCCCGCGATGCGGGACGGAAACTCAAAATCGGCAAGATCCCGATGACCTCTGTGGCGCGAGCGCGCGAGCGCGACGAGACGGCGGGCTTGATGAAGCTCGTGGTAGACGCCGTAACCGACAAGGTGCTCGGCGCTGCCATACTCTGCACCGAGGGCGGCGAAGTGGTGCAGATTTTGAGCACGCTCATGCTGGCCGATCGGCCCTACACGTTGTTGAAGGGCGCGATCTACATTCACCCCACTCTCGCCGAGGGGTTCTTCGCACTGATGGACAGCGTGAAGCCAGTCGATTGACCCGCGGTCAATCCCTGCCTTGCACGAAGCTCGCGAGAATCACCTCCCGCACGCGATCCGAGAGCGCCTGGACGTCCGCCCGCGTCAGCCCGGCGGTCAGGATCGGCGGATGGACGATCATCTCCGTCTCTCCGGAGCGCACGTGCAGTGTGTCCGGCTCGTGGACGTAGCGCGTGCCGTTGAGCGTGATGGGCACGATCGGAACTCCGGCGCGAACGGCGAGGTGAAAGCTCCCCGTCTTGAACGGCAGCATCCCGCCCGTGCGGCTGCGATGACCTTCGGGAAACAGCACAACGGACGTTCCCTGGCGGATGCGCTGTGCCGCCTCTTCAAAGCTCTGCCGGGCCTCGTGCGGCCGGCTGCGCTCCACGGAGATGTGTCCGGCGCGCCGCAGGAACCAGCCCAGAAACGGCATCTGAAACAGTTCGCGCTTGGCGAGGAATCGGAACTCGATGGGCAGGCACCCGAGCAGGATCGGAATGTCCATGGCGCTCGGGTGATTGACGCACAACACGACGGCGCCGCGCGGCAGGTTGTCGAGGCCCTCGACGCGAACGCGAACGCCGCTCGCTTTCAGGATCGACCTTCCCCACACCCCGGCGAAGCTATGCTGCCACCGTCCGTCCCGGTCAAAAAACGACCCCACGAGCGAGATCGATGCGAGCACCGCCGTGTAAAGGTAGATCAGGTTGTCGGTGATGACGAGCGACCGGAGATAGCTCAGCCAATACCAGAATCCGCGCGACGGAGCGCGAGGCGAACCGCCGGGGGCCGGTCCCTCCGGCTCACGGCCGAAGCTGGGACCGGTTCGGCTTGGCTTGGTTTGAACGGTCCCGGCCATACAATCACCCGAGATGCCCGGCGCTGAACGCCTCTTTGATGGCGCCCACAAGGAAGAGAGACCCGGCGGCCAGCACGACGCCGTCGGAGCCCGCAGCCCGGCGCGCCTCCTCCAGAGCTTGCGCGGGATCAGGCAGGATCCGCACCGGCCGGGACCCGGCGTACGTTCCGGCACGGGCCAGCAGTTCTTCGGGCGCGGCTGCTCTCGGCTGCGCGACGCGGGTGAGGTAGATCGCGGACGCGAGCGGGAACAGCAGCGCTGCGACCTCCTCAATAGCCTTGTCGCGCATGGAAGCGTATACCAGCGTGAGCGGACGCGGCGCAAGCTCTGCGCGCACGAATTCAGCGACGGCGGCGGCAGCGGCCGGATTGTGCGCGCCATCGAGGAAAGTGAGCGGACGCTCGCCGCAGACTTCAAGCCTGCCGGGCCAACTTGCGCGCGCGACGCCTTCGGTCACCGCCGCGGGCGGAATCCTCCAGCCGCGCGCCGCGAGCTTCCAGGCGGCGGCCACGGCCGCTGTCGCATTCTCCACCTGGAATCGACCGCGCAGCGGAGCCTTCAGCGCGGCGAATTGCGTGCCGTTCAGCGCGAGGCCAAAACTGTAACGGCCATCGTTGTGGCCGAGGTTCGTCAGCCGCGCAAACCCGGGAAGCTCGACCAGGTCTGCGCCAAGCTCGGCGCTGCGCCTCCGCACCACTTCAACCGTCTCAGGCCGGGTGCAACCCGAGATCACCGGCTTCCCGCTTCGAATGACGCCGGCCTTTTCCGCGGCGATGGCGGCGAGGGTGCTCCCCAGATACTCGACGTGATCGAGTTCGACGTTGGTGATGATCGCAAGCTCGGGCTCGGCGCTGTTGGTGGCGTCCAGGCGCCCGCCCATGCCCACTTCGAGCACCGCGAAGTCGACGGGCGTGCGCGCAAAATGCACGAAAGCCGTTGCGGTAAGAAACTCGAAGAAGCTTGGGCGCTGCCCGAGCGCGCCCCCGGCCAGCAGGCGCGCGACGGCGCGCTCCACCTCGCTGAACGCCAGCGCAAAGTCCTGGTCGCCGATGTCGTCACCATTCACGCGGATGCGCTCGTTCACCCGCACCAGGTGCGGCGATGTGTACAGGCCAGTGCGGTATCCGGCGCGCGTCAAGATGCTGGCCAGCATGGCGCAGGTGGAGCCTTTGCCGTTGGTCCCGGCGACGGTGGCGGAAGGCCAGGCGCGCTCCGGGTGGCCGAGCGCCTCGAGGATCAGCCGCATGTTTGCGAGGTCAAACTTCACCCCGCGCAGCTCGTGGCCAAGATCGGCGAGGTAGTTTAGACAGTCGGTGTAGTTCATTTCGATCGCAGATCGTAGTTCGGAGTTCGTGGATCGTAGAATGCTCGTTGATCGATCGCCGTCTTTCGCGACCCCGGAGGATACTTGTTGCAAACCACCGTGCCCGAGGCAAGGTCCGCGAACTACGATCTACGATCCCTCCCTGCGAGCAATCCCATCGTCCTCGCCAGGTAACTCTTCAACTCCTTGCGGGGCACGATGGCGTCAAGCATGCCGTGTTCGAGCAGGAATTCGGCGCGCTGGAAGCCCTCGGGAAGCTTCTGCCGGATGGTTTGTTCGATCACGCGCGGGCCCGCGAATCCGATCAAAGCGCCGGGTTCGGCGATGTTCAGATCGCCGAGCATGGCGTAACTGGCCGTCACGCCACCGGTGGTCGGATCCGTGAGGAGCGAGATGAACGGCTGCCCAGCCTCGTCGAGTCGCGCCAGTCCGGCGCTGATCTTGGCCATCTGCATCAGGCTGATGGCGCCCTCCATCATGCGCGCGCCGCCGGAGCACGAGACCACCACCAGCGGGACCTTTCCGGCGATCGCCCGGTCGATGCCGCGCGTGATCTTCTCGCCGACCACCGCGCCCATGCTGCCGCCGATGAAACGGAACTCCATGGCGCAGACGATGGCCGGCCGATCCTCGATGCGACCCTCGCCGGTCATCAGCGCGTCTTTCATACCGGTCTCAGCCTGCGCCCGCTTCAACCGGTCGCGATAAGGCTTGGTGTCGTGGAATTCGAGGGGATCGGAAGAGGCCAGGCCGGCATCGTGTTCCATGTAGTGCCCGCCATCAAAAATCATGGCCAGGCGCTCCGGCGCGCCCATCTTGAAGTGATAACCGCACTTCGGACAGCAGTACAGATTGCCTTCGAGGTCGCCCTTCCATACGATCTGCTTGCAGTTTTCGCACTTCACCCAGAGCCCTTCGGTCTGGACGCGCTTCTCCCCTGAGGCTTTCAGAGGCGGTTTGTCTTTGCGGAACCAAGCCATTTTGGAAACAGTGGTTAGTGACAAGTGGCAAGTGGCAAGCAACAATTCATCTTGTCACTTGTCACTCGTCACTTGCCACTGCTCCTCAATATTCGATGCCTCTCTGCGCCACGATTCCTTTCTGATAAGGGTGCTTCACCTCGCGCATCTCGGTCACCAGGTCGGCGGCCTCAACGATCGCGGGATGCGCGTTGCGGCCGGTGAGCACCACGTGGACCATCTCGGGCTTACCCCGGAGCGCTTCCACAACTTTCTCCGCATCCAGCATGTGGTAGCTGATCGCATAGTTGATCTCGTCCAGAATCACCATATCGTGCCGGCCGGCCAGGATCGCCTGGCCAGCGAAGTCCCACGCCTCTTCGACCAGGCGCACGTCCTCCGGATCAGGCTTCTCGGCGCCGATTTTCACAAAACCGCGGCCCATGGGCGTGATCGTGAACCGCTCCTCGCCGAGCGCCCGGTTCATAAGCTCGGCGCCGTCCAGTTCGCCATAGTGCCACGACCCTTTGATGAACTGCACCATCAGCACGCGCAGTCCCTGGCCCACAGCGCGGAATCCAAGCCCCAGAGCAGCGGTCGTCTTTCCCTTGCCGGGACCGGTGTGAACGATGATCAAGCCTTTTTTCGTGTCCGGCAATCGGTCCGCCCCCGGCCTTCAACTACCTTCAGCGCCACGCCCTATGGTGCGCCGCAGGCACTTAGTGGAACCACCATCACTTCGCGTACGGATACCCGCGCAGAATCGTGAACGCCCGGTAAATCTGCTCGAGCAGCAGGGTGCACGCCCAGTCGTGCGTCAGCGTCAGGCGCGAGAGCCCCATCAACAGATCGGCCTGCTCGCGAACCCTTGCCGGAAAGCCCTTGTCGCCGCCCACCAGGAACGCGAGCTCACGGGTGCCACGAAGCGCGCGCTCACCCAGCCATTCCGCGAATTCCTGCGAGGTCCACTCCCGCCCGAGCGGATCGAGCAGGACCTTGTAGCTCGGCCGCAGGCTCTCCAGCCACTTCCGCTCGGCGGAATCCGCCGGCGCGCTCCGGCTGCCTTTTTTTCCGCCGACCGAGGGCCGCTCCTCCAGCTTAAGGTCCACGAAGTGCCCGATGCGGTCCTGATAGTCCGCTTGAAGAGCCCGCAGGTGCGGGTCCCTCGGTTTGCCCTCGCGAATGATTCGAATACGCAAATCGAAAATCGTCAATCGTCAACGGTGACGCGCTCTGCCTTGCGCCAGAGGCGCTCCAGATCGTAGAATTCGCGGGCGCGTTCGAGGAAAATGTGGACCACGAAATCGAGATAATCCACCAGGATCCACTCCGCCTGGGTGTAGCCTTCGACGTGAGCCGGCAACACGCCTTTCTTTTTCAGGTCCGCAACGACGGCGTCGCAAATGGCCTGCGTGTGCCGCGTAGAGGTGCCGGAGCAGATCACGAAAAAGTCTGTGAACGAGGAAACGGCGCCGAGATTCAGCACGCGCAAATCCAGCGCCTTGCGCCCCTGGACCGCGCGCACGGCCTCTTCGAGGTGGCCTGTCATTTGCCTCCCCGCGCCGCGCGACGCCCGGCACGCCCGGAGCGGTAGAGATCCTCCTTCACGATATATTCTTCCACAAGCGGCGGGACAAGGCCAGTCAAGGGCCGGCCGGCTGCCGCCGCACGCCGGATTTCACGCGACGCCACAGGAGTCCGCACGCCGCTCAAGACGTGCACGCCGGAGCCGCTCGGCAACCGCAGGCTTGACCCTACGTTCGAGAGCACGGTGCCCGCGTGACCGTTGCCGATGCGCTCGAGAAGTTGCCGGCTGCCGAACCCGGGCCGCGCGGCCACGATGAAATCCGTCAACTCGCACAGCCGTTCGTAGCGCTTCCAGTTGGGCAGGTCAAGAAAGCTGTCGATACCCATGATGAAATAAAGGCGGTCTCCCGGGTGGAGCAGAGAACGGGCAGCGGAGACCGTCTCGACGGCGTAATTCGGCCGGCCGTCGACGCGCGGCGCTTCCAGGAGCGATGGCACAAAGGCCGGGTGGCCCCGGACGGCCAAGGCGACCATCGCGAATCGATGCGGAAAGGGAGCGATTTCCCCATTCGCCTTGTGCGGAGGCACGCCGCTCGGCACGAAGAAGATGCTGTCCAGCCGGAAGCGGCGCAATGCGGCTTGCGCGGCCCGGACGTGGCCAACGTGGATGGGATCAAAGGTGCCGCCAAACAGCGCGATGTTCGCCATTCGAGCCCTGGGGAGCCGACCGCACCGCTCCCTCACCTGACTGCGTTCAAGTCCGAAGCACGCCGAAGAAAGCCTGAACAACGAAGGTCAGCTTGCTTACGGTGATGATCCCGGGCTCCGCCGGTGAGGAACACCGGGGCTGCAACGCCCGAGCCATTCATAACGTGTCTGACGCGTGGATTTCGACGGGCTCCTGTGAAGCCTTCGACCGCGGAATCTGCTCCAGGCGCGTCCAGATGGCCTGCTTGAGCTCGTCGAGTCCCTGGCCCGTAACCCCGGAAATCTCATACAGGCGCTCGCCGCGCTCCTCCGCGAAGCGTCGCAAGGCCTGCAAACGCGCGCCGTCGCCCGCCGCGTCCACGCGCGAAGCGACCAGCAGCATGGGCTTGGCGGCGACCTCCGGGCTGAAGCTTTCGAGTTCCGCCAGGATCACACGATAATCCTCGCGCGGGTCGCGTGCTGACTCCTCTGCGACATCGATGAGATGAACCAGCAGCCGGGTGCGCTCCACGTGTTTCAGAAAGCGGATGCCGAGGCCCTTGCCCTCGTGCGCGCCTTCGATCAGTCCGGGAATATCCGCCATCACGAAGGTGCGGTCGGGGTCGATCTCGACCACACCCAAGTGCGGCTCGAGGGTGGTGAAGGGGTAGTCGGCGATGCGGGGCCGGGCGGCGCTCAAGCGCGAGATCAGGGTCGACTTGCCGACGTTCGGGAATCCCACCAGACCCACGTCCGCCAGCAGCTTCAACTGCAGCCGCAGGACGCGCTGCTCGCCGGGACGTCCGGGCTCGGCGCGCCGCGGCGCCTGATGGGTGGAAGTGGCAAAACGGGCGTTGCCGCGTCCGCCGTGCCCGCCCTGCGCGGCCAGGAATCGCTCGCCGGGCGCGTCGAAATCGAACGCCTTTTCGCCCGTGGAGTCGTCATAGGCCACGGTTCCCGCCGGCACCGCGATCACCAGGTCTTCGCCGTTGCGGCCGTGCCGGTTCGATCCTTCGCCGTGCCGCCCGCGCTCGGCGCTGAATTCGCGCTTGTAGCGAAACTTGAGCAGGGTGTTCAGATGCTCGTTGCTCTCGATGAACACGCTGCCGCCGTTGCCGCCGTCACCGCCGCTCGGCCCGCCGCGAGGCACGAACTTCTCACGCCGGAAGGCCATGCAACCGTTGCCGCCGTTCCCGCCTGCCACCCGGATTATGGCTTCGTCAATGAACATGAATGCTCAAAACGCGTGTCCGTGGTCAGCTGTTCGTCGTCAGTTCGTAGATCGTTGTTGGGTAGTTCGTGGCTCCGAAATCTGGCTTGATCGTCAAGGGTCCACGGTCTACGAGCCACTGACGACGGACCACTGGCAACGGACCACCGCTCCAGAAACACGAAGGGCGGCGGAACAGAGATTCATCGCCGCCCCGCCGCCCGATCTTCAATTTGCAGAGGGAACCAGAATGTGGACGAAGCGTCCCATGCGCCCTTTATCCTCGAACTGGACCACGCCCGGCACCTTGGCGAAAAGGGTGTCATCCTTGCCGCGGCCGACGTTGTCACCCGGCTTGAGCCTGGTGCCACGCTGGCGGACCAGGATGGAGCCGCCGGTCACCGTTTGCCCGGCAAATCGCTTTACGCCCAGTCGCTGCGAGTTTGAGTCGCGGCCGTTCCGCGAGCTGCCCAAGCCCTTCTTATGTGCCATAGAATCAACCTCTGGTTGCGAAAATCGAAATCCGAAATCCGAAACTCGAAACTCGAAAAATGTCTCTGCAGCACGGGTCGCCGAGTTTCGAATTTCGAGTTTCGAGTTTCGCTAAGCCGAAACGATGTCCGTGATCCGCACTTCGCTGTAGTCCTGACGGTGCCCCCCGGTGCGGCGGTATTGCTTGCTGGCCTTGAACTTAAAAACGCGGACCTTTGGAGCGCGCGCGTTGCGCAGCACGGTGCCGGTCACCTTGGCGCCCTCCACCAGCGGCGAGCCGAGGGTTAACTGCTGCTTTCGCACCGCGAAGACATGATTGAATTCCACTCCCGTTCCGGGCTCCGCGGGCAGCTTTTCCACGCGCACCACGTCCCCGGGCGAAACTTTGTACTCCTTACCGCCAGTCCGAAAGATCGCATACATAAGCTCAGATTCTCCTGTAAGCGGAAAACTCGATTATAGAGGGCTTTGCGGCTGGGCGTCAACGGCGCTCGCGATAAGGCCGGGCAACCCTGAAAAGCCTATACTGTTCCTATTCTAAGGGAGGCACCTGATGCGGAAGCGAACAACTGTTTGCGCAGTGGCAGGAATTCTGGCGTCGCTCGGGTCCATCGGCATACTGGGCCAGACCGGCAAGACCGACACCGACTCGAATCCCGCGCCCAGGCCGCGCGTCATCGTCATGGCGGTGAACGGAGCGGAATGGGACATCCTCCGTCCTCTGTTGCTCCGCGGTGAACTGCCCAATCTCAAGCACGTCATGGAAAACGGGGTGTACGGAAAATTGCGCACCCTTTCGGCGCCCACCTGCCCCAAGATATTCACGACTTTCTTCACCAGCGTGCCTCCTGAAAAGAGCGGGATCACCGGATTCGTGGTCGACGGGCAGACCGCGAACACCAATATGCTCAAGAGTGAGCCCCTTTGGTCCATCCTCAGCAAGCGGGGTGTAACGGTCGGAATGGCCAATGTGCCGGCCACTTTTCCCGTGATGCCGGTCAACGGATACATGATCAGCGGCATGCTGACCCGCGGCAAAGGCTGCGAAGACGGCATCTTGTGCGCGCCGAAGCTTTCCGAGGTGGAGGGTGGGGACGCCGTCTACCCCAAGACGATGATCCCGGAGCTCGAAGCCAAGGTCGGGGACTTTGCGATCGATTGCTCGCGCATGCCGAATCAGTCAGACCTCCAGGGCCGGGAAGCCAAGGAAGTGCAGGCGTGGCTGGATGGCGTGCAGAAGATCCGCGACCAGCAAGACAAGCTGTTTGTTTATCTGCTGAAGAATCATCCCACCGATTTCACGATGTTTGATCAGTCTTGCGAGGACCGCGTGGGCCACTGGCTTTACCCGATTCAGGACTTCAATGTCGGCTACAACCCCAAAGTGAACTCCGTGCGCGTGGATGCCTTCCCGGATCAGTACCGGGCCTTCGACAAAGTGCTTGGATCCATTCTGCCGTTTGTCGATGCCGCGACCACGCTGTTCATCATCTCCGACCACGGAATCAAGCCGTTGCGCGAGTTCGGGGATGAGCACGAGAACCACAACCACGGCAGCAGCGTCCCCTCGACCACGCCCGTGATTGCCAAGCACGATTTCCCCGACGGCGATGACGTGCCCGGCGCCTTCATTGCCATGGGTCCCGGCATCAAGAAGAACTACGAGATGTCGGGGTTCGCGGCCAGCGCCTATGACATTGCTCCGACGATTCTGCATCTCTACGGGATCGAGCCTCCGCCGCAGATGCAGGGTCACTTCCTGGCCGACATTTACGAGAACGGCGATCAAAAGCAGGCCGCAAAACTGAATCGCTGACGAGACTGACTCGCTGAGACGTTGAGCGCTTACGGCCCACCCGCGACTTTATGGCGATGCGGGCTTCGTGGGGCTGGCGGGCTTTGCGCCTGCGGCCGGTCGAGCCTGTCGGGCCTGTTGTGCCTGCGCGATGAGCTGCGGAATCTCCGGCGAGTCCGGCGCCAGGCGCCTGGCTTCGTCGAGCCGCCGGAGCGCCTCGGCCGGCTTGTTCTCTGCAAGGTACACCCGGGCGAGTTCGATATAAGCCTGCGGCCGGCGCGAATCGAGAATGATGGCCGCCTCGAGCGGGTCCTCCGCCTTGCTCCAATCCTTCAACTCCGCATCGAGTTTGCCGAGCAGACAGAGCGCCTGATAGTTTTCGGCCAGCAGATCCTCACTGGCCTCGAGGCGCGCCCGGGCGCCGCGCAAGTCTCCGCCGGCGTAGCGCGCGCGAGCCTCGTCGTAGGCCGCCGTGGCATCCCGGGGCCGAATAGCCAGGGCGCGGCCCAGCAGGTCTGCGGCCTGGTGGTAATGGCCCTGCTCAAGCTCGAGCTCCCCAAGCCCGGACAGCACCACAGCCGACTTCGGGTCCAGGTCGAGCGCGCTTTCAAGATCGCGGCGTGCCTGTGCCGCCCGGCCATCTTCGGCGGCGAGCATGGAGCTGTGCACGAGATTGAAAATCTGGACTTTGTCCTTGGGATCGGGCAGCAGCAACGGTTGCGGAGCCGTGGTCGATCCGGGGTCCCTGCCAACGTAGCCCAGCGCCTTAAGCTCTTCCATCTTGGACGGTCCGGCTTCGGCGGCGGCAGGAGTGTCCGGTGACGTCTTTCGGACGTCGGCCTCCAGGCTGCGGAGAGTTTGGACGTCCCGATTCCAGGGCTCGTAGAGATTCCGGCTTTCGCGCGGGTCGGCGGCGAGATCATAAAACTCCGGCCGGGGCGCCTCGATATATTTCTTGTCATCGGCGCGAACCGAACGAAGAGGAGCCCAGCCGAATTCCAAAGGGTAGTCGGTTTCCCCGAACGCGACACGCTGCGAAGGCGGCGGCATGCCGGAGGCGCGGGTCACGCTCTCCTGACCTGAGGCCCTCCACAAAGGCCGCAGCGACGCCCCGTCTCGAGGCTTCTGGTCGTGAATGCCTTCGATATCAAGGATCGTGGGGGCGATGTCGACCGTTCTCACCTGGGCGCTCACAACGACATCGCGAGGTCGACTAATTCCCCGGTCTTCCCCGGAACCCGTCAGGGGAAGCTTGACAATCAGCGGCACGTGCAGCGTGCTGTCATAGAGGAAAATTCCGTGCGTCTCCTCGCCGTGCTCGCCGAGACCCTCGCCGTGGTCGCCGACCACGATGATGGTCGACGTGTCGTACAGGCCCTGCTTCCTTAAGAAGCTGACCAGGCGGCCGAGCGCGCTGTCCGCATAGGCGATCTCACCATCGTAAAGACGGCCGGCGTATTCCGTGCGGTAAGGTTCTGGCGGGTCATAGGGATCATGGGGGTCGTAAAAATGGATCCAAACGAACATGGGCCGCGCCTCAGCCTGGCTGCGGATGATCCAGGCCTCGGCGCGATGTTCCACCTCCATGCCGCGCCGCTCCAGGCGCCCGTAACGTGAGGCCGTCGGCGGCAGATTGTCAGGAAAGTGGTCGTAATATTCAAAACCACGATCAAACCCGGGGGCAAGACCCCGGCTGTCGAGAATCACGCTGCCAATGAAGGCTGCCGTGGAATAACCGCTTGCCTTCAGCACTTCGGCCAGGGTGGTGATGCCGGGCGCTGGCGCCACGCCAAAGCCGCGTACGCCGTGATGCGCCGGAAGGAGCCCGGTGAGAATGCTGGCGTGGGAAGGGTTGGTGATCGGGCTCGCTGTGAAAGCGCTGGCAAAGCGGATACCATCCGCAGCCAGGCCGTCGAGAGCGGGCGTCTGAATGTTCCGGTCTCCGTAACAACCCACGTGATCCGCCCGCAGCGTGTCAATGGACACCAGAAAGATCGCCGGCGGGGAGGCCGGCGGGGAGAATGCCTCAGGCGCTTGAGACTGACAGCGTAAGGCTGCGGGGGCCACGAAGCAGCCCATCAGGACGGGCCAGCATATCCAAGCCAGGCGTTTCGTGGTCATCTCTCGTTCACACCGAGTCTGCGTAAGGAATCCCGGGCGGCCGAAAGTCCCGGATTGAGATCGAGGGCCTGTCGAAACTCGCGCGCCGCGGAGCCGTAGTCGCCTTTCTTGACGTAAGTCTCGCCGAGGCGGTCATGCGCGTCGGCGGAACCAGGCCGCAGTTGGAGGGCCGCTTGGAAATCGCGGAGAGCGTCATCGAAGTGTCCGGCGTCTTCATCGATGAGTCCGAGGCCGAAGTGAGCCGCGTAGTCCCCCGGCGCAAAGGCAAGCAGACGCTGAAACTCGGCGCGCGCCCGCGGTTTATCTCCTACTTCAAGCCAGAGGCTGCCGAGCAACTCCTCGGCCTGCACGTCATGAGGATCGAGCGCGAGGGAGGCGCGCAGTTCCTTTTCAGCGTCGAAGAAGCGGCGGAGCTGGAAGTAGCAGTCCGCGAGATCATCGTGCGCGGGTAGATTCTGATCGTCCTCGTCCAGAACCTCACGAAAGATCGCGGCGGCCTCGGTGACATGGCCGGTTTGGCTGAGTTCCAGGGCGCTCAGGTACTGCCGGTATTCAGCGAGGCGAGTCTTGGGATCAGGACCGGTCGTATCCCGGCCGGCGTAGGCGGCGCTGAAACCGAGATAACCGAGCGCGTGCAGGTTCGAAAGAGTCTCGGGGCTGATCTCGGCCTGGGCGGGCACGCCGGAGCTTGCGCCCGCGAAACGCGTTCGCAGTTCCACAAGCCGTTCGTGCAGGGATTGCGCCACGGCAGGGTGGCCGGAAATCAAATTGTGCTCTTCGCCGGGATCGCGGGCCAGGTCATAAAGCTCGGCCTCGGGGGCATCGACGTATTTGAAGTCGCCGGTTCGCAACGCGCTCTGGGGCGCCCAACCAAACTTATCGTGCGCGTAGAAACTCTCGCTGTACACTTCCCGCGGCAAAGGCGAGCCGCCGGCGCTCAGCAACCCGAGCAGGCTTTCTCCTTGAAATGACCCGGGCTGCGGCAGACCCAGAAATTGCACGATCGTGGGCGCTACGTCGATGAGTCCAACGGGCTCGTCAATATGGGCCGGCACAGGCGGAGCCCCGTCCGGCCAGCGGGCCCCCTCGGGCCAGTGAATGATGAGCGGAACGCGCAATGTACTCTGATAGATGAAATAGCCGTGCGTGCTCTCACCGTGCTCTCCCAGACTTTCCCCGTGGTCTGAAATCAGCACGATCAGGCTGCGCAAAAAAAGCCCTTGATTCTTGAGGAACTGCCAGAACTCGCCGAGCATACTGTCGGTGTAGGCAAGCTCCGCGTCGTATTCGCTTGCGGGATACTGAGCCCGAAAGCTCTCCGGCTCGTTGTAAGGATGGTGAAGATCGAAAAGGTGGACAAAGAGAAAAAACGGCGCATCGGACGCGCTGCCGCGGCCGGCGAGCCACTTGCGGGCGGCGGCAAGAACGTCGGCCGCGGGACGCTTCAGAGCGACGGCGTCCGCAGCCTTGGACTGATCGCCAAAAGGGCTGTCATAAAAATCGAACCCTTGATCGAGCCCGAAATCGCGCGCCAGGAAATAGCCCCCGATGAACGCCGCCGTCGAGTAGCCGTGTGACCGCAGCACCTCCGCCAGCGTCACCGCGCCGGAGGGAACGCGCTCGCCGTTCTCCCTGATCCCGTTTGCAAAGGGATAAGTCGAAGTCAAAAGCGACAAGTGCGACGGCAGCGTGATGGGTATCTGGGAGCTGGTCTGGAAGAATAACGTGCCGTTCGCGGTGAGAGAGTCGATTGAGGGTGTCCGGGCGTTGCGGTAGCCGTAGCAACTAAGGTGGTCTGCGCGAAGCGTATCCACAGAGACGAGAATCACCGGCACTGCGGGGCGCGTATTTTGGGCCCATAAGCCGCTACCGGCCAGCAGGAAGCCGGTAAGGAGCGCGGAACGTAAGACAGAAACTCCGTTGTCGATTACGGTCCGAAGCACAGCTTACGCCTTGACTCACACCAACAACAACTACCGGAATTCTTTGGATCAAAACTGGACGGAGAACCCGCCGCAGAAGCTGCGGTAGGCGGGCGTAAGGATGACCGGCTTGCCGTCGGCGCCGGCCACACGCACGTAGCCTTCGCCGTCGAGGTTGCGAAAATCGGCCACAGCCTGGATGTGGGCGCCGCCGAGGAAGCTGATGCGCGGCAGGGGCTGGCGGATCTGGACGCCGGCGTAGGGCGCCACGTTGAGGTCGACGAGCCCGTAAGGATCGACCGTGGTCACGTTTCCTCGGTCCACCCAGCCGTACGAGGCCACCACCTGGGTCTTGGTTTCGGGGAGTTCGGCGACTAGTTTCGCGACAGCCATCTGCGAAGCGCGCGGACCGATGACGGGGGTACCGGCGCCGTGGGCGGCGGCCTCGAGCACAGCCAGGGCATCACCCCTCGAATAGTCCGCGCCCGCCTGTAGATTCCGGGTGAGCGTTTGCGAAACCGAAACGCGCAGCCCGGTGGACCCGTAGCCGCCCGCGTTCAAGTTGACGCCGTTGCTCGCGGCGTTGGGCAGCACGTCGCCGGCGGCGGCCCAGGAACTCCAGGCGGCGGCCGGCCCGAATCCGCGAACCACGGCGTTGCTGAATCCGTCATGGTACGCCGCGACTTGAACCTGGGTCTTGCGCGTGAGACGCCGGGAGTAGGCCACCTGGGTATGGCGCGCCGCTTCCAGGCGCGGCTTGTCGTTACGCATGCTCACCCGCGGGAAGGCGTTGAGCTCGTCCACCGTTTGAGCGAGCGTGCCATCGGTGGGCGCAGGGGCGTCACCGTAACTCACCTTGATGCTGCTTCGGGGACCGAGAGCGTACTCGAGCTCAGCGCGAGGCATCAGCACCACGGCGTCGCGAAAGGCCTCCAGGTAATTGACCTCAAAACCGCTGGTGAGTTTCAGCTCACTCGTGATCTGGCGCGTCTGCTCGTATTCAAGCGTCATGCCGTGGGCGTTCAGCAGGCTTGCCGGAGCCGCCGGCGCGACCGCTTGCGCGCCATTGTTGTCGAAACTCAACTCATGAAACACCAGGGTGAGTTCCTGAGGAGCCCCGTCGGCGGCCTTCCGGCGGAAGGACGTCACGACGGAGGAGGTTGAGACTCCCTGACCGGCAAAAGCGCTCGCCACCAGCACATCCGTGCCCGGCGAAAGAGGCCGCCAGTAGGCCAGAACGTCGCCCAGGTCCACCTGATCACTGAGGGCATCCGCGCCCGCCGCGTCCGGCATCATGGCCACCAGCTTCTGACTGGGATCGAGCGGCAGGCTGGAGTTATCGGAGCCGGCGGCGTGGTAGCGCAGAACAGGGCGCACCGAGGACGCGCTGCGCAGCACCCACTTCCAGTCGTCGTCGGAGTGGACCGCACCCGCTGGCGACCGCGTCACTTGCGGAAGCAGGCCACTCAAAATCAGGCTGAGCTGGGAAACCTGGCCCGCGCGCACCTCGATGCCGTCGCGCTCGAAACGCGTGCTCGCGACCCGCAACGAATACCGGCCCGGCAGCAGATCGCCGGCGCTGAACCGCCCATGGGCATCGGTCAGCACACGCTCCACGCGTCGCGTGATTCCCGGTCCCACGATCACCACCGTGGCCTCGGTCAGCGGAACGCCCTGGCGATCGGTGACCATGCCCTCGACGCGGCCAGAGGCGGGATTCTCCGCCGCCGGGCCCGCGGCAGCGGTCACAAGGACCGCCAGCGCGAACCCCGCCAGAAGGCCGGAGCGCTGCGCGCGTGAGAGAACCAGTTCCATGGGTCCAACGCAAAGTCGCGGGGCTTGAAGACCCCCGCGGTTCATCCTCTTACTCTATCTGAAACACCGCCGGCTCTGTTACCGATTGCTTGCTGACGTTGTCCGTTACCTTGACTTCGAGCGTGTACTCGCCCGGCGCGAGCGTCCGGAGCGGGAGCGTCTTTGAGATCGTCACCTGTGCCGTCTGGGCCTGCTCGGATTTTGAATAGAGCGACTTCCCGTCTTTCACGAGCGAATAGGCAATATCCGCAGACGGCTTATGCGTGACCGGATCCTGGGTCAGGTTGTAGACCTGCATGTAAATCCCCAGATTCTGCTCGCGATTGAATATCTTCTGCACGCTGGGACGCACTTTCGTGCTGCCGATCACGAACATCCCGGTGCCCACCTGCGTGGTGGGAACCTGCTGGATGAGATCGGCCAGGATCAGGGAGCTGCTCGAGAGCTTGTCGTCGTCGTAACGCGGCACCCGGATTCCCTCGTCCAGGAAGCCCATGTTGCCGCTGTTCTCGTCTTTGAGCACCAGGCTCAGCTTGTACAAACCGGGCTTGAGGGGAAGGGCCCTCTGGTAAACCTCTTTGCGTCCTCCGAGATTCTGAAAATCGTGTTCCGGCATGTCGACGGCCACGCCCTGCTCGAAGGTGGTGGCCACGCGGCCGCTCGGCGTGCTGAGTTGCCCGTAGACGTCGAGCGACGCGTGCATGATGCCGTCCTTGTTCTGGAATTGCAGGTCTTTGTTCTCCACCTGAATCGTAATGGGCGTCAGCACGGCGTCAGCCGTGATGCGAACGAAATCCGTCCGCACGTGAAACGGAAGAGTCTGAGACTTGATCTTGTGCGATACCGAAGCCTTGAGGTCGTCAAACCCGACCTTCGGAGGCTGGAAGATCTTGGCGAAGGTATCCAGCCGCGTAAACTCCTCCATGCTCTCCGGTAAGCCGCCGAGCGGCTGGCCGATGGTCATTCCGTCCGTTCGCGTGAAGCGATCGGTCTTGGAGGCCATCCCCATGGACTCGAGCATCGTCAGGCCGGCGCCGGGAACGTGCAGCAGAGCGTCCTTTTCTCCGGGGTCCATGGTGAGATGGAACTCACCGCTCATGGTGGGGTCGACGAACTCCAGGTTGACGTTGTTCCCGACCCCGTCGATGTAGTTGTAGGTCCAGTCCTCGAACGGGAAGGTGGACGTTTCGCCCCCGCCTTCAGAGGCAGGGCGCTCATAGGTGCCGCCGCTGTCGTGATTGTCGATTTCGTTGGGCGGCCCGTACATGATATAGATGCGGCCGCGGTCCGTCTTCCAGCCCGGAATGCCGGAGGCGAAGTGCTCGTTGGTGTAAGCGATGCGACGGTAGTATTCCTCTTTGAACTCGTTCTCGGGATTACCGGGGTTGGGATTGCGCCGCTCCCAGAAATTCTCAATGAAGGATTCCCGCTCATCGTCCGTGCTGAGCTTCTTGAAGGCCGCCCGCTCCTGATCGGTGATGATGTAAGGCACTTCCTCATCAATCCACTTCTTGTAGGGGCTGATTTCCTCTTTCTCAAGCTCCTTCTGGCGCTTCTTTTCTTCTTTGGTTTGCTTTTGGGGGCCGGCGAAGACGCGGGACGTGACTGCGCAGAAACCAAGGAGCGTCACTGCGGCCGCGAGCGCGAGCAGCGTTCCTCCATCACGATACCGGGATTTGGGAAGCTCCGACTTCATACGCACCGAAGCCCGCTTACCTGAGATGTTATTTTTCAAGCCGCGAAAAGTCAAGGTAGCCCCGATCTTCTGCCGCGACCTTCTCACCCGACCTTGCATCAGATGCGCGACCGGGGTTGAAGGTTGACCCCGAAAATGCAGCCACCGCAGGGCCGGCGTCCTCACCTGCGGCCCAACCCGCCCCCCACATCCAAAATTGTGGCACTGCCGCACGCGGATTTGGCTTCGTTAAAGGGCCTGCAACGCGGTATAATGACCCTTACGGTCACCGATATTGCAGGATCCAGCGCCTGGCGCCGGAGGCCGCTCGCGGAATCCCCGCACTATCATAACCCGTTCCGGAGATCCTCCGCGCGGGGTAACTGGCTGAATCCAACTTTTTTCGGCCCTGGAACTTTTCCGTGGTGTCGAACGTATTACTAGACGGCGCACAATCGACGTCTAAAAGGGTTGCAGCTTGGGGTACGCCTGACCGGCGTGCGCCGGCGGCGAGCCGTCCAGGGAGTGGATGCCATGGCAAACTCTACGGTGTTGGAAGAGACTCAGACGGTGGGACGCATTGATCTTTCGGAGCGCTCGTTGATGGGAGCGGCTCCGCCTCCAAGGGGAAAAAAGGGTATGAAGCCCCGCAACAAAGCAATCCTCGCGATCGTCTGCCTCGTCCTCCTCGTGGTGCTCGTGGTGGCCGGGATCAGTTATAGCAAGCGCGGTGTGGTGGTGGTTCAGACCGGAAAGGTGGGCCGGCAGGATCTGGCCTCGGTTGTCACCGCCTCGGGCCAGATCAAGCCCCCGGACGCCAATCTCGTGAACGTGACCTCCAACAGCTTCGGCAGGATTGTTGAGATCACGGTGAAGGAAGGCGACACGGTCAAGAAGGGCCAACTGCTGATGCGCACGGAAGACGTCCAGCAGACCGCCAGCGTCGATGGGCAGCAGGCAGCCATTAAGACCGAGCAGGCTGACTTGCAGGCGTCGCAAGCGAGCGTCGACTCCGCCAAGGCGACCCTGAACCTTCAGCAAGCGAATCTGCAACAGGCTCAGGCCAAATTCAAGCAGTCGAGTGATGCTTTCGATCGCGGCCAGGAGCTTTTCAAGGATAACCTGCTCTCCCGCCAGGACTTCGATTCCCGGCTCAGCGATTTTCAGGTGGCCAAGGCCAACGTAGGGTCGGCCGAGGCCTCGGTCGAGCAGGCCAAGGCTCAATTGCAGCAGGCCCAGTTCAATCACGACATGGCGGCTGCGCGCCTCGCCCAGAACAGGGCGCAATTGACGGGGCTTCAGAACCAGCTTGCCCAGACGGTCTATAACTCGCCGATCGACGGCATCGTGACCTCGCTCCCGGTAACGGTCGGGGAAAACGTAGTTACGGGTATTCAGAATGCCGCGGGCGCCGCGCTGTTCCAAGTGGCCGACATGTCGATTATCACGGCCGAAGTGCTGGTGGATGAAACCGATATCGTGAACGTAAGGATGGGCCAGTCGGCCCAGGTCTCGATCGACGCCATTCCCAACAAGACCTTCACCGGTAAAGTGACCGAGATCGGGCAGAGCGCCGTGAGCAGCACCACCGGACAGACCACCACCACCAGCTCGACCAGCGGCACCTCGAATCAAGAAGCCAAAGACTTTAAGGTCGTGGTCACGGTGGATAATCCTCCCTCGAACCTCCGGCCCGGCCTCTCGTGCACGGCCAAAATTACCACCGCCACGCGCCAGAACGCAGTCGCGATCCCCATCCAGGCGCTCACCATCCGCACCCGTCGCGAGCTGGAGGCGAGCCAGACGGATAGCAAGGGCAAGGCGCTCGCGGCAAGCCGTCCGGTTTCTCAGCTTTCGCCTCAGGAGCAGAACCGTCTTAAGGAAGAGGTGCAGGGCGCCTTCGTGCTGCGCGCCGGTAAGGCTGTGTTTGTGCCCGTGGAAACCGGGATCATGGCTGAGACCAGCGTCGAAGTGAGCAAGGGCCTGCAACCGGGAGACGAAATCGTGACCGGAAGCTACCAGGTGTTGAGAACGCTCAAAAACGACACCAAGGTGCGCGTCGATAACACCGCGCCGGTACAAGCCGCGCCACCCTCGTCTTCATAAAGGAGCAGTGAGACGATACGCCGATTTGCGGAAAGTGGGTCCGTGCCTCGGGGGATTTTGGAGGGCTGAAAGCGCACTAGCGGGGTCGATTTTCCGCGAAAAAACAAAAACGTTACGAACGAAGCCGATAGGTCATTGAAAACAAAGCGCTTCTGTTTTCAATATTTCGTGAAAGCCGCTAGGTTGCTGAAAAATAAAGTGGTTACGTGCGCAAAGCCAAGAGGTTGCTGATAGAAAAAGACTTAACCCCTTGCGAAGGCATGGTTTTTGGACGGAAATGACGCAAAACACGCGAAAAGAAGCTGATTTCGTGGCCGTTTGATGGGTTCTACGAGGTTTGCTTTTGGCGTCCTGTTCGCGGCCGGTCGATTCTCAGTCGCCTTGTTCGGTGAAGGATTAGCTCATGGGATCACAAACGCTCGTCTCGCCGGTGGTTCAGGAATACCAGGCGCCGCCCGACGGAATCCTCATTCGGGTTGAAGACCTGTGGAAAACCTACGATATGGGAGGCGCGATCCAGGTCAATGCCCTCTCCGGCGTCTCTTTCGATATCCCTCGCGGCGAATACGTAGCCATCATGGGCCCGTCCGGGTCCGGCAAGTCCACGTTAATGAACCTGATCGGGTGCCTGGACACGCCGACGCGCGGGCGATACTGGCTGAACACGAGGCTGGTCAGCGAGCTGACGGACGATGAACTGGCCTACATCCGCAACAAGGAAATCGGCTTTGTTTTTCAGACGTTTAACCTGCTGTCCCGCGCTTCCGCCCTGCACAACGTGGAGTTGCCTTTAATCTACAACGGCACCCCCGCCGCCGAGCGCCTGGAGCGCGCCCAGGAGGCGCTGCGCCGCGTGGATCTGGGCGACCGCATGGATCACAAGCCGAACGAGCTTTCCGGCGGGCAGCGGCAAAGGGTGGCCGTGGCTCGCGCCCTGGTCAACAATCCCTCGCTTCTGCTGGCTGACGAACCCACCGGGAATCTCGACACCGCCACCGGCGTGGAGATCATGAACCTTTTCGACCGCCTGCAGGCCGCCGGCAATACGATCGTGCTGGTCACCCACGAACATGACATCGCGGCGCGGGCGCAACGCATCATAAGTGTCCGCGACGGCAAGGTGGAGCGCGACGCGCCGTCGAGGTAAGACCCCGGGATCGAGAAAAGCGTGGCTGCAATCACCAACGCGCAACCCCTTCTAAGCCGCAGCAAGACGCGCGAGCGCCACGCCGGATTCAGGGTGAGCGCCCGCGAGGCTTTCTGGATAGCCCTCGAAGCCCTGCGCGCCCATAAGCTCCGGTCCTTTCTCACCCTGCTCGGCGTCGTGATCGCCACCACCACCCTGATCGTGGTGATGTCGGTGATCAACGGCATGAACCTTTATATTGCCGACCACATCGCCAACCTGGGCGCCAACGTCTTTATCCTCGACCAGTTCAGCTGGGCCAACACCAGCGACGAAGAGTGGCTCAAGGAACAGCGGCGCAACAAGCTGATCCGGATGGAGGACTACCAGTTCCTCAAGGATAATCTGCAGGGCTACAAGGCCGTCGGCGCCCAGGCCTGGCACGGCCGCAATTCCGCTCCGGTGATCCGTTACCGGGACCATGCCCTGTACGAAGTGGGCATCACCGGCGAGACGACGAGCATGATGGGCATGGAGCAGGAGCAGGTGGAGAGCGGCCGCTTTTTCACCGAGTCGGAGTATGAGCACAGCGCCTTCGTTTGCTTTATCGGCCAGGACCTTGTGAGCGAGTTCTTTCCGACCACCGATCCCCTGGACAAGGTCATCACCATCGGAGGCCAGCCCTTTCGTGTGGTGGGTATCGCCAAGACCCTGGGCAAGACCCTCGGGCAGAGTCAGGACGACTTTGTCCAGATGCCTCTGACCACCTATCAGAAGCTCTACGCCTCCCGGCCCGGCATCAATGTACAGGTGCAGGCGCAGAACGCGGATCAAATGATGGAGCTCGAAGACGAAACCCGCGCCCTGATGCGCGCGCGGCACCACGTCCCCTACAAAGAGTCCGACGATTTCGGCATCAATGCGTCATCCACCATCATGGGTCTCTGGCAGCAACTGACGGGCTCCATTTTTGCCATCACCATTTCGGTGGTGGCGGTTTTTATGGTGGTAGGCGGCATCGTGATTATGAACATCATGCTCGCGAGCGTCACGGAGCGCACGCACGAGATCGGCATCCGGAAGTCGCTCGGCGCGCGGCGGCGCGACATCCTGCTGCAGTTCGTGATCGAATCGGGCGTGATGGCGGGCGTGGGAGGCCTTACGGGCGTGGTGCTCGCGGTGATCATCGCCAAGCTCGTGGACATGGTCTTCACCGCGTCGGTGCCGACGAGCGCCGTACTGACGGGAGTATGTCTCTCGACGGCCGTCGGCCTGTTCTTCGGAATCTATCCCGCGAGCAAAGCAGCCCGCCTCGACCCGATCGAGGCGCTGAGGACGGAAGCGTAGGAGAAATGATTCATTGAATCATTGATTCATTGAATCAATAAGTCGATCCGAAGAAGGCTTACGGCAGGAAGGCATCAGTTCATTGAGTCAATGAGTCAATGAATCAATAATATGAGGGCTCACCGCAAAAACGTTCGGGAGAATCTGCTGCTGGCGCTCGATACGCTGCGCACCCACAAGTTCCGCTCCTTCCTCACCATCCTCGGCGTCCTCATCGGGACCACTACCGTGATCGCAGTGGCCTCGGTCTTTGCCGGGCTCGAAGGCCAGGTGGCGGCCGCCGCCAAGGATTTCGGCACTTCCAACCTTTTCGTCTTCAAGTTTGATCCCGGCATCCACGTGGGCCGCCTTTCGCGCGAAGAGCGCCTGCGCAAGCCCCTGACCTTTGAGGACGCCATGGCGGTGCGGGATGAGTGTCCCGACGTCAAGACGGTGGCGGTGGAAACCTTCATCTGGTGGGGCGATCCGCCGCCGGTGAAGTACAAGGGCATGCAGATCCTGAGCTACCAGTTCAACGGCGTCACCCCGGAAGACTTCCGCGCCGTCAATGACAGCCTGGCGGACGGGCGGTTTTTCACTGACATTGACAACCTGCACCGCTCGAACGTGGCGGTGATCGGCAACGACGTGGTGAAGCGCTTCTTTCCCAACGAGGACCCGGTGGGCAAGACGATTGTGATCGGCAGCGAGACCTTTGAAGTGATCGGCACCACCGCGCCACGCACGGCTTTCCCGGGAAACGACAACACCGACATGACGGTGAAGATTCCCTATCTCACCTTCAAGAAGATGTACCCTTCGCAGAAGGAGAACTTCGTCATCGCCACGGCGTTCGACGGCAAGCTTGACCAGGCGAAGGACGAGGCGGAAGGCGTGCTGCGCCGCCGCCGCCACGTGAAGCCGTCGGAGGGCGACAACTTCGGCATCTCGTCGGCAGACTCCATCGTCGAGCAGTTCAACCAGCTCATCGGCACCGTGGTCCTGGTCACGGTGGTGATTTCCTCCATCGGATTGCTGGTGGGCGGCATCGGCGTGATGAACATCATGCTGGTGTCGGTCACGGAGCGCACGCGCGAGATCGGGGTGCGCAAGGCCATCGGCGCGCGGCGCAGCGACATCACCTGGCAGTTCCTGCTCGAGGCCATGACCCTGACGGGCTCGGGCGGCGTGCTGGGTATCCTGCTCGGCTTCGGGCTGAGCGGCCTGATCCGGGCGTTGAATGTTCTGCCCTCTTCGGTGCCCATGTGGTCCGTGGTTTCGGGCTTCGCGGTGGCGGTCTCGATCGGCCTGTTCTTCGGTCTCTGGCCCGCCCTGAAGGCCTCGCGTCTCGATCCCATCGTCGCGCTGCGCTACGAGTAGGGGTAGGGCTTGCCCTACAGATGTGACCGCTAAACGCGGCTGGGGACGGCAGGCCATCCCCCTACATGTGAATTCGGCAGACGCGCCCGCATTGTAGGCTATCAACTAGCCTACTCTTCCTTCACTCCGATCAGTGGAATTCCCGCCTTGGCCGCCTGCGCGTTCAGCGCCGCGAGATCCCGGCTGCGCACTTCGCTCCACTCCTCGAGCACCTTGTCGAGATCGCCGTTCAGCATGGCGAAGACGGCTTCGTCCTGCTCGGTGGGCGCGGCGTCCGCGCTCTCGACCGCGCTTCCGAGCGCTCCGAACCGATCGTCAAGCTTTACGGGATAGTTCAGCGGATCCTCCGAGGCTTTCGACTTGGTCTGCATCAGCTTCTCCTCGACCGCCGTCATCTTCTTGTCGAGCGCCTTGGCGGCCTCCACCACGGGCTTGGCCGTGGCGTCGCCCGCGAGGCGCTTCTCGAGGGCGGTGAGCTCCGCGCGCACACTGCGGATCTGGTTGACGGCGTCGTGATCCGCGGTCACGCGGTCGCGAATCTTGAGCGCGAGGGCAAGCTGCTTCTCGAGATCTGCCGCCGGGACTTTGAGACGTGGATCGAGCCGGACCTCGAGCGCCGCCGTGTAGGTGTGGCCTTCTGCCGTGAGCTTCACCTCGTAAGTCCCCGGCAGCACCTGTGGTCCTCCTCCGCCTCCGCCCCAGTGGGCGGTCGCCGGAACCCGGCTGGCCGCCTCGTAGCGCAGGTCCCAGGTAAAGCGATTCAATCCCTTCTCCGCGGGCACGTTGCTCTGGCGGCGACGGAACTCCGAACCCTCGCTCGGGCCTTCGTCGTCCGCGGCGCTCTTCGGAGGATACTGGCGGATCACGCGTCCCGAGCTGTCATCGATCTCGATCTTCACGGCTGATTTTTCCGTGGGCTTCGCCGCCTGATCGCGATCGGACGAACGCGCCGCGCGCTGCTCGTTCGCCGCGCCCGCTGCACCCGAGTCCGGTTTGGATTCGCCGGGCGGCGGATTCTTCAACTCGTAATAGATCACCGCTCCTTGCGGCGGATTCTGTCCCACGGCGCCCCGCGGCTCGAAGCCTCCGCCCGTGCCCGGGCGATAGGCCGCGCGCGGCTTGAAGAGATGCGCCGTCTCGGAGGCGATCTCCGGCGTGAACTCGCGCAACGGCGTGAGATCGTCGAGAATCCAGAAGGCGCGGCCGTGCGTCGCGATGGCCAGGTCCCCGCTCTTCACGATGAGGTCATGCACGGGGCACTCGGGCAGATTTAACTGCAGCGGCTGCCAGCGCCCGCCGTCGTCAAACGACACCATCACGCCGGTTTCGGTGCCCGCGTAAAGCAGGCCCTGGCGCTCGGGATCTTCGCGGGCGGCGTGAACGTAGACGTTGTCGGGAATACCCTCGGTGATCTTCGTCCAGCTCTTGCCGAAGTCGCGCGTCTTGTAAATGTAGGGGTGATGATCGTCAAGCCGGTGCCGCTCGAGCGCCACGTAGGCCGCGCCGGCCTCGTGCGGCGAGGGCTCGATGAGGCTGACCAGGCTCCATTCGGGCGCGTCTTTCGGCGTCACGTCCGTCCAGTTGCGCCCGCCGTCGCGCGTGAGGTGTACGAGGCCGTCGTCGCTTCCCGCCCAGATCAGATCCTTCTTTACCGGCGATTCGGCGATCGCAAATACCGTGTCGTAATACTCGATGCTGGTGTTGTCCTGCGTGATGGGTCCTCCGGAGGAACCTTGCTTCGATTTGTCGTTGCGCGTGAGATCGGGGCTGATCACCGTCCAACTGCGCCCGGCATCGGCGCTCCTGAAGATGACCTGCGCGCCCGCGTAGATCACGTTCGGATCGTGAGGCGAGATCACGATCGGAAAGGTCCACTGGAAGCGGTATTTCAGCTCCGACGCACCCTCGCCCATGGCGTTATCGGGCCACGGGCTCACGTCCTGCTCCTGCCAGGTGCGGCGATCGTAGCGCGTGATCAGCCCGTCGTAAGAACCGGCATAGACCACGCTCGGGTCCGGCGGATAGGGCGCGATGTAGCCGCTCTCGCCGCCGCCCACCGGGTACCAGTCCTGGCGTCCGATGGCGGCCTCTTCGCCCGCGCTGGCGATGGCGACGGTGGAGTTGTCCTGCTGCGCGCCGTAAAGGTAGTAGGGGTACCGGTCGTCCGCGATCACATGGTAGAACTGCGCCGTGGGCTGATTCTCCTCGGTGGACCACGTCTTTCCGCCGTCGATCGTAACCGCGGCGCCGCCGTCATTGCCGTTGATCATGCGCTGCGGGTTCTCGGGATCGATCCAGAGCCCGTGATGATCGCCGTGCGACCCGCCGAGAGGCGTGAAGGTGCGGCCGCCGTCAGTGGAGCGATAAGCGCCGGTGTTCAAGACGTAGACCGTATCGACGCTCCGGGGGTCGGCGAAGATGTGAGTGAAGTACCAGGCGCGCTGCGTGAAGCGATGGTCCTGATTCACGCGGGCCCAGCTCTCGCCGCCGTCGCTCGAGCTGTACAGTCCGCCCTCGGCAGCTTCGATCAGGGCGTAAACGCGCTGCGAGTCAGCGCCCGAAACCGCGATCCCCACGCGTCCCCACACGCCTTTGGGCAGGCCGTGTTCTTCGAGACGCTTCCAGGTGTCGCCGTCGTCGGTCGATTTGTAAAGCCCGCTGCCGGGTCCTCCGCTCGTCAAGCCGTAGGGCGTCCGGTTCATTTCCCAGAGGGCCGCATAGAGCACGTGCGGATCGGAAGGATCGAAAGTGAGATCGACGGCGCCCGTCTTGTCGTCCTTGAAGAGCACCTTCTTCCAGGTCTTGCCGCCGTCGCTCGATTTGTAGACGCCGCGATCGGCGCCCGGGCCGTAGATATGTCCGAGCGCGGCCACAAAAACCTCATTCGGGTCGTGCGGGTTGACGATGACGCGCGGGATGGTCTCCGTGTTCTCGAGCCCGATGTGAACCCAGGTCTTGCCGCCGTCGAGCGATTTCCAGACGCCGTTGCCGTAGGTGACGTCGCCGCGAGGGCATCCTTCGCCCGTGCCCACGTAGATCACGTTTGGGTCCGAGTCCGGAACGGCGATGCTGCCGACCGAAACGATGGGCTGCTTGTCGGTGAGCGGCGTCCACGAGCCGCCGCCGTCGATGGTCTTCCACACGCCGCCGCTGACCGCGCCGAAGTAGTAGACGCCCGGCTGGCCCCGCACACCGGTCACGGCGATCACGCGGCCGCCGCGAAAGGGCCCGATCAGGCGCCACTTCATGCCCTTGAACAAGGTGTCGTCCGCCTGCGCCGAATCGGGCGCCGAACCAGGCGGAGAATCCGAGGCTCGCGCTGCGCGCGTGCCGCGCCACGCCCCTGCCAGGCCGAACACCACGAGAGCGACGATCCCGAAGCGTCTTACGCGCATGACGAACCTCCAAGGTCCGAAGTTGAGTTGAGATTCTAGTGGAGAGAGCGGCCGGATTCCAGCATTTTGCAGCGTGCGGCACGATTCCAAACTGACCCAGTACCGAACCGCGCTTGACGTCCTCCTGCGTCCGCCCTAGCATGAGAGTTTGGGGTCTTGCACCCAACCCTCGCGGAAGCGTCCAGGTTACCCATGATCGATCGCATTACCGTGCGCGGCGCGCGCCAGCACAATCTGAAGAACATCAGCGTGGAGATTCCGCGCCGCAGCCTGACCGTGGTGACCGGCCTGAGCGGGTCCGGCAAGTCGAGCCTCGCCTTCGACGTGATCTACGCCGAGGGCCAGCGCCGCTACGTGCAGACGCTGTCCGCCTACGCCCGGCAGTTTCTGGACCAGATGGAGCGCCCGGACGTGGACTCGGTGGAGGGCCTGAGCCCGGCCATCTCGATCGAGCAGAAGACCACCAGCCGCAGCCCGCGATCCACGGTCGGCACCATCACTGAGATTTACGACTATCTGCGCTTGCTTTATTCCTCCATCGGGGCCGCGCATTGCCACAACTGCGGCCGGCCGATTTCGCGCCAGACCACGGACCAAATCGTGGCGGCGGTGATGGCGCTCGGCGCCGACGAGGCCGAAGGCGAGCAGCGCATCATGATCCTGGCGCCCCTGGTGCGCGGGCGCAAGGGAGAGTTCCGCAAGCAGTTCGAGGACCTGGCGGCGCAGGGGTTCGTGCGCGCGCGCGTGGACGGCGTGCTGCGGCCTCTCGACGAAGAGATCGCGCTCGACCGCCGGAAGAATCACACCATCGAGGTCGTGATCGACCGGCTGGTGATCAAGCCCGGCATCGAAGGACGCCTCGCGACCTCCGTGGACACGGCCATGAAGCTCGCGCAGGGGCTGGTGCAGGTGGCCGTGGTCGACGGCGAAGAGCGCCTCTACTCGCAGCAGTCGGCGTGCGTCCATTGCGGTGTGAGCATACCGGCTCTCGAGCCCCGGTCGTTTTCCTTTAACAGCGTCTACGGCGCCTGCCCGGTGTGCAAGGGCCTCGGCAGCCTGTACAACTTCGATCCCGCCAAGGTGATCGCAGACTGGTCGCGGCCCCTGTTCAAGGGCGGCCTCGCGGCAGGCGGCACGTCGGCTGCGATGCAGCGGAACATCGAACGCGGGGCCGAGATCTATGGCTTTGACCTCGATACGCCCTTCGAGAAGTTCCCGCGCCGCACTCAGAACCTGGTTCTCTACGGAGGCACGGACAGCCCGCGCAAGACCAAGGGTTTCCTGGGCGTGATTCCCATGCTCGATCGCTGGGTCACATCGAGCCCGTCGGAAGCGTTCCGCGAGTGGTATCGCGCCTACATGTCACCGACGATCTGCCACGCCTGCCAGGGCAGGCGGCTGAAGCCGGAGAGCCTGGCCGTGAAAGTCGCGGATCTCTCCATCGCCGATCTCACCGCCTTGCCCGTGACGCGGGCGCGCGAGGCCGTCGGCCGCATCGAGCTCAATCCGCGCCAGGAGCTGCTGGCGCGGCGCATTGTGAGTGAGGTCACTTCGCGTCTGGACTTTCTGCTCGGGGTCGGTTTGGGCTACCTCAGCCTGGACCGCTCGGCGGCCACGCTCTCGAGCGGTGAGAGCCAGCGCATTCGCCTCGCCACCCAGATCGGCTCCCGGCTGCGCGGCGTGCTTTACGTGCTCGACGAGCCCTCCATCGGCCTGCACCCGCGCGACAATCTGCGGCTGCTCGAGTCCATGGAACAGCTTCGCGATCTCGGCAACACGGTGCTCGTGGTGGAACACGACGAGGAGACCATCCGGCGCGCCGACTGGGTGATCGATCTCGGGCCCGGCGCCGGCAAGCAGGGCGGAGGCCTGGTGGCCTGCGGCACGCCCGCCGTGATCGCCGCCGAACCGGACTCACTTACGGGGCAGTACCTCGCGGGCCGTCTCGCCGTCCACGTGCCGGAGTCGCGCCGGCGATCGAACGGCAAAGCTTTGACCGTGATCGGCGCCCGGGCCCACAACCTGAAGAATATCGAGGTGAAGTTTCCCCTCGGACTGCTCACCGTGGTCACGGGCGTCTCGGGGTCGGGCAAATCAACCCTGGTGAACGATATTCTCTACCGGGTTCTGGCCCAGAAGCTCTATCGATCCCTCGAAGCGCCCGGCGAGTATCAGGCCCTCAAGGGCATCGAGCACATCGACAAAGTCATCGAGATCGACCAATCGCCCATCGGACGCACGCCGCGCTCGAATCCCGCCACTTACACCGGCCTGTTCACGCTGATTCGCGACATCTTCGCCATGCTGCCCGAATCGCGCCAACGGGGCTATCGGGCCGGACGCTTCAGCTTCAACGTCAAGGGCGGCCGCTGCGAGGCTTGCCAGGGCGACGGCTTGCGGCGCATCGAGATGAGCTTCCTTCCCGACGTCTTTGTGACCTGCGAAGTGTGCGGCGGGCGACGGTACAACGCCGAGACGCTGGCCGTGAAGTACAAAGGCCTGTCCATCGCCGACGTGCTCGACCTGACGGCGCGCGACGCCTTGCCGTTTTTCGAGAATATTCCGGGGATCCGGCAGAAGTTGCAAACGATCGTGGACGTCGGGCTCGGCTACCTGCACGTGGGCCAGGCGTCGACTACACTCTCCGGCGGCGAAGCACAACGCATGAAGCTGGCGCGCGAGCTCAGCCGGCGCCAGACGGGCCGCACGCTTTACATCCTGGACGAGCCCACCACGGGCTTGCATTTCGACGACGTCAAGCAGCTCATGGAGGTCCTGAACCGGTTGACAGACCTCGGCAACACCATCATCATCATCGAGCATAATCTGGACGTCGTGAAACAAGCGGACTGGATTGTGGATCTCGGGCCTGAGGGCGGCGAGGGCGGCGGCCGAATCGTCGCCGAAGGCACGCCGGAACAAGTGGCGAGGGTGAAGAAGTCGTACACGGGACAGGCGCTGGCGCCGATGCTGAGGAAGCGGGCGAGCTGAGGGC
>DASZIG010000088.1:0-43994 GCA_035949375.1 Terriglobia bacterium | reverse complement strand
CATCCAAGGCAATCCGCCGCCGGACGCGTCGTTGGGCAAGCGGATGGTGGACGACGCGCTGACGCTGTGCCGCGCGCTGGGCTATGATTTGAACACCGTGGAATTCGCGGTGGAAGACGGCGTTCCCTACGCCATCGACTTCATGAACCCGGCGCCCGATGCCGCGCGGGAATCGGTTGGCGCCCAGAATTTCGAGTGGATCGTGGAAGCCGTGGCGCAAATGGCCGTGCAGCGCGCCACTCAACCGGCAGCGCCGCTTCCGTATCACTGGTCTAAACTTCTCGCGCAGGAGGATCGCACATGGACGGTAAATCGGTAGCCTCGCGGCCCAGCTTCAGCATCGGAATCGAAGAGGAATATCAGACCATCGACCCCGCAACGCGCGATCTTCGCTCGCACATTCAGGCGGAAATCGTGCAGAAGGGCAAGTTGATACTAGCCGAGCGGGTGAAGCCCGAAATGCACCAGTCGGTGGTGGAAATCGGCACCGGCGTCTGCCACACCATCGGCGAAGCCAAAGCCGAGATCCGCATGATCCGCCAGCAAATGGTGCGCCTGGCGCACGAAAACGGCCTTCGCCTTTCGGCCGGCGGCTCTCATCCATTCGCCGAGTGGCGCGATCAGGCGATTTATCCGGACGAGCGCTATCGCATCATCGTGGAAGATATGGCGATGGTGGCGCGCGCCAATCTGATCTTCGGCCTGCATGTGCACATTGCGGTGGAAGACCGCGAGACCGCCATCCAGCTCATGAATGGCGCACGTTATTTCCTGCCGCACCTGCTGGCGCTTTCCGCCAATTCGCCGTTCTGGCTGGGCATGGATACGGGCTTTCAATCGTACCGCTGCAAAGTGTTCGAGCGCTTTCCGCGGACCAACATTCCGGATTTGTATCGAAGCTGGTCCGAGTTCGAGGATTACGTCAACCTGCTGATCCACACCAACTGCATCGACAACGCCAAGAAAATCTGGTGGGACATCCGGCCGCATCCCTTCTTCAACACGCTGGAATTCCGCGTGTGCGATCTGCCCATGCGCGTCGACGAAACCATCGCCCTGGCCGCGCTCATCCAAGCGACGGTGGCCAAGCTTTACAAGCTGTACTCCGCCAACCAGGGATTCCGGCTCTACCGGCGCGCCCTGCTGATGGAGAACAAGTGGCGCGCCGCCCGTTACGGCATCGACGGCAAGCTCATCGACTTCGGCAAGCAGACAGAAGTGCCGTTCCGCGACCTGGCGGAGGAATATCTGTCCTTCGTCGACGACGTGCTCGACGAACTCGACAGCCGCCACGAGATTCAATACATCCGCACCATCCTGCGGGACGGAACGGGCGCCGATCGCCAGTTGCGAGTATTTGAGGAGAGCCAGGATCTGAAGAAAGTGGTGGATTTCATTATCGACGAGACCGAAGTGGGCCTGTTTGAATCAAACCCCGCCGCGGTTCCCGCCGCTTCGTGAGGTGAAATGAACGAGGCTTTTCGCGACGTTTCGATTGATCCGGAGCTGGCCTGGGGAGCGCGCAACGCCGTGCGCGTTTGCCTGAAGGTGCAGCCTGACGAAAAAGTGACCTTGATTACCGACCGCGAGTCGCTCCCGATCGCGGCCAGCCTGGCGCAGGAGATCGAGGGTGTCGGCGCGCCTTACCAGGCTTTCGTGCTCGAAGAAGTCGCGCCGCGGCCGCTCGGCGATATGCCGGCGGAGGTTCTTGCGGACCTCGAGACCTGCCGCGTGAGCATCTTCGCCGCTCAGGCGCAGCGCAACGAGTTACGCTCGCGCATGCAAATGACCGAGGTCGTCAATCGCCGGAAGATCCGCCACGCCCACATGGTGAATATCAATCGCCAGATCATGATGGAGGGCATGCGGGCCGACTTTTACAAGGTGGACGAAATCAGCGTGCGCGTGCGCGATATCGCGAGCGCGTCCGGCGCCATTCGCGCCCGCACTGACGCGGGCACCGACGTCACCGCCGAGCTTAATCCCAGTTATCGCTGGATCAAGACCAGTGGCATGATCTCGCCCGAAAAGTGGGGCAATCTGCCGGGTGGCGAAGTTTTCACCACGCCGGGCGAAGTGAACGGCACCTTCGTGGTGGACGGGGTGGTGGGCGATTACCTCTGCAACAAGTTCGGCGACCTGCGTGGGGCGCCGCTCACCATCCGCGTGCGCGCGAACCGCCTCACGGACGTCTCCTGCTCGAACCAGGAGCTTGCGGAAGATTTCTGGCGCTACACGCACACCGATGAGAACAGCGACCGGGTGGGCGAATTCGCCATCGGAACCAATATCGCGCTCGACCACGTGATCGGCCACATTCTGCAGGACGAGAAGATTCCGGGGATCCACATGGCGTTCGGCAATCCCTACGGGGAGCACACCGGGGCCGAGTGGTACTCCTCGACCCACATTGACGTGGTGGGCACCCGGTTCGACATCTGGGCGGATGACCGCCAGATCATGCGGCAGGGGCGGTTCACACTAGACTAGCCGACTGGGCTAGCATCATCCACGACCGTCATGATCCCTGGGTTCCGTCAATGGTTTAATTCGAGCTTCTCTCCTGAGAAGTACCAGGACTTCCTCGCCGGCCTCGACCGCGCGTGCGGCACTCTCATCAGCTTCCGCAATTCCGAGACGCCCTGCTTCCTGCCTCCGGCGCTGGTCGACCGCATGGTCTCAGCCGGCCGCGAGATGATCCTGCAACTGGCGAGCGATCCTGAATACCTCCGCGCCTCCCAGGATGCGGTGCCGGCGGAGTTCCGGGTGCCGGGCGCGACGGATCATCCCCTGTTCGTGCAGGTGGATTTCGGCCTCGTGCGCGGGGACGGGGGCGAGATCGAACCTCGCCTGGTGGAGATTCAGGGATTCCCCTCGCTTTATGCCTATCAGGTGGCGATTGCCGAAGAGTACCGGCGCGCTTACGGGATCGACGAGAGCCTGCGCTTTCTGCCCGAGGGCCTCGACCGCGACGCTTACCACGCCTTGCTCAGGCGGGCGATCGTCGCGAAGCACGACCCCGAAAACGTGGTGCTGCTCGAGATCGATCCTTACGAGCAGAAGACGCTGCCGGATTTTCTCCTTACGGCGCAGATGACGGGGATCAGAATCGTCAACGCCTTTGACGTGATCCAGGAAGGCCGCCAACTCCGCTACAGGGCCGGCGGCCGCCAGGTGCCGATCCATCGCATTTACAACCGCGTGATCTTCGACGAGCTCAAGCGCAGCGGAAGGTCTCTGCCTTTCCGGCTCGAGGACGATCTCGACGTGGAGTGGGCCGATCACCCGAGCTGGTTCTTCCGCATCAGTAAGTTCTCGATTCCCTTTCTGCGGCATTCGAGCGTTCCGGCGACGCGATTCCTAAGCGACGTCGACCCGCTGCCGGACGAGCCCGGGCGCTATGTCCTGAAGCCGCTCTATTCTTTTGCCGGTTTGGGCGTCGTGATCGGCCCCACCCGCGAACAGTTGGAGGCCATCCCGCGGGGCGAGCGCTCGCAGTACATTCTTCAGGAGCGGCTCGAGTTCGAACCGGTCATCGAGACCCCCTGCGGTCCCACCAAGGTTGAGATTCGCATCATGTTTTTGTGGGTCGACGGCCTTCAACACGGTGCGATCCTGCTGCGGATGGGTCGCGGCCCGATGATGAACGTCAGCTTCAACCGCGATATGGATTGGGTGGGATCCTCGGCGGCATTCTATCCGCCGGAGTGAGACGGCTCGGGAGTCTGCGCAGGCTCGGCCGTCAGCTTGCGGCACAGGCGGATCAGCCGTCGGTGGGGAAGGTCATCCGCGCCGCTCAACGGTACGAATTCGCCCTCGCGAAAGCTGCTGTAATACCAGCGCGAGAGAATCGCCAGATGCTCCCAGGGCGGCAGGACCGCGCGCTGCGCGTCGCTTGTCGATCCCGGAGGGCGCGAGGGCACGAGACCCGCCAGCAATTCGCGAAGCTGCTGATCGAGGGGCGCAGGCGCGGCGACGCGTTCGTCGAGCGAGAGGATCGCGGGGCCGAACATCTCTCCCGCCGCGACGCGAAAGAAGGCCACACTTCGCGGCTCGGCGCCCCTCTCCAGAATCAGGGCGTGCAAATGGGCGACATTTCCCCCGAGATCCGCGCGACGGCGGAGCACGTCGTTCACCTTCTCCAGGCGGCGGTGCGCGCGCGCTGCCTCTTCAAAGTCCAGCGATTCCGATGCCTCTGCCCGCTCCGCTTCGAGATCGCGTTCGAGCGAAGCTCCCTTTGAGTCGAGGAAGGCCACCGCGCGGTTGAGTTCGCGCTGGTACTCCGCGTCGGTGCAGCCCGCAAAGCAGGGCGCCAGGCACATTTTCATCTGCGAATAAATGCAGCCGGGATGCTTCGGATCGGGGTTGAGCTCCTCCACGCAACGGCGAATCTTGAAGAAGTCGAGAAATTCGCCGGCGAAGCGCTCAGCGTCGGCGCGCGAAGGAAAGGGACCGTAGTAGAGCGAGCCGTCGCGTGCGAGGTTTCGTGTGGGATAGCATCGAGGAAAACGGTTGCGAAGGTTGACCTTGAGAAGCGCCGGTGGCTTGAGCCGCAGGCGCCGCCGGTAAGTGCGCGGGTAATGCGCGCGATTCGTCTGATACAACAGCCACGCCGCTTCAAAGCTCGATCCTACGGGCTGGTATTCCACGCGCCGCGCGAACTCGTGGAGGTTCAAGCGGCGAAGGCCGGCTCGCGGTGGCCCGAGCAGCCGCTCGAGACGATGACGCAAATTGCGCGTGCGTCCGATGTAAGGCTGCGCGGCGGGCACTGGGTCCGGGACGGGCCATAGCACGAAGACGGCGGGCGCCGCGGGCACCCCCGCGATGAAGGCCGCAGCCTCCGCGGGATCAAACGGCGCTGAATAGTCGAGCCTCATGGCCGCTCGAAGGGATGCCGAGGCGGGAGGCCGCCGCGGTCTCACTGCGCGGGGGCCGCTTGCCGGAAGAAGCCCACCAGTTTCTCATACGTGGTGTTCAGATCCTCCGGCAGCACGCGCGTTTCGCCGACCGACGTCATAAAGTTCACGTCGCCGTTCCAACGCGGCAGGACGTGAAGGTGCAGATGATCCGCGATGCCGGCCCCCGCGGAGCGCCCGAGGTTCATCCCCAGGTTGTATCCGTCGGGCCCATAAGCATCGCGCAGGGCCGCTTCCAGCGCGCGCGCGAGCGCCATCATCTCTGCCAGGGCTTCCAGGCCGAGACCCGCCAGGCTCGCCACGTGTTGGTAAGGCGCGACCATCACGTGGCCGCTCGTGTAAGGGAATCGATTCAGGACAATCAGATTGAAGTCGCCGCGGTGCAGCACGAGGTTGTTCCGGTCCTGCGCAGGATCAGAAGCCATATCGCAGAAAATGCAGCCATCGCGATGGGTTCCGCCGCTCACGTACTGGTAACGCCACGGACTCCAGAGATAATCCATCGGGAAGACGCCGCCGGATGTGGGAATCTGGCGCGACGGGCTGAGAGTGTCGGGAGCAGGTCCGTCACGCTGAGGCTACGACGGAGCGCTGGTGGCCTCGGCAGGAGGTTCGCTGGTTCCCTTCACGAGATCCTTCAGCTCCTTGCTCGGCTTGAAATAAGGCACAGTCTTGGCAGGAACTTCCACCCGGGCCCCCGTTTTCGGATTGCGGCCCACGCGCGCTTTGCGCTGCCGGCTGCGGAAACTCCCGAAGCCGCGGATCTCGATCTTGTCGCCGGCGCGCAGCGACTTCACGATGCTCTCGAAAACGATGTCGACCACGGTCTCGGAGTCCTTGCGGGGCAAGTCCACCACACGCATGACGTCGTCGACCAGATTTGCTTTCGTCATCTACTCACTCCTGCGGCGGATTATCGTGCTCCTTGGCCGGCGTCCTCGCCGACGATCACGATTCATCATCTCACGATTCAGTTTGCATGGGGCCGGATTTTGCGGTTGCGGCGCACCTTCGCCCGCTAGCCCTCGGCCTCGGCCGATGCCGTTTTCGCAGGCGCTTCGCCGTCTGGCGGTGCGGCTGTTTCTTGTGCCGGTGCCTCGGACCCAAGCGATTCGCCGGCGCTATCGGGTGGCGTCGCCTCGGCGGCACCGGCGACGGCGCCGGCCGCCATAGCCACCTCTGTACCAGCCTCTCGAGCCGGGCCCAATTCTGCCTTCCCGTTCTCCCGCGCATCGCTCGCAGCAGCCAGCGGCGTCTCAGCTACCGGCCTCTCAGCCACCGGCCTCTCAGCTACCGGTGTCTCAGCTGCCGGTAAAGCTGCGGCCGGTGCAGAAGCAGCCTGATCTTGAGCAGCTACGGACTGCGCCGCCGGCGTGGACTGAACCGGCGCCGCGTGCTTTGTCCGATTCTGAGCTGCTTGCCGCGCCGCGGACACGACCGCTGCCGCCCGGATAGCCTGCGCCATTTTTTCGCCCATGGTCGTCGCGGCCGGCGCGGTGGCTGACAGAGGCGCTGCCGGAGTTGGCGCCGGTGCCGACGCCGGTGCTGGCACGCGCGGTGCAACTTCCTCGACCCGCTGTTCCTCGGCGCTCTTCAAGCTCAGCCCGACCTTGCGTTCCTCGCGGTTGATCTTGATCACCGTGAAAGGAAGCTCCATGCCGGCTTTCAGCGGCCTTTTTCCGCCGCGTCCGTGCTCTTCGCCCATTTCCGAAACGTGGCAGAGGCCCTCGATGCCTTCCCGCACCTCCACGAAGGCGCCGAATTGAGCCAGGCGGGCCACCTTGCCCGTTAGCACGGTGCCCACTGGCGTCTGGTCGAAGAACGTTTCCCAGGCGTCCGGCTCCAGCTGTTTCAGTCCCAGGGAAATCCGGCGCTGCTTGCCGTCCACGCTGAGGACCTGAGCCTTGATTTTCTGGCCCTTCTTCAGGACCTCCGAAGGATGTTTCACATTCTTGGTCCAGGAGAGGTCGGAGACGTGGACCAGGCCTTCGACGCCGTCCTCGATTTCTACAAAGGCGCCGTAGTCGGTAAGGTTCCGCACCCGCCCCTCGATGATCGTCCCTGTCGCCAGCCGTTCGTCGACAGTGGACCAGGGGTCGCCGAGACTCTGGCGCAGGCTCAGAGAAATCCGGCGCTGCTCCGAATTCACCTCCAGGACCGACACGTCGACGGTTTCCCCGACCTGGACGAATTTCGAGGGATGCTTCAGGCGGCGGCTCCACGTCATCTCGGAGACGTGGATCAGCCCTTCGATGCCGGGCTCGATCTCGCAAAAGGCGCCATAATCCGTCAGACTGACCACCCTGCCGCGCAGCCGGTCGCCCGCGTGATAAGTCTTGACCACCTGCTCCCACGGGTCGGGCAGCAGTTGCTTCATGCCGAGCGAGATTCGCTCCTTCTCGCGATCGTACTTCAGAACCTTGACGCGCACTTCCTGGCCCACCTGCACGACCTCGGAAGGATGCCCCACGCGTCCCCAGGCCAGATCCGTCACGTGGAGCAGGCCATCCATGCCGCCCACGTCCACGAAGGCGCCGTAGCCGGTCAGGTTCTTGACCCGGCCCACCAACTCCACTCCGTCCGCAAGCACGGTGTCAAGTTCCGCCTTCCGCTGCTTGACCCCTTCCTCGAGCGCGGCCTTTCGGCTTACCACCGCGTTGTTGCGGGCGCGGTTCAGCTTGATAACCTTGCACTCGATCTCCTGGCCGATCAGGGAGTCGAGATTGCGGAGGGGCCGGATGTCCGCCTGCGAGGCGGGGAGAAAGGCCCGCACGCCGCCCACCGAAACCGTCAGGCCGCCCTTGCTGCGTTCGATCACCCGTCCCGTAACGTTGCTCTGATCCTGCGAGGCGAGTTCCAGACTCTCCCAGGCGCGGATGGTCGCCGCCTTGCGATGCGAGACCGTGAACGTGCCTTCCTGCTCGTCGTACTCTTCGATCAGGAAGTCCACAACGTCGCCGGCTTGCACCGTCAATTCGCCCGCTTCGTTCAGGAACTCCGCGCGCGGAATAGCCCCTTCGCTCTTGAGCCCGATGTCCACGATCACTTCCGCGTCCGTGATCTTGACCACCTGACCCTGGCTGACCTGCCCGCGGGGAATGGCGCCGACCTCGGGCATGCCGGTCATCATCTCGCTGATCTCCGCGGACTCCACCGGAATCTCAAGGGGCTCCGCAGCTTCAGGGAGTTCGGTCGGTTCCGGCGCTCGCGCGGTCTCGTTCTGGAGCGGCGACTCAGAACCTCCAGTCGCGGCCTCCATTACAATTCCGCCGGGCGCAGAAACGGCGTGATCTTCGGGGGACATCGTGCACTCCTTTCCCCAAAAGCCCCGACGCGGGTCTAATAAGGGAGGCTTTATTCTACCGTTCGGCAAAGGGCTAGTCAAACGGGATTGGGTTGCGGCGGTCTGCCACCCGAGGCGCTGCACCGATCGGGCGTCTCACCCACAGAACGTCAAGCTTGGCCTCGCCCAAGGTGTCAACAAGGCGGTAGGCGTTAGGTTGGAATACTCTGCCCTTCGAAATACCCCGGTCGAAATATCAGCCTACGCCGGAGTCCGTGCACACGCCTCGTGAGCCTGAAGGGGCTTCCCCCGGCGCTTTTCCCACGGGCTGCGCCTAGGTGCCTCTGAAGTGGCTGGCAGTCGACTGAGCTCCCGCGGGCGCCGGACCCTCATGGATTCCGAAGCGAATCTCCATAGGTGTATTCCGGTTGAACACCACGTCGCGACCACGCGCCACCACATGCGTATAAACGGACCAGCCTGCGCCATAAAAGGCAAAGACGGCGCTGACCGGACGATAGTGTGCCGCCAAGCCAATAACGCTGCCGATCAAGCCTAAGCCTGCAGCGCCCCGGACGGCGCCTCCGGCAAGATCAGGACCCTGAGGTCCCAGTCCGTCAGCGATGCGCTCGTGGTTGTGCGGATCGAGGCCGTCCAGTGACCCGAGCGCCAAAACCACGTCGATGGCGGGCGCGATGTATTGCGTCTTGGGGGTTACCGCATGCGCACCACCCTCGGAGTCGAGCTTCAGGTGGGCCGCCGAATCCGCCTGCACGCTTTGCAACGTCGCCTCCACGCGGCGCGGTGCTCCGGCGCCGAGGTCGATCTGATGGAATCGGAAGCGGAGCTGCCCGTTGCGGCCCAGCCAGCGCGCGGGTACAGCCTCGGTCACCGCGCCTTCGAGGCGGGTTCCCTCGGGCAGAATCAAGTGCTGGTCAGAGGAGAAAAGCGGCTGAGAGACCACGGCGCGAACTGTCTTGCCCTTTTGATCGGTGGCCGAACTCAGGCCTGTGAGCAGGCGCACGTGGACCGTGCTTCCCGGCGGAATCTGCGAGCCCACGCTACCGAGTTGCTGCGAGGAACGTTCTTCCTGACCAAATTCCAGGGGTTCGCGGAGTTCGGCCGTGAAGTGGGAGCCGGCCGTGAGCTTGGGCTTGTGATAAGGAAGCTGGGCGATCAGAAAAGCCTTCACACGATCCACTTTTCCCGGTTCCTTGATCTCGCCCATCGCCTGCTGTTCGCGCGTCCTGACTTCAGTGCGAGCCTGATCCACGGTTTGTCCCACGCGCCCCTTTGTCTTGCCCGGGCCGCCCGACTCGAGACGTACCATGCGCGGCGCGCCGGGCGTAACCGTGGTTTTGAGGGGGATGTGCGTTCCGTCCTTCAGCACCAGGGTGTCGAACGACACCTGCGCGGTGCGAAGCGGAGAAAAATCTCCGTTGGCGATTGCGAGGGCGCGGCGCTTTCGCGATGCGGAGTCGACCGTTGCGATCCGTCCCAGAATGATGCTGCCGGCGGGGACCACGGGATGATCGAAAACGTAGACCGGGTCCACAACATGCGCGGAGACGGGCGCGCCAGCCGCTTTTATGGGTACCGTCTTGTCGAGCACTACGTGGAGCGGCACGCCCGCCGGAACGGTCAGTGGGACCACGGCTGGCGCGTTCTGGGCGGCAGGCTGCGGTGACGAGGATTCGTTCTGGGGCAGCGCCCGGCATACGAACGACGCGCAAAGCACGGTCGATGCGGCGAAAAAGAATGCGCGGGCTTCCTTGTTCATGAAGGCCTCACGGACAGTCATTGTGAGGCCTAGCGTACCACAGGCCGTCTCGGTTTTGCAGGCGCCTTATCGGGACCGCTGCGATCCTAGGTTTATTCGCAGCGCAATGCCACCAGCGGATCGACAGCGAGCGCGCGGCGCGCCGGGATGTAGCAGGCCGCGAGCGCCACCGCCGTCAGCAGAAGGGCCACACCGGCGAAGGTGAGCGGGTCCGTGGCTGTGACGCCGAAAAGCAGGGAATACCTCGCCATGAAGCGAGTCAACCCGAGTGCGGCCAGTAGTCCCGCGGCCACGCCGACCAGGGTCATGCGGGCTCCGTCGCCGAGTACCAGGCGCAGGACGTCGCGCTGTTGCGCGCCCAGGGCCACGCGGATGCCGATCTCCTGCGTGCGCTGGCCCACCAGGTACGAAATGACCCCGTAGATGCCCACGCTCGCGAGCACGAGCGCCAGGGCGGCGAACGCGCCCAGCAGAATCATGGAGAATCGACGATCGGCGACGGAGTCGGAGATGATGTCGTTCATGGTCTTGAAGCCGTAGACCACCTGCTCGGCGTTCATCTCGTGAAGGCCGCGGCTGAGCGGCCCGATCATGCCGGCAGGAGAGCCGGCTGTACGCACGGCGACGCCCACGCCCAGGCCGGGAACGAGCGCGATCGCGGCATCGGGCTGCTGCCGTAGAGATTCGTAAAACTGGGCGCGGAGCGGATTCTGATCGTCGGAGTCGAGCCCCCACTGTTTCACATGTCCAACCACTCCGATGATCTCGGCCGGGGGGTACCCGCCGCCACTGAGGATGATTCGCCGCCCTATGGGATTCTGGCCCGGAAAGAACTTCGACGCCAGGACGTCGTCCACGACCACGACATACGGCGAGCGTTCGTCATCCTGATCCGTGAAGAAGCGGCCGCGCTCGAGCGGAATTCGCATGGTCTTCAAATAGCCGGGTTCGACCACGTAATGCAGCGCCCAATCCATTTCACTTTCACTTTGGGGTTTGGGCTGCCCCTCCAGCCAGAAGGTCCAATCGTCTTCATCCCACATGGGGAACGCACCCCACAAAAGCGAGACCGACTCCACGCCCGGAGTTGATTCCATCTTCTCGTCAAGGCCGCGGATGTAGCCGCGAACCGCCGCCGGGCCGGACTTCATCAACGACGGAGGAAAGGTGACCGAGAAGTTCAGGACGTTGCCGGGATCGAAGCCCGGATCGACTTTCCACAAACGCGCCAGGCTCCGGAGCATGAGTCCCGCGCCTGCAAGCAGCACCAGCGCCAGCGCGACCTCGACCACCACCAGGGCTCCGTGCGCGCGATGGTTCCCGCCGCTCGATCCGCGTCCGCCCTCTTTGAGCACCTCGTGAAGTTCTGCTTTTGAAATTCTGAGCGCCGGCGCCAGGCCAAACAGAATCCCAGACAGCAACGAGATGGCGACCGCAAATATCAGCACACGGCCGTCAAGGCCGACCTCGCTCGCGCGGGGCAGCGCGGTCGGCAGGGCGGCAAGGCCGGCCCCCGTGCCCCACCACGCAAGCAGCAATCCCAGGCCGCCGCCGAGGAGCGCCAGCAGCAGGCTCTCGGTGAGAAGTTGCCGGATCACCCGACTGCGCCCGGCGCCGAGCGCGACGCGTATTGCGAATTCGCGCGTCCGGCCCGTGGCGCGCGCCAGCAGCAGGTTGGCCACATTGACACAGGCAATCAGCAACACCAGGCCGACGGCCCCGAGAAGCACCCACAGAAACGGCTGTACGTCTCCCACGATGCTTTGCTTCAGAGGCACCACGTTGGCCGTCGTGCCCCGATCGGCATCGGGATAAGCGGCGGCGAGGCTTGCGGCGATACGCTGCAAATCAGCCCTCGCCTGCGCCACCGTGACGCCGGGCTTCATCCTGCCGATGCCGTGCAGTCCCAGGGCGGCCTGCCGGTTCTTGAGTCCGGGATGGCCCCACAGGCGAATCGGCGCGTAGACGTCGCTCGCCCTAAAATTCCACACGCGCAGATCGAAGCTCGCCGGCACCACGCCCACGATCGTGTACGCTTTGCCGTCGAGCGTCATGGTTTTGCCAATCGTATCGGGCGCGGCGCCGAACTTGCGCTTCCACAGGCTCGCGCTGATCATCACGGTGGGGCCGGCCCCGAACTGATCGTCGCTCGAGGTAAAGTCGCGCCCGAGCGCAGGCCGCACGCCGAGCGTCCCGAAGAAGCTGGCCGTCACCCATTCGCCTTGCAGCCGCTCGGGCTCGCCGATTCCCGTGAGACTGAAGGCGTAACCGCGCGCGAGGGCGATCGAGGAGAAGGTGCGATTCTCATTCTGCCAATCCACGAAGTTGGGATAGGGAATGGCGCCGGCCTCGAAGTTCGGCTTGCTCTCGTGCAGCATGAGGAGCTGGTCCGGCTGCGGGAAAGGCAGAGGATTCAAAAGCACGCCGTTCACCACCGAGAACAGCGCCGTGTTGGCTCCGATGCCGAGCCCAAGCGTCAGGGTGGCGATTACGGCCAGCGCCGGATTCTTCCCGAGCATCCGCAGTCCGTATTTCAGATCCTGGCGCCACACGTCGAGCGTCCCGAGGCCCCAGGCTTCGCGCGTCTCCTCGCGCAGCAGGGCGGCGTTGCCAAACGATCGCATCGCCGCATAGCGAGCCTCCGCGGGCGTCATGCCGGCCCCGAGGTTCTGCTCAATCTGCCGGTCGAGATGAAATCGCAACTCCTCGTCGAGCCCCTGTTCCTTGCTTCGCCGCCGAAGAAGCGAGCGGGCGGAATCCACCATGGCGTTCAACCACTGCATACAGCCTCCTGCCCTCCGGTTGACTGTGACGACGAACCGAAAAACGGACCGAGAGATCGGGCTCGGGCCTTGCACTCGAGGCGCCGCCCCTCAAGCGGTCTCCAGAACCTCGGCGACGGCGGCCGCCAATCGCTGCCAGCTCGCGCGTTCCGCCTCCAGTTGCTTCCTTCCGGCTCTCGTCAGACTGTAGAACTTGGCGCGGCGATTGTTATCCGACGGGCCCCACTCGGTCTTCACTAGGCCCCGGTGCTCGAGGCGGTGCAGCGCCGGATAAAGCGACCCCTGCTGCACCTGAAGCACGTCTTTCGAGATTTGCTGGATGCGCTGGCCGATCGCCCAGCCGTGCATGGGCTCGAGCGCGATGGTCCTGAGGATGAGCAAGTCGAGGGTGCCCTGCAAAAGATCGGTCTTCTTATCCACGGTCTCTCCTAGACATCCGACAAGAGTGTAACGCCTCTTCTTGTAGAATGTCAAGGGGGCCGGGGGTACTGGCGTCACTTGCCAATGTGGAATCCCTTTCGCGCACCGTCATTCCCGCCTTCGCGGGAATGACGGTGTCCTGAGGTTCCGCAAATGACGCCACTACCGGGCCCACAACTGGGGCCGGACAGCCCGGGAATTGATTGAGCCGGAATTGATTGAAGACCGCTGTAGCGCCGGCGTCTCCACCGGCGTCTTGGGTGAGAACAGCCGTGCCGAACCCCACCGGCGCTACAGCAGGCGTTGGGCTAGTTCGCCGAAGCGGTTTTATGACCCGAGGTTTGGCCGAGAAAGGCCACGAGCTCCTTGTTCACGATCTCCGAGTGCGTCCACGTGATGCAGTGGGGTCCGCCTTCCACCACCACCATGCGGGCCCCTTTGATGAGCCTGGCGGTGCGCTGTCCGGAAGCGCTGATGGGCAGGATGCGGTCGGCATCGCCGTGCATCACCAGGGTGGGCACGTCGATGCGCGCGAGGTCGTTGCGGAAATCTTCATGCCACGTGGGCACGCAGGCGTGGCTCGCCGTGGCCGACGCGCCGGCCGCGACGTTCCAACTGGCATGCACCGCCTGATCGCTGACGCGCTTGCCGAGCAGCACGTCGGTGTTGTAGAAGTTCTTGAAGAACTCGGTGAAGAACGCGTAACGGTCGGCCGCGACCGCCTTCTCGATTCCCTCGAAGACGCTGGCGTCCACGCCCTCCGGATTGTCCGCCGTTTTCAGCAGGAAGGGCGGAACGCCGGAGAGGATGACCGCCTTGCTCACTCCCTGCGATCCATACTTCCCGATGTAGCGGGCCACTTCGCCGCCGCCCATCGAAAATCCGGCCAGCGCGAAATCGCGCAATTCGAGCTTCGTCACAAGGTGGTGCAAGTCCGAGGCGAAAGTATCGTAGTTGTACCCGGTGGTGGGCTGGCTTGACCTGCCGAACCCGCGGCGGTCGTAAACGATCACCCGGTGACCTGCGTCCAAAAGGGCCGGCACCTGCTTCTCCCACGAGGCCCCGTTCAGCGGATAACCGTGGATCAGCACAATCGGTTTACCCGTGCCGTGGTCTTCATAGTGGAGCTCAATGTTGCCGGAGTTTTCCTTGCCGACAGTAACGTATGGCATTGCTCATTCTCCTTTGCGCATTTGCATGCGCGCTAATCTCTGATGACGCTTAGATGTTCCGGGCGCCCAGACCGATAGCAAACCCATTGAAATCATTGAGCAAGTAGCTTTCTCGATGATCGGCCGCACCCACGGTCCCGCTCTGCGGCGCCGGAAATTCTGGAGCCATTGAAGTCATCGGGCCATTGGCTGGTGGGCCAGTTTGAGTTCAGGCCAACCACCCCGGCCTTCGGCCGGGGTGGCTGCCGATCTACTACGCTCCGTGTTTGTGGTTATGTTGTCCGCGGTGAATCGGTGGCCTTTTTCTTGTCGTCTTTCAAAAGCCGCAGGATCGCGAGGATTGTGTTCCAGTTGCGTGTCGTCGCCGGCACGCCGAATAGCTTATCGATCTGGCCAAGGTAGCCGATGGTCTTCATGTGCCGGCGGTACATTCCGAACACGAATTGCTTGTTCGAGGCGATGACTCGCACCAGCCATTCCCCGTCGGGAGGGAATGCAATGGGCAGAGTGGTGCGGAGGGCACCGGCTTTCGAGAGGATGCTCACGAATCGAACGATATCGGGGCGTGCCGGCTCGGTTCCAAAAGGATTCTCCGTCTCCAGGCGGGTCAGATTGCGGCCCTCGCAGAGCACAACGTGCGCCTCGAAGGGCAGCCTCCGGAGCAGTTCAGCACGGAACTCTGCTTGCGGCCCAGGTTTCCGAACGATAAACGTGCCTGCAGCGCCCACGTTGACCACATCGTAGTCACGCAACTCTTTCGCCAGGATGCTTGGGCGAAATGTCCTGTGGCCGCCAACGTTTACACCGCGCAGAAAAACGATCAGAGCCATAGGCTGTGGTTACCCGCTTGGAATGTACCTTGAAACCTGCATTCACCTCAATGGCCGGCCGCTCTGCGGCAAGAGAAAACTGGGACTGTGTAGCCCTGAGACTAGCCCCCGACAAAACGCTCCAAAAGCCGAAAAAAAGGAATCTAAAATTTTGCAAAACGAAGCCACTAAGCCCAATGGAATCAACGAAACAGCCTCAAAAATGGGTCAAAACGAAGCCAAACGAAGCCACTGAGGCTCGGCGTAAGTCATTTGGAATCTGTCAGCCCCTCGCGGCGTGACTTCGTTTTGCCGATTCAAAGCCAAACTCTTGCTGCGCGCCGACCATGAAGGAGACAATCCTGTGAAGAGGCTGTTCTTGTAATAGAATGCCGGAGTGCCCTTCTCACGATCCGTCGCCGGGCTCACGATCCGTCCTCGCGCGGCTCCCGCTTTGCGCGACCGTAAATGGCAGCCCGCCCCGTGAGCTGACCGTCGAATGGCGCATCTAAAGAGAGTGATCCCTGACAGGAGCAAGCGTTCATGCTGAACAATCTCAAGACGACCGTTCTGCTCGCCGCCCTCACCGGAATTCTGCTGGCCATCGGCGACTTGTGGCGGGGGCAGAGCGGCATGGAATTGGCCCTGATTATCGCCGCCGTGATGAATATCGGCAGCTATTTCTTCTCCGACAAGATCGCGCTGCGCTCGAGCGGGGCGCAGCCCATCTCGCGCGAGGAGAACCCGCGCATCTATCAGATCGTTGAGCGTCTGGCGGCCAAGGCCAACGTCCCGGTGCCCAAGATCTACTGGATTCCCACGGACTCGCCAAATGCTTTCGCGACGGGCCGCAATCCGAATCACGCTTCCGTGGCGGTAACGCGCGGCATTCTCGAACTCTGCGACGACGAGGAGATCGAAGGGGTGCTGGCGCACGAACTCGGACACGTGCGCAACCGCGACATTCTGATCAGCGCCGTCGTGGCGACCGTGGCCGGCGCCATCACCCTGCTCGCGCGCATGATTTACTGGGGCGAACTGTTCACGGGCTACGGCGGCCGCGATCGCGACCAGGGAGGCGGCATCTTCTCGGCGCTGGCCATGATGATTCTCGCCCCGCTGGCCGCCACTTTGATCCAGCTCGCGATCTCGCGCTCGCGCGAATACGAAGCGGACCACACCGGCGCCGAGATCACGGGGAATCCCATGGGCCTGGCCCGCGCCCTCGACAAGATCGACAAGTATTCGAAGCGGCTTCCCATGCGGGTGGCACCTTCCATGGCTCACATTTACTGCGCCCAGCCGCTGACGACAGGCCAGGTGTTCTCGGGCCTTTTCTCCACCCATCCGCCGATCGCGAAGCGCATCGAACGGCTGATCGGTCGCGACTTCGTCTAATTGGGTGTAATTGGGTCTTGCCTCGGACCTCAGTTCGGAATAGATTTTAGCGGCGCGTGATACCCGGTTGCAGCCGGGCGCCGCGCTCTGTCTGGTTTTGCCAAGTCCGGGAGGGACCGTGCCGCGACCGTCTTCGTTCCTGCTGTTCATCAGCCTGATTGCTGCCGGCGTCCCGGCGGCCTTTGCGCAGCAGCACTATCTTCCCGTCAGGCTCGACCTCACCGCTGACATCGGCTCGCCCCGATTGGAATCGGCCGTCCATCATCCGCTGCCGGAGGAATACATCTGGGCGCCGGGCACGAAAGACTCCGACTGGGACCACACCTTTTACTTTCGGCGCACCTTCATCCTGAAGGCAGCGCCCGCCGCAGCCACGCTCTACGTGGCCGGACCCGATCGCATCCGCGTTTATGTGAATGGCCGGCTCCAAGCCAATGCCGAGCGTGATCAGAGATCGAAGTTGAGGCTGGTGCTCGCTCTCCCCGTCGTCCACGCCTTGCATCCGGGGGCGAACACGCTGGCATTTCAAGTCTCGGGCGGGGACCGCCTGGTGGTGAAGATCGTCTCCCGTGAGTCCGGGGTTCCGGGACCGGCGCTCGTGATGAGCGACGCGACCTGGCAGTATACCGATCAAGGCGCGGCAGGCTGGCAGCAACCGGCGAGCACCGCCGGCGCATGGAAGCCGGTCAGGTCGCTCGGCGGAATCGAGAGCGACATCGAGTTCTACCAGTGGAACAACGACGCGGGGATGTATCAGTGGCCGGGCTACGACGGCCTCTCGCCTTTTCTCGCTCACGTACCCGCGCCCGTGGACCGCGTCCTCTACGCGTTTGAAGGGTTGGGCCGGTTTGAGAACGCCGGGGCCATCGCGGCAGTCGCGCCGAACGCCGGAGCGCAAGGCGAAGCCGGCAAGGCCGGGTCCGCAACAGGCGGCGAGTTTAGCGTGACGCTGCCGCCGCCCGGGAGCTTGCGAGACGAGGATCCCTTCCTGGTCCTCGATCTCGGACGCGAGTCCGACGGGCGCCTGGAGATTGTCTCCGATTCGGCCGCGCCGATGAAACTCGAGCTTCAATTTGGCGAGTCGCGCGAGGAGGCGATCAACGAGCCTTATCTCGGCGCCGATCCTATCGTTGTTCCGCCCATGGCTACGGTGTATGGTCCCAAGAGCGCCTTCCGCTATGCCGTGGTGCGCTTCATCGCAGGAACATCGCCACTGCGCTTCAAGGCCATCCGCCTCGACTCGACCTATTATCCCGTCCAGTACTCGGGATCGTTCGAGTCTTCCGATCCTTTGCTCAACCGCATCTGGCAGGTCGGCGCTTACACCAGCCATCTTTCGATGCAGGACGACATCTGGGACGCGCCCAAGCGCGATCGCGGGCGCTGGATGGGCGACCTGGACGTGAGCGGACGCGTGATCGACACGGTGTTTGCCGACCATTTCCTGATGCAGGAAACCATGAACCGCTTAATGGCCGACGCGGGCAAGCCGGTGCACGGCGACGTGAACGGCATCCCCGGCTACTCCGCCTTTTGGGTGATGGGCCAGGCGGATTACTACCGTCACATCGGCGACCGCGCCTACCTCGAGTCGATTCGCGAGCCGCTCAGTGAATTGCTCGACTACATGGAAACCGAGCTCGACAATCGCCCGGTGTTCGCCAACACCCACAAAAGCTGGCCGTTCGTGGACTGGTCGCCCGATTTGAACGGCGACACACCCGAGGCGCGTCGCGCGACCACCCTGGAATTCGCCAAAGCATTCGCGGAAGGAGCGTGGCTGCTCGGCGAGGCTGGCGACAGCGCTGGGGCGTCCAAGTTCCGTGATGAAGCGGCAAGCCTGAAACGGGCCGCGCAGCAGTATCTGCTCGATTCTTCGAGCGGCACCTTCGGCACGCGCTGGGAGACGAACGCCATGGCGATCTTCTCCGGCGTGGCGGACGCCGCTGAGACCAGCGCGATCTGGGACAAAGTGCTTTCCAAGCCCCGCGGCTTCATGATCACGCCGTATTACAACGCTTATGTGATCACCGCGATGGCCGAATCCGGGCATCGCAAGGAGGCGCTCGACTGGATTCGCGAGTTCTGGGGCGGCATGATCCAGGAAGGCGCCACCAGCTTCTGGGAGGCGTACGACCCGGATTGGCCGAAGGGGAATTTCCACGAATCCCTGCAGGCGGACAACGGCCAGGGCTATTACGTGTCGCTCTGCCACGGCTGGTCGAGCGGGCCCACGTCCTGGCTTACAGAGCAGGTCCTGGGTATCCAGCCGCAGGCCGCGGGCTTCAGCAAGGTCAGCATTCGCCCCGACCTCGCCGGCATCGAGTGGGCGCGAGGCGCAGAGCCCACACCGCACGGCCCGATCAAAGTCGATCTGCGCTCCGGCACGGACGGTCTCGAAGCCACGCTGGACCTGCCGGATGGGGTCGATGCGGAAGTTTCCATGCCGGCGCCGGCGGGAGCCACGTCGATTTTGGTGAACGGCCAGGCCCTGACGGCGAGTCCGGCGGAAGGCGGAAGTCGGCTGCTGATTGACTTGAATAAGGCCGGCACATACAAGCTGGCAGCAAGGTAATTGGTAGTGGCGTCTTTTGCGGAACCTCAGGACGGTGCGCGAGAGGGATTCCACAGGGCAAGGGACGCCAGTACCGAGCAATTGGGAAATCCAGTCGCGGAAGATACGAGAGGAGAGACGCGAGATGCCAGGTCCCGGAATGGAATTGATTGGAGAAGAAGAAATTCAGGAAGTCCTCGAAGTTCTGCGGGGCGGCTACCTGTTTCGATACGGCGTATCCGTGGGCACGGACGCGGACCCGAGGTTCAAGGGCAAGGTCTACCAGTGCGAGCAGGAAATCGCGAGTTACGCCGGAGTCCGCTATGCCGTGGCGGTCAATTCTGGAACGTCGGCCCTGCTGACCGCTCTGGTCGGGCTCGGGATTGGCCCCGGAGACGAGGTGATCGTTCCTGGATTCACCTATATCGCCAGTATTTCCTCCATCGTCTATTCAAAGGCGATTCCCGTTTTGGCTGAAATCGACGAGACCTTCAATCTCGATCCCGAGGACGTGAAGAAGAAGATAACCCGGCATACGAAGGCCATCATGGCCGTGCACATGATGGGTAATCCCGCCCGGCTGGATGAACTCAAGAAGATTGCCGACGATCATGGCATCCCGCTGCTCGAGGATTGCGCCCAGGCATTCGGCGCCACCTACAAAGGGCGGCCTGTGGGCTCCATCGGAAAGGCAGGCACGTATAGTTTCAACGTCTATAAGACGATCACCTCGGGCGACGGCGGCATGGTGGTGACCGGTGACGAGCAGGTCTACCGGCGCTCGTTTGCCTTCCACGATCAGGGGCACTCCCCGCTTCGTACCGGGGTCGAGATCGGGGAGCGTCCGTTCTTCGGCCTCGACTTTCGCTTCACGGAGCTGCAGGCCGCCGTGCTGATCGCGCAGTTCCGCAAGCTTCCGCAATTACTCGAACGCCTGCGCACAAATAAGAAGCGCTACAAGGAATTGATCAGCGACCTGCCGGGGCTCCGGTTCCGTGAGATCACGGATGAGCGGGGCGAGTGCGCCACGATGCTCACTTTGATTCTGCCGAGTGCGGAGATCGCGCAAAGCGTCGCCTCGGATTTGGGAACGAAGGTCGTGGCGCGGGCCGGCTGGCACGTTTACAACAACATGGAGCAACTGATGAAACTGCGAACGGCCACGGCGGTACAATGTCCCTTCACTTGTTTCCGGAACCATGCCGGTGACGACCGGGAGATTCGCTACTGGCAGGGTATGCTGCCGCGAACGGACGCCCTGCTCGAGCGCTCGCTCAACATCAGCATCGGAGTGTCCGACCCCGGTCTCAGTTCGGGTTTCGGCGTGACGCTTCGTGATGACCTGGAGTCCGTGGAGCGCCACGCCGCCATGTTTCGCAAGGTGGCGGGGAAGTATTTGCCGTGACGGTTGGTGCGCGTCCCGGCTGTGGAGAACGGCGACCGCAGCCCGCGGCAATTGGTTGAGATTCCGGGCGGAATCCTTATGGGAGTTGAACGACATGCGTGATCATCGGAAACCAGTGCGGGCGGCGGTGCTTCTCGCGGTCAGCCTGCTCGCGCTCGGTTCGCTCTCCAAGGCTCAAGCCGACTTCACGCTTGAGGCATCGCCGCCCCTGTCGTCACTCAACGTGCCTGCGGCCCTGGCCGATCGTCTGCAGACCACAGGCTCGCGCCTGGTACGGACTGCGGGCGGCGGCAATGTTCCGGTCTGCGACATTTGGTGGGTGAAGGCGGCCGTGGCGAAGAAGCCCGGTGCGAAAGCGTCCGGCGTCCTCTACGGCGAGATCCAAACCGGAGCTCTCGTAGGCCTGCTGCGCTTTCTCACTTCCGACGCTGAGGACTCCCGGGATCAGAAGTTGAAGCCGGGATTTTACACCATGCGATACGCGCAACTGCCGCCGGACAGCAGCGAGGCAGGCTCTTCGCAGTATCTGGACTTTCTGCTGTTGAGCGCCATGGGTGCTGATTCAGAGGTGACGAAGACGCTCAGTTTCGAAGAAGCTTCCCGGCTGAGCTCAAGGGCTACCGGAACGGGCCATCCCGCTTTGATGAGCCTGGTACCCGTCAATCCGGCGTACAAGCGCTTGCCCGCCGTGGTGGCTGACGATGTGGGAAACTGCGCCGTGCAGGTGAATCTCCGTGAAGAGTCCGAAACCGGATCGCGAGACGTGGAACTTGCGATCCTCCTGCTGACACCTCCGAAGGAGCAAGGTGGTTCCTAAGACCACCTGCTCTGAAAACTGAACGGAGACAAGAACCAAGGACAATGTCCGACCGGACATTACCAAACCGAGCAGGGGCCAAACCGAACAGAGAGTTGCTTTACGGGCTGTTTTAGGGTAGGTTATCCTGGTCTGGAATCGACAACCGAGTTCCTGTTCGGTAAACCTCTGCGGAACGGCACGGCCCTTCTACTCGTCTCGGTTTCCCTGAGACCGTCCCTGATCCCAGACGATATTTCTATCGAATAGGTCAAGTTACACCACTGGGCCCACGGATTAGCTGTCTATTCCGGGGCGGAGAGGTTTAGGCGACCGGCGCGTCACAGCTTCAAGAAGGGGGGATTCGCCGCAATGCAGGTTCTCAGTTTGCGCGAAGGTTTCGCTGCGCTTGTCGCAGCAGTCTTGGTCCTGGCGCTTGCTGCTCCGAGCGCGCGCGCCCAGGAGAACTCCACCGATCGTCATCAGCTTGCTCAGCCTGCTTCGGCGGGCGCGAGACAGCTGGACTTCAATTCTGCCATCCAGCACATTGTTTTCATCATCAAGGAAAACCGGACTTTCGATGAGGTTTTCGGAAATTTTCCGGGCGCGACCGGTACCAACACCGCGACCCTCTCAACCGGTCAGGTGGTGATGCTGGGGCATACCCCGGACCGCGTCCCGCGCGATCTTGGACACCACTTCTGGGACGCTACGACAGCCATCGACAACGGGAAAATGGACGGATTCAACCTGATTGACGATTTCGGGAATCAGTGTTCCGTCAATGGTGACTACCTCTGTCTGACGCAGTTCAGCCAGACCGATGTCCAGAACTATTTTTCCTACGCCAGTTATTTCACGCTGGCAGAGGGCATGTTTTCGTCCCTGCAAGGCCCAAGCTTCCCCAACCACCTTTACACCATTGCCGCGCAGAGCGGCGGAGTGGTGGACAATCCGCCCACCACAACGATGTGGGGCTGCGACGCAGCGCCCGGAATCACGGTGCCGGTTATCGACACCTCGGGGAATCTCACCAATCAGTATCCCTGCTTCGATTTCCAGACGCTCGCCGATCTGCTGGAAGGCGCTGGAATCTCGTGGAAGTACTATGCCCAAAGCGGATCGATATGGAACGCCTACAACGCCATCAACCATATTCGGAACACGTCACTATGGACGACGAATTTCGCGCCGGAGACCCATTTCGCCACCGATGCCGAGAACGGTCAGTTACCCGCCGTAAGCTGGCTGGTCGCACCCGAGGATGAGAGCGAGCATCCGGAGGCCAGCACCTGTGACGGACAGAATTGGACAGTCGACCGGATCAACTCCGTGATGCAGGGATCGGACTGGGGCTCGACGGCGATCTTCCTCGCTTGGGACGACTTCGGCGGATTCTATGACCATGTTCCGCCGCCGGCGGCCGATCAGTATGGCCTGGGTTTGCGCGTGCCGCTAGTCATCATCTCGCCTTTCGCCAAGCCCGCCAACATCTCCAGCACAACCTACGAGTTTGCCTCATTTCTCAAGTTCGTGGAGGAGCGCTTTGACCTGCCGCCGCTCACCTCTCGGGATGCCAACGCGAACGACATGCTCGACAGCTTTGACTTCCTACAGACGCCGCTTCCGCCTCTGACGCTTCAAACGACCCATTGCTCTCCGGCTTCGACGACGGCTCTGAATTTCGCGATTCCACAGGCAGTGGGCACGACAAGCCCGGGCGTGACCGCGTTTCTGACCAACCTCAACTCGATCCCGATGACGGTATCGAGCATTACCACCGGAGGCGACTTTTCGCAGCTCAACTCCTGTCCCCAGAGTCTGGCAGCCTACCATCCCGGTTCTTCAGCCCCATATTGCACGATAACGGTCAACTTCACGCCGTCGACGAGCGGCACGCGCACGGGCACGCTCACTCTGACCGATAGCGACTCCAGCAGCCCGCAAACGATAAGCCTGACTGGGACGGGAACCGAGGTGAAGCGGTCTTCGTCGCTGCTCAGCTTCGGAACAGTGGTGGTCGGCGTTAGCAGCGCTCCGCAAAGCGCGACCATCAAAAATCTCGGCACCTCAGCCCTTACCATCAGCAGTATCCTCACGAGCGGGGACTATAGCCAGACGAACAATTGCCGCGGCAGCCTTGGCCCCGGCGCGAGCTGCAAAATTACGGTGACCTTCACCCCTTCCACGTCGGGTACCCGCTTCGGCACGGTGACCGTGACCGACAGCGACGGCAGCGATTCCCAAACGATTAACCTGACCGGAGCCGGGACGGGCGTCGGTCTTTGGCCGTCTTCCTTCAGTTTCGGCGATGTCACGATCGGCACGGCCAAGACGGGCGTCGTCACACTGAAGAATAAGAGCCAGAGCCCCGTGACGATCACGGGGATAACCGTGACCGGGACCGACGATAAGTTCGTGGGACTCGTCACGCAGGCATTTGCGGAGCAAAGCACGACCTGCACCAGCACCCTCGGGCCGGGGGCCACTTGCACGATCACACTCTCTTTCACCCCGGTTATACCCGGTGCTGCGGGCGCACAACTCCTGGTCTTCGACAGCGAAGCCGACAGTCCGCAGTCAGTACCGCTTACCGGCACGGTCGAGGAGCCGCCGGCCAATCCGGTACCGTTCCTCGACCAGCCCCTGGCTCCGTCCAGCACCGCCCCGGGCGGAAGTGGTTTTACCTTGACTGTGCACGGGGCGGGGTTCGTCGGTGGTGCGACCGTCGATTGGAACGGCGACGCGTTGGCAACAACGTTCGAGACGAGTTCGGTACTGACGGCGGCGGTGCCCACGGCGAACATCGCCTCGGCCGGATCGGCAATGGTAACGGTCTCTAATCCCAGCCCGGGTGGGGGGCCCTCGAACTTCCTGCTGTTCCCGGTTACGGTGTCGGCGGGCTCGGTGACGTTTACAAAGTCAAGTCTGGCGGCGGGCGATAGTCCACAGGCAATCGTCAGCGGTGACTTCAACGGCGACGGCGCGGCGGACCTGGCGGTTGCCAATTACGCTGACAACACCGTTTCGATCTATCTCAGTACCGGCAACGGGACCTTTGGCAGCCCGCAGACAATAACGACTGGGCGTGGCCCGATCGCGCTGGCGGTCGGGGATTTCAACGGCGCTGGGATGCTCGGCTTGGCGGTAGCGAACCAAATCGACAGCACGGTCTCGATCTTCATCGGAAACGGCAACGGAACCTTGACGCTCAAGGAAACGATCGGTATGGACACGACGGCTCCGTCGGCTCTGGGCGTGGCGGACTTCAACGGCGACGGCAAGCTTGACCTCGCATTGGTGAGCCGTGCCGATAGCGCCACCGAGATTTTTCTCGGAAACGGCGATGGGACCTTCTTCGAGACCTCGGTGCTGCCCGGCGCCGGCGCCGGAGCCATCGCGCTGGCCATTGGCGACTTCAACGGCGACGGAGAGTTGGACATTGCGCAGCTCAATGCCACCGAGGGCACGGTTGGTATCCTGCCGGGAAGTGGGAATGGCATGTTCAGCGCTCTTCCCACGCAGCCGGCGACCGGAAAGGATCCGCTGGCCATTTTGGCAGCGGACTTCAACGGCGACGGCAAGCTGGATCTGGCCGTTGCCAATTCCGCCGGCAATAGTGTTTCGATCCTCCTCGGGAACGGAGACGGCACCTTTGAGACCCAAACGTCCTATGGCACCGCTGCGGATCCCGTGGCGCTCACGGCCGGGGATTACAATGGCGACGGCAAGCTGGACCTGGTGGTGGCCAACGAGACCGCCGGCAGCGTGTCTCTCTTGTACGGCGACGGGGACGGCACATTCCAAACCTACGTTGCCTTCCCGACGGACACCGGTCCAGCCTCTCTCGTCTCCGGTGACTTCAACGACGATGGCGGGCTGGACGCGGCTGTGGCGGCCCAGACGGCGGGGCTGATCTCGATTCTGCTTCAGAACGGGGGCCTGCGCCTGCCGGGGCTCAAGCCATAGATCCGGCTACTGGCAGGTGTTGCCCGGCAAGATCAAAGTCTTGGCGAAATCGCAAGGGAGAATTGGAGGTATGTGCACGTTCAGCTCAAGCGTTCTCAGGAGAATTCTGGCGGCTCTGGCCATCGTGGTTGCGCTGATTCACGCGCGCGCGCGCGCCCAGGAGGATTCCACCCACCGTGGCCGGCCCGGTGAGCGTGCCTCCGCCGGCGCGAAGCAGCTCGACTTCAACTCGTCCATCCAGCACATCGTCTTCATCATCAAGGAGAACCGGAGTTTTGACAGCTATTTTGGCACTTATCCGAACGCCGATGGAGCCACAAGCGGCGTAATCTCCACCGGCGAAACCATCCCGCTGCTTCATGCGGGCGACCGCTATCCGCGCGACTTCAATCACAGTTGGGATGCGACGGTTCAGTCAATCGATTACGGCCGGATGGACGACTTCGACCTCCCTACGCAGTATCCCTGCACGATCAACGGCGACTATCTCTGTTACTCGCAGGTGTACCAGCAGGACATACCAAATTACTGGGCCTACGCGCAGAACTACGTGCTCGGGGACGAGACGTTCTCCGCCGAATCGGGTCCGAGCTACCCGCAGCATATCTTCGCGATTGCGGCTTCTTCGGGCGGGGTGATCGGCGACCCGGTGATTCCGACCGGTGACAGCCCCGGCTGCGATGCGCCGCCCGGCTTCGTCGTTGAGATGCTCAACACAGTCGGCAACACTTACTATCAATATCCCTGCTACGACATGCAAACGCTCGGGGACACGCTCGACGCCGCCGGCATCCAGTGGAAGTCTTACACTGACATCGAATCGAACTGGAACGGATTCTTGAGCATCAGCCACATCCGGCACTCGTCGGATTGGACCAACAATATCGTGAAGTCTTCAGATTTTGAGACCGACATTGCAACGGGTCAGCTTCCCGCAGTAAGTTGGCTCATCGCGGACAATATTCAATCCGAACATCCGATCAACGGCGTCTGCTGGGGCGAGAATTGGACGGTCCAGCAGATCAACGCCATCATGAATTCTCCTTATTGGAGTAACACCGCGATTTTCGTCACCTGGGACGATTCCGACGGACTTTACGATCACGTTCCGCCTCCAGTAGAAGATGAGTATGGCCTCGGGCCCCGCGTGCCCCTGCTCATCATCTCACCGTACGCCCAGTACGCCCCTGGCGGCTACATCTCGCACACCGTCTATGAGCCTTCTTCGATCCTGAAGTTCATCGAGGAGCGGTTTAACCTGCCGTACCTGACCAACCGCGACGCCAACGCCAATGACATGCTCGACAGCTTCGACTTCACCCAGTCCCCTTTGCCTCCCTTGACGCTGACTGCGCGAACCTGCCCCGTGGCCTCACAAACCTCGACTTCGTTCCTGCCCGAGCAAGTCGGCGCCACCAGTCCCTCCCGCAGCATCCTGGTGACGAATTTCACCCCGGAGACACTCATAATCCACAGCATCACAACCAACGGCGAGTTTGGCCAGACGAATAACTGTGGCGGCACCATTAAGTCGTATGAAGGCGCGGGAGTCCCGCCTTATTGCACCATCAACGTAACTTTCAGCCCTACCGCTGCCGGTCCACAGACCGGAACGCTCACCATCACAGACAGCGCTTCGGGCAGCCCACAGGTTGTTCAACTCTCCGGCACGGGCACGAATATCGAGCTTTCACCGTCGCTGCTGAGCTTCGGCATTGAGATGGTGGGCGCGACGAGTGCGCCAAAGATGGCAACGCTCACCAACAGCGGCAGCGCGCCGGCGACCATCGACAGCATTACCGGCACTGCTGACTATCCGGCAAGCAGCAACTGCGGCTCTACGGTTCCCGCGCAGGGGATGTGTACGATTACGGTGGCCTTTTCGCCGACCGCCGCCGGGAAGCGCTACGGTCCGCTTACGGTGACGACCAGCGATGCCGGCAGCCCCCAGATTGTGAACCTGACCGGCGTGGGGACGGCAGTGTCCCTCGATCCCACCAGCCTCAACTTCGGCAATCAACCCGTGGGCTCGCCGAGCGCTCCCCGGAACGTGATGCTGACCAACGACGGCAGCACGCCGCTCGAGATTTCGAGGATCTCGTTCGTCGGCGACACGGGCAAAGTCCCGGGCGAGGCGACCGAGGACTTTTCCCAGACCAACAACTGCGGCTCAACGGTGAGTCCGGGCGGCAAATGCACCATCATGGTGGTTTTCGACCCCACCGGGCTGCACGCGCGCGACGTCGACCTGAACATCAACGACAGCTTTGGTGACAGCCCTCAGCAGGTGACATTGACCGGGACGGGAACGGCCCCGCTGCGCAATGCGGTTCCTTTCGTTCAGTCTCTCGCGCCTGTGAGTGCGGCGCCGGGCTCGCCATCGTTGCAATTGGCGGTGAATGGGGCGGCCTTCGTGGCCGGCGCTACGGTGGATTGGAACGGCACGCCGCTCTCCACGACATACCAAAGCACTCATTCCCTGACTGCGACGGTGCCGGCATCGTTGTTGGCCGGGGCCGGCACTGCGCAGGTGACCGCGGTGAACGTCACACCCGGCGGCGGAGGGTCCAGCGTCCGGTTCTTCTCCGTCGTGAACCCCGAGAGTTCGGTGGCGTTTAACCGCACGGACGTCTCTGTGGGGACGGCGCCGCAAGGGATTGTGGTGGGAGACTTCAACGGGGACGGCATCGAGGACCTGGCGATTGCGGACAGCGGGGCCAACACGCTTTCGGTCCTCCTCGGTAACGGAGGTGGGACGTTTACAGCGCAACCAAGCCCGACCACGGGACGGGAACCGGTGTCGCTCGCTGCCGGGGACTTCAACAATGACGGCAAGTTGGACGTGGCGGTCGGCAACCTGATGGACAACACGGTGGAAATCCTGCTCGGAAACGGCAACGGGACCTTTACGGCCGCGGCGTCCGTCGCGAGCACGGTGTGGCCGGTGTCGATTGCAGCCGGTGACTTCAATCAGGACGGTAATCTCGACGTAGCGGTGGCGAACGACCTGGAGCCGACGATTTCGATCTTGCTGGGAGCGGGAGACGGGACCCTGGCAAACACCACCACGCCGCCGGGCGCCGGCAGTGATCCATCGGCGGCAGTGCTCGGCGACTTCAATGAGGACGGCTACCTGGACGTGGCCGAGGTGAACAACGCTGATCTGACACTGGCGGGGATACTCGGGAACGGCGATGGGACCTTCCACACGGTCAACGGGACGCCGGCGGAGACGGGCAGGAATCCGATCGCGATGACGGCCGGCGACTTCAACGGCGACGGGTTTCTCGACGTGTCGGTGGCCAACCAGATCGACAGCACGATTTCGGTCTTTCTCGGCAATGGAGACGGCGCGTTCCAAGCCGGCCAGACGTACGCCACGGGCGCGGGCCCGAGCGCGATTGCGGCCGCGGACCTGAACGGGGACGGTGTGCCCGATCTCGTAACGGCCAACGCGACGGCGAGCACGATTTCCCTGTTGCTCGGCGGGGGCGCCGGAACCTTTGGTGCTCACACTGACTTCCCGACCGGCGCCGGCCCGGCGGGGCTGGCGGTCGCAGACTTCAACGGTGACGGCCGGCCGGATGTGGTGGTGACGAATAACGCAGCGAACACCGTTTCGGTGCTGCTGCAGAGCGGGGCGGGCGCGCCGGCGGTTCAATTCTCGCCCTTAAGCCTGACGTTTGCCACGCAGTTGGTGAACAGCGCCAGTCCCGGCGAGGCTGTGACCCTCACGAACAGCGGCGTAACGGGGTTGACCATCACCAGCATCAGCATCGGCGGCTCGAACGCGGGGGACTTCAGCCAGAGCAACACGTGCGGATCGGGCTTGAATGCGGGCGCCAGTTGCACCATCACCGTCACCTTCGATCCCGTCGCCCCGGGGAGCCGCTCGGCGGACGTCTCGGTTTCAGACAACGCCCCAGGCAGCCCGCAATCCGTGCCGCTGGCCGGGACCGGAACGGTGATGCAGTTCGTGCCGGGCAGCCTGAGCTTCGGATCGGTGAACGTGGGCAGCGTGAGCTCGCCGCAGACCGTCACCGTCACCAACACGGGCGCCACCGCGGTCAGCATCACCGGGATCAACAAAGCCGGAGCCGATAGGGCGGATTTCAGCGTCGTATCCGATACGTGTCGACAGACCCTGGCGGCAGGCGGCAGTTGCGTGGCGACCCTGACCTTTAAGCCTGCAGCGACAGGGGAGCGGACGGCGATCTTGAGCTTCATCGACAGCGGCGGAGGCAGCCCGCAGACGGTAAAGTTAAGCGGCACCGGAACGTGAATCGATGGCGTGAACTGTGCTAACCTACAGCGGTAAGGTTTGGCGCCAGGTCATCTCGCGGGACCTCCCGGGGCTTTATGGCTTTGATTGCGCCGGCGCTGCTGGCGGCTGATTTTGCGCGCCTGGGCGAGGCCCTGCGGATCGTTGAGGCGGCGGGCGCACGCCGGATCCACATCGACGTGGCGGACGGCCACTTTGCGCAGGAATTGACCGTGGGCCAGCCGGTGTTTGAATCGATCCGCAAGGCGACGCGGCTGGAATTGGATCTGCACCTGCTGATCGAGCGTCCGGAGCGCTACGTCAGTGATTTTGCCGGCGCCAGACGGATCGCGGTGCACCCTGAGTCCACGCCGCAGATCCATCGCGTGCTCGATGTGGTCCGGCGGCAGGGAATTCAGCCGGGGGTGAGCCTTATGCCCGGCACGCCGCTCGACTCGGTTGCGGACGTGCTCGACGAGGTTGATTTCGTCAGCGTCCTCGCTGCCGATCCAGTGTTTGGGCCGGATTTTGAGCCGAGCTTTGAGGATGTACCCGACCTTGCGGCAGGCGCTCGCGATCCCTCCCCGCGGCGGGCATCGCTTGGCCCGAGCTTGCTCGGCCTGCGCAAAGTGCGGCAGGCGGCCCGCATGCGTGAGGATCGCGGGCTGAGGTTCGAAATACAAGTCGAAGGCGGTCTGCGGGTTGAGCATTTGCAGGAATGGGCCGCCGCCGGGGCGGACATCCTGGTAGGTGGTTTCGCCATCTTTGATACTGATGACCCGGCGGCCAGACTGAAGGACCTGATTCGGCGCGCCGAAGCCTGCTCCTCCGGGGAAGCCTCGAGGAACCTGAAAACAGGGAGCAATCCGTAGGATTCATGAAGTCTGCCGTCGAACCCCAGAAGAAAACGTGGAGTCGCGAGGCGCTGGCGCTCGCCGCAACTGCGGCGGCCGCGTTGCTGCTCCCGGGCTGCATTTTACTGCATCACAATCGCAATACGGACCTCGGAGCCAACGTGGCTCCGGGAAGCCAGCCGGATAAAGTACTGTTTGAAAAGGCGAAGGCGGAGATTGACGGGGGCCGGTACGACGTGGGCCGTCTCACGCTGCAAACCATGATCAACACTTATCCGGACAGCGAGCTTCTTTCCAAGGCCAAACTGCTGACGGCGGACTCCTACTACAAGGAAGGCGGCATCTCGGGTTTGACCCAGGCGGAGGCCGAGTACAACGACTTTATCACCTTCTTCCCTACCGCGCCCGAGGCGCCGGAGGCCAAGTACCGCGCCGGGATGTCCCACTACCGGCTGATGGCGAAGCCGGATCGCGACCTTTCGGAAGCCAAGGCCGCCCAGGTGGAGTTCAAGGAGTTCCTCGACAAGTATCCGGATAACCCGCTCGCGCCGGTCGTAAAGGGGAAGCTGCGCGAGGTCCAGGAAGTGCTTGCCGAAGGCGATTATGAGACCGCAGTGCTGTACTTCAGAAGGGGTGTGAACCGGGCTGCGGCTTCGCGCTTTAAGGAAATTGCCGACAGCTATCCCGACTTCAGCCAGGCGGACCAGGCCCTCTGGTATCTCGGCCAGGCGGATGAGCGTTTGCGCAAGCCCGCCGAGGCTGCGAGCGCCTACGGGCACATCCTGACTGATTATCCGCTCAGCTTACAGGCAAAGCCTGCCAAAGATCGGCTGGTGGCCATGCACAAGCCGGTGCCCAAAGCCACCAAGGCTACCCTGGCGCGCGCGCGCGCGGATCGCATGAACGCAACCCGGGTGCATACCAGCTTGATGGCAAAGGCCAAGGGGGAGCTTACGGGCGCGCCGGATGTCTCCGCCACGCGGCACGGACCTGTACGCCTGGGTCCGCCACCGGCGGGCGGGGTGGAGGCAGCGCAGGGGCAATCCGGCACGGCCAACTCCCAGATTGCCGTGCAGCCGCTGTCGGATGGCTCTTCACCTGCCGCGGCGAGTGCAAGCCCGCCGGCAGCCAACCCGCCGGAGACGGCGCCGGCCGCCGGCCCCCCGGCAACGAATCCGTCGCCCACAGCTCCGCCGGCGACGACCCCGCCGACGACGGATTCCGCACCGAGCAGCGCCGCTCCGCCCGAGGGCGATACCGCGGCGGCATCGCCCGGCAATCACACGGCGAAAGACGCGCCGGCAGCCAAGACGTCCAGCAGCACTTCCAGCAGCTCTTCCAGCGACTCTGATCCGAAACAGACGTCCAGTACCAAGAAGAAGGGCAAGTTCCATTTCCTGAAGAAGATTGTCCCCTGACAAATTGCGGGTTCAGGCTTCGCCGAGGAAGCCCCGCAGGAAGAAGGCCGTGTAAGCCTGCACCAGTTCTTCTTCCTTCACCGGGCCGTCGAGCCGGTACCACTGATAGAGCCAGTTGATCATGCCGAGCAGGGCGAAGGCGGCGAGCCGGGGGCTGATGGGGGGCGGGGAAGTCGCGGCGCCCTGGACTTCTATGATGGTCGTCTCGAGGAAGCGGATGTAATCGAGCTTTCGCGCGTTGATCCTCGAGCGCAGGGGACCCTCCAGCGAGCGGTTTTCGTGGAGGATCACCGTGATCTCCAGGTTGCGCGTGCGCACGATCAGGTCAATGTGGCCGGCGATGATCTGGCGCAAGCGCTCGCGTGGTTCCGCGATGCCGCGCACCTTCGAGACGACCGTCTCATCGAGGATATCCATCCCATAGTTCATGATTTCGAACAGGAGGCGGTCCTTGCTGCCGACGTGGTGATACAGTCCGGCCTTCGTGAGCCCGACTGCATCGGCGATGTCCTGCATGGAAGCGCCATCGTAACCCTTGTCGTAGAACACCCGGGCGGCAGTGCGGCAAATCTCGCGAATCTGGTGCTTGGGGTCGCGCGTGTGGGCCATGGCGGGCGAAGGCAGCTTATCACAGAAGGTGGCCGATCGGTAACCTCCGCCACAAATGCCCAAGCCCTTGCTCTGCCAGCCGCTTCAGTGTTAGCGTTCCTTTCCGTGCGAGTGGTCAAGAGCATTCTGTTGTCGGCTTTGGCGGCGCTGCTTTCGGCGCTCGCGGCTTGGATCGTCACCGTGAATGTCTATACCACCGTGAAGACCTTCCGGCACGTTCCACCGGCTCCGGCGGAGGCATTTCGACTGGGGTTTGAGGTCGCCGGCGTGGCGACGGCGGCGGTCTTTGCCTTGACACTGTACGGGATCGAGCGCAGGCGAAATCGAAAAGGGTGACCATGCCGTTCCGTCCGTCTCCACTGTTATCCATTCAGTATATAGTCTCGATCCCATGTACTGAATTGACCCTTCGCTCTCTTTCTGCTAGAACCATAGGGTGCCGACACCATCTGCGCAAGTCCGCGAGATCGCTCCGGCCGCGCGTCTGGAGCGCGTTCGCTACGCCATCCGCGACGTCGCCGTGCTGGCCGAGGAAGTCGCGCGCCAGGGACACAAGATTCTCCCGCTCAATATCGGCGACCCGCTGCAGTTTGACTTTGCGACGCCGCCAGCCCTGATTGACGCCGTGGCCAAAGCCATGCGCGATGGTTTCGGCGGCTATGCCCCCTCCCTCGGCGTCCCCGAGGCGCTCGAAGCCATCCGTGGCGAGGCGCATCGCAAGGGGATTCGCAACCTGCAGAGCGTCTTTGTAACCCAGGGCGTGAGTGAGGCGGTGGACCTGTGTTTTGCGGCCCTGGTGAATCCGGGCGAGAACGTCCTGACGCCGCGTCCCGAATATCCTCTTTACTGGGCGGTGCTGGCCAAGCTCGGCGCGGAGCTGAACACCTACGCGCTCGATGAGTCGGCGGGCTGGGAGCCGGACCTCGACGAGGTCGCCCGGCGCGTTACGCCGCGCACCCGTGCCCTGGTGGTGATCAACCCGAACAACCCGACCGGGAACATCTACTCGCGGCGCACGCTTGAAGGGCTCGCCGACATCGCGCGCCGCCACAACCTGGTGGTTTTCGCCGACGAGATCTACGACAAACTCACCTTCGAGGGCGAGCATGTTTCCCTGGCGGCGCTCGCTCCGGACGTTCCGGTCGTCACCTTCGGCGGACTTTCCAAGGCTTACCTCGCGCCCGGCTGGCGCGTGGGCTGGGCCATCGTAAGCGGCGACGCGGGGGCGCTCGGGCCTTACATCGAGGGCATTTGCAAGCTGCTGCGCAGCCGCCTGAGCGCCAATCATCCGGAACAATACGCCATCCGGCCGGCGCTTACGGGTCCGCAGGACCATGTGCCCGAGGTTCTGAGCAAGCTGCGCCGCCGGCGCGACCTGACCATGCAGTTTGCCAACTCCACGCCGCGCTTGAGTTGTGTGGCGCCGCAGGGCGCGTTCTATGCCTTCCCGCGCCTCGACATCGCCGACGAAGACGAGCAGTTCGTGCACGGCCTGCTGCGCGAAAAACACGTGCTTCTGGTGCACGGCAGCGGCTTCGGGCAGGCGCCCGGCACCCGGCACTTTCGCATCGTCTTCCTCCCGGATGAGGCCACGCTGAGCCAGGCTTATCAGGCCATTGCCGACTATCTGCGGGAACATTACGCGTGAACGAAGCCATGATGTCCGCAAAAGCCGCCAAAGACGACTCGCCCGAATCGGCAACCGTGACCGGGCCGGAACACGAAACTGCGCGGGATACTCCGGCAAGCGTGCCTGCGGCGGATGGCGGCGCGATCGAACTCCCGGTCGATTTCTGTCCTGTGTGTTCGTCGCGGCTCAAGTCGCGGCGTTGCAAGATGGTCTGCCCGCGCTGCGGGTACTTCATGTCGTGCTCGGAATTCGAGTAATCGGTTGGACCGCTACGTCGCCCGAGAAATCGGCGCCGGCGTCGCTGACCCACAAGGAGGCTTTATGACTCGTGATGCACAGTACCGGACTCTGTTTCACGGAGGGAGGTCGCGCCGAGCGGGTGGTGCGGAAACGAACTGGTGCGCGAGGGCCTGCGCAGCCCTGATCCTGTGTTCCGCGACGGCGACTATTTTGCCTGCACAGGCTATGTTCACCACGATCCACAGCTTCGACTCCACCGATGGGTCCGACCCCGCGTCGGGGATGATCCAGGCCCTGAATGGGGACTTGTATGGGACGACGAATGCGGGCGGCGCCGGCAGCGGCGGCACAGTCTTCAAGATCACCCCGGCCGGCGCTCTGACGACGCTTCACAGCTTCTGCTCGCTGAGCAATTGCACGGACGGCTCCTCGCCACTCGGGGGCCTCGTTCAATCGATCGATGGGGAACTCTACGGTGCAACCTCCGCGGGCGGGGCCAGCAACGACGGCACCGTCTTTAAAATGACCGCAAGCGGTACCCTGGCTACGCTGCACAGCTTCTGCGCCGTGAGCGGCTGCGCCGATGGCGAGCAACCCACGGCAACGCCGGTCTTGGGCCTCGATGGAAACCTCTACGGCACAACCTCCGGTGGCGGCGCCGGCCTCGGCGGGACGGTCTTCAAAATTACCCCAGGCGGCGTGCTCACGACGCTTTACAATTTCTGCTCCAAGACCGGCTGTACGGATGGATCCGGCCCCCAGGGCGCCCTCATCCAGGGCACGGACGGGAACTTCTACGGCACCACGGGCACTGGCGGGGCCGCCGACGTGGGAACGGTTTTCAGGGTCACCCCGTCCGGTATCTTCACCACGCTGTATTCATTCTGCTCCCAGAGCAGTTGCGCAGACGGTTCCTCCCCCCTCGCAGGGTTGGTGCAGGGCCTGAATGGAAACTTTTTCGGGACAACATCCACCGGCGGCGCCAACGATGATGGCACGGTCTTCACGATCACCCAAACCGGCACGTTGACGACGTTGCACAGTTTCGCCGGCACCGACGGATCCGTCCCCAAGGCCGCGTTAGACCAGGCCAGCGACGGAAACTTTTACGGGACCACGGACGGCGGAGGGACCAACGCGGACGGCACGATCTTCAGAATCACGAAAAACGGCACGCTGGAAACGCTTTACAGCTTTTGCGCCAAGAGCGGCTGCACGGACGGCCAGTTGCCCGTGGCGGCGTTGATTCAGGATACCAACGGGGGCTTCTACGGGACCACCACCTTCGGTGGGGCCAACAACTATGGCTCCGTCTTCAGCCTGGCTGTGGGGTTTGCGTCGTTTGTAGTAACCGAGCCCACTTCCGGTAAGAGGGGATCGAACGTCGCCATCCTGGGAACGAGTCTGACGGGCGCAACCAGTGTGACCTTTAACGGCACGGCAGCCACGTTCACCGTCGTCTCGAATACTGAGATCGCGACTACCGTACCCGCTTTCCCGGCTTTCCCGAACAGCGGTACCGTCCAGGTGGTAACACCGGGGGGCACGCTTTCGAGCAACGTGCCCTTCTCGGTGATCCGGCCGCTGTCGCTTGGTCTGCACTTCGACTTTGACGGCGATAACGGAGCCGATTACAGCATCTGGCGGCCGTCCAGTGACACCTGGTACGTGCTTCCGACCTCCGGCGGAACGTCCATCGAGACTGTGTTGGGTCAGAGCGGCGATATCGTGGTACCGGGCGATTACGACGGCGACGGCATCACCGACTACGCCGTGTGGCAGCCATCGAACGGTACCTGGTCCGTGATTCTCAGCAGCACGGGCCAGACCGTTACCTATGTCTGGGGCCTGAGCACCGACATTCCGGTGCCCGGCGATTACGATGGCGACGGTAAGACCGACTATGCCATCTGGCGCCCGTCCACGGGCACGTGGTGGGTGGTGTACAGCAGCACGGGCCAGATCGTCACCGAGCCGTGGGGCCTGAGCACGGACCTGCCGGTAGTGGGCGATTTCGACGGCGACGGCAAGACGGACTACGCCACGTGGCGCCCGTCGAATGGGACCTGGTACGTGATCCTGAGCAGCACGGGCGCGCACGTGACCCAGCAGTGGGGACTGAGCACCGACATTCCGGTAACCGGGGACTACGATGGCGACGGCAAAACGGACTTCGCCACGTGGCGCCCATCGAGCGGCACCTGGTACGTGATCTACAGCAGCACAGGCCAGCACATCACCAAGCAGTGGGGCCTGAGCACGGATATCCCTGTAGCACGGGATTACGACGGGGATAACAAGACGGACTACGCCATCTGGCGGCCATCGACGGGCGTGTGGTGGGTGGTCTTCAGCACCACGGGAGCGACGGTCACCACCCAGTGGGGTCTTTCGACTGACGTGCCAGTGAACAAGCCCGCGGGCGAATGAGGTGTAGGCTAGATACAGGGCCTCGCGAACTTCTCGCAGGCCCTTGACGATGGCGGCCGAGTCTGCTAGGCTCGCTGCTTCCTCGAAGGGGACGGCCCGGCAACCTCGAATTGAGGCCGGTCCCTAGGGGCGCCCCATGTCTCTCCGCCGCTCGTCCTGCCTTACTCCCGCGTCGCTTCTTGCGCGCCGCGCCAACGCTCTCAAATCCACCGGCCCGCGCACCGTCCCCGGCAAGGCGCGCGTGGCCCTGAACGCCTTGAAGCACGGACGCTACGCCCGCCGGCTGCATCCACGCCTGCTGCGCGCCGGCGACTGGGAGGGCGCCGCCCTTTACCGCCGGCTCCGCTCCGCCGTCGTCGACGCCTTCGTGCCCACCGATCCGGTCCAATACCGTGATTGCGAGCGCGTGGCAGCCCAGGCCTGGTGCCAATTTGGTGGCTTCCGGAGGCCCAGCGGAACAAAGCTGGAATGTCCTTTGGATTCAGAAGGAAATCCCCTGCGGTCCGCGGAGGACGTCAATGAATTGGGCGGCCGTCCGGAGAGGCGGGGCGCGCCTGCGGAGGGCCCTGCGGAGCGCGTGAGGCGTGGAGATTCCGGAGCGCCGCGCCGCCGCGTGGGGAGCGTCGCGATTCGCTCCTGCCCGCGCGGGATCGGCCTGACATTCTGGGTGCAGCGCCGCCGCTTTTGGACCCCGGACCGTCTGCGGGCGGTGCTGTTGGCTGACGATGACCTGCCGGACGACGCCGTGCCGGAGCGTCCGCCGGGCGCGGTCTGGGAGAATGAGGTGCGGTGCAGGATTTACCGCCTCACACGTCCGACGCTCGAGGAGAGGCTGCGGCACGCTCTCGATCGCCATGGCAATCATCATCCGGGGTTGGTGGGCCTGTGCCGCGGGCTGGTCAAAATGCTGCGCGACGCCGGGCGATGGCCGCTGCCCTCCTAATGAAACCGTGCGAGGCCGGGGTTGGTTGGTCACGATCCGAACCAGTCCCACCACGCAATTTGCGCATCAAGTAGTTGACAAAAGGCGTCACCTCCGGTTGTAATAGAAACTCCAAGCGATTCTGACGGAGACGACTGTGGGTACGTATCTTCAAAAAGCCCGCCGGGGTGGCGTGCGCTGGACTCTGATTGACGCCGAAGGACAGGTGTTGGGACGGCTGGCGTCGCGCGCCGCGCGGGTACTGATGGGCAAGACTTCACCGGATTTTACGCCGCACGCGGACCATCGCGACGGCGTGATTGTCGTCAACGCGGAGAAGATCCGCCTGACGGGCAAGAAGTGGGACGACAAGTTCTATCGTCACCACACGGGTTATCCGGGCGGGCTGAAAGAGATTTCCGCGCGGCAGGTTCTTGAGGTGCATCCCGAGCGACTGGTTCAGGAGGCGATTTCCGGAATGCTGCCGAGAACGCGGCTCGGCGAGCGTTTGCGCACGCGCCTGAAGGTGTATGTGGGGTCCGCGCACCCGCACGCCGGACAGCGTCCGGCCGCTCTCGCCCTTAGCCGTTAGACCCATCAGAATCCATGCGATTATTTCTGCTTTGAGGAGTTCGTGTGACGGATAGCGTTCAATATCGGGCCACGGGCCGGCGCAAAACTTCAGTGGCGCGGGTCATATTGAGACCGGGTTCGGGCAAGATGACGGTGAACCGCCGGGACTTCGAGGGCTACTTTCCATCCGAAGCTTTGCGGATGGAAGTGCGGCAGCCTTTCGCGGCCACCGAGACCGAGGGTCAGTTTGACATCTTCGTCCTCGCGCACGGCGGCGGTATTCACGGGCAGGCTGGCGCAGCCCGGCACGGCATAGCACGGGCGTTGCTCGTCTTCAATCCCGAACTGCGGCCGAAGCTCCGGCAGGGCGGTTTTCTCACGCGCGATCCGCGCGCCAAGGAACGCAAGAAATACGGGCAGAAGGGCGCGCGCAAGCGGTTCCAATTCTCGAAACGTTAGTCGGTTGTGCGATCCTTGAGGGGCGGCAAAACGGGTTCTGCCAAGGGGCGACAGGCAACCGGCAACTAACAACCGGCGACCGATAACCGGTAGGAGGAATTTTGGCGAGCATCACCATGAAGGAATTTCTGGAGGCTGGCGTTCATTTCGGCCACCAGACCCGGCGTTGGAATCCGAAGATGAAGGAGTACATCTACGGGGAGCGCAACGGAATCTACATCATCGACCTGCAGAAGACGCTGAAGCTCTTCAAGGACGCGGCCAAGTTCGTCTCGGACCTCGCGCAGGAAGGGCGATCGCTGCTGTTTGTGGGCACGAAGCGGCAAGCGCAGGAGGCGATCGCCGAGGAAGCCACCCGCTGCGGCATGTTTTACGTCAATCACCGGTGGCTGGGCGGGCTGCTGACCAACAACGCGACCATCCAAAAGTCCATCACACGGATGAAAGAGATCGAGGAGATGGGGCGGGACGGGCGTTATGAGTTGCTGCCCAAGAAGGAAGTGCTGAAACTCGAGCGGGAGCGCACGCAGCTTGATCGCAACCTGGCGGGCATCAAGGATATGCCCGGCCTGCCCGACGCGCTGTTCGTGGTCGACTCGAATAAAGAGCACATCGCGGTGCTCGAAGCGCACAAGCTCGGGATTCCGGTGGTTGCGATTGTGGACACGAACTGCGATCCGGATTATGTGGACTACGTGATCCCCGGCAACGATGACGCCTTGCGTTCCATTCGCCTCTTCACGTCGCGCGTGGCGGATGCCGCGCTCGAAGGCCGGACGGCGGCGGCCGAGCGCCAGCTCGAAGAGGAAAAGATCGCCGCTGAACAGGCGGCGGAGCAACTGGAGCGCGCCCGCGAAGCCGGTGCGTTGCACCTGGACGCTGAGGGTGCGCCACTGGCCGCCGAAGGCGCCCCGGAAGCGGTTGAGGGCTATTATCCCGACGATCTGGTCGCGGATCCCGGGGTGTTGACCCAGGATGAACCGGAGGACGGATCGCAACGGCCCGGCCCCTCCCGGCGGCGTCCGGGCGGCGGCGGCAAACCGGCTCGCCGGCGCGAGGGAACTCCGGGGAGGATGTAAAGGCGCGATTGCTGCAATCTGGAGGAATCGGGGCAGGCCCAGGGCAGGCGGCAGCGCATACCAGGCCTGCCTTTTTCATGTCGGAAGGAAGGTATTCGAATGGCGGTAAGAGCGGAAGACGTCAAGAGACTGCGCGAGGTGACCGGCGCTCCGATGATGGAGTGCAAGCGGGCCCTCGAAGAGGGTGGCGGAGACTTTGAGGCGGCGATCCTCTATCTGCGCAAGCGCGGGCAGGCCACTGCCGCCAAGAAGGCCGGCCGGAGCGCCACCGAGGGCCTCGTGGGTTCGTACGTTCACCCGGGCGCGCAGATCGGCGTGATCGTGGAAGTGAACTGCGAAAGCGATTTTGTGGCGCGCACGCCGGATTTCATTCAACTGGTGCACGACATCGCCATGCAGATCTGCGCCACCGATCCGCGATTCATCCGCAAGGAAGATGTGCCGGCCGAGACGCTGGAACGCGAGAAGGAGATTCTGCGGGCGCAGGTGGTGGAATCCGGCAAGCCGGCGGCGGTGGCGGAGCGCATTGTGGAAGGGCGCCTCGGCAAATTCTACGAGGAGAATTGCCTCTACGAGCAGCACTTCATCAAGGACCAGAGCAGCAATGTTACCATTCGCGAGTTGATCGAGGCTGCGGTCGCGAAGCTCGGCGAGAACATCGGCGTGCGGCGTTTTTCCCGCTTCAAAGTGGGTGACGGCCTGGCGAAGACGGTCTGCGAATAAGTCTATGGCGGAACCGGTGTTCCATCGCATCCTGGTGAAGCTCAGCGGCGAGGCGCTGCTGGGCACACAGGGCTTTGGCGTGGATGCCGAAGTGGCGGCGCGCATCGCCCAGGAACTGCACGAGATCCGCGAACTGGGCGTCGAGGTCGCGGTGGTGGTGGGCGGCGGAAACTTTATTCGCGGCGTGGCGGCGTCGGCGATGGGGATCGACCGCGTGGTCGGCGACAACATGGGCATGCTCGCCACGGTCATTAACGCTCTGGCGCTGCAGGATGCTCTTGAGAAGTGCGGTTCGCCCACCCGCGTGGTCACCGCCATCGAAATGCGCGAGATCGCCGAGCCTTTCATCCGGCGCCGCGTGATTCGCCACCTGGAGAAGGGAAGGGTGGTGATCCTCGCTGGAGGGACGGGCAACCCATTTTTCTCGACGGACACGGCGGCCGCGTTGCGCGGGATGGAAATCAAGGCGGAGCTGATTCTGAAGGCCACCAAGGTGGATGGCATCTACGATGCCGATCCCAACAAAGTGGCCGATGCCAAATTCTTCCCGGAGATCACCTACCTGGAAGTGCTCTCGAAGCGCTTGGCCGTCATGGACACCACGGCCATCTCACTCTGTATGGACAACAGTCTGCCGATCATCGTTTTCAATCTGAACGTCCCCGGCAATCTCAAACGAATCGTACTGGGCGAGAAAGTCGGCTCGCTGGTTGTGAATGCTCCGGAAGCCTGAAGGGAGGAATCATGCCAACCATAGAAAACCCTGCCGTGCGCGATGACCTGACCCAGGCCAAGACGCGCATGACCAAGGCGCTTGAGGATTGCCGTCACGAGCTGGCGGGTGTCCGCACGGGGCGCGCTTCGGTGTCGATGCTCGATCCGATCCGTGTCGACTACTACGGAACGCCGACCCCCATCAGCCAGGTGGCCACCATCGGCATCCCGGAACCGGCCTTACTGACCGTCCAGCCCTGGGATGCGTCGCTGATCGCGGCGATCGAGAAGGCGATCCGATCGTCAGACCTCGGTCTGAATCCCATGAGCGACGGCAAGATGCTGCGCGTCCCCATCCCGGCGCTCACCGAGGAGCGCCGCAAAGACCTGGTGAAACACCTGCACAAGGTGCTGGAGAATCACCGCACGGCCATCCGCAACATCCGCCGCGATTCCAACGACGCCCTGAAGAAGCTCCTGAAAGACAAGAAGATCTCCGAAGATGACGAGAAGCGGGGCCTCGATGAGATCCAGAAAGCGACCGATGACTTCATCGCCAAGCTGGACGCGCAGGGCAAAACGAAGGAGCGCGAAATTCTCGAGATGAAGTAGCGCGCCCCCGGCGTCGACGAGGGCTACTGGCCACCCTGTTCCTTGATCTTTTGCGCCACCTGAGAGTCCGTCCCGACGGGCTCCACGAACAGGATTTGCCTCGGATTCAGGTACATCCGGTCGGGCTTGTGCAGCTCCTGGCCGCGCCTTACCAATACATTGCTCGACTGCTTGGTCTCGGGATTGGTTTGGGTCACGATGTAATAGACCTTGTCCAACTCTGGATTCGGCCCTCCGTAGTGTTGGAGTTGCCCGAAGTAAACCGAGCCGTTGGTAAGAAGCACAGCCTGGTACGGGGTCAGGAATTTCACCTCCGAACTTCTGCTGCGGCCCATCAGATAAACTGAGCCCGCCGCGATGACCACCAGGGCCGCCACGGTCCAGATGATTTGCAGTAAGCCCAACCCCTTCTCTTTTTCCGTCATCATCCCCTCCATGTTATATGCGCGCCCAGTGTTGCCGCGGACGCATCCGGCTTCAACCGCTTTGCCAGTGCATGGTAAGATCAGCAAAACAAACGCATGACACTGTTATTGATTTTGCTCGGAACACTCGCCTTTTGGCAAGTAACTCCTGCCTACCGCGCCCGGCAGTTGACTGCCGAGGGCGCGGCGCTCGTCCAGGCCGGACGCCTGGCGGACGCCGAGGCCAAGTTTCACCAGGCCGTCGAGACGGACCCCGGCAACGTCGATGCCATGGTCAATTTGGGCGTGGCAATCTTCCGGCAAGGCCGATTCGCTCAGAGCATTCCCTGGTTCGAGCAAGCAGCCGCCGCCCGGCCACGGGACGCGACCGTGCACAATAACCTCGCCCAAGCCTACGTCCGCACCGGACGGCCGCACGATGCCGCGGCCCAAATGGCGCAGGCCTGCGACCTTGATCCTCGCAACGCGGTCTACGTGCGCTACCTCGGCGACATGCTGTCGGAAGCGAGCGATCGACCGGGCGCCGAGAAGCAACTTCGGCGCGCCGTGAGCCTCGACCCGAAAAGTCCGGACGCCCGGCTCTCACTGGCGCGTCTCTACGTCAAAGAGGATCGCCGCGGCGAGGCTATCGACAACTATCAGGCCTCGCTCCGCCTCAATCCCCGCCAAGCCGACGCGCACCGCGAACTCGGCGAGCTTCACGCTGCGGGCGGTGACTACTCCGCGGCCGAGAGCGAGTTTCGCGCCGCCTTGGCGCTCGACCCCCGAAGCGCGCTCCTTCATCAGGACCTCGGCAGCGCGCTTCTGAAGGCAGGCAATCCGGCCGGCGCAGAACAGGAGTTGCGGCTCGCAGTCGGGCTGGACGCGTCCCTCGGTCCCGCGCATCGCGATCTGGGACTAGCGTTGCGCGACCAGAGCAAGTTGCCCGACGCCATTCTGGAATTCCGGCGGGCCGCACAGCTGATGCCGGCCGATAGCGCGATTCACTACATGCTAAGCCAGGCGCTTCGCCGGGCCGGTGACGCGCAGCAGGCGGAAGCGCAGACGGCGCTGGCCGAGCGCCTCGGCCAGAAGGAAAAGCAGGCCCCTCTGCTGGTTGCTTATGGCGACCAGGCGGTCTTTCTGGCCGGACACGGCCACAATCAGGAAGCGCTCGCCAGGATCAACCAGGCGCTCGCGATCGATTCTGAGGACGTAGCCACCCAATTCGACTACGCCATCGTTCTGCGGCATCTTGGCCGCTACGATGAGTCGGTGACCGCGCTGCGGAAGGTGCTTGCCAGGCAGCCCGACATGCCGGGAGCCTACTACCAGCTTGGGTACGACTACTTCAACAAGGATCAGTATAGCGACGCACTGGCCGCATTCACGCGCGCGGCCAACTTGATCCCGGGCAACGCGGATGTCCACAACGGCCTGGGCGTGGCGCTCGCGGTCACGGGAGACAGCGCTCGGGCAACTGCGGAGATCAAACTGGCGCGCCGGCTCGACCCCCGAGTAAAACGCTACCAGAAGAATCTGGACTGCATCCAGCTCAAGACTGCCGGGTGCAAGCTCGAACCTTGACGACGATCTCGCGAGGGCCGGCTCGCTGCCGGCCGGAATCCCTGAGCACGCCGGCCGGTCTGCCGCCTCCACTCTGCCGGGGATTATTTCCTTCGGCGCAGATAACCCGCCACTCCGGCGAGACCCGTACCGAGCAACAACAGGCTGCCCGGCTCGGGGGTGCTCGGCGTGCCGCCCGGCGGATCGAGCGGCGA
>DASZIG010000087.1:0-61071 GCA_035949375.1 Terriglobia bacterium | reverse complement strand
CCAGCTTCTCCGCGAGACCGCGGAGCTTCTGGAGGAGTCGCCGAAGGCGACACCCACGCGACGCTCTACCGAGCGCGACGAGTAGCCCTCACAGGTGCCGCCACCTTCGGGTGGCGGCACTCGCGCTGTTCAAAGAGTGGAATGGTGCGGGCGGCCGGAATCGAACCGGCATCGGCTTGCGCCCAACGGATTTTCATACCCTCCACGGCTTTCGCCGCCCGATCCGTGCGGGGGCTCCGCAGCAGAGCGGTTTGGGGTCTGGACTATCCCTTCACCCTGGCGGCTGCCGTAGGTGCTGCCCGTCTAGTCTCTACACCTTCCCCGTCGGGGCTTGGCTCGGGATTGCCATCTGACAGGTTCCCCCGAATTTGGGCAGTTCTGCATCTTCGGTTTCCCGGAGAGCACTCAAGTTGGTCTAAGTCCGTTGCGTCTACCAGTTTCGCCACGCCCGCGTGGGGGATAGCTATAGCCGTGCCTTTGGCGTCCGCCAATAGGGAGCGCCGGAGATGCGGGTTTCCTTACTTCCGGCGGATTCTCGGGCGCTTTGCGTTCGCTGCGCCTTTCGAGATGCGGCCGGTTGGCCGTTCTTGCGGGGCGACGTTCGCCGCCCGTCTTACATTGACCGCCGCCGCATTGATCATGTTCTTGATGTGGGCGGCGTAAAATTTCTCAATCATTTCCACGCTGGTGCGGCAGTTTTTGGCGATCTGGTAGATGTCTGCCCCCTCCATCAGGCGCAGGCAGATATATGTGTGACGCAAGCTGTAAGCGGTTCGCGGACGGCCTTCGCGGTCGACTCGGAGATTTTCCTCGTCGAGAATCGTCTTGAACAGTTCGCGCTGGAAGTTTGGAAAGATGAGGTCCGCCGGTTCCGGCAGACGCAATTCCCGGGACTCGGTCCCGGTGGGGCCAGGTTCGGCGCCGTTGTTCGCCTCAAAGGCGCGAGACGGACGAAGTCTGGCCTTCAGCCGTTCGAACGGGCGAACGGCGCCATGCGTGCTCTTGCAATAGCCGACTCCGCGCTTCCCCCTCACCTCGATCTCAAGGATCGTTTGATCGCTGGCCTCGTCTTCGACGATTGTCACGTCGCGAAATTGAAGGCGCCGGGCCTCATCGGGCCGGAGCCCCGTATTGGCGGGAATCGCGGTTTTGAGCGTCTGGCGCAGAGTCACGATCTCTTGATGCATGGTGTTCTGCGCCGGCGGCTTTCCACGCTTCAGGACCGCTTCCTCGTGGCGGTGAATTCGGTACTCCTGAATCTTGCCGGCGGTGATTTCAGAGAGGCCCATCTGGCCGAAGAACGGGACCAGATGCACGCTCGATCGCCAGTGCTGGCCTTTGACGTAGTCTTTGCTGCGCTGCCCCTGGGTGATGATGTCGTATTCGCGCAGATACTGTTCCGACGCGTCGCGAAACGTCTTCTCGCTTTTGATGTCTCCTGAGCGGAGTTTGCCGCGAAGTTGGAGATACCAGTCGGCAATTTCCTTCGCTTTGGAGAGGCTATCTTCCTTCGTGGTTGTGCGGCGGTTCCTGCCGGCGAGATAAGTGGAGCATTGCCAGCGGGTGCTGTTCGGCCGCTTGTAGACGTGAACTTTGCCGCCGAGGATCGTGTGGTGCTCGGCCATCGAACGATGACCTCCCAACTCTTTCGAAGCAGCTAAATGTGAAAGACTTGTGTAAGTGTATCACGGATTGGAAGGAGTTCAGTAATCACTTCGATACAGTGTAGTTAGAAGAGATCTCGGACTATATGTGTACGATTTTAAGTCCCTTGCGTCTACCAGTTCCGCCACCCCCGCGTATTGCTACCCGGTTTCACCGGGCGTGGAGCGCCCTCAACGGGCGCCGAGCTGTGACGAGGCGAGTGTAGCACGCACTATTTGGAGGAGTGTATTGTGCTCTGGCGCGGGCGGAAGCTCGATAACGCTGATGGCTCCGCGCAGGCATCGCATCGCGGGTGTCGAACGCGGAATCAGAAGACCAGCTTTGCCCCAAACTGGATCGTGCGGGGACGGTGCGCGTCCACCGGATGCAGGAAGCCGCTGCCTTCGAGGCAATTGATCCCGCCGCCGACATAGCCCGCGGCGTTGTCAGGTCCGCCATAACAGTTGATCACGTTGCTGGCGGTATTGCCCCGGTTCGGATTATAGAGCTCGAACTGGGTGTGATTGAAGACATTGAACGCCTCGCCGCGCAGCTCGAGGGTGGTTGATTCCCGCAGTTTGAAATGCTTCAGCAAGGCCATGTCGAAGTTCACACGGCTCGGATTGCGCAGGATGTTCCGGCCGGCGTCGCCGAAGGCAAGGCCCTGTGGAGCCGCAAATTCGTTCGGATTTCCAAGAATTGGGCCAAAGCTCTTGCCGTTGTTTCCCGCGGCTAGCGGCGAGGTGCTAGAGGGATTCAGAATCAAGTCCGGGTAAGATCCGGCGCCAATGCCGTTCGCGACGCCCGCGTTGTCAAGCACTGAGACCCCGTCGACAGCGCTGCCGCCGTTGATCACGCTGAAAGGCGTGCCCGTCTGGGCGGTGGTGATTCCCGAAAACTCCCAGTTATCCAGCAACCCGTGCGCAAGCCAGGACGCGGTATACGGTTGTTCCAGCTGGGCGTCCGACTGGTAGAAGGGGCGCAGAACGTGGCCCAAGCCCACCAGGGAGGGCAGATCATAAACGTAGCTGACGTTCAGCAGGTGGCGCTGGTCGAAGTTCGAAGGGGCGTAGTTGGAGCGCAGATTGAAGGAATTCACCAGCGTGGCGTCGAAGCGATCCGAGGAATCGTCCGCCGACCGGCCGAGTGTGTACGCGAGGCTCAGATTCAAGCGTCCGACGGTCTTGCGCAGCGTGGCCTGGAAAGCGTTGTAATGCGAATTGGCCACATTTTCCAGCCCGAAGATCTCACCGAAGCCCGGGGCGAACGTTCGCAGCGAGTTCGGGTCGGGAAAGGCCTTGGCTGCCCCCGGGATTCCGTAGCAAGCCGCCTCCAAGTTCACAAAACCCGGCTGTCCTGCTGCGAGACCGACGGAAGGAAAAGCACTGCCGTTGAAGTCCTGGCAAGTCTTGACGGTGATCGGGTCGCCCAGACCAAAAGGATTGTCCGCAGCGGGCACCGGAGCCAGTTGATTCAGTTGAAGGTCGGCGACCAGAATGGGTCCCTTTGCTACCCACGTAGGCGAATGACGCCACCATCGCGGCCGGCAATTGCCGTTGCAGGCTCAGGCTCCACTGCTGTACGTAGGGCCAGATCGTATGGGTCGGTATGGCGGTGACGTCGAGCGGGTAGGCGACTCCGTTCACGAGGTTGCCGCAGTTCGCGGCGCCGCCCACACCGCCGATGCATTGGTAGCCCACGGGGACGAAGTCCTCCGTCATGCTGAGCACTCCCGGGGCGCTGCCTTCGAGCGAACCCGTGTTGGATTCGTTGCCCGTGCCATGAAAGAAAAAGACTCCATAGCCGGCGCGAATAGAAGTCTTGCCGTCGCCCGTGAGGTCCCAGGCAAAGCCGAGCCGCGGCGCAGGATTGGCGACGTTGAAGCCGAGATGCGTGGTGGCGCAGCTCGCCGGCACGCCGCTCACGCCGCACTGCACCAAGCCGTCGGTGATGCCGGGGTTGAGGCCGGAGAGGTTCAGAGGGATGGGGCTGCCCGTGGCCGGATTCACCAGGTATCCGTAACTCGGGTTCACCGCCGCGGCCGTCGCCGGGCTATAGGCCTGCGGTTCCCAGTTGTAAACGTTCTCACCCTTCTCGTGCCAGCTTCCAAAGAAGTTGAATCGCACGCCGAGGTTCAGCGTCACGCGGGGCGAATAGCGCCAGTCGTCCTGAAGATAAGGCTCGGCACTCTGGTAGCGGCCGTAGTACTTCTCCGTGGTGCTGTCCTGCTGATAGCCCCGTACCCCGAGGCCCGTCAGAAAGTCCGCGAAAGCATTGCCGATCAGAGAGCTGCCGACCAGGTTGCTGAAGGTCAGCAGGCCCTGGACGTCGCCGGTGTTCGCTCCGCCGCCGGTGTCATATTCATTCTTCTGGGCGGCGACCACATGCAAGCCAAATCCCACCGTGTGATTCCCGGAGGCCTTGGCGGCATCGTCGCGGAAGGTGAAAGTAGGATTCGAGTGCGTCCAGGGCTCGAATGAAGGATCGGTGGCGAAGCCGAAACCGCCATACGCCGCGTTGGTCCCCGAGATCACAATGCCCGGGATCTTGCCGCCAAACCCGTTGTTGAACAAGTACCCCATCGTCAGCCCCGACGGCCGCTGCCAGGTGCCGCCCTCGCCGTTAATGTCGGTCAGGCTGATGTGATCGGTGGTGTAGCTGAGCACCCAGTCGTTGAAGAATGTGGGTGAGATCACCGCCGACAGCCGGGCCACGGCGCTCTCGCCCGGTCCCACAAAGTTATTCTGGACGTTCGGGAAGCTGTTTTGCACGTAGCCCCACTGGGGCGTGGAATTGATCGTCTGCCAGGAATCGTGAATGTCGCGGAAGCTGGCGCGCCATCGGGTGTTGATGGTTTGATCGATGCGGAACAACTCCTCGTGCCAGTGCGTGGGCAGGGAAACGACGTTCACGTAGCAGGAGTTGATGCTGGAGTTGCAGCCGACAGTGGAGTTCGGCGCCGGGATGATGCCCGCATTAAGCAGAATGGCGGCATTGGAATTGATCGGCACCTGGTTTCCCGGGTAAGTGTCGAGATACCCGGCGAAGCTCGAATTCCCGCCCGTCGAGGGGCAGTCTGGAAAAGCGCTGCGTTGGAACAAAACCACTCCGCCGGTACCGATGCCCTGACCGGGTTCGGCAAACGGGCAAACGTCGCCGAAATTGCCCGTGCGTTCGGCGAGCGACGGCACCCCCTGGTTGAAATCCTGCGGTGTGCGCTCGCGGCGTACCTCTTCCGAGAAAAAGAAGAAAGTCTTGTCCTTTGCCTTGTTGAAGACGTGTGGGATGAAGAGCGGACCCCCAAGGGTGAATCCGAAGTCGTTCCGGCGATACAAAGGGGCGCCGCTAGTCTCGTCGAAGAAATTGCGGGCGTTCCAGACCTCATTGCGCACGAATTCGTAAGCGTCGCCGTGAAATTTGCTTCCGCCGGACTTGGTGGTCACGAGCACCGTGCCGCTGGCGCTTTTGCCGTAGATCGCACCGTAGTTGGAGGTCAGCACCTTGACCTCGTTGATGGCATCGAGGCTGGGAAAGACGATAAGCGTGCTGGAGCTGCCGTTGATGCCGGCGTTCAGGACGTCGCTGCCGTCCACGTCAAAGGTGTTGTATTCCACCCGGCCGCCGTTCACGCTGAACTTGACGCTGCCTTTGACGCCCACCAGCGCCTCGTCCTGCCCTGACTGGTTGCTGACCCCGGGCGCTAGCGTGATGAGCTGCGCGAAATTGCGTCCGTTCAACATCAGGGAAAGGACCTGCTTGGTCGTAATCGTGCCGCTGACCTGCGAGGTTTCGGTCTCGACTTCCGCCACCTTTTCGCCCTTGACGGTTACCTTGGTCACTTCCGCGCTCGGAACCAGGGTGGCGTCGAGATGCGCAGCCTGCCCGGCCGTGACCGCCAGACCCGCCAGCTGAAAGTCCTTGAATCCCGCCCGCGACACCGTGATGGTGTAAGCGCCCGGCGGCAAGCCCGAGACCGAATACGCGCCTTGATCGTTCGAGGTGGCCGTCTGGTTGACGCCGGTCCCGACGACGGTAACCTTGGCGCCAGCAATCACGCCGCCGGTCACATCCGTGACCGTTCCGGCGATGGAGCCCCCCGTTTCCGGGGCCGACGCTTCCTGGGCGGACGCCGCGCCGGCCAGGGCGACCGCCAGCGCAAACGCGCACAACGCGAGCCTTGAAAGTCTCACACGCAATCTGCCTTTCATTAGGTTCAGCGAGAGACCCCTCTTTTTTGACCGACCATGGTTACGCGGAGATTGCAGAACGGTTAGATTCTGATGACAAAGGGCCACGGTGGCGCCCGGTCCACGAGACCTTCTCCTGCGCCTGCCAGGCCAAGGGGCAACGCGTTACCTCCCTGAGCTAATTAACCCTATCTAGATTATAGTGTATCACGGGAAAGGCGGGCAGTGTCAAGGTCAGCCGCGACAATTTCACCTGGGGCCCCAGTTGGCGGGCAAGTTGTTACCCACATTGGAAGCGGACCCGGGCTAAATAGCCGTTGACAACTTCTACCGGCAATAGATATAAGAGTAGCTCGATGGACATAAGTATGTCTATCGAAACACTACACATTCAAGTGCGCACCGGACGGCCCCCGGCAGGGGTCGCTGTTCGTGCAAAGGAGAAGCAGAATGCAGGTAAAAATGGCAGGAAAGCTCAAGGGCGTCGCCTTGGGTCTGTCGGCGGCCACGATTCTTTCGATGGCTTCCCCGGGCGTGGCCCAGCCCAACATTCTTTTCAACGCCGCCGGGGCCACGGCCCTTTACAACACCTTCGCGCTGGCCGCCCTCTGGGGCTCGGGATCCGCACCGCCGGGACCCTGCGGCAGTTTCATCTGGACGCAGAAGAACGGCGGAGAAGCGCATGATAACCGTAATCCCTTCACGAATCCCCCCAACGTGTTGAGCGACGTGACTGGAAACGTCTGGATCACATGGGACAACGCCACAAACCCGACCGTGGTCTGCGCCTATGTCGGCATCGACGCCACGAATGCGGATCGTATGTTCTTCGCCAACCCGCGGGGGCAGCTCAATCTCCCCACGTCGTTCAGTTGCACGGCGCCGCCCGCCGGGAGCAACCTCGTTCCGGGCATCGCCGATACGGCCCTGCCCAGCACGATCTGCGACGATATCTATGGCGCCAACGGGGCGAGCAGCGTCTGCCTTACAGGCACGAATTGCGTCTTCAACGCCGCACCCGGCGATCAGCGTCCCGAGGACGCATTGTGGAATACCACGCGCGTCCTGGCCGCTCTCCCGAGCCCGTACGCGTGCGGCCCGGTTGCTGGCCTCGGTTACTCCCCGGGGCCGGCCCCGAACGTGGGCGTCCCGATCCTCAGCGACTTCAGCACCAAGAGCTCTCAGCCGGCGAATTTCGCTCTCTCCGGAAATGATCCCATCAGCGGCCTGCCGGTCGAGACCTGGGCCAGCACCGACGTGGGAGCGATCGTCCAGCTGATCCTCGTGAACATCAGTGACACCACCAGCGACGGGCTGGGCAGCACGTCTCTTAAGAACGTCCTCACCTGGCAACTCGGAGATATCTTCAGCGGCGTAGCCTCGACGACGGAGTTCATCGTGCCCGGCGCCACCGTGACCTCGGTCACTCCGCTGCACGTTCTGGAGCGTGAACCCCTGGCCGGAAACGCGCTGGCACTTGAATACACGACGGTGGCGACGGCGCCCACCAACTCCAGCCAGGAGTGCGGCGTATCCAACCCGACGGGCGGCTCTCCTTACAACCCGCTGGACCTGACCAACGCCTCTACCGGTGGCACGCGTCAGCGCGTACTGAGTGCATCGGAGATGGCGACCGAAATCGGCGCCATCGAGGACAGCATCGGCTATACCTTCTTCAGCTTCGGCAATGTCGCCGGCCTGGCCGGTCCTCCGGCCACCGCCAAGTACCTGACGGTGAACGGTGAGGATCCGCTTTACACCAACAACGGGAATCCGAACGGCGTCGGCGCGCTGCCCACGTGCACGACGCCCCCCTGCAAGCTCACGTTCCCCAATATCTCGAACGGCGACTACCCTCTGTGGAATGTGGCGCGCGTCGTTACAGCGTCCCCCGTTCCTTCGGGGATAGCCACTCTCCTGAGCGACTCGGAACTGCAAGCCAAGAATGAGATCTCCGACTACCTGCCGGTGCCCCTGGAGGTGCTGCGCGCGCACTTCACCGATCCGGGCCAGACCAACACGCCGGCCAACGGACTGCTCTGTACGGGCGAGCAGGAAGTCGGCGGCGACGTGGGCGGTCAAATCCTGTCAACGACCGCGGACACCAACTTCATCAAGGAGACCGGCGGACTTGGCGTCTCCAACGGGAGAGGCGGCTGCAAGCCCGGCCGCAGCGGGACCTTGGGCGAGGAACTCACCAACCTCTCGAACTGGAGCACCCACTAGACTAGGGCAAGTGCAAGAATCCGGACTAACCGAAGGCAGGCCGGGAGGTGCGCCCGGCCTGCTTCTGCTTTCCGCCAGCCTGTGACGATTATGGCGGGCAGTTTGCCGCCGATTGCCGGCGGCCACGACAACTCCTTCAACAAGGGCGCGGAATGATACCGCCCGCGCCTCACCCCATTTCCAAGAAACCGGCGCCTGAACGTCTTCGGCCCTCGACCGTTTTTCACCGACATTTAACCGAACCCCAACCCAACCGTCACGCCTTTGTAATACGAGCCGACGAGAATCGGGTCGCTCGCTGCGAATACCGGCTTGGAGAATAGAACAGGATTGCCCGCATGACTGCGCGAAGGTGAGAGCGGCCAGGCGGGGGCGTCCGCCAACTGGGATTCGAAATCAACACCGGGCACTTGACCAGATCTCCCGGGTGGGGGCTGTTCATGCAAAAACAATAGGAGATGAGGACAATGACAGGTAAGGTGAAACCGATCGCCTTCGCGGTCGCGCTGGCCGTATTCCTGGGCTTGGCTCCCAGCGGCTTCGCGCAAACCGTCGTTTTCAACGGCGCCGGATCGACGGCCGCTTATAACGCCATCGCCCTGGCCGGAATATGGGGCTCTGGCTCCGCGCCGCCGGGTCCGTGTGGCAGCAACATCTGGACACAGAAGAATGGAGCCGCAGCCCACGACAATCGTAACTCCTTCACCAACCCCCCGAATTCAATTCCTGACTCCACGGGCAACGTATGGGTCGAGTGGGACACCAGCCCTCCGACGGTAGTTTGCGCCTACGTCGCGGTCGATTCGGCCGTCGGCCAGAGGGTCTTCAACGCCAACCCTCGGGGACAGCTCAACGCCGCATTCTCGTGCTCGTCGATCCCAGCGGGCCAAAATAAGGTTCCGGGCCTGACGGACTCGGTCATGACCACGGCGGTCTGCAACGCCATCTTCGGCAATACCGGCGCCAATCAAGCCTGCATCACCGGCAGCAACTGCGTTTTCAACGCCGGACCGACGGATATCCGTCCTGAGGACACGCTCTGGGCCACCGTGCGCAGTTACGATCCTCTGCCCAGCCCTTACGCCTGCGGCCCGACCAAAACGCTCGGCTACTCGCCCGGACCCGCTCCGAACGTCGGTCTCAACATCTACAGCGCCACCGCCTTCGGTACTACGTTTGTCACGCCGGTCCTCTGGGCCCTCTCCGGCAACGACCCCATCTCCGGTTTGCCGGTGCAACCATGGGTCACAACAGACCTCGGCGCGCAGAGTCTGATGGTTCTGGTAAACACGAGCGACACCACGAGCAATGGATTGGGCAGCACGCAGCTCAAGAATATCTACACCTGGCAGGCAGGATTGATCTTCGACGGCACTGCCTCGACCACCCAATTCATCGTCCCCGGCGCCAGTGTAACAACCGAAACTCCCATACACGTCCTGCAGCGCGAGCCGCTGTCCGGCACCTACAACACGTTCGAATACACGACCGTAGGCGCCGCCCCCGTCAACGGCAGCCAGGAGTGCGGCGTGACGGACCCTCAGAGCGGCGCGCCTTATGACCCGCTGCAACTAACCAACAGCACCACCGGCGGTACCCGCCAGAGAGTGATCGGCAATGGCGAGATGATCAGTGAGCTCGCAGCGGTCGAAGACAGCATCGGCTATGGCTTCTTCAGCTTTGGCAACGTCCAACCACTTAGTGGCTTCGGCAAGTACCTGACAGTGAACTCCGAGGATCCTATTTACCCCAACGGCGGGAACCCCGGTGGCACTGGCTTTCTGCCCGACGGGTGCACGACGCCGCCCTGCAAGCTCACCTTCCCGAACGTAGCCAACGGCACCTATCCGCTCTGGAACGTGCTGCGCGTTACGACGGCGGATCCGGTGCCTGCGGGGATCTCAACACTGATCGCGGACGCGGAGCTGCAGGCTAAGAACGAGGTCTCCGACTTCCTGCCGGCGCCTCTCGCGATACTGCGCTCCCACTTCACCGATCCCGGGCAAACCAACACGCCCGCGAACGGCCTGCTCTGCACCGGCGAGGTACAGGTTGGCGGCGACATGGGCGGCCTGATCCTCACGACCACCGCGGACACCGACTTTATCAAAGAGACCGGTGGTCTCGGCATCTCCAACGGCTCGGGCGGCTGCAAGGCTGGTCGCAGCGGGAAGATCGGCGAGGAGCTAATCGGCGACTCCTACTGGAGCCTCCAGTAAGCGCAATTTGCAACGAACCTAACAAGTGCGACGGCAGGCTGGCGCGGTACGGCCAGCCTGCCTCTGCTTTCGGCCAGGCCTTGCGAACAATCTACAAACCCGCGCGCGACTCCCCAACACAAAAAGGTTGTGAAATACGGCTGGCGAACCGTGCTATCATGAGTATTTCAATCTATATGATCAGGTCACTGGAGATTCACCATGTCATGCTCACGCGTGCAGGCTAGTCGCCTGTGGTGTCCCGCGGTTGCAGCGGCCTGTCTCGTTCTGGCGATCGGAAGTGCTTGGGCTCAGAAACAGCCTGCGGCGGTGCCGCTTTTACCGGGCGGGAACCTAGCTCTCCCGGCTGCTACCCCGGAGGATTGGAGTTCGCTCACGCTGGCCGGCAGCCAGCTCCAGGCGCAGCCTCCGCTGCTCGGGCAACGGGACCAGACATCCGATTTTGTCCGCGAGCTCTGGCAGGTGCAGTGGCGGAACTTTGACCCCATCGATCTGTACGTTATCCGGCCGCTGCACGCCACCAAGCCTCCGGTCATTCTTTACCTCTACAGCTATCCCACCCAGACGTCCCGCTTCCGCGACGACGCCTACTGCCGCCGCCTCACCGAGGACGGCTTCGCGGCCGTCGGCTTTGTATCCGCGCTCACGGGCCACCGCTACCACAGCCCGCGCCCGCTTCGGGAATCGTTCCTGAGCGAACTTCAGGAGTCGCTTGGATCCTCGGCGCATGACGTCCAGATGATTCTCAACTATCTGGCGAGCCGGGGCGACTTGGACATGACTCGCGTAGGAATGTTCGGCGTGGGCTCGGGGGCGAGCATCGCCATCCTGGCAGCCGCGGCCGACCCGCGGATCAAGACGCTGGATCTGCTGGATCCGTGGGGAGACTGGCCCGACTGGCTGGCGAAATCCGGGCTGGTTCCAGACGACAAGCGCGCCGAGTACCTCAAGCCCGAGTTCCTGAAGAAGGTCGCCGGCCTCGATCCGGTCCAGTGGCTGCCTGGATTGAAGACGCAGAGCATCCGCCTGCAGGAGGTGGCCACGGACCCCGTCACTCCGGCCATTTGCCGGCAGAAGCTCGAAGCGGCTGCGCCGCCTTCGGCGCAGCAGGTCCGCTACGACGGCGCGGCGGGCTTATACAAGATTTCTTCCGCGGGACAGCTCTTTCAATGGATCAAGAAGCAATTGCGGCCCGAGCAGCAACCGCAGGCGGCCGCGAGAGTCAAGCCGGTTTCTGCAGCGGCGGGCCACGGAAACCAGGCCGAAATCCGGTAGCCCTCGAGGCCGCCAAACGACAGAGATACAAGAGATACAGGTGAGCTGGGAATCGCCATAGTGTCAGGAGTGTGTATGCCGAACGACCGCTGCGGGATGAAAAACCAAATGGGCCGAACGTATTGGACCTCAGCAGGTTCAGCAGAGGCACGGCCCGAGCCTCGTCCAGGTTTCCGCGGCGGGCGTCGCGCGACCCCGGCGGCCATCCTGTTGCCCGTAGTCGCGCTGGCGCTGCTCTCGCTCGCCAGTTGCGGCACCAACGGCACGCCGGCCTTGGGCACTCCCAGCTCGATCCAGGTGCTCCTCAGCCAAGAGCCACCTTCCCCTTTGCAGATTGCCACGGTGTCGCCGGTCATCGCGACCGTGATGAACGATTCCAGCAACATGGGTGTGGACTGGCAGGTCAGCTGCACTGTGGTCAAGTGCGGCACCTTCAGCCCCACGCATACGGCGAGCGGCGCCGTGGCCATGTACACCGCCCCGAGCTCGGTGCCCACCCAGTTGGGCGGTTCTTCGGCGACCGTGAACGTCACGGCAGTCTCCACTGCTGACCCGACCAAGAGTGTGACCGTGACGCTCACGATCACCGGCTATCCTATCGCGATCGCCTTCTCCGCGCCTGCTCCGCCCACGACCTTACAGACGAATTCCGGTGTGACTCTCAACGCCACCATCAGCAACGATGTCACGAGCGCGGGCGCTGACTGGGCGGTCTCTTGCGCCGGTACGGGCGCAGCCTGCGGTACCTTGACTTCCTCGCACACCTCCGATACGGGCGGCAGCCTGGTCAGCAACGTCTACGTGGCGCCGGGGGCGGTGCCCGGAGGCGGAGGCTACGTGACGATCACAGTGACCGCCTCGGCTGACAAGACCAAGTCCGCCTCGGCCACCATCCAGATCGTGGCTCCGCCGGTCACGGTCACGTTTTCCCAGATACCCTCGACGGTCCGGGCAGGCAGCACCGCTTCCATGACGGCCACCGTGGCCAACGATCCCTCGAACAAGGGGGTGAGCTGGTCAGTGAGCTGCTCGAGCTCGAGCTGCGGGTCGTTCAACCCCTCGGCGACGGCCAGTGGCGCGCCCACCACCTATACGGCGCCTGCCACGCCCCCCACGGGCGGCACGGTCACGGTCAAGGCGACATCCGTGGCCAGCAGCGCATCGAGCGTAACCTCGACGGTCGGCATCACGTCGCCCCAGGCCATATCCATCAGCTACACGACCCTGCCGCCCGGTTCGTTGCAGACAGGCGCGCAGACCTCGATCATCGCAGCCGTAGCCAACGACCCGAGCAACGCGGGTGTGACCTGGAGCGTGACCTGCGGCACCGGCAGTTCCAGTTGTGGATCCTTCAGCCTGACTCAGACTGTGAGCGGCGGCGCCACCACCTTTACCGCCCCGTTGACCCCTCCGACGAGCGGCACGGTCACCATCACGGCAACCGCCACGGCGACCGCGAAGTCTTCGCCTCCGACGTCCGTCGCGGCCACCGTAGCTATCGACAGCGCCGGCCGGGCCGGCCTCCTGGTCGGGCAATATGCCTTTTCGGTATCAGGTACCGACGCCACGGGCTTCTACGGGGCCGTGGGCAGCGTGATTCTGGACGGCAACGGCAACGTAAAGTCCGGCGAAGAGGATTTTGCGGACACGGCGGGCCTCCATCCCACCGCCACCGTGACGGGCACGTACGTCATCGGCAACGACGGGCGCGGCACTATGACCCTTACGAGCAGCGACACGACCGTCGGCGTGAGCGGCGTCCAAACTTTGGACCTGGTCGCCGTCAGTACCCAGGAGGCGCTGGTGATTGAATTTGATTCGAGTGCCACTTCCAGCGGCAGCCTGAACCTTCAAACCCCCAGCAGCTTCTCGCCAACGGCCATCACGGGAGGCTACTCGTTTGCACTCTCCGGCGTCGACCTGACCAAGTCCGCGGCCCCTCTGGATCTGGGCGGCGTACTGACGGCGGATGGCAAGGGAGATTTCACCAGCATTACGGAGGACGTGAACGACGGCGGCGCGGTCAGTTCCAGCACGCCCACAGGAACCTACGCGGCCCAGGACTCCTTTGGCCGCGGCACTGCCGCCATAGGCTCCACCGCTACCTACGCTTACTACGTTGTGAATTCCGGTGCCCTCGAGTTCCTCGAGACCGACACCAGCGGACTCACCGTGGGCTCGGCATTCAGCCAGCCTACGACGCCTCCTTCCGTCGCCTCGCTTTCCGGTTCTTACGCCTTCACCGCTGCCGGCAAGTCCTCTACCGGCGCGCTGGCCGTGGGAGGGTTGCTTGGGTTTGACGGGAAGGGGGACATCATCAGCGGCACCACGCTCGACGTGAACAACGCCGGCACAGTCTCGAGCGGTAATCCCACAGGGACGTACACGGTCGCGTCGAACGGTCGAGGCACCGTGACCTTGGGCACGGCCACGGGCGGCGTGGCCCAGTTTGCCCTGTATTTGACGGCGAACCAGGGCGCGCTGCTTCTCGAGGTCGATACCGGCCTGACCAGCGCGGGCGCCGCCCTATCCCAGGCTTCCGCCATATCCGCCGCCACCTTCAAGGGCAGCTACGGCGGGATCTTCAGTCTCGCGGCTGCGTCCGGTCAAGAGGACGCGGACGCCGAGGTCACATCGGACGGCGTGTCCACCCTGATGGGTACGGCGGACCTCAACAGTTTCGGTACGACGGCGCCGAATACTCCTCTCACTGGCACCTTCGCGGCCAATTCCAACGGACGCTTCACCGGCTCCTTCACCTTGAGCACAACTCCTGCCACTACCTTGAATGAGATTTTCTACGTGGTGAACAGCTCAACGGTGCTCTTCACGGACGTGGACGCCACCAGCCCGGGTACGGGACAGTTGCAGTTGCAGCAGTTCCCGAGCGGGCCCGCCGTGACGATCGCCTTTACGCAGGGCGAAGCCCCACCCGCGACCATGCAGGAGGGGGCGACGGCAACGATGGCGGCCACCGTGACCAACGACAATGGTCAGGGGGTGAACTGGAGCGTGAGCTGCGGCGGGACGAGCTGTGGATCCTTCAATCCCACGCACACAGCGACGGGTGCGACCACAACCTATACCGCGCCTGACGCCAACGTAACCGTGACCATCACGGCGACTGCGGTTGCCGACGAGACTCAGCACGTACAGGCGAGCGTGATCGTGGGCTCGGGGTCGGTCGGCATCACCATAGCCTTCACAGCGCCGCCGCCCTCCAACCTGGAAGTCGCGACTTCGGCACAGATTACAGCCACGGTATCGAACGATCCCTCCAACGCCGGCGTAAACTGGAGCGTGAGCTGCGGAGGCACAGACTGCGGTTCCTTCACGCCTTCGGCGCCCGCGCACACGGCAAGCGGGAGCCCGATTACTTACACGGCCCCAACCTCGGTGCCGACCGGCAACACCGTCACGATAACGGCGGCGGCGGTCGCCAGCCCAAGTACGACGGTTCAGGGGACGACAACCATCACCACGGTGCCGCCTCCACCGCCGACGATTACCATTTCAGCCGGCCCGGCGAACGGTCAGTTGCAAACCAGCTCGCAGTGGTCCTACAGCGCCACGGTCATGAACGACACCAGCGGCGTGAACTGGGTTGCGAATTGCTCGAACGGAAGCGACGGTTGTGGCTCGTTCAACCCCACCCAAACCACCGACACCGGCACGACGGTTTACACGGCGCCGAGCGCCATCGCAACCGGAAACTCAGTCACCGTAACCTTCACGGCTAGCCTCGTTGATGACCCGTCCGTTGCCGCTCAGGGAAGTCTGACCATTGTCAGCGCGGGCTCGCCCGGGTTGCTGGGCACCGGCTGGTTTACGTTCTATCTCACCGGCGACGACAGCGCCAACAACAACAGCTTCTACGGGGTGGTGGGCAGCGTTTACCTGAACGGTACCGGAGGCATCAACCCGCCACCCGGTGGCACGGGCAACGCCGGCGAAGAAGACTACGAGGACGTGAGCAACGTGCAGTCGATGGGACCGATCGGGATCACCGGAGGCAGCTACTCGATCGGGCCCGACGGCCGCGGCACCATGACCCTCAACACCACCGACACGGACATCGGCGACCTCGGGGTGCAGACCCTGACCCTTAGCGTGATCAGCAACCAGCACGCCTTGATCACTGAGTTTGACGACTTTGCCGGTGCTGCAGGCAGCCTCGACCAGCAAGGCTCCTCGCTCTCGCAGGGCTCCATAACGGGCGCCTACTCCTTCCTGTTCTCCGGCGTTGACGTCAGCTCCGGAACGAACGCTGGAGCGGCCTTGGGTCTGGGCGGAGTACTGGCGGCTGACGGCAAGGGCGATTTCAGCGGTGTTACCGAGGACCTGAATGACGGCGGAACCGTCTCAACCAGCACGACCGCGGGCTCCTTCAGCGCGCTCGATTCCTTCGGCCGCGGCACGGCGACTCTAGGGTCTGATCCGGCCGACTGCAGCACAGCTCCGCCCGCGGCTACGTTCGTGTTCTATATTGTGGACGGTACCACGCTGCGCTTCCTGCAGAACGACACTTGCGGCGTTACCACGGGCTCGATCTTTACCCAGGGCACGAGCCTGGCGACCGGGCCCTATGCCTTTACCGTCTCCGGCGCCGGGCCGACGACGCCGATCGGCGCGCTTGCGGCGGGCGGCGTCTTCACCTTGGGTGGAAACGCGGTCAGCGGCGAGAACATCGACGTGAACAACGCCGGCGTTGTCAGCCAGGGCCTGACGCCGACCGGCACATACACCACTCCGGCAAGCGGCCGCTTCAGCTTGAACTTCGGCACGCTCAGCGCCGGCATCGACAAGTTCAACGGGTACCTGACCGCAAGCCACGGCGTGCTGATGCTGGAGACCGACGGGACCGCCCTGCCCGTCACAGCCGGCGCGGCCTTCGCTCAATCTTCCGGAGCTAATGCCATCGGGGCCGGTGACTATGCGACCGATTTCTATGGCGCCGCCAACACCGGCATCAAGTTCCCCGAAACGGGGCTGAGCCAGGTCTATTCGAATGGCACGTCGCTGCTGGCCGGCGCCGCCGATGTCAACCAGTTGGGTCAACCCGGTTCTCCCTTCGCCAACAGCCCGCTCTCCGGCGGCTTCACGACGTGCGCGGGTGGGCGCTGCACCGGTTCGTTCGGCACCACGCCGACCGGATCGATCACCGAGAACTTCTACGTCGTCAGCAGCACCAACGCTCTCTTCATCGAAACCGACGCCAACGGCGAGACCACCGGCTCGCTGCAGGGCCAATCGGGGTTCCAGATCCCGCCGGAAGTGGTGATCACCAGCCCGCCGGCGCCCAGCGTACAATTGAGCGCGACAACCACGGCTACGGCCTTCGTCACCAACGACCTAACGAACTCGGGCGTGAACTGGACTCTCAGCTGCTCGCCGAGCGGAACAGCTTGCGGATCGATCACCGCCAACACCAGCAGCGGCGCGCCTGCCACTTACACAGCACCGGCGACGCTTCCCGGATCTGCCACGTACCTTCTGATCACGATCACCGCGACCTCGGCGAACAATCCAATGTCCTTCATCAGCGTGCAGGTGGTGGCCTACAGCAGCACCGGGGGCGAACTCGCGGTGATCACCGAATGGCCCGCCCAACTCCTGACGGGCTCCTCGGGTCCGGTGAGCGCGGTGGTGATCAATGACCTGAGCAGCACTCCCATGGTCAACTGGTCGCTCACCTGCGGAGGAGTCACCTGCGGCTCTATTCCCGCTACCACCGGCAGCGGGGCAACTGGATTCTACACGGCGCCGAGTTCCATACCCGGTCCGACCTACGTGGACGGTGTACCCCAGGGCATCGTGACCATCAGTGCCGCACCCGCCGACGTCTCCGGAGGGTGCACGGCCACGCCTGATCCTTGCACCACGGAGACCACAACCATTACCGGTAGTCTCGGTGACATCACCGCCAGCTGGTCCCTGACGCCGCCGCCGACGATCTACACCAACACCGCGGCAGTCATTCAAGCCACGATCTCCGGCGCCAATGACAGCAACCCGCTGGTGACGTACTCGTGCACGCCCGCGGGCAGTTGCGGCACCTTCACGGCTCCGGGCGGCACCGCGCAGCAGACCCTCACGGTGTCAGACCTCGATCAGGTCACCTACACGGCGCCCGGCTCCACCGGCACGGTGACCCTGACGGCCACGTCGGTGGACGATCCCAACGTGTCCGTTACGGCCAGCGTGATGGTTCAATCGCCTGGGCTCGTGGCGCTGCTCAAGGGCCAGTATGCCCTTTCGTTCAGTGGTACGCAGCAGGCCAACGTCGCAAACGGAACGCTAAGCGGAACCGGCCAGTCGGGTTACTACGCGGTGGTCGGCAGCGTGAACCTGAACGGCCTCGGGGGCGTGGAATCCGGCGAGGAGGATTACTACGTGGCCGCGGAACTACCTCCCCTGTCCGGAGAGACGAACGCCCAGGTTCTGAGCACCGGGTCCTCATACACGATCAATCCCGACGGAACCGGCACGCTCACCCTGAACACGAGCAGCATCCTCTGCCTCGGCATCCCGCAGCAGGACGGCGATTGTGTGCAGACGCTGCAGTTTGTGGTGGTGGACTCATCGCGCGCCCTGGTGATCCAATACGACGGCAGCGCCACGTCAGACGGCAGCCTCGACCTGCAGAGCGGTTTGACCTCGAGCGGCTTTCCGCTGAGCGGCATCACCGGGCCTTATGCCTTCACGCTCTTCGGGGTTGACAATTCCATTACCTCCTCGCTCGCGCCCTTCGGACTCGGCGGCGCGCTTACGGCAAATCCCACCGGCTTCTCCTGGTCCGGCGTCGGCGATGCGAACGACGACGGGGGCGTGGAGGCTGACCAGTCTCTCTCCGGCGGGTACAACGACACGTCCACCGAAGCGCAGCCCGGCCACTGCGGCTCAGGCGGGTCGGGAGACACCGACCCCTGCGGGCGAAGCAGCGCTACCATTACCCTTGCGGGAACCACCTACAATCTCGTCTATTACGTCGTGAATCAGAACTACATCAAGATCCTCGACATTGACGGCTACGACTTCGCGACGCCGTCGGTGCTCGGTCTCGGGGCCATGTATTCCGCCGCTAGCCCGGCCCAATTGGGCAGCGGCAACTACGTCTTCACCCTCGAGGGAGGCGAATACGTCGACTTGCAGACGGGCCCTCCGCCGGTGGCCGCCGGCGGCATCTTCGGCAGCCCCGGGGGCTCGAGCGGCAACCTCAGCGGCGTGACTCTTGACGTCAACAACAGTGGAAAGGCCGTCACCGGCTGCTCGCCCACGGGCACGAGCACGTTCAGCGTCAACTCCAACGGTCGTGGAACGCTCACCTTTGGCACGAATACCTGTGCCGGGTCCGACACGTTCTCGAGCTTTGCCATTTACCCGACGGCCGCGACCGGTCCGCTGAACGGCGGCGTGCTGATGCTTCAGATCGATACGAGCAAAGAGGACAAGCTCACCGTCACCTCCGGGACGGCTTATCCGCAAGCCTCGAGCCCGTCGTTCACCGGGACCTACGCCGGGGCTTTCGACTCCGTTGTTACCGAACCCAGTAATGGCGACGACGCCATCGAGCAGGATATGGTGGGTCAAGTGACGGTCAGCAGCAGTTCGATCTGCAGCGGCGGGACTTCCTGCGGCATGAGCACCGGAATGTACATCAACCAGGCCAACGTCAACCAGACCTTCGGACCGTACTCCGCCACGCCGCTCAGCGGCTCCTTCGTGAGCGGCTCGAATGGCCGTTACGTGGAGACCATCACCTTAACGACGACAGCCGGCACGTATACCTTGAACGAGATCTTCTACGCGGGCGTGAACAGCAACAACACCGTGCTCTCTCTCGAAACGGATCCTTTTGGCACCGGCACCCAGTCCTTCCAGGGGCCGGGCATCGGCCTACTGCAGCTCCAGAATCTCAATATTCCGGGTCTGCCGTTGCATTGGGAGCACCGGGCGCAAAACCCATTCTCCCCGGTCGCCGGCGGACCGCAGCCTTTGCCGAGCAGATGGCAGCCTTTGCAGGTCAGACCGGAGAACCCCCGGGGGCCGGTGCTGCCTTAAACGGCCCTGCCTTAAGCAACGCCAGTGCTGCCCTAAAACCACGATTGACGATGAGCACCGCGGACGCTGGACCCCACTTGGGATCAGCGTCCCGGCGCAGCAGTCACCCGCCCAAGATCCAAATCCCACAACTAACGAGAGGCACGGGCCGCAAGACTGCGTCTCCGGCCGAGGCGGCGCTGGATCATCTGGCTAAGCTTGTTTAGGTGAGCGTTGAATTCCTCGATGCGGAGGAGTTTGGCGAGCGCCACGGTGATGGCAAGCCCGAGCGAGCTGCCGATCGCGAGCAGGACGAAAGCGCCCGTCATCGAGTGCCATGGGAGGCGCCGCTCCAGGCGTTGATCGGCTAGGTAGGTAGCGTAGCCTGCTGTGGCCGAAGCGGCCGTGATCTTCAGGAAAAAGACGATGTTGCTGCGCACGGTGCGGCTCTTCATCACCCAGTTCAGCAGCACGAACAGCACCAGCATGAAAGCCGTGATCCCGATCGAGCTGGCGAGCGCCAGGCCCCAGTATCCGTGGCGATGAACGAGGTAACGGTAGACCGGGAGGCTGGCCAGGGTCACCGCCGTGCCCACCACGGCCGGAGTCCAGCTGTTGTGGATGGCAAAGAAGCCCCGCGAAAGAAGATACTGTGCGGCCCAGGCGAACATGCCGAGCGCGAACAGGGCCAGGGCAAGTCCGGTGGCGTGGAAGTCCGGCCCGCGCAGCCTGGTGTGCGAAAACACCAGATAGACGAAGGGCTCGCCCTGAGCCACGAGCAGCGCCGAGACCGGCACCATCATGGCCAGCATCCCTTTGAGCGCCGCGCTCAGCGTCCGATCGAGCTCGTCGAGCTTGCCTTCCGAGTACAGCCGCGAGAGGATCGGGAACGAGACCACGCCCACCGCCTGCCCGAGCGAAGTGAGCGGCACCTGCATCAGGATCTTGGCGTACTGCAGCCAGGTGATCGAAGCAGCCTGGAGGTAGGAACCGAACCAGCGGATGATCCAGTTGTCGGTAAACGTCAGGGAGAGCGCCAGCATGATCGGCACGGCCAGCTTGAGAAAAAGCTTGAAGCCGGGATGCCTCAGGTTGAGCGCGGGGCGGAAGCGGGCGCCGGCCCGGCGGGCGCCGTAAATCTGCAGCAGCAGGTTGCCCAGAATGGCGCCGACGAGCACACCGAGAGCAAATCCGGTCATCCCCACGTGACGCGCCAGCGTCCAGCCGCCGATCACGATGAACGAGTTGTAGATCACCAGCGCGAGCGACGGCACCAGGAACTGGTGCTTGGCGTACTGCACCGCCTGCAGCACGCTGCCCAGCACAAAGCAGATCTGGGCCGGCAGCATCAGCCGCGTGTAGAAGATCACGTGGGCCTTGGCGGCCGGCGGGAAGCCGGGCGTGGTGAGGTTGATCAATTGCGGCGTGAAGATCTCGCCGGCGGCCACGGCGGCGACCAACAGCAACGTCATGAAGGTAACCACGGTTGAGAAGACGCGCCAGCCCTCGTCCTCTTCGCCCGCGGTTATGTACTTTGTGAAAACCGGGATGAAGATGACGCTGAGCGACGCCCCGGCCAGCAGGTAATTGAGGAAATCCGGCAGGGTGAAGGCGGCGTAATACGCGTCCGTGGTGGCATTGGACCCGACCTGATGCGCCACCGTCCATTCGCGGAGGAAGCCGAGCAGCCGGCTAAGGATCACGCTGGCCGTGACAATGCCCGCCGCGCCTGCCAGGCGTCCGGCGCTGGTCGGCGAAGGCGGAGCCGCGGCGTCAATGGTTCCTATGGAGATGTCGTCAGGCAAGCAGTTCTACTCCGGGAATCGGCTTCGGACCCGGCTGCGGAGCCCTGAAAAACGATTCTGTGCATCTCGCTGATTCGAAGCAACATTCCAGCTTGATTCGTATGCAACGTTTCACTCGTCGCTCCCCGCGCGCCCCGCACGGTAATACAGCCGGACCACGATAGGCCCGGGGACGCGTCCGGCGTCCATTTGTGGCCATTGGCGCGGTCAGACCGGCAATCACAAATCGACGAGTAGGGCGCAGAGTCATGGCCTATAAAATCCCTTTTCAGGAGGCAAAAAGCCTAGCACGGGACGGGCCGGCTGTCAAGGGTGCGTCGAGGCCCGGTATCTAGCCTACACTAAAAGAGCGGATTCACCACAGAGGTCACTGAGACCACTGAGAGTCGCGGCTCTCGGTTCTCCCTGCCTTCCGTGGTCTCCGTGCCCTCTGTGGTGGATCTCGCTTTGCCACTTAAATGAACTTCACGACGCCGACCGGCAATTGAGAGTCGACTGGGCAAAGCTTAAGGCTAGCTCAAACCCTCGCGCAGTGCAGAAGTCAGAGCGAGATTCTTCGCTTCGCTCAGAATGACACGCAAACCCCGAGGAGTCGCTTGGAGCGGCTTTCCTGGTATGGCCCGTGGGCTCAAATGCGCATGGGCATGACGACGTAGCGGTAACGGTGGGATTCTTCGCCGACCGGGCGCAGTTGGCCGGCGCTTTGCTCGTCCTGCAGTTCCAGCCGGACTTTGCCGCCGTCAGCGAGCACGCCCAAAAAGTCGAGGATGTACTGGTGATTGAAGCCTATTTCCATAGCCTCGCCGTCGTACTCGGCGTCGATCGCTTCCTGGGCCTCGCCGTATTCCCCGCTGGTCGAAAATAGCTGCAGTTGCCCCTTGTCGAGCTGCAGCCGGATGGCGTGCGAGCGCTCATCGGAAAGCAGGGCGACGCGGCGTACGGCGGCTGTAAAGGCGTCCTTGTCGAGTTCGGCGATACGCGGCGTTTCCTTGGGCAGCACCGCTTCGTAATTCGGGAATTGGCCGGTCAGCAACCGCGAGATCAGGACGCGGTCTCCAACGGTGAAGAATAAGTGGCTGTCGTCCTTCGAAACCTCGACTTTGGCGTCGTCCCCGGCCTGCGCCAGGAGTTTTTCGAGTTCGCCCATCGCCTTGCGCGGCACCAGGATGCGCAGATCGTTGTTTACTTCGTCGACGGTCACGTCCTGTTCCACCATGGCTAGCCGGTGCCCGTCGGTGGCGACCATGGCGGCGCTATCCGGCTTCAGCATCAGCATGGCTCCGTTCAAGGTGTAGCGTGATTCCTCGCTCGAAACCGCAAAACTCGTCCGCTTGATCAGGGTCGCGAGGGCCCCTCCAGGAACCTTGGCCAGCGTTCCGGGTACTGCCGGCAGGGCGGGAAAGTTGTCGCGCGCCATCCCGACGAGCTTGAACGACGAGCGCTCGCACGTAAGCTGCACCCAGTGATTTTCGAGCACCTTGAGCTTAATGTCCGCCTCCGGAAGCGACCGCACGATATCCACCAGACGCCGCGCCGGGACCGTGCCCGAGCCTTCTTTCTTCACCTTGGCGGCGCAAGACGTCAGCAGGCCCAGTTCGAGGTCGGTGGCGCTCAAGTGGACACGGCCGTCTTTCGCCTCGAGCAGGAAATTGGAAAGAATCGGAATGGTGGCCTTTTTCTCCACCACGCCCTGCGCCAGATCGATTTCTTTGAGGAGGTCGGACTTCTTTGCTGAAAACTCCATATAGATACTCTCTATATACCCTATTTTTAGTAGTAGGGCGTGTGGATTTCTGGAAAACTTGTCGACCAGCGGTTCTTTGCTGGCGACAGTGAAGGTCAACCTGTGAGCGCAGACCCCCCGCTGCCGTGGATAAACCGCGTGACGGAACCGGGGGATGAATCGCTCACAGGATTTCAAATCAACAGGCTCTGCAAAAACGGCCTAAGCTGATTTCAGGCCATCAGTCAGCCTGTTGATAGCCTTGTCTAAATCGCGATTCATTTCCCGTTCCCGCTCAATCTTGCGAATGGAGTGTAGCACGGTGGTGTGATGTTTGCCGCCGAATTCTCTGCCGATCTGGGGCAGGGACGCGGTCGTCAGTTGCTTGGCCAGATACATGGCGACCTGGCGGGGACGCGCGATGGCGGGGCTGTTGTTCTTGGATTTCAACTGGACCACGGTCAGCGAGTATTCCTGGCACACCATGCGCTGGATGTACTCCAGCGTGACGCGGCGGTCGTCGAGCGGAACAATGTGCCGCAGCACCTGGTGCGCCATGGCCAGGTCGATCTTGGCGCCCGTCAGCGAGGAGTAAGCGATCAAGCGGGTCAGGGCGCCCTCGAGATCGCGTACGTTGGCCTTGATCTTGGAAGCGACGAACTCCGCCACCACCGGAGCCAACGTAACGCTGTGCATCTCGGCCTTCCGCGCCAGGATGGCGAGCTTGGTCTCGAGATCGGGCGCCTGAAGGTCCGCCGTAAGCCCCCAGGCGAAGCGTGAGCGCAGCCGCTCCTCCACACCCGTAATCTCCCTCGCCGGGCAGTCGCTCGAGATCACCACCTGCTTCTCGGTCTCGTAAAGCGAGTTGAAGGTGTGAAAGAACTCCTCCTGGGTGCGTTCCTTGCCGCTCAGGAACTCGATGTCGTCCATCAGCAGCACGTCCACGCTGCGGTACTTGTCGCGGAAGGAGACCATGCGGTCGTAGCGCAGCGAGTTCACGACCTCGTTGGTGAACTGTTCGCAGGAAACATAGGCCAGACGAAGGTCCTTGGATTGCTGCGCGAGATGGTGGCCGATGGCCTGCATGAGGTGGGTCTTCCCGAGTCCCACTCCGCCGTACAGGAACAGCGGGTTGTAAGCCTTGGAGGGCGCCTGGGCGACGGCGCGCGCCGCCGCGTGGGCGAATTGGTTGCAGGATCCCACCACGAAGGTGTCAAACGTGTAGCGGGGGTTCAGCCGATTCACGACGGAGTCAAAATCGAGCTTCCCCTGCACCGCCGGGGTGCGCGTCTGCGAGCCGAAACCCGCCTCCGGAAACACGTAATTCACTTCCTTGATAGGCGGATTCATGCGTTCGAGGACTTCCCGCAAGAGGTTGCCGAAGTTGTCCTCAATCCAGTCCTGAAACTCGCGATTGGGCACTTGCACGAAAATCGTCGACCCCGATGTGCGGATAAGACGCGTGGGCCGGAGCCATGTTTGAAAGCTCTGCGGATTGACCCGGTCCTTGATCTCGTTCAGGACTTCCTGCCAGGCGTTCATAGCTTCATCCTCACGGTGGGAAACCCTGCTCGGTCCGTGTTGTCCCGTAGAGACACCAATCCTCTCACGGCGGCGCCCCTCGGGATTGTGCGCGGCGCCGTGTCGTTGCGAACGGGCTGCCACTTGCTAGCGTACGACCGAAAAAACTGCTCCCGACCCTGCGTGTTAGCTTCGCGAGCGGGGGTTAACATAGCACAAATCGTCCGCCGTCTGCCCACCTGTTGAGGGAAACCCCGACGCTCACAAGCGTTGGAGAAAAAGAATCCGCTTGACAGGCTCTCAGCCGCATTTTTAGCGCATCGCGTTGACGTGGCTCGCGCAGACCCGCTGCCCAAGCGGCGAAACGCAATCTTAACAATGTGTGGAAAAATATCGAGAAGGCGGGCATCACGTTACAACCGATAACATCCTGTGGAAAGTTCCTTTAATAACGTGTTAAAGATAGTACCGGGGAGTGTGGGCCCACCTACGGGCCACCTCCGGCCGCAACGGACGCATCAAACGTCTGAACGCTCATGGGGAAAGCTCGCTTTCGAACTCGCGCCTCATCGACGCAGCGTAGCAGAAATCGCTGGCCTGTGCTGTTCCGGCTGCTGACGTTTGCGGCCCTTTGTGCGCAATTTGAGCTCTTGTGGCTGGCGGGATTCCACTATCACCCAGAGGTTACCGGGGCCGGTCAGTGCCGCCCAGCGCTTCAAGCCATCCCAAGCCACCCGGGAGCTCCCGCGGACGATTCGCGTTCGTGCGTCTTCTGCCAGATCGTTCGCCACAGCACTTCGGTCCAACCTTCGGCTGTGGCACCCCTTTTCCACAGCATTTCCGCAAACAGACTGGCGACGGTTGCCGCCGCCAAGCCCATCACTCATCGCCAAGTTCGTCTCGCCGGGCGTGATCCTCCTCTCTCCTTTTTGGCAAACTGCTGACCGACTGGCCTGTGCGTACGGCCGGTTGCATCGGAGCGATCCCAAGAGTTGAGTACCACCTTGGGGAACCCCGCCGCTTCCGGCACTCCGGGCCGCACACCTTACGTCAACGCCGCTCGACGCGGCGCAGCAATCTTGCTTCATAAGGAGACCTCCATGCACTCATTCAGGTTTGCCAGATCGTCAGGCCAGCTCGAAGCAGCCCTCCTTGGACGGCTCCGGCGACCTCTGCTCGTCCGGGCTGTAGGCCGGGCTGTAGGAGCGACCACATTCTTGCTCCTTACGCTGTCGCTCGGGTTAGCTCTTGCGCCGCCCCTCGCTGCCCAGACTTCCAACTCCGGAACCGTACGGGGACAAGTGCTCGACCCTTCCGGCGCCGCCATCGTTGGCGCCACGGTTGAGATTCAAAATCCGGTCAGCGGCTACACCCGCAGCGCGTCGACCGATTCCCAAGGCAACTTCGGATTCGACAACCTCCCTTTCAATCCCTACCACCTCTCGGTCACGGCGCCCCGGTTTCAGGCGACGGCCCAGGATGTGGATGTGCGCTCCCCGGTGCCGGTCGCGGTAAACGTAACTCTGAAAATCGGCACCTCAGCCACGACGGTGACGGTTACGGGCGAATCCCAGGACCTCCTCGAGCTGACACCTACCGAGCATACCGATGTCGACCGCGGGTTGTTCGATAAGCTGCCGCTCGAGAGTCAATCGTCGTCGCTGAGCTCTCTCATCACGCTGGCATCTCCGGGAGTAGTAGCGGACTCAAACGGCCTGTTCCACGGACTCGGTGACCACGCGGAAAACTCGTTTTCCGTGGACGGCCAGCCCATCACCGACCAGCAGAGCAAGGTTTTCTCTAATCAGATTCCTGTGGGCTCCATTGAGTCCCTCGAGGTCATCGAGGGCGCTCCGCCGGCCGAATACGGAGGCAAGACGAGCGTTGTTGCCAAGGTAACGACGCGCTCCGGTCTCGGAGAGACGCAGCCGCACGGCGACGTGACCGCCTCTTATGGCACCTTTGGGACGGAAAACGAAGGGTTCGACTTTGGCTATGGCGGAAGTTCGTGGGGCAATTTCATTTCCGCCAATGGCCTGGACACCTCCCGATTCCTGGATCCACCGGAAGAGAACGTGATGCACGCCAAAGGCAATCAGGAAAACATTTTCGACCGCGCGGATTTCAGGCTGTCCGACAAGGACACAATCCAGCTCAACCTGGAATTCACGCGGTCCTGGTTTCAAACACCGAATACCTGGGACCAGCAACTTCAAACATGTACGGTGCTTTCTACGGATTGTAACGGCGCCCCATACGCACCTGGTTCTGTCCAGCTCAACCCGCTCACCGGCGATCCTTTGGGACCGGCCGATCAGCGCTCGCAGATCCGGACTTTTAACATTGCGCCGACATGGACCCGGCTGTTGAGCTCCAACTCCGTTCTTACGGCCGGCGCCTGGGTGCGGCACGATCAATATAACTACTACCCGAGCGACGATCCTTTCGCGGACTACGGGCCGTTGCAGGACGAAACCGTCTCGCAGCTCCGGTTCCTGACCAACGCGGGCGCGCGTGTTAGCTGGGCGTATGTCAAGGGAATTAACAGCATCGAAGTCGGGGCATCATTCGAACACACGTTCCTTACCGAGAACGACGATTTTGGAATTGTGAACCCCGGGCTGCTCAAAGGCTGCACGAGCGTAGCATGCGCGACCCTGGTACCGTACGACCTGACCACGGGGGGGCAGCCCTATGACTACCGCGGCCATGCGGACATCCGGGAAGAGGCGTTCTGGGTGCAAGATATCGTCAAGAAAGGCCCCTGGACTTTCGATTTTGGAGTTCGCGGGGATGAGTATAACGGTCTTGACGCTGTTGGCCGCCAGCTCGAGCCTCGCCTGGGCGGCGCCTACAACATCAAGCAGACAAACACCGTGCTGCGGGTTTCCTATGCCCGCACGCTGGAGAGCCCGTTCAACGAAAACCTGGTGCTTTCAGGCACCGGATGCGCAGACCCCGTGGTCAACGCAATCATGACCCTCGCCCAAGGGTTCGCCTGCACTACCTCACCCTTGACCCCAGGCTTCCGGAACGAATTCCACGCCGGTCTGGAGCAGGCTTTCAGCAAGTATTTTGTGCTGAGCGGCGAGTACATCTGGAAATACACGCACAATGGCTACGACTTTAACGTGTTTGGCACCAGTCCCATCACACTTCCCATCGAGTGGAGCCATTCCAAGATACCGGGTTATGCCATCCGCGGAAGTGTTCCGGACTTTCACGGGTTGACGGCGTTTGTGGTGATGTCGAGCGTGGAGGCGCGCTTCTTTCCCCCTACCGTCAGCGGAATCGCGCCGCCCGCGCCTCCGGGCGTATTTCGCATCGACCACGACGAGCATTTCGGGGAGACCACCCACGCACAATACCAACCGTTTAAGCGTGGACCGTGGCTCGGGTTCAACTGGCGCTATGACAGCGGACTCGTGAGTGGCGCGGTGCCTTGTGAGGCGCAAACTGCGACCTGCTCGTTTTCGACGTCCAGCCTGGATCCCGGGAGCATGGGATCGGCCATGGTTCCGGCCGGGTACATCGCCATGGCAAACAACGTCAATGGATTGCCTCTTACCGCCGACCAGGAATTCGAGGCCGGACTCGTCTGTAACGGAGTGGCCGCGACTCCGCTCAAACCCTTGCCTTTTGCCTGCCCTGCGTCCGGGCTCGAGTCCGCCCTGGTGAAAATACCGGCGCCGAACACGGAAAACGACGACCACAATCCACAGCGGATCCAGCCGCGGAGCCTGTTTGACCTCGCGGTCGGCGACGATAACCTCTTCCATAGCGATCATTACAAGTGGAGTCTGCGGCTCACCATGATCAATGTGGCAGACAAGACCGCAGTCTATAATTTCTTTTCCACCTTCAGCGGAACACATTACGTGACGCCGCGAACGATGACCGCCGAGCTCGGCTTCCACTTTTAGCTTGGCTTCCGGGGTGGCGCATACATTGCGTTGTATGTATGCGCCATCGCCCGGGCGCGCAGGCCTCCGACCACACTCGCCTCCGCGACGCCTTGGGATACCCCCAGGCACTCAAAGCGGTATGATACCGGACGGCCCCTTAGTAGCCGGAGGAAACTGACATGCGACTCAGGCCGCTTGCTTTCGTGCGACATGCGCTCATCCTGGGACTCCTGTTGTTAGGATTCGCAACGCTCACAACCGGACCCCGTTTTGCCGCCACTGCGGTCCAGGATCGGGTCGGGGAGATCGACAACAATTCGATCGCCGCCATTCCGGGCAACGTCCGCGGGAAGGCACAACCGCGGTACGACCAGGGTCCGGTGGAAGGCTCATTCAAGCTTGAAAACGTGATCATGGCGTTCAAGCCTGCGCCCGCTCAGCAGGCTGCGCTCGACCAACTGCTCGGGGAGCAGTTGGATCGCTCTTCGCCGAATTACCATCGCTGGCTGACGCCGGAGCAGTTCGCCGGCCGCTTCGGGCTGACCGAGGGCGATCTGGACCGCGTTGTTTCCTGGCTCAAGGGTCAGGGATTCTCGATCAACCTGACCGCGCGCAGCCGCACCTGGGTGTCGTTCTCCGGCACCGCGGACGAGATTACCGCGGCCTTTCACACCGAAATCCATCGCTACGCTGTGAACGGCGAGACCCACTACGCCAATGCCACGGACCCCTTCGTGCCGTCCGCCCTGGCAGACGTGGTGCTGGCCCTGCGCTCCCTCGATGATTTCCGCCCCAATCCGCGCGCGGCTCGCGGGCTCCGTACGGTTGCGGCGCGGCCGGAGTTCACTTCGAGCATCTCCGGAGATCACTTTCTCGCGCCCGATGATTTCGCCACCATCTACGGGTTGCAAGGCCTTTACAATAGCGGCATCGAGGGCAGCGGCGAAAAGATTGTGGTCATTGGCCAGACCGACTTTCAGTTGAGCGATATCCAGGCCTTTCGCGCGGCTGCGGGGCTCGGCGCCAACAATCCGGCCGTCCTGCTGATGCCTGGCTCTCCTGACCCGGGAACGGTGGCGGGCAATCTGGTGGAGGCGGACCTTGACCTGGAGTGGTCGGGCGGTTTGGCTCCGGACGCCTCGATCCTCTATGTCAACTCGGACAACGCGTTCAGCGGGTTGCAGTACGCGATTGACGAAGATCTGGCGCCGGTGCTGACGGTGAGCTACGGCGACTGTGAGGCGGACGCAGGCGCTGCGTTCGCCGACTCACTCGCGAATTCTGCCAAGCAAGCCAACGCGCAGGGCATGACCATGGTCTCCGCTTCCGGAGACGACGGCGCCGCGGATTGTGACCAGGGCACCCCGACGTCTCCGCCGACCATCGCCACCCACGGTCTGGCGGTCGACATTCCCGCCGCCATCCCCTACTTCACCGGCGTTGGAGGCACCGAGTTCAATGAGGGCTCCGAGACGTACTGGAGCAGCACCAACAACGCCTACATGGGGTCGGCGCTCAGGTACATTCCGGAAACCGCCTGGAACGAGACCGCCAACGATGGGTCGCTGGCGGCCGGCGGCGGGGGCGCCAGCACGCTCTTCAGCAAGCCCAGTTGGCAGACCGGAGCCGGAGTCCCGGCCGACGGCAAGCGCGACGTTCCGGACGTCTCCTTTAACGCCTCCGCGGGCCACGATCCCTACCTGATCTGCACCAGCGGGAGTTGTGTAAACGGTTTCCGTGCCGCCGACAATACCCTGCAGGTCGTGGGCGGCACTTCGGCCGGCGCGCCCAGCTTTGCGGCCGTCGTGGCCTTGATCGATCAGCGGCAGAAAGGAGCGCAGGGGAACGTGAATCCCACCCTTTACGCGGTGGCCGCCAAATCGAGCGACGCGTTTCACGACGTGACCACGGGCAACAACATGGTGCCTTGCGAGCCCGGTTCGCTTGATTGCCCGGGCAGCGGCGAGATGGGTTACAGTGCGGGCCCGGGGTACGACCTGGCAAGCGGGCTAGGCTCTATCGACGCGTATAATCTGGCCGCGGACTGGTCGTCCGCGCCTCCGCCGCCGGACTTTCAGATCTCGATCAGCCCCGCGAGCGTCACGGTGAATTCTGGGGCCACCGCCACGGCAACAGTCACGATCACGGGTCTGAACGGTTTCAGCGGCGCGGTGAATTTTACCTTGGGCGTGCCCGCAACGCTCGCGGGCGTCACCGCCGCCGCTTCGCCCTCAACGGTCACCGGAACCGGCGCTGCCACCCTGACGATCACGGCCGCGCCGGGCGCGAGCCTGCAGGTTCCCGGCCGATTTCATGATCCCGGGCCCTGGACGACGCTTGCGCTACTGCTTTCGGGGCTGGGCTTCGGCGTCATCGTGCTTCGTTCGCGGGGTCCGCGGCCGGTACTCGCTTCTCGCGGGCCGGTTCAGACTCGCCTGGGGATGGCACTCGCGCTCGGGTGCCTGCTCGCCGCCGCGATCAGTTGCGGTGGCGGCGGCAGCACGAGCCCGACAACACCCACCACGACCAGTACGGCGCCTCAGCCCGTCACGGCGGACGTCACCGTGCAGGCTACTAGCGGTAGCCTGAGCCACAGCGCGTCAGTCTCGGTGACCTTAAACTAACCCGATTCCAGCGGCCGCAGCCTACCCTCGCCCGGGTTAGCGACGACGACCCGGCACGGCCGCGTGCTACTGTTGCGGCGGCGGCGCCGCAGTTGCGGGGCTGGCGGGATTCTTGTGGTGCTTGGGTTTCGGCTGTCCAATGCCCGATATGATCACCTTCGGGTCCAGCGTGTAAGTTCCGTTCGCGTTGGTCACGCTGACGCTGTAGAAGTAATCACCTGACGAAGGGCCTGACGCCACCGTGCATGTGGAATTTGCGCTGGTGCCGAAAGTGCAGCTACTGGTGAACAGCGAGCCGCCGACGCTCTGGCTGGGAAAGGTTGCCGTCCAAGTCATTCCAGACGGCAAACCCGAGGCGTCGAAACTGACGGTGCCTCCGCCGCCCACGCAGGTGACGTTCGAAGCCGGGCTGACGGTCGGCAGGTTGGTCGACGAGTTGAAGCCCAGCGTAATGCTGAAATTGCCGCTTCCGCTGCAGTTGCTCTTCGCAGAGACGCGGGGGTTGGCAAAACTCGCCGTGGGGAGCAACAATGCGAGGCTGAAAGCTGCGGCGAACCCGATCGCCAATCGTACAAGTTTGTTCATCAGGAGTCCCCCTTCAGTTGGATTCAGCGCGTTTGCAGGATCTTTTGGAATCGCGCGTCGGTTTGCAGACTACTAAAGTTCGGGGTATCGCGCAAGCCGGCTGCGGGATACCCGGCAGCCACGGCCTTGGCCAGCCAGTCGAGGGCCCGAGCGTGGTCGCCGGCTTGTATGTAGACCAGCGCCGCGTTGAACATCAGTTCGGGGTCCGTCGGCGCCGGCCGGAATGCCTCCTCGATGGAAGCCAAGGCCGCGGAGCGATCGCCGAGCATCGCCTGATACGTGGCCACGTAGCTCAAGAGCAGGTGGTCCTTGGGATTGACCGCGAGCTGCTCGCGCGCGAGCGTGACCGCTTTCTGGTAGGCCGCCGGGGCCTTGGTCCGCTCGCCGGGCGCCCAGTAGTAAGCATCGCCCAGATTGCCCCACAGATCGTAGTGCCGGGGGTCGCTCTTAACAGCTTCCTCGTACGTGCGCGCCGCGTCCGCGTACCGGCCCAGGCCGTAGTAGGCCGTCCCCAGATTGGAGTAGCCGGCGGACGAGGGGCGAATCGCGATCGAGGTTTTCAGAGGCTCGATGGAGTCCGCGTATCGCCCTTCCATCAGGTAAGCGCCTCCGAGGTTGGCGTAACCGAGAGAAGCGTCCGGATTAAGGTCCACCATCGCGCGGTACATGCGCGCCGCGTCCTGGTAGCGGCCGCGGTTGAAATAGAAATTCCCCAGCCAGTTGTACGCCGGCCCGTAGTTGGGACGCAGAGCGATGGCCTGCTGGAAAGTCTTCTCGGCCTGAGCCATCTTTCCGAGCTGCTCTTCGGCCTGGGCGAGCCCGACGTAGCCTCGGTCACTGGTAGGCTCGATCTTGAGCGCCTGCTGGAACTCGCGGGCGGCGGCTTCGTAGTTCCCCGTGCCGTTGTCGAGCAATCCCAGGCAGGTGTGCGCCTCGGCCCCGCCGTTGCCGAGAATGGCGGCTTTGGTGCACGCGGCGCGGCTGCGGTCCACCCACTCGCGATCGCGGGTCTGCTCATATTCGTGCCAGTAGACCTGTCCGAGCCCTGCATAAGCCAGGCCGTATTTCTGATCCTTCTTCAAGGCGCGATTGAACGAGGCTGCGGCGAGCTGCAAGTTCTCCGGCTTCTGAAACTGCCGCGCGTATCCGATGCCCTCAAGGTAATCGTCATAGGCGGCGGACTGCTCCGTGCCGTGCTCCGTGAGCGCCGCCAGCTCCTTCTCCTGCGGCTCGATGCCGAGCATGCGCAGCGAGCTCGTCACGACTTGGTCCTCGACGGCGAAAGCGTCCGCCATCGAGGCCGTGATGGTGGCGGAGTTCACCTGGCGCCGCGACTTGGCATCGATCAGGACCGTCGTCACCCGCACCAGCTGGCCGGACGCTTCGAGACTGCCCGTCAAGACCAGGTTCACGCCGAATTCCTTCTGCGCCTCGTCTACGGTGGTGACGTCGTGCGCGCGCACTTCGCTCGCCGGATAGACCTGGAGCGACGGTCTGGCCGTGAGTTGAGTGAGCTTGCCCGTCAGCGTGTCGGCGACGCCGTCCGCGAAGGCGTTCAATCGCGAGTCTCCGCCGATGGTTTCGAAGGGGAGCACCGCCAACTGCTGGACGGCCGGGGGAGCCGGAGGCGTCCGCTTCAGGGAGTGATTGAAGAGGCCGGCATTCATCGCGAAGCGCAGCAGCACGGCGAGCGCCGCGAGCGCGATGACGCCCGCCGCCCACGCCTGGTACCGGCGCCGCCAGACCCTCAGCCGCGGCCAGCGCAAGGGCTCGATTCCCTCGGCTGCAAGTTGCCGCAGTTCGGCGCTCAATTCCGCAGCCGAAGGGTAGCGGTCAACCGGGTTCTTGGCGATCATGCGGGTGACCAGCCGTTCGAGTTCGGGCGGTACCGACGGATTGGCGATGCCGATGGGCGGCGGCGTCTCGTGCAGAACGCGCGCGGAAGTGCCGAGGAACGTGTCTGTGCGGAAGGGGTTCTGGCCGCCGAGCATTTCGTAGAACACCACGCCCAGGCTGAAGATGTCGGCGCGTCCGTCGACGGGCTTTGCCAGCATGGCCTCCGGCGCCATGTAGGCCGGCGTGCCCGAGATCGTGTCGACCATCGTCACCAGGCTTACGGTTTCGGGGCCCGAGTCCGGGCCGACCAGGCGCCTGGCCACCCCGAAGTCGAGCATCTTGACCTGGCCCCCGCCGGACGTCAGCATGATGTTCTCCGGCTTCACGTCCCCGTGCACGATGCCCTTCTCGTGAGCCGCCTGCAGCGCATCGGCGCACTGAATGCCGATATCGAGGAACTCCGGGATACCGAGAGGCCGCGCCAGGCGCTGGCGCAGCGTGGCGCCCTCGATATACTCCATGACGAGGTAGAGCTCGCTGTTTTCCTCGAGCACGTCGTAAATGCCGGCGATGTGCGGATTGTTTAAAGCGGAAGCGCGCTGGCCCTCTTTGAGGAAGCGCGTGTGGTAGGCGGGATCGGCGCTCAATTGCGGCGCCAGGCGCTTGATGGCGACTGCGCGCATCAGCCGCAAGTCCTGGGCGCGATACACCTCACCCATCCCGCCCGCACCCAGGCGGGTGGTGATGGCAAAGCGCCCGGCGATTGTCCCGGACAGGCTATTGGCTGGGACCGACTCCAGTGGAAAGCCCCCTTTTCGAAACGCCCTCGGCCGGAATCGACCGCTTCAGCCCTTCCCAACAAATCTTAGCGGCTCGCCGGGGCAGAAGCAAATCCGCGCCGTCACCGCGCGATTCCACGCCGTGCTATCATCGCGGGTCGTTCGCGAAAGGCAGGAAAACGAACCATGCGCCGCGCCATCACCTACATCTTTCTCATTTCAATAACGCTGCTCGGGCCGATTCGGCTTGCGGCCCAGCTACCGCCCTCGACGGCCTCCCGTATTGACAGCGTCGTTCAAAAGGCGCTCGCAGAAACGAGCGCGCCGAGCGCTTCGATTGCCGTGGTGAAGGACGGCCAGATTGCGTACGTCAAGGCGTACGGCAATTCGCGCCTCGATCCAGCCTCGCCTGCCAGCCCCGAGATGCGCTACCCGATCGGCTCAGTCAGCAAACAGTTCATGGCCGCTTGCGTTTTGCTGCTCGTGCAGGATGGCAAGCTCTCACTCGACGATCGCGTGTCAAAGTACCTGCCGTCGCTCACTCGCGCGCAGGATATAACCGTCCGCGAGCTGCTTTCGCACACTTCGGGCTACCAGGACTACTACCCGCTCGATTATGTGGCGCCTTTCATGCAACAGCCGGTCACTGCGGACGGCATTCTCGACCGTTGGGCCAAGAAGCCGCTCGATTTCGAGCCTGGCACGGCATGGCAGTACAGCAACACGAATTATGTGGCCGTCGGACGGATCGTCGAGACCGTCACCGGGATGCCGGCATTCGCGTTTCTCAAATCGCGCATTCTGGAGCCCCTCGGCATGACGAGCGCCATCGACGTGGATACGCAGTCGCTCACGGACACGGACGCAGCAGGCTACACGCGCTTTGGGCCGTCGCCGCCACGTCCGGTCACACCCGAGGCGCGCGGGTGGCTCTTCGCAGCCGGCGAACTGGCGATGACCTCGCGCGATCTCGCCCGGTGGGACCAGTCGTTGATGGAAGGCAAGCTGCTGAAGGCGTCGTCCCTCGATCAGATGATTACGCCGGTGCGTTTGAAGAACGGCGCCCCCACCGACTACGGTCTCGGCGTAGGGGTTTCCAATGCTGACGGTCATCCCAGGCTCAGCCACGGTGGCGCGGTGTCTGGATTTGTGAGCGACAACGTGGTGTGGCTCGACCAGGGCGCCGCCGTCGCCGTATTGACGAACCTCGATGGAAGCCGAGCCGCAGGAACTATCGCCAACCAGATCGGGCCGATACTTCTCGAAGGCCAGGAGGACCCGGAAGCCCCGAACGCGCTCGCGCGGGCGAAGCAGGTGTTCAGTGAATTACAGGAGGGAAAGATTGACCGCGCCCTGCTCACCCCGGACGCCGACGCTTATTTCACGCCCCAGGTGGTGGCCGATGCCGCCGCCGGTCTAAAGCCGCTCGGCGCGCCCGCGGCGTTCGAGCAGAGCGGCTTTCAACTTCGCGGAGGCATGAGTTATCGCCATTTCCGTATCCGGTTCGCCTCCGGCACGACTCTGAACCTGAGCACCTTCTTCACGTCCGACGGGAAGCTGGCGCAGTTCCTGATCCAATAACCGATCCGGCCGTATTCGCCCGTCGAACGCCGCAGCCTTATTTCGGAACGCGACTTTGGTGGTGCGCCGGTTCTCTTGCCGCGCAAATTGCGGTAGAGTTTCATACCTTATGTTGTCGAGACGTCGATTCCTGCAGACTGCTGCCGCCGCCGGCGGCGCGGCGGCCACGAGCCTATCGGTCGGGCGCTTGCTCCGCGCACAATCCTCGGACACAACCGCGCGGATCTACGTGGATCCCGAGCGCAAGCTCGCCACCATCGACCCGAACCTTTTCGGCTCGTTCCTTGAGCAGCTCGGCCGCGCGATTCATGAGGGCATTTACGATCCGGGTTCGAGTCTTTCGGACGCGAGCGGATTCCGCAAAGACGTGATGGACGAGATCCGCCGCCTGGGCGTGCCCATCATCCGCTATCCCGGCGGCAACTTTGTTTCCGGCTACAACTGGCTGGACGGCGTGGGTCCGAAGCAGAATCGTCCTCACGTGCTCGACAAGGCCTGGAACACGATCAACTCCAACCAGTTCGGCACCGACGAGTTCATGGCCTGGTGCAAGGCGGTCGGCACCCTGCCGCTGATGGGCTTGAACCTCGGCACCGGCACGCCGGAGCAGGCTGCGGCGCTCGTGGAGTACTGCAATCTGGAGAAAGGCACGAAGTGGAGTGATCTGCGGCGCCAGAATGGCGTGGCCGATCCTTACAACGTGAAGCACTGGTGCCTGGGCAACGAGATGGACGGCCCCTGGCAGATCGGGCACGTGACCGCGGTCGAGTACGGCCTGAAAGCGGCGGACGCCGCGCGGCAGATGCGCATGGTCGATCCATCGCTCAAGCTCGTGGCCTGCGGATCGAGCGGACCCGGCATGCCGACCTACCTCGAATGGGACCGCCAGGTGCTCGACCAATGCTACGACTACGTGGACGGACTGTCTCTCCATCGTTATCTCGGCAACGACAGCGAGACGGGTGGCGACAGCTCGAAGTTTGTCGCCATGAACCTGAGTCTCGAGCGGCAAATCGAACAGACGGCCGCCGTGTGCGACGTGATGCAGGCCGAAAAGCGCTCGAAGAAGCAGCTCTGGCTCTCCTTTGACGAATGGAACGTCTGGTACCGGGCGCGCGGACCGCAGTTCGACAACGGTCATCGCACCGAGGCGCCGCATCTGATCGAAGAGGTCTACAATCTCGAAGACGCGCTGCTGGTAGGCGGCATCCTCAATTCGCTGATCCGCCATGCCGGCCGCGTGCGCATCGCGTGCTTGGCGCAATTGGTGAACGTGATCGCGCCCATCATGACCAACAAGTCCGGGCTCTTCCTTCAGACCATCGGCTACCCCTACGGCTGGGCGATCCAGTACGCCCACGGCCACGTGCTGGACCTGCTCGTGGAAGCGTCCACTTACGACGCCCAAGGCCTGGGCTCCGTTTCCTACATCGACGCCGCGGCCACGCATAATCCGCAGGATGGCTCGCTGAGCCTTTTCGTCCTGAATCGCGATTTGAGCAAGCCACGCGAAATCGAAGTTGTCTGGGAAGGAGCGGCGCCGGGCAAGGTGCAGGCAGCGAAGGTGCTGACCGGCGACGACCTGAAGGCCGTCAACAGCTTCGAGCAGCCGAATCACGTGGCGCCGCAGTCATTTCCGCCGCCGGCCGCAGCCTCGGGCGGGCGCACGCACTTCGAGGTCCCGGCGCGGTCCTACACGGTGATTCAATGGTCGTAGGGGCGCTGCTTGCTGCGCCCGGCATGTGGGCACTGTTGGTTCCAGACGCACGTGGTGGTGATATTGTCCGGGAGGGGGCGCCGCTTGCTGGGCCCGGCATGTGGGCACTGTTGGTTCCGGACGCACGTCGGGTGATATTGTCCCGGAGCGGTCGCGGCAAGCAGCGCCCCTACGATCAATCGAGTAGAATCACGTGATGCGATCAAAATCCACTTTTCGCTCGCTGGTCCTTGCGCTCGGCATCGCTCTCGTTTTCGGGGTGCGCGCGCAGGCGGCGAGTGCGGGGATCAAGATGACGAAATTCGGGGATATGCCGGACGGAACCGCTGTGAATCTCTATACGCTGACCAATCGCAGCGGCATGCGGGTGAGCATCACCAACTACGGAGGGCGAATCGTCTCGCTTGTGGTGCCGGATCGCACCGGCAAGATGGGTGACGTGGTACTCGGTTTCGACGATCTGGCGGGATACATCGGCCCCAATCCCTACTTCGGCGCGCTGGTGGGCCGCTATGCGAATCGCATCGGCAACGCGCGCTTCACGCTCGACGGCAAGGAATACAAGCTCGCCGTCAACGACGGGCCCAACAGCCTGCACGGCGGCCTCAGGGGCTTTGACAAACAGGTGTGGACGTTCAAAGACCTGGGCGGCAACCACCCCGCGATCGAGCTGACCTACGTCAGTCCCGATGGCGAAGAGAGTTACCCCGGCAAGCTCACCGTTCACGTGGTCTACACGCTGGCCGACAACAACGAGCTCAAGATCGATTACACGGCCACCACCAACAAAGACACGGTGCTCAACCTGACCAACCATTCCTACTTCAATCTGTCCGGCGAAGGCAGCGGCGACATTCTCAAGACCGCCATGATGATTAATGCCGACCGCTACACGCCCGTGGACGCCCACCTGATTCCGACCGGCGAGATTGCCACCGTGGAAGGCACGCCGCTCGACTTTCGCAAGTCGACCGTGATCGGCGATCGCATTAATGCGGACTTCGAGCAGCTCAAGCTCGCTAAAGGGTACGATCACGACTTTGTTCTGGATCGTCCGGAGGGCACTCACGGCATGGTGCTGGCTGCTCGAGCCATCGATCACGAATCGGGGCGCGCGCTCGAGGTGCTCACCACCCAACCCGGAATTCAGCTCTACACCGGCAATTTCCTGGACGGAACCGTTCACGGCAAAGGCGGCAAGGTGTACGGCTTCCGCTCCGCCTTCTGCCTCGAGACCCAGCACTTCCCCGACTCACCGAACAAGCCCGACTTTCCCACCACCGAGCTCAAGCCGGGCCAGACGTTCCATGAGACGACGGTGTTCAAGTTCTCCATCGTGCACTGAGAATGAGCCGTCGGACTTTTTAGCCCTCATGCGGTCATGATAACAAGGGACACCGTAGGGCGATTCATCCGGGGTGACAAGGGAAGATCGGCAGCGCACGTGGCCGGTGCCGTGTTGGGTGCGCTAGTGGGCGCAGCGTACCTTTGGGGAGGAATCACAGCTATCTTCACTTCTGAAAAAATGGACAGGTACGGCACTTTTCGGGCTTCTCGGCGTTGCACCTCCCTGCGCAGTTTCGGCTCTATTGTTTTATGGCTCTCGTTCGCTCAAGGATATTGGTAACCACGACCATCGGTTTTGAGCCATGCGACCACGTCGGAATCCAGACGCATGGTGACGGGTTTCTTCCCCGGCCGATAAAACTTGCCGATTTCCGCTCCGCTCCAATCCAAGACCACGGGAGCGTCCGTAAAATCAATGTCCTCGTCCCTTTTTGCCGCAATGGCGCGGATGTCGCGCTCCCGCTGCCTGGTGCGGCGACAGTCCCATATTTACGGGAGTGCGTCAAGCCTCAAGCACGCCAAGGGCTTCGCTACTAAAGCCGCCCACCCAAAAATCTCTGCCACGTCGCGGCTGCCATGCAAAATGCCAACGATTTGCAGAGGCTTCGTTTCGGCCGAGTCCGTTTTACAAACCATACATCTAAAAACCGTTCTTGCGGCTTTCCTCGATGTCGGCAGGCGTATACCCCTCCCACTCCCACGGCGTAACCGTGTCGCCGAGGATGGTCTCGAGCAGCGGCCGGAACGCCAGTTCGCCGTTGTCGCTGTTGGTCAGCAGAATCATGCACGATTTCTGGCGTTCGAAGCAGATCATGTAGTCTTGGGCGCCGTCGCCGTGGCCCTCCTTGAAGAAGGCAGGGCCAAAGCGCGTGTGGGTCAGAAGGCCCCACCCCACGCCGTAGGCCAGTCCGACAGATCCTGCCTCTTTCCCCGTTCCGTCGTTCGGATGGGGAAACAGGTGCACGGTGTTGATGAACAGCACCGGGCGAAGCATCTCGGCGCGGGTGGCCGGCTTCAGGATCCTGCCCTCGAGAAATGCCGAGGCGAATTTAGCGAGATCCCCGGCGCTCGAGGTCATGGATCCCGCCGCGCGCGCCGGAAAGCGCTGGGTCTGGGATAGGAATTTCTCGTTCAGGTCGTAGCGGTCGGCGACATCGCCGGCAAATTCGGTGCGAAAGATGATCCCGGTGCGAGTCATTCCCAACGGGTCAAAAAGAGCCTGCTGCATCAGTTGGTCGAGGGGCTTTTGCATCTTATTTTCGATGAGGAACTGGACAAGATTGAAGCCCTCGCCGGAATACTGGAACTGGGTTCCGGGCTTGGAGTGCAGGTGCATCTTTTTGTCCGGCTCGAGGAAGGCGAAGTTCGCAAGGCCCGATGAGTGGGAGAGCAGCATGCGCGGAGTGACCGTGGGCCATGCCGGATCGCGCACCAGCTCGGTGGCCGAGTCTTTATACGGCTCGTACTCGTTGAGCGGCTTGGGCAACTGGCTGGCAACGGGCTTGTCGAGATCGAACTCGCCTTGCTCCACACACAGCATCACGTAAGTGGAGAAAACGCTCTTGGTAATGGACGCCGCCCAGGTCGTCGTCCCCTGGTCCATCTCGAGCGGCGGATCTTTCCGCCGCATGCCGTAAGCCGCACTCCACACCAGCCGTCCTTTGTTGAGAACCGCCAATTCGGCCCCGGTAACGTGCTCTGCCTCGAGCGTCTTACGGGCATATGCATCCGCCGCCGAACCCGAAATCTTCGACCCGTCAAGCCGGTGGATAACGCCGGTTGTTTGAGGCTTGGCAGTCGATACAAACAGGATCAGGAAAGCAAAAAGAGCTGTAGGGAAGCGCATCCGTCGAGTCTAACCTGGATTGTTATTGTTGGCTCCTGAAAGGTCGCGGCGCCGGGAGTCTACGGTTTTGTCGCAGCGGGGATGCTAAGGATATGGGTGTAGCGAACCGACCAGCTTGCGGGCACGTTCTGGACCGCTCCCATGCCGCGCGAACCGGTGCTTGCGCTCTCGAGCAGCCGGCTGAGCGGATCTGCGGGTGCGGGTGCCGCTCCGCGGCTGAGCGCCGCCTCGAAGTTGAAGACGCTCAGGTCCGAAAGCTGATCGGACGTCGTGAGCAGCACGTAGGTGTCGACGCCGAATGGCTTGCTGATCGCGATGCTTTCCGCGCTTCCCGTTAGGTCCGCCGTGCCTGGCCAGGCGTCGGTGTCCGGGTCTCGCCGGGGCTGGCGGTTATTCTGGCCCGAGAGCGGGTAAAGCAATCGGCCGCTGCCGTCGCAGGAGATGCCGAGGACGTACACCCAGCGCGGTTTGAAGTCGTCCGGCGGAGGCGTCTGGGCGCGCAGCGCAAGGCCGTAGCTTTCGCCTTCGCGCACCGGGCCCCGGTCCGTGAGCGCCTCGGACGTGCTTGCGGGCGCGCTGCCTTCGGGGCTGAGCTTCTCGAGGACAAGCTGGTAGGGGAAGGCGTCGGCCGCGCCGGCGGCGGGAGCGGGCAGATTCAGCCAGGAATACACGCGCGCCAGGCGCCCGGCGTGGTCCGCCAAGCGCTCCGCGCCCTGGTCCGCTGAAGGGGGGGCGAACCAGTCGGTGCGGGGCGGATAGGGCGACTCCGGGGAGCATAGCGCCCCGGAGTCGTCCGCATCCTGGCCTAGTATAGTGGGCTCTGATCTGCCCAGACTCACGTTCTTCTGCACCCAGGCGTACTCCGGCGCCGCGCCGCCGGCGCGCCCCGCCAGCAGATACTGCGCGGTCTCGGGCGCCGGCGCAACTTCGAGCGCAGCCCGGGCCTCACCGAACTGCGATCGAAGGCGCGCGGCGAGCTCTTGCGACGGAGGCAGATCCACAAACAGGCGCGGCGCTGGGCTGGCGCCGGACGTTGTGCCGGACGTTGTGCCGGACTTGATGCGGGAACGGGCGAGCGCCTGGATCACGGCGCCCGCCGAGAAGTTCCATCCCAGAACCTGCGGCGCGCGTGCGGCGCCGGTCAGCGTCCAGGCCGAGCCGTTCCACTGCACGAGGTAAGCGGGAGACACGCGCACAGGGTCGTCGACCCATGTGACGGCGCCCGACCCGCGGAGTTTGGCGGCTTCCGCCGCCGCGCTCGCAAGCTCGGCGGCGGGCAGGGCCGGCGGGATCCACAGCCGCAGGCGGCCGGGCTCCGGCGCGGCCCACTTCTCCAGTGCGAACTCGTCGCCCGGCTCAACCTGGCGCGCCGCGGCCGGCGGAATCACCGTGGCGGTGGCGTGGCCGAGAGCGGCGCTCGAAATGCGGACGCGCACCGCAGCCTCGCCGGGGTTTAGCTTTACGCGCTCGAGCTCGCACCCCGGATTCAGGCCGAGTTCGAGGCCACCCTCGATCGTCAAGGTCCCATCGGGCCGGACGCCGTCCGGGCCCACGGCCACGGTGAGCTTCTCCGATCCTCTCTTGCTGCCGAACAGGGACGCCCGGCGCCGGTCCGGCGGCGCGTCCAGCGCGGGTTGCTGCGCGTTCAGGCCCATACCCTGCATGAGCACTGTGACGCGCCCCAGAATCTGCTCGGCAGAGGCGTCGGCCGGGAGGCGGCTGAGAGTATCCATGAGAGCCACCGTGAAAGCGCCATGCGGCGTCCCATCGGCGGCGGTCCATTCGGAAGCCAGTTCATGGGCCTGCGCTCCGGCGAGCACCAGCGCGCCGCCAGTGCGATCCTCCGGGCGCGGCATCACGCGTCCGCCGGGACCACGATCGGGAGGGTCGAGGGCGTCGCGGGGATCGTACGGAAGAAAGCGCGTCTTGCCGGGCGCGCCCACGGGAATCCCTCGCGCCACGCCGCCGCTGTGGCAACTGTCGAAGATCGCGGTCAGCAGAACGCCCTTATCGATGGCGGCGTTGAGCAGCCGCGCGATCTCCTTGTTACGGATGTCGAAGACGCCGGAGTTGGCGTCCACGGGCACGATGGTCTCGTCGAAGTGGTCAGGCCGGCCGTTCTTCGAGTTCACACGCAGCGATCCGTGTCCCGCATAATAGAAGACCACAATGTCGCCGCGCTGTGGCTGGTCCACCAGGAACTTCTGCATGGCCGCGAGAATGCCTTCGCGCGTGGCTTCGGCATTGGTCAGAACCTGGATGTTCTGCTCCGGGAATCCAAACTTGGCGCTGGCCAGCAGGTCGCGCATGGAGCGGGCGTCATTGACCGCGCCTTCGAGCGTGGGCCACACCGGCAAGTCCCAGCGCGACGGGCCGTCAACCGTATCGGGCGTCACCACGTCCGCGGTTGAAGACGCCCTGCGCGGAGCCGCACCCTTGGGCTGGTAGCGATCGATTCCGATCAGCAGGGCATACCGGGTCTGAGCGCCGGCCTCAGGGACCACGAGCGCAACAAAACACACCAGCGGCAGGAAGGAGCGGACAACATGCCACCGCGGACTTTTGCGCGCGGGGCGAAGCGGCGGGTCGACGCTGGCGGAAGTCCGTATCATCACACGGGCGGTTTCTTGCTTTCCGCCGGCGGTTTCTCGGTGCTGGCCGGCTTGGTGCCGGACTTCGCGGCGCCGCCCGCGCTGCCATCCGTGCTCGAGGACGATCCTTGACTGCCGGTGCTCGCGGTACCCTGAATCATCGGGGTCACCTTGACGTTCAGCGTCAGGTAGCTGATGTCCGGAGTTATTTTGTCGGCGAGTGCGTACACCGATTGATTCGGGTCGGCATCCTGCGGAATCAGGTATCCCTGCACCAGCTTGTAGTCCGAGAGGTGAGGCTGAATCGCGTTGATGTGCTCCTGCGGAACCAGCACGTAGTCGCCATTGAGCAGGTTGATCCCGAAACTTGTGCCCGCCTCTTCGCGCGCCGGTTGCGTCGCAAATGCCGGTTGCGGCGCCGCCGTCTGGAAGAGGAACTTGGTACGATTTTCGAGGTATCCGTAAAAGAGGTAAAACCCATTGAGCGCACTCAGGCTGATGGCGGGCAGGCCCAGGATCGGCGCGAATCGCCCGGCCGCCTGGGTGACTTCCTGCAGGTGCTGATAGAACCAGGACTGCCGCCGGGTCATGGACACATTGACGCCCATCACTCCCGAGCCGCCCGGCAGGAATACGTCGCTCGTCGATGCCGAATTGAAGGTCAGGTCCTGGAGAGGCGGCAACTTGCCTTGTTTGGGGAACAGCGCGGCGATCGACGCCCAAGCCAGTTTGTCGGCGATCGCCAGCATATTCCTGTTCTGCGCCAGGTCCAGGCGCAGTTGCGCGGATTGGAGATTCTCAAACTTCTGCTGGTCATCCTTGCTGAGGCGAATGCCGCCTACGTTCAAGCTGACTTTGACGTCCCCCGGATAGGGCAGAAGCTCGCTTGCGGGAATCACGTGGGCGAAGCGGAGCTGGTGGTCGGCGCTTTGATAGTGTAGAAAGTTGATCTGGCGGTCATCGTCGACGCCGTTGTCGCCTCCGCGCGTCGCCCTGCAAAACACCGCATGTTCGCTCGAAGAGGTGTGGGCGGCGTAGTACTGGCTCCAAAAGGCGCAGGCGTTGCCGGGACCTTCCTCCTGGACATCCTGCGCGCTGACAGCCGCCGCTGCTTTGGCAACGGCCGGGGAGCCGAGTAAGGCCGGAAGGGCTCCGGTCGCGATCAGGCCCTCGAGAAAATCCCGGCGTTCGAGCTTCATGGGTCCTCCAGTCGGCCGCGGCGATGCTACCACGCCTCCCGAGACACGGCAACGCAAGCCATGGCGCGGCCTCGATTCTGAGCGTGCGTGCCGCAAGCTTTCAGAGAGCGATGTCCTGCGGAACCGCGGTCCTGATCTGTTCCCTGTCAGACTCAGGGATCGGCATATGGCACTGGCCGTCGAAGTAGCCGCCGGGCTCGACCACCAGCACGGGAGTGGAGATGTCGCCGAGGACGATTCCCCGGGAGCGAATCTCCAGCCGTTCCGACGCCTTGGCCGTCCCTTTGAGCTTGCCCGAGATGCTGATTACCTTGGCTGTTAGCTCGGCAGCCACGTCCCCATTATAATCTATTGATATAGTACCGTCTGAAGTCGCAGTGCCCTTGAATGTGGCGTCCAGGCATACTTGGCCGGAGCCGGCTCGAAGCGTGCCCTCGAATTCAGTACCCGGGCCGACCAGGGCAACCATATTACTGTGATTATCGCCACCGTTAGCGGAGATCGCCCTATGCTTACCGATGCTAAGATCCATCTTGCTCTCCTCCTTCGTTGGATAACTCGAGGCCAAACTACACGCACACAACTATTATTATAGTACAATCTCGACGCCGTCATCATGCCATTATCATCTCATAGAGCCGGTTGAGATCGTCTGCTGAGAAGTAGCTTACCTCGATCCTTCCCTTGCTTCCATCGCCCGTGATGCGGACCCTGGTGCCCAGTTTGCGCTCAAGCTCAACCACTGCGGCGCGGACGTTCGGATCGACCTGTTTCGGCTCGGTCCCATCCTCCGAAATAACGGCGTCGGACGGCCGAGTGCTCGATGCGAGCTTTTCGGCCTCGCGAACCGAGAGGCCGCGCTTAACGATCCTGTCCGCGAGGCGCCGCTGATCCGTCTCGTCGGGCAGGCCAAGGATCGCGCGCGCGTGGCCGGCGGTCAGTTCGTCGCGCTCAATCATCTCCTGGATAGGGGTGGGCAGTTTCAAAAGACGAAGGGTGTTCGTGACCGTGACTCTGTTGAGGCCCAGGCGCCGTGAGATCTCTTCCTGGCTAAGCCCAAAGCGTTCCTGAAGGGTGCGGTACGCACGGGCGGTTTCTATAGGCCCGAGGTCGTCACGGAGCAGGTTCTCGGTGAGCGCAATTTCAACACTCTCGCGATCATCGAGATCGCGCACTATTGCGGGAATCGCCTCAAGGCCCGCAATTTGAGCGGCCCGCCAACGCCTTTCCCCGGCCACCAACTGGTAGCGCGATCCGGCCCGGCGGAGCAGGACCGGCTGGATGATGCCTTGGGCGCGCACGGAATCGGCGAGCTCGTTGAGCTCCTCCAGAGCGAAATGGGTTCGGGGTTGGAACGGATTGGGGTCGATCAGGCCAACCAGAATCGCCGTCTCACCGGGGCTCGGAGCGCTTGTCGCGGGGCCATCAGGCTCCGGAATCAGCGCGCTGAGTCCCCTGCCCAATGCCTTGCGAGTCATGGCTGATGACCTCCTCTGCGAGCTGCCGGTAACTCTCGGCGCCGCGGCAGTCGGCGTCGTAGGAGAAGATGGGCTTGCCGTGGCTGGGCGCTTCGGCCAAGCGAACGTTCCTGGGAATCACCGTCTTGAACACACGGTTGCCGAAGAAATTCTCAATGTCATCTCGAACCTGGTGCGAAAGGTTGGTGCGATCGTCAAACATCGTCAGCAGGATACCTTCGACGGCGAGGTGGGGATTGTGGGTCCGGCGCACCCGGGCCAGAGTGTCCAGGAGTTCGGACAGGCCCTCTAGGGCGAAATACTCGCATTGCACAGGCACGAGAACGGAATCCGCTGCCACCAGGGCGTTGAGCGTGAGAAGATCGAGCGCCGGGGGGCAGTCGAGGAGAACGAAGCGAAAGCGTTCCCGGAGCGCCTCCAGTTTCTTGCTGAGGATGTGCTCGCGCTCGGGTTGCTCCGAGAGTTCGATATTGGCCCCGACCAGGTTCTTCTCCGACGGGATCAGGCTCAGGTTCTCGACTTCCGTGCTCAGGGGCAGATCTTCGATGGGGATACCGAGCATCAGACCGTGATAGAGCGACTTCCGTACCGGGTCGCGAGGAAAGCCGAGACCACCGGTGGTGTTTGCCTGCGGGTCGCAGTCTATGACGACGGTGGGGAGGCCTTGGAGGGCTAGCGCGGCCCCGAGGTTAATGGCCGTGGTTGTCTTACCCACGCCGCCCTTCTGATTAGTGATGGCGATGATCCGGCCCAAGTGGCCCTCAGGCGCTCGAATGTATCAGAGCGCGAGTCGGGATGCAACTAGAAGGAATTCGAAGGGTGTTTCACGTGAAACATTGATGCGAGGACCCAGGTCGCCCGAGGTTTCACGTGGAACGCTTGGAACGGCCCACCCAAATCTCGCGGTCGCGGCTCAGGGGTACTTTGATCGGCTCCGACCATGCGAACAGGCCCCTGAAGTCAGGGACGCCGGCGGAAAGGCGCGATGCCTCTAGGGCTGTGAGCCATGCGTATATGCGTCCGGAGCCCGAAAGGCACTTGGAGGCAGCAGGAAGCACGCCTTCGAAGTCGCCGACGGCCCGCAGTGTGACGCACTGGAACTCACTATCATGCTCTTCGCTGAAGTCCTCGGCGCGCGCACCGATCACTTCTACCCGGCGAAACTGGCACTCCCGAACCACTTCTTTGAGGAAGGCGCGCTTCTTCGTGACGGGCTCCAGCAACACAACACGAATGTCCGGCCGCACGATCTTCATCGCCAAGCCGGGAAATCCCGCGCCACTGCCTATATCGAGCAAGGGCCCGTCCAGGCTCGCGAATTTGGTGACGTATATGCTCTCGCCGAAATGCCTGGTTACAATCTCCTCCGGCCGGCGGATCGCTGTCAGACTGACCGCCCGGCTCCAGCGCGTCAGCAGATCGAGGTACCGCCCGACCACATCAAGTTGCTGACCATCCAGATCCACGCCGAACGGCTCCAGAAGACGCGTGATTTCACTAGGATCGAGCGTCATCGCGAGGGCGCGGCCAAGCACAGCTCTGGTCGCGGATGTTAGACTATATAAATAGATTTATGCTGCAACTCAACCCACATGTTTCGCTCGTAAGCTCCTGGTCCTTAAGCGTAAGTGGCGATTGCACCGCGATTCCGTTCTCCGCGCTCCCGGCTGATGCGCTCGACGTACCCGCCTTCCGAGAGCGCCTTGAGCGGATCCTCTGAGAGGCCCCGCGCCCGGCGCCATTCCCGCAGGGCCGGACGCACATCGGTCCAGAAGGCCGATCGGAGGCATTCTTCGGCTTCCACCAGTCGGCAATCGTCCTGCAGGCGCGCCAGACGCTCGTGATCCACCAGGGCGGCCTTGGCATAGAGCTCCTGCGCCGTGCAGACCGTCTGGACCATGGCCTCCATCTTGCCTTTCAGGTTGTGGCTCTGGTCGATCATGTAGGCTATGTCAGCAGGCCCACTCGATTCGCGCTCCAGGCTCGCGATCTCGTGAAAGATGCGGAAAACCTGGTAGGGATCGATGGAACCGAGGGTCAGGTCGTCGTCGGCGTAGCGCCGGTCGTTGAAGTGAAAGCCGCCAAGCATCCGCTCGCGCAGCAGCCAGGCGACGATCTGCTCGATGTTCTGGCTCAAGTAATGGTGACCCGTGTCGACCAGCACCACCGCCTGCGGCCCGGCGGCGCGCGCGAGCAGCAGCGCCATGCCCCAGTCTGCGATATCGGTGTGATAGAAGGCCGGCTCGAAGGGTTTGTACTCCACCAGCATCCGCTGCCCGGGCGCAAGATGCCGGTGGACCTCCTGGAGCGCCTCCTCGAACCAGCCAATGCGCCGCCGGATGCTCTGGGTGCCGGGATAATTCGACCCGTCGGCGAACCACAGCGACAGATCTCGGGATCCGAGCGCCTGGGCGATCTTCACGGAGTCCAGGATATGATCGAGCGCGCGTCGCCGCACGGCCGGGTCGGGATTGCCAAGCGAGCCGTGCTTGTACTCCTGGTCCTGAAAGACGTTGGGGTTGATGGAGCCCGCGGCCACGCCATACTTGCGCCCGAGCGCCTCAACCTCGGCGACGTCGCGGACGCCGTTCGGTAGGTCCCACAGCACGTGCAGCGCCACAGTGGGCGCCGCGCCGGTGAGAGCATGTACCTGGCCCGCGTCGCTGAATTTCTCTTCGAGCGTGGTGGCCGCCGCGGCCTGCACGAATTTGCCGAATCGCGTGCCGGTGTTGGCGAACCCCCAGGAAGGAACTTCGGTACGGAAGGCGTCTAAAGCCTTCCAGATGATCTCGCGCTCGGCATCAGCAATCATGATCGCCCTCCGGATAGGCAGGCTGTGCAAAACACCGCATCACATCAGGATCGGAATGTCGGCGCGAATTCAGCCGGCAACGGTCTCGACCGAAGCCGGAAGCTTGCTGACCACGAGCCTGTGGATTTCCGCCTTCGTGCTCGCGTTATCGATGTCGATTCCGAACAGGTTGCCATGCGCGTCGTAGTCGAGCACCACACCCTCCGAAATCTCGCGGCTCTCGACGCTCGTTTGTTCCGACAAATCGATATACAGCGAATCGGTCTCTGGATAGTAATTCAGTTTCATGGCTTGAACCGCCGATCGGGGAACGCGTTGTGGATCGTAGCCTTGTCCTGCGTAGCCTTGTCCTGCGTAGCCTTGTCCTGCAATGTTATCACCGTCAGGTAACGTCCTTTCAGTTCCGGAATCTCGCCCAGTATCGGTACCGATTCTGCTCTTGCGGCTCAGATCGAATTGGTTTCTCGACCACTCGGATGCACCATTCCTTTCTTCAGGTAGGGACGCTTTCGGAGAACTTCGTTCTCGAAATAATCCGTGAAGCGGTACACCACCACGGATTAAGGATACTCCAATCCCGGCGAAGGCGCGCAAGGCCTGACGCCGGCCCAGCCAACCGTCTTAGGGCGCTGACAGGCACGTGGGAACCCGTATGGCGCGGATACCGCGATAATCAAGGCCTGAATGAACTCCAGACCTAATCTACATTGTGTGTGGGGTTAGTCTAGTTCGGCAGGACTCTGCGACTCAGAGGTTCAGGCGTCCCAGTGTTCTTCGGACGAAGCGCGGACTCCGTGGCGCAGCGCCGGCTGCACCTCGGATGCGAAGCTTTCGAGAGCCTTGGGAGGCAAGCCTGCCATGAAAGTGCGCAGGGCGAGAATGGTCTCTTTGGTGAGGAGGTCGAAATCGTGAAAGTCATCGTCGAGGCGCGCCCAGAGGGTGGCGTCCCCATGGGTCCCGCGTTGCGCCTCCAGGAAGTCCACCGTGAGCGTGGCCACGGCGTGCTCAAGCGCCCGGAGGTGCAGGCTGAAGCGCGGTTTGTTGCGAAACACAAACTGATCCGCGCGGTCATGCATCCCGAGGTAGCCCTGCATGGCCTTCGACTTGAAGTATTCGGGGACCAAAGCGCGCGACGGCTGGGACACACGGGCCATGGGCAGATGACTCGTCATCGCGCTCAGCACCAAGGCGAGCGTTTCGGCCTGCCGGTTCCACTGGGCAGCGGTCAGACGAAGAGTGCTTCGCGCGAGTTCCAGGTGACCGCAGGCGCGCTCCTCCATGGCATCGTTGAGCGAAACCGCCAGAATCGCCGTTTGGGCGTCGAGTTCCAAGGTGACGGATCGATAGAAGCGCTCGCGATCGCCGGAGAGAGGCAGGCCGGTCTTCGGACCGGTTCCGGTCAATCCAAGAAGGCGCCGCGTCACGACGCCTACTGCTGTCAGAACAGCGAGGCTCTCTGGCCAGACCATAGACCTTTCTACCGTACCACCGACCCGTGGCTGCGCAAAGCGAATTCTTCTTGGCTCGACGTACCTAAGCCGCCATTGTCCATATACTTACGGGCCCGCCGAGCCGCTGAGTCCGCCGGAGGTCACAAACGGCAAGGGCGTAACTTCCATCATTGCGCCGCTCGAAGTGAGGCGTGTGCCGGGCTCCGCCACCTCACGCCGCACGTAGCCAAGCGCGATCGGCCGCCCTAGGCTTGGCGACAGGCACGCGCTCGTGATCTCGCCGATCTCGGCGCCCTCCGCCCCGCGCAACTTCTCGCCCGTGGCCGGCACGGCTGCGTCCGGGGGAAAGCGAAGGCCCACCAGTTTCCAGTTCACGTGCCCGCGGCTGCGCGCGCGCTCCACAATCTCCTGCCCGATATAGCAGCCCTTGTTGGAGCTAAGGGCATTGAGCAGGCCTGCCTCGAGCGGCAGCGTGTCCTCGCCGAAATCGGGACCGTATCGCGGGATGCCTGCCTCGATGCGCAAGCTTTCGAGCGCTTCCACGCCGCACGGCGAGAGGCCCGCCCGGAGGGCTCGGGTCCAGAAGCCTTCGAGTCCCGCGGGCTCGAGCCACACTTCATACCCTTCCTCGCCCGTGCTCGACCGCCGCACGACGCGCGCCGGTTGCCCTTCAAACTCCGACGGGGCGTGCTGCATCTCGCCGGAGAGCGGCGCGGTTCCACCGAGGAGCAAGTCCAGCGCCCGGCGGGACTGCGGTCCTTGCAGGGCCACGGCCGCCAGGCCGCTCGGCTGAATCTCCACGCGGTCGCCAATCACGTAGCGCTGCAGAATGGCCATCGCTTTGGAGGCGAGATCGGCGTCGGTGTCCACCCAGAGCCGGTCGGTGTCCGCGTAGACGTAGAGGTCGGCCAGGATCCGTCCCTGGGCGCTCAGCAGTGTGGCATAGACGCCTTCCCCCGGCGCGAGGCTTTTGACGTCGTTCGAAATGATGCGGTGAAGAAAGCGGGCGCGATGCTCTCCGGTCAAGGTGAACTTGGAGCGAAAGCAGAAGTCGAACAGGCCCGCCGCGGAACGCACCGCGCGGTGTTCGGCGCTCGCCTCGGTGAAGCGCGCGGGAGCCTCGGCGCCGTGATAAGGCACGAGCAGCGCGGGCCGCAGCGCGTGCCAACCCGCCAGGGGGCTTTGCAAGATCGACTCTGGTGTTTCGGTGGACATTGCGATTCTTATCTGTCGCGGCCTTACCGCTGCCCCGCTTCGGCGGCGGCAAGGGGGCCCGCGGAAATGTGCACCAGATTGCCGGCCCATGCCGTCATCTGTTCCTCGTCGCTGACGAGGTCTTTGAGCGTGGTGCGGGCGAGCACCTGGTCGACCACGAGCTGCACGGTGCGCCAGAGCGACCGGATGGAACAGTCCACGGTATTCGTGCACGAGGTCTCGCTGCCCGAGTGCTCGTTGCAGAAGGCAGGTTCGTAAAGACGCCCGCCCAGCAGTGCCAGCGCCTCGCCCACCACGATCTGGCTGGCAGCGCGAGCCAGCGTATAGCCTCCCGCCTGGCCGCGCGCGGCTTTAACGAAGCCCCCACGGCGCAGGATCCGCAGCAGCTTGGCCACGTAGTGCGAGGAGATGCCTTCGGCGAGGCCCAGCTCGGCGATAGTCATGCTCGCGGCAGGCTCGTGCCGCGCCAGGCGCAGCAGGCACCGCAGTCCGTATTCTTCCTGGGCGGATAATTTCATGGCAGCCCCTCAGTTTGCCGCTGCAACCGACAAGACAAGAGCTTACTCGGTCTAATCACTTGCCACTTGCCACTGTCCTTCAGATCATTCCCAATTGCAGCCGGGCCGCTTCGGTCATCTTGGTCATGTCCCAAGGCGGCTCCCATACGATCTCCACGGTGGCCGAAGTCACGCCCGGCACCCCTTCGGCCTTGTACTTAACCTCGGCGGGGAGCGACTGCGCCGCCGGACAATTAGGCGCCGTCAGCGTCATCTTCACCTGGACCTCGCCGGACTCTTCCACCTTCACCTCGTAAATCAGCCCGAGCTCGTAGATGTCGACCGGAATCTCGGGGTCGTAACAGGTGTGAAGCACGTCGATCACCTTGTCGTAGATCGCGATGCGGTCCATGGCGCCGAGCGTCTGCGGAAGCGCCTTCTCCGCTCCATGCGGAGCGGCGTCAGGGTGGGGCGCCACCTCCGTCATGGTGTGCATATAACCGGCCAGCGGATGTTCCATAGTGTTCTCCAAAGTGTTCTCCAACTCCGCGAATCTTTCTGCCTAGGCCGCGGCGAGTCAGCGCGCGGCTTGATCCTCGGCGTCTTCGGCCTCAGTCGAGGCCGGCGTCGGGTCGCCGGCGAGCGCGCTTTTCAATGTGTGCCAGGAAAGCGTGGCGCACTTCACACGCGCGGGAAACTCGGAAACGCCCGAAAACACCTGCAGTTTGCCGAGGCTGTCCGCGGAGCCGCCCTTTCCCGTCACCAGGTCGTGAAAGCTCTCGAACAGGGTTTCCGCCTGGGCGCGCGTCTTGCCCTTGAGCGTCTCGGTCAAAAGCGAAGCGGACGCCGTGGATATGGCGCAGCCGGAGCCCTTGAAGGCGATGTCGCTGATTTTGTCGCCGTCCAGGCGCAGGTAAAGGGTCAAGCGGTCGCCGCAAAGCGGGTTGTACCCTTCGGCGTGCGAAGTGGCGTCGTCGAGCACGCGAAAATTGCGTGGCCGCTTGCTGTGGTCGAGAATCATTTCCTGATAGAGTCCGCTGAGATCCGCCATGATTTCCGTCCTAGGCCAGCAGTTCCTTGGCCTTTTCCACCGCCGCCACCAGCCGGTCGATCTCCTCGCGCGTGTTATAGAACGCGAGCGAAGCGCGCGCCGTCGCCGGTACGCCAAAGCGATGCATGAGCGGCTCGGCGCAATGGTGGCCGGTGCGGATGGCCACGCCTTCGTGGTCGAGAATCGTGCCGATGTCGTGCGGATGGATTCCGTCGACAACGAACGAAATTACCGAGGCCTTTTCGCGCGCCGTGCCGATAATCCGCAGTCCGGAGACTGCCGAAAGCCGCTCCGTGCCATAGACCAGCAGGTTGTGCTCATGGCGGCCGATGTTCTCAAGGCCGATTTGGTGCACGTAATCGATCGCCGCGCCCAGGCCCATGGTGGCGCCGATGTTGGGCGTCCCCGCCTCGAACTTGTAAGGCAGCGCGTTGTAAATCGTCCTCTCGAACGAGACCGACCGGATCATGTCTCCTCCGCCCTGGTAGGGCGGCAAGGCTTCGAGCCATCGGGTCTTCCCGTAAAGCGCGCCCACGCCGGTGGGCCCGAAAACCTTGTGGCTCGAGAAGGTGTAGAAGTCGCAATCAAGCGCCTGAACGTCGATGGGGATATGGGGCGCCGCCTGCGCGCCGTCCACGAGCACCGGAATGTCGCGCGCATGGGCCGCCTGCACGATGCGTTGCAGCGGATTGATGGTGCCGAGGACGTTCGAGACGTGGGCCACGGAGACCAGCCGCGTGCGCGGTCCGAGCAGCTTTTCGAACTCCTCCCAGATCAGTTCGCCCGCATCGCTGATCGGCGCCACCTTCAGCACGATCTCCTTTTCGTCGCGCAGAATCTGCCAGGGCACGATGTTGGAGTGATGCTCCATGGCGGTGATCACCACTTCGTCGCCGGGCTTGAGAATCTTGCGGCCGAAGGTGTTGGCCACGAGGTTCAGCGCCTCGGTGGTGCCCCGCAGGAACACAATCTCGTGCGTCTCGCGCGCATTCAGCAGATTTTGCACCTTGCGGCGCACTTCTTCGTACTTGTGAGTGGCGCGCTCGGAGAGCTCGTGCACCCCGCGGTGAATGTTGGCGGAGTCGTGCAGATAAAAATCGCGCTCGGCATCGATGACGGCCAGAGGCTTTTGGCTGGTGGCTGCGTTATCGAGGTAAACCAGCGGCTTGCCATGGACCTGCTGATGCAGGATAGGGAAGTCGCGCCGCACGCGTTCAACGTCAAAGCCGGACTCACTTCCGGCGCCCAAAGGCGGCGCGTCCGGACGACTGAATACTTCCTGTGTGCTTGCGGATGCCATCTTATCTCCTTCCCAACGTGCCTGCTGCTCATGCCCGGTCATGCCCGTTCGATTCCAAGCCACGAATAAAGCGATCCATATGCTCGAACAGGCGCTCCATCGCAGACTGCATCACATCCATCCTATCCGTCAGGCGCCCGATGGCTTCAGTGTTGCGCTCGACGACCCGCTCCAGGCGGCCGAGCAACTCGCCCTGCACGATCTGGTTCTCAGTGAGTCTCTGCAACGCAACTTCGACTTCACCCAGGGTCATCACCTTGCCTCCTACCCTGCTTCCTCCAGCGAACTCGTTCGACCTTCGCCGCCGTCGCTTGCGCTCGCCGTGTTGCTTGCTTGTCCGAGCCTTGCCGCCAGCGTTTCGCGCAGGCGCGCGCGCAGCGGCTCAAACTTGATGCGGTCGAGAATGTCGTTCGCGAAGGCCTGGATCAGCAAATTGCGCGCGTCCTCCAGGCCTATGCCGCGCGAGCGCAGGTAAAAGACCGCCTCGGCGTCGAACTGTCCGATGGTGGCGCCGTGCGTGCACTTGACGTCGTCGGCGTAGATTTCGAGCTGCGGCTTGGTGTTGATGCTGGCATTCTCGGAAAGCAGCAGGTTCTTGTTGCTCTGCTTCGAGTCAGTCTTCTGCGCGTCTTTGCGTACCGCGATCTTGCCGTTGAACACGCCGCCCGCATGCCCGTCGAGCACGCCCTTGTAGACCTCGCGGCTCGCGCAGTGCGGTTTGGCATGGTCGATCAAGGTGTGATTGTCCACGTGCTGATGTCCGCCGATGACGTAGAGGCCGTGCAGCAGGGCCTCAGCGCCGTCGCCGTTCAGGACAGCGCGAACCTCCTCGCGGTCGAGGCGCCCACCGAGCGCAATGGAGTGGGTGGTCACGCTCGACGATCGCCCTTGCTCCACCTGCAGGATGCCGATGTGATATCCGTGGTCCGTCTCGCGCTGGATGCGGGTGTAGTCCACAAGGGCGTTCTCGCCGGCCACCAGTTCCGTGACAGCATTGGTGAAGTACGGCCCTGCTGACTCCACGCGGGTTCCGTGGAAGCCCGCGTGGATCTCGATGAAGCTTGCTTGCGCGCCGGCACCGGCCAGCACGAGATTCCGCGGATGGGTCACCGCGGGCTCGGCGCCTGGAAATGTTGCGAAGAAAAGGACAACGGGCTGCTTCAGCACGGTATTCGGCGCCACTTGAATGAACGCGCCGTCCTCGAACAAGGCCGTATTCAGAGCCACAAAGGCGTGATCGCGGTAGCCGGCATGGCGACCCAAGTGATCTTCCAATCCGTTCGCATGATTTCCAAGCGAGGAAGCAGACTCCCCGAGGGCGGCTGCCAGGCTTGCCACTCGCAAGCCCGCCGGAATCCCGGCCAGCTGCGAGATATGCGCGTCGAAGCGCCCATTCACGAACACGAGAATGTGGCAGCCTGCAACCCAGGGCGAATCCAGGGACGGAGACCATGGCGCCGGTAGCTCCGGGGAGGGCTTTGCGGGAACAAAGGCCGCCCGGGCAATCGGCGCAACGTTCGTGAACCGCCACTCTTCATGTCGCGTGGTCGGGAAGCCCAGATCACCGAAGTGGTCCATCGCATCCTTGCGGATCTTGCCGAGCCAAGCGGGCTCCCGCCCCTCACGTTCCTGTGCGAGGGTGGCAAAGCGGTCGAAATAGAGGTCCTGCTTCTCTTGAACGGCGGTCATGCGATCTGGCTACTCCTTAGCAAATCCGTAGGGGCGCTGCTTGCCGCGCCGGTCCCAAAACAACAGAGGGTATGGGAAGCCCTACCCCTACGCATCTAACGTCTGGCTGCTACCTGCTCTTCCTTGTCCTCCAGCCCGAGCCAACCGTAACCCTTCTCTTCGAGCTCGAGCGCCAGTTCCTTGCCGCCCGACTTTACGATTCTTCCGGCCGAGAGCACGTGGACGAAGTCCGGCACGATGTAGTTCAGAAGCCTCTGGTAGTGCGTCACCACGATGATCGAACGCTCCGGCGACCGCAGGGCGTTGACCCCGCCCGCCACGATGCGCAGGGCATCGATGTCGAGGCCGGAGTCCGTCTCGTCCAGAATGCCGAGTTTCGGCTCGAGCACGGCCATCTGGAAAATCTCGTTGCGCTTCTTCTCGCCGCCGGAGAAGCCCTCGTTCACGGGACGGGTGATCAGGCTCTCGTCCATTTCGAGCAGCTTCATCTTGTCGCGGGCCAGCGCCAGAAAGTCGATGGCGTCCACCTCTTCCTGGTCATGGGCCTTGCGAGCCGCGTTCAGCGCCGCGCGCAGGAAGTAGAGATTACTGACCCCCGGAATCTCCACCGGATATTGGAAGGCCAGGAACACGCCTTCGCGGGCGCGATCCTCGGGCGCCATGGCGAGCAGGTCTTTGCCTTCATAAAGGACCTCGCCCTCGGTGACGGTGTAGGCATCGCGCCCCGCCAGCACTTGGGCCAGGGTCGATTTGCCGGAGCCGTTCGGCCCCATGATGGCGTGAACCTCGCCCTTGCCGACCGTGAGGTCGATGCCATGGAGGATTTCGTTGTTGCCGACTTTGGCGTGCAGATTCTTGATTTCCAGGAACATTCTGTTGGTCACTCCCTGTTTGTTCGAAACTCGAAAATTCGAAAAACCGAAAGCCTACGCGTCCTCCGGCATAGCGTCGGTGATGGCGTCGTTTTCCCGCTCCAGGGATCGTGTTTTGATGTTCAGCTCCCCGGCCGCCACTGCGATCTCCGCCACCACGTCGAAATAAGCCTCACTCCCTTTCTCAAGGCGGCGCAGCTTCGTCCGCAGGCGCTCCATTCTTTGACATATCTCGACGGCCTCATCCAAAATGAGCTCGAAAAGATCAACGCCAGGTTTTGTCTTTGTCGTAGCCATGTGCCACTCACCAATCCCGCCGCAGGCCGGCGACGCAAGCGCTCTAATAAACGCCATGTCGCCACGCACTACACAAACAACCCGGAGATCTTCACCGAAAACCCCGGCAGCAACTCGGCGTCCTCCAGCAGATCGTCTCCGTGCCGGCGCGTGACGCCGGCGAGGCCGTGAATGTAGACCTCCCGATCCTCGGGGTAGACAAGCCACACACGTCGGCAGCCGGCCGCGAAGTGGTCGCTGATGCGCTGATCGATTTCGCGCGGTTTGGACGGCGAAACGACTTCCACAGCAAGGTCGGGCGCACCCTCGGGAAGGGAGTCTGGCTCGATCGTCCGTCCCGCCCGGATAAAGGCAACGTCGGGCACACGAACCGTAGTGCCAAAGAGATGAAATGGTTGCTCTGCGACCACCGTGCCAACGTTCCGGTCCCGCAAAAACAGGCTCAGGATAAGAAGGACCTGATCGCGGACCCTGTTATGCCGGTACATTGCAGGCGACATGGTGATCAGTTCTCCTTCCACCCGCTCGTATCGGACATCGTTTCCGTCGACAGATTCCGGCAGGTGCAGGAAGTCTTCAACCGTCAACAGCTCTTTCGTCGCCATGTTTACCCTCTGGCCGCCGAAAACTGGCCGGCACTCCTTTCGTCCACCTTCACCAGGTAATCGATCGAGGGCGCCGCAGCCCCCAATTGACGCAGCAGCGTCGTGATCTGACCGCGATGGTACGTCTGGTGATTCACAACGTGGAACATCGTCTCGCCCAAGGGATACGTCCAAAGCTCGCCCGACATGTTGGTGTAGCGTAGAGGCCGCTTGAGGGCCTCATCATCGAGCCCTGCCAAATATGTTCTTACCGTGCCTTCAACCGCCTGCCAGCGGTCGCGAACCGCCGCCAGACTCAGAAACGTCCCGGCGGCGTATTCCCCGGCGTCCTCTTTATTGGGCGATTTCCCCAGCCAGCGCTGGTGCCAGACCCATTCAACCAAAACCAAGTGAGCCAGGGTGTCCCGAACCGAGGAGAAGCTATTGCGCATCGGCCGCAGGAACTGCTCTTCGTTGAGGGCTGCGCAAGCCTCAAGTTGACGGTCCCGCGCCCAGTAGTTGTAGTCGAAAAGCTCGCGAAGGGTTTCTATTGGAAACATAGTAGGAACCTCCCAGCGACAGCCGTTATCGCCGGAACTGGCTCAAACGGTCAGCGGGCAAGCAAAACGGAAACGCTTCCGGTCGCCGGTGCAGCTCACTGCACGGTCTCGGGCCGATCGCCCTGTCCTTTGATCTCGCGCTCCAGCCGCTGTGAAACCTCGTAGAGGATGCCGCGCACAACCGTGGCGAACCGTTGAATGGCGTCACGCGCGCGGATCACCTGCTGGAGTTCGTCTTCGCTCGTGATCTCGCCCTCGAGAGAGCTCGGATCGGTTTCGAGCGGAAGCACCTTGGCACGCCTCGACGCCAGAACCTCGCGCGCGAAGCTCAGCAGCTCTCCAGGCATCCACTTCGACTCGGCGGCGAGAATCGTGTTCGCGAGTTCCACAAGTTCGTTCGTCCATCCGCCCAGCTGGAAGCTGGTACCCGGGCTCAGACTGACGGCCGCGATCAGGTCACGCCCGTCCGGGATGATCTCCAGAGTGCATTCGTCTCCGGAAGCCTTCGTCGGCAGATCGGCCACGGTTCAGCCCCGAGTCTTCTGCGCTGCTTTCACCCCGCGCGTTCAGCAGCGCTGCGTTCACCGCACTTCCATGGCGCCCGCGTCACCCCTTGGGATTCCACAATGCAATGAGGTTGCCCTCCGGGTCGGCCATCCAGGCGAAGCTTCCCTGGTCGCCGGGCAGCTTGACCGGCGGAACCAGCGTTTTGCCGCCGAGCGCCCCGGCCTTGTCGAGATAACCTTGCAGATCGTCCACCTCCACGTATACCGTCACGTAGTTGTGCGGCTCATGCCCGAGCGAGCTGATGTGCCCGCTGATCCCGCTGCCGGTGTTGATCATGACCGCGGGCCCCATCGGACTCATTTGCCAGTCGAACAGCTTCGCGTAGAAGTCCGAAGTCTTGGCGCTATCCTTGCAGCCGATTTCGAAGTGGATTATCGGGTGGCCCATAGATTCTCCATTCGCGACGTCTGCATCCGTGCAGCTGCATCCGGGAAATCTGCGTAATCTGCGGATCGGACTATCCGACAGACCCTTCCAGGCTCACGCCCAGCAGCTTCTGCGCCTCGACGGCGAATTCCATGGGCAGCTCGCGGAACACCTGCTTGCAGAAGCCGTTCACGATCATGCTGACGGCGTCTTCGGCGGAAAGCCCGCGCTGGCGGCAATAGAAGATCTGGTCCTCGCCGATCTTCGAGGTGGACGCCTCGTGCTCCACCTGCGCGCCCGGATTGCGCACCTCGAGATACGGGAAAGTGTGCGCGCCGCACTGGTCGCCGATCAGCAGCGAGTCGCACTGGGAGTAGTTGCGCGCCCCTTCGGCGCCCTTCAGGATCTTCACCATGCCGCGATAGCTGTTCTGCCCGTGCCCGGCCGAGATCCCCTTCGACACGATCGTGCTCTTGGTGTTCCGGCCGATGTGGATCATCTTGGTGCCGGTGTCGGCCTGCTGATAGTTGTTGGTCACGGCCACGGAATAGAACTCGCCCACCGAGTTCTCCCCTTGCAGGATGCAGCCCGGGTACTTCCAGGTGATCGCCGAGCCGGTCTCGACCTGCGTCCAGGAGATCTTGGAATTCGCCCCCTGGCACTTGCCGCGCTTGGTGACGAAGTTGTAGATCCCGCCCTTGCCTTGCTTGTCGCCGGGATACCAGTTCTGGACCGTAGAGTACTTGATGGTGGCGTTATCGAGTGCAACCAGTTCGACTACGGCGGCGTGGAGCTGGTTCTCATCCCGCATCGGCGCCGTGCAGCCCTCCAGGTAACTTACCGAGGCGCCTTCGTCGGCCACGATCAGGGTGCGCTCGAACTGGCCCGTGTTCATGGCGTTGATGCGGAAATAGGTGGAAAGCTCCATGGGGCACCGCACGCCCTTGGGCACGTAGCAGAACGATCCGTCCGTGAAGACCGCCGAGTTGAGCGTGGCGAAGTAGTTGTCAGTGTAAGGCACCACGGAACCCAGCCACTTGCGCACCAGTTCGGGATGCTCCTGAACCGCTTCGGAAAACGAGCAGAAGATGATGCCGCGTTCGGCCAGCGTCTTTTTGAACGTAGTCGCCACCGAGACGCTGTCAAATACCGCGTCCACCGCCACGCCCGCCAGCGCCGCCCGCTCGTTGATCGGGACGCCAAGCTTCTCGTAGGCGAGCAGCACCTCCGGGTCGACGTCATCGAGGGAGTTCAGCTTCTTCTTCGGGGCGGCGTAGTAGTGGATGGCCTGGTAGTCGATGGGGCCGTAATGCACGTTCGCCCAGGTCGGCTCTTTCAGGGTGAACCAGTGCCGCAGCGAGCGTAAGCGCCACTCCAGCAGCCATTCCGGCTCATGCTTCTTGGCGGAGATCAGGCGGACGATGTCTTCGTTGAGCCCCGCAGGGGCAATGTCGGATTCGACGTCGGTATAGAATCCATACTTATATTCCTGGGTGGCCAGGGTTTCGACGTTCGTAACCGGAGTCGGCATGACTTCCTCCTCGTGAGCCCCCTCCCTACCGATGCGGCCGAGCGGCCGAACGGTCCAAGGCGGGCGACTGAAGCCGCTACCTTAGGCCAATCTGTACGCTGTGGTCAACATTCCGCAGCCGACCGTAGGCTGATGGAGTCTGAACGGCGCA
>DASZIG010000086.1:0-31312 GCA_035949375.1 Terriglobia bacterium | reverse complement strand
CGACCAGCGTCTCCGGCAGATTCGCGCAGGAGAAGGCTACAAACGGCCCGGAGTTGCGAGGGCTTAAACGATGAATGGCGCGGGCCAGCAGCTCCTTGCCCGTCCCCGTCTCGCCGGTGATGAGCGCCGTCACGTCGCACGCCGCGATCTTGCGGGCCAGGGCAAAAACCTGCTGCATGCTCTCGGTGGCCCCGACCATCTCCCCAAACCGGTCGCCGGAGCTATCCCGGGCGCGCCATTGCTTCAGCTGTTTCTCCGCCTCGTTCCACTTGTGAGCCCGTCGCAGGAGTTGGCGAAGCTCGGCCACATCCGGCGGGCAGGCGATGGTGTCGTAAACCCCTTTTTCCAGGACCCGGTTCTTGAGTTCCTCGTGGTGGGCAGAGAGCATCACCACAACCGCAGGTGGCGCGTCCTGCTGATTGATCTCATCGATTAACTTCAGACCGCCCTCGATGCCCGCCAGATCGCGGAGGTCGATCAGGGCCACCCCGTACCAGTGTTGATGGGCTTGCGCTTCGCCAGGCTCAAACCCATCTTTCAGCCGTGCATCAAAACCAGGACCCAAGGTCCGCGCAACCAACTGGGCAAAATCGTTGTCCGTGCTGCAAAACCAGACACGGACATCGGCCCCTTTCCCCCCGTTGTCCCCGATCATGCGTCCCCCCGGCGCGAAGTGCCTTGCTCCGCGCGTCTAATGATGGGATATCGCTTTGCGTCTCCACCAGTCTATGAGCGCTGGTTCCTAAGAAAGCGATATGGTGAGGGATTCTATCCAAACTGTCAAGTATATAATCTGCTATCAACTCGAAAATCTAAGCGGGCGTTCCCTTGGGCCGCTTGTGCGGGATCGACGCGTTCGCATCGGGACGTCATTCGGGGATGCGCAGGGGCCGAGCTGGGAGCGCTCAAGATTCCGCACGGGTCACCGCTCTCGAAAGCCCGGCCGGCATTAATGTCGCATTCAGAGCGCTTCTCGTCGGCCGGAACGGCCAGTTCGGCTTTGGGTCGCTTGAGTAAAGCCATCTCAAGATTTGGAGAGATTGGTCGGGACGGCCAGATTTGAACTGGCGACCCCTTGCACCCCAAGCAAGTGCGCTACCAGGCTGCGCCACGTCCCGAATGATCGCTTGCAGGTTACAGGTTACAAGGTGCGACTCGCAGGCGTCAAGCGCGCCGGCGGCAGGGTAATGAAGGGCGGATTCCGGCAGGACGATAGCGGTTCATTCGAACCGATGCCGGCAATATCGTACACTTGGCCATTGGCTTCGATCAGGAGCGCTGTGATTTGCGCGACAGGATGGAGAGAATCCCCTGCAACTCGCGCCGGATCTGACGCAGTCCGGGACCATCCACGCCAGTCGATCCCGCTTCCCGCGAGAACAGGTGCTTCTGCGCGACCGTTTCCCGTGAAGCCCCCGTCTGGCCGGCCAGAAGTTTGCGTGCGCCTTCGATCGTGAACCCCGCACCGTACAGCAGGCGCCGGATTTCGAGCACCATCTCCACGTCGCGCCGGCGATACAGGCGGTGCCCGGTTGAACTCTTGCCGGGACGCAGGGTCGGAAACTCGGTCTCCCAGTAACGAAGCACGTAGGCCTTGGTTTGGGTCAGTCTGCTGACTTCGCCGATTCGAAAGTAGAGTTTCTCGGGAATGAACACGTCCTCGGAAACGGTCTGACCGCGTCCGAGGGCGCGAGATGTATGGCTTTTCGGCATGGCATCGAGGCTCGAAACCGCGCCCCCAAAGGCAGCCCAGCCATTGTAGCTCAGAAATTCGTTCGCTTTGCGATCCACGCTCTGCTACTGGACGCGCGTGCCGTCCAGCGCGCCCTTGATGTCGCCGGCATGCGGGCCCTTCGGATTGAGCTTGAGGGCTAGTTGCAGCTCCGAACGCGCGCCCCGAGGATTATTGTCCTTGTCATACGCCAGACCGAGATGATAGTGAATGTTGGCGTTCTGTGGAGCCTGGCGCGACGCCGCCTCGAGGGTGCTGACCGCGAGTGAAAAGCTGCCCTTTTTGAAATAGGCCCAACCGAGCGTGTCAGCCACTTCAGGATCGTTGGGCATCCCGCGCTTCGCCGTTTGCGCCAGAGACAAAGCCTCGTCCGGGCTCTGGTCGTGCTCCAGCATCACAAAGGCCAGATTGTTAGCGGCCTGGGGAAAGTCGGGCTGGAGTTGCAGCGCCTTCTGATAACTTTGGACGGCCTGCTGCCAGTTTCCGAGCTGATCCTGCAGAAGGCCCAGCGCCACGTAGGGACGCGGGTCCTGCGGCGTCTGCTGAAGACAGCGCTGGTAAGTATTGAGCGCGTCGTTCGGGCGTCCGCCGGTGATCTGCACCTGTGCCAGCAGCAGGTAGGCGCTCGTGCCCTTGGGTTCGAGCTCGAGCGATCGATCGAGCGCGGCCTTTGCCTGGTCGAGCTGGCGTAGATCCGTGTAAATACCGCCGAGGAGCAGGTAAAACCCCGCGTTGCCGGGCGCTTTCTGGATGTACCCCTGGACGATCGGCAGCGCCTTCGCCACCTGATTCTGGCTGGCGTAGACGGTCACCAGGCCCTTGAGGGCCTCGAACGACTGCGGGTCAAGGCCAAGGGCCTGCAGGTAAAGCTTCTGCGCGTCCGCCGGGCGCTTCTCCTGAAATCGCAAAGCCGCCAGGCGAATGTAGCCCATCGGACTACGCGGCGCCACAGCGATGGCCCTCTGCAGGTCGGCCTCGGCGCCCGATTCGTCCTGGCGCGCGGCGGCGGCCGCGGCGCGGTAGATGTAACCCTCCGGCGAGTTGGGCTCGACCTTGATCAGGGCGTTGCCCGTTTGGGCCAGCAGATCCAGATTGCCCTTGCGGATGGCGGCCGCTGCCAGGGCGCGGTGGGCTTCCACCATGCCCGGCCGCAGCCGGACAGCCTCCTGCCACTCAGTCTGGGCGCGGTTCTGATCGCCGTTCGCCGCAAAGGCCATGCCGAGATGGTAATGCGCCATCGCGTTGTCCGGCTCGGTCTTGAGCGCGGCCTGCAGCGGCTGGATGGCATCGCCAGGCTTGCCCCGAGCCGTCAGGATCTGGCCGCGGAGAATCAAGCCCCGGACGTCCTTGGCATTGTCCTTCAAGATCTGGTCGTCGGCCTTGGTGGCTTCGTCGAGCCTGCCCTTGAGAATCAGCAGTTGGACGTAGTTGGCTTTCGCCGCCACGTCCTTGGGGTGCTCCTGTGCGATCACGGCATACTCGGCGATCGACTTATCGAGATCACCGGTTGCGAAGTAAAAGTCTCCAAGCATCCGGTAAGCCGAAGGATCATTCGGTGCTGCCGTCTTCGCGTCCCGCATGGCCTGTTCGGCCTTGTCCTTCTGTCCTGCGATCAGGCGGAGCCGGGCGAGCGCGCCTCGGGATACCGGGTTCTTGGGATCGAGACCGATCGCTTTCTGAAACTCGGCCTCGGATTCAGGGAAGCGGCGCTCCATGGCGTAGAAGTTACCAAGCGCCAGCTCCGCCGCCACGGATTTGGGATCGAGGGCGACGGCCTTCTTGAAGCTGGCTTCGGCCTCCGCGGGATCCTTGCTGTGCATCTCGAGCGCGCCCATGTTCAGATAAGTGCCGGCGCGTCCCGGAGCCAGTTCGATGGCGCCCTGCATCTCTTTGAGCGAAGCTTCGGCGTTGTCGAGGCCGGCGTAAGAGTTGGCCAGCAGGATGTGGCCGTCCACGTTGTTCGGGTCCTTGTCGAGCACGGCGCGGGCGACGTTCTCGGCGTGCGCGAACTCGCGCGCGGCCAGCAGCAGATTGCCCATCGTGATCTGCGCCTTCAGGTCGTCCGGCTTTTCGGTGACGGCGCGGTCGAGCTCGCGGTAGGCCTCATTCCACATGCTGAGCTTGATGTAGCACTCGGCAATCTGGTAGTGCGCCGGCTCGTAGTTGGGGTCAGCCTTGAGGACGTTGGCGTACTGGATGATCGCCGCCCGGTAATTCTGCTGCGCGAAGAACCGGTCGCCGCTCGCGAAGTACTTCTGTTTCCTCACATTCGGATCGCGCGAGCAGGCCCCGAGCGCCAGCGCGAGCAACACCGCACCGAGCATCCGCACCCACCCTTCAGCGCGGCGGGGCATGTGCACATCCGATGGCGTTTCCACGGTCATCGTCGAGATATTGTACTGCGGAGAGTTTCCAGTATGAATGCGTTTGTCCTTGTCTCAATGCGCGTTCGATGGTGGACGGCGCCGCCTGCCCCGATTCGTTCACCGGATTGCTGACAGCGTCACCTTGACTAAGTTTATCGCGCAATCGGCACGCTTTCAACTCAGACGGGCGCAGACCTTGTATACTTGCGGGGACGCGCTAGTTCAGAGCCAGGCAGGGCGCGCTGACGCCGGCGCGATTAGAGAGCGCGGCGATCGGATGATCGAGGAGGAAATTATGATTCGAAAGGGAGTTCGTGCAGATGCCCGTGGCCGGGTCGGCGACGCCGTCGTTAACCGGCTAGCCCTGGTGCTTTGCTTGCTTATGGTTCTAATGCCAGCCGCAACCCTCAGCGCCCAGTCCTCCATCAAGCCGTTTCTGGGCCGCTGGGATCTCACCATCAAGACTCCCAAACGAGAGCTTCCGTCCTGGATCGAGGTGTCCGAGGAGCAGGGCCAACCCAAGGTCACGATGGTCGGAGTAGCAGATCATGCGACGCCGCTCGAGCGGGTTCAGCTCAAAGAGGAAGAGATCGAATTCGTCTCGCCGAAAGGGGAGGAAGGGTTCAGTGAAGACATGGACTTCAAGGGCAAAGTGGCCGGCGGCCAGCTTGTGGGCACGGTCAGTCGCTCCGGCGGAACTTCCTGGCCGTGGACCGGAAGGAGAGCGCCGACCCTGAAGCGCGCAGGCAGCCCGTCGTGGGGCAAGCCCATCACTCTGTTCAACGGCAAGGATCTCACCGGCTGGAGATTCAGCGATCCCGGCCACGCAAGCAACTGGAAGGTCGAAGGCGGCGAGTTGGTCAAGAACGGAAACGGTCCTGAAATCATCACCACTTCCAAGTTTGAGGATTTCAAATTACACCTGGAGTTCAACTGCGGCCCGCAAGCCAATAGTGGCGTGTATCTCCGCGGCCGCTACGAAGTACAGATCGAAACCAACTCCACGCAGGATCCGCCCAATCGCCAACTGGGCGGGGTGTACGGATTCCTGGCCCCCACGACGGAGGTGTCGCGCAAGCCGGGCGAATGGCGGACCTATGACATTACCCTCGTGGGACGGACCGTTACCGTCGTGCTGGACGGCGCAACTATAATCGATGGCCAGGAGATCCCGGGCATTACCGGCGGCGCTCTCGACAGCCACGAAGAATTGCCGGGGCCGATCTACTTTCAGGGTAGCGAAGAGGGACGGGTGGCTTTCCGGAACGTGACGATTACGCCGGCGCGGTAACGACCAGATCAGCTCTCGCCGTAGGCGCCGGACTGACGCGCCGAGCCGTTGGCTGGTCCTTCGATCGGAGGATGGGGCTGCCGGACGCTCCGACAGCCCTCGGACCCCGCGGAAACGATCAGCCCTGCTTCGAGTCTTGCTGAGCCTCGCTTCCGATGTAGCCTTCGCGTTCGAGGTGCAGAAAGACCTCCTGCGCGGCTTCCTCCGGAGTGACGTCGCTCGTATCGATCACCACGTCGGCGTCCACCGGCGGTTCGTACGGATCGGAGACGCCCGTGAACTGCGGCAAGATTCCGGCGCGCGCCTTGGCGTACAACCCTTTCCGGTCGCGGCCCTCGCAGGTTTCGAGCGGCGTGGCTAGGTGCACCAAGATGAACCCGCCGAGAGGCTGAATCATCCCCCGCACTTCCTTGCGAATGGCGTCGTACGGGGCAATGGGGGCGCAGATCGCGATGCCGCCGTTCTTGGTGATCTCCGACGCCACGTAGCCGATGCGCCGGATGTTGATGTCGCGGTGCTCGCGCGAGAAGCCGAGTTCCGACGAGAGATTCTTGCGGACAATGTCGCCGTCGAGCAGCGTCACCGGCCGGCCGCCCATCTCCAGGAACTTGGTGCGCAGCACGTTGGCGATCGTTGACTTGCCGGATCCCGACAGGCCGGTGAAGAAGACCGTGAATCCCTGCTTCTGCCTGGGGGGATAGCTGCGCCGCAACTCGCGAGCGACCTCGGGGTAAGTGAACCAGGCGGGAATCTCACGCCCTCCGTTGAGGCGCTTGCGCAGCTCCGTGCCCGAAATGTTGAGGACGCGCGCGCCGGCGGGCACTTCGTCCTCGGGAACGTAGCAATCCTGGTCCTCGAGGTACAGCATCATCTGAAAGGGCACCATCGTGACGCCCAGTTCCGCCTCATGCTTTCGCAGCAGATCCTGAGCCTCGTAGGGACCATAGAAAGGCTTGCCGTCGGTGTCGTTGCCGGGACCGGCGTGGTCGCGTCCCACAATCAGGTGGCTGCAGCCGTGATTCTTGCGGATGATGGCGTGCCAGAGGGCTTCGCGCGGCCCGCCCATGCGCATGGCCAGGGGCAGCAGGGCCAGTTTGGCAGTATCCCGGGGATACTTCGGCAGCAGTTCCTGGTAGCAGCGTACGCGGACGTAGTACTCGACGTCGCCGGGCTTCGTCATGCCCACCGACGGATTGATCAGCAGATTGGCCTCCACCTGCTTCGCAGCCCGCAAGGTCAGCTCCACGTGGGCGCGGTGCATCGGGTTGCGCGTCTGGAAGCCCACGATCCGGCGCCAACCGAGGCGCATGAACTCAGCGCGCAACTCGGCGGGCGTGAGGCGCAGAGAGCGAAAGTCATAATGCGCGGGAAGCTGCACTCCCTCCACCCTGCCGCCCACGTACCACGGGTGCGAGCGGTTGATCACGTGGTCTGACCCGGGATGGGCCTTGCTGGTGGACTTGAAAACCGCGTCCGCTTCCGCCGGGCGGTCCGGGGCCCAGACGTCCTCTACGTGCAGAGCCGCCAGCATTACGCCTTCCGCATCCCTGAGGGCGACGGTGTTGCCGGGCTTGAGATTCCTGGCGAACTCCTCCTTCACATCCAGCGTGATCGGGATCGGCCACAGCGCCCCATTGGCCAGCCTCATAAGGTCACGGACGCTTTCATAGTCGGCGCGCGTCATAAATCCGTGGAGGGGCGAGAATCCGCCGTTGAGCAGCAACTCCACGTCGCAGAGCTGGCGCGGCGTAAGGTCCCACGACGGCCAGTCCCTCGATTCGCCCTGCAACTCCCGGACGCGCTCTGGCGTCGCAATCAGATTGACGAGCACACCGCCATGCGGCGGATTCAGATGGTCAGCCATAACGAAAACGCTCCTCTGTAATTTGGAATCTTTGCCTTCTCGCAGCCGCCGGCCTGCGCCAGTGCTAGCGCACTGCCGGGCTCCCGTGGTGATCTTCAAGCAGGAGGTCGATCTCCCGGCGCAGGTTCGGACCGCCGGCGATGAGACCGGTCATCAGGGTCGCAGGATTATTGAACGTTGGAGGCTCACCCTCCAGGCGACGGACGAAGCCACCCGCTGCCAGCACGAGTGCCGTGCCCGCGGCTACGTCCCATTCGTTCTTGGGGACCAGGGTCCATGTGGCATCCGCCTTTCCGGCCGCCACCAGACCCAGCTTGTAAGCCACGGAGCCGATATTCCGGACGGTAAACGGCAGACCCTCAAAGCGCTTCCATTCGCCACGCTTGGCCTCGCTGCGGCTTCCGAGCACGAGCGCGCCTGCGAGAGTAGCTCGCTGGCTTGGTTGGGCCGCCTTCCCGTTATAAGTGACGCCGGTTTCCCTTGACCCGACAATCTTCTCCGCGGTCACAGGATTCAGAATGCCGCCCGCCACGGCTTGTCCCCGCTCCACGAAGCCGACGGAAATGCACCACTCCGGGATTCCGTCTACAAATTCCCGCGTGCCGTCGAGCGGGTCCACCACCCAAACCCGCTCACGCTCCAACCGCGTCGGGTCATCCACGCTTTCTTCGGAGAGCCAGCCCTCGCCGCCGCGCACCAGGATCTCGCGGAGCACGCGGTTGGCGGCGTGGTCGGCCGCCGTAACCGGATCGTCCCCGACCTTGTATTGCGCCTGCGTTTTGCCGGGGATAAACGCGGATATGGCTCCGGCGGCGGCATCCAGCGCTTCTTCGATGCGGCGCACCAAGTCAACTGCTTTCGCGTTACCAGTCACAACACCACTCCTCAACCCGACGGTTGCTTTGCTTCGCGCCGCTTTGGAATCGGGAGATTCCCGGGATCGCTCGCGAGGACGGAGCTTTAGGGCTCCACCGGATTAGAAATCTTACATCACGTCGCGAGGAAAAGGAAGACCCAGAATGTCTATAGAATTTCTAGGCATCATCGCGCGCGGTGTTATCGAGTCGAGCAACATTCCGCAGGCATGAGGCTTATTCGTAGATTCTGCGAGGGCACGGCGGCGTTTTGGTGGTTCTTTACAGAGCCTGTGTGAAACCTGTGGCTTGCACGCTAGCGGCTTTGCCACCCTACAACTCCTTCGCGTATTCGAACAGCGGCATGCCGAAGAAATCCCCAACCGTGCCCGAGCGGCGATAGCCCCGGCTCTCGTAGAAGCGCACGGCGCGCTCGAGCGGAGCAGTGGTATCGAGCGTGATCCGCCGGCAGTTGCGGGGCCGAAGCTCAGCCTCGGCCGCGCTCAACAGACGGTCTGCGGTGCCCTGCGCCTGCCACTCGGGGCGCACTGCCATGCCGCGCAAATGGCCCTCTTGCTCCCCAACCATCGCAAAGGCGATCGTCCCGGCAATTTCGCCGGACGGGCTCACCGCCACCAGGATTGTCATCGCCGCCATGCGAGCCCGAAGCGTTTCCGGCGTCAGCGTGGTGTCTGCGAATGCCTCCGGACTGTATCGATCCCGGTAGGGCTCGAAGGCCAGGCGCAGGCAATCCAGGATTCCCGCGGCGTCGTCCGCGGTCGCTTGCCGGACATGCTCTCTGCGCTTCTCGCTTGTTCCCATGATCGTCACACCGCGCCCTCGTACGCGGCCGCGCGCTTCACGCAGCGTGGACCGTCCGGCGATACCGTCGAGCCGGCGCCGTTGTTCTGAGAATTAACACCATACTGAGCTATAATCGGGCTGCCCAATCTCCTATGCTCTACAAGACCTTCAGCGCCGCGGTCTTCGGCATTGATGCCTACCCCGTCGAAGTGGAGGTGGACGTCTCGGCTGGCATGCCCAACTTCACCACCGTCGGCCTGCCGGACGCCGCCGTGCGGGAGAGCCGTGAGCGCATCAAGTCCGCCATTAAGAACTGTGGCCTCGAGTTTCCCTTCCAAAACGTCACCGTCAACCTGGCGCCCGCGGACGTAAAAAAGGAAGGCTCGGGGTTCGACCTGGCCATCGCGCTCGGGATCCTTGGGACCACGGGCGTGTTGATGAAGAACGATCTGCAGGGGTCGCTCTTTCTCGGCGAATTGTCTCTGGACGGGGGCCTGCGCCCCATAAAAGGCGCGCTCTCGATCGCATCGATGGCCCGCCAGAAAAAGATCGGGAGACTGATTTTGCCGGCGGAAAACGCCCGCGAGGCGGCGGTGGTGGAGGGCGTGGACGTCTTCGGCCTCAAGTCGCTCCCGGAAGTGCTCGACCTGATCAACGCCACCCGCGAGTTCTCGCCCACGCGCGTGAGCCGGTCGGAGATGCTGGCCCACGTCAACCAATACGGCGTGGACTTCCGCGACGTCAAGGGCCAGATGCACGCCAAGCGCGCCATCGAAGTGGCGGCGGCCGGCGGGCACAACATCCTGATGATTGGCCCGCCGGGCGCGGGTAAGACCATGCTCGCCAAACGCATTCCCACCATCCTGCCGCCCCTGAACTTCGTGGAGGCGCTCGAAACCACCAAAGTGCACAGCGTGGCCGGCGTGCTCGAGGCGGGGATCGGCCTGGTGTCGGAGCGGCCCTTTCGCTCGCCGCACCACACCATCTCCGACGCCGGATTGATTGGCGGCGGCGCCGTCCCGCGTCCGGGTGAAGTCAGCCTCGCGCATCACGGGGTCCTGTTCCTCGACGAGTTGCCGGAGTTCGAACGTCACGTCCTCGAGGTGCTGAGGCAGCCTCTCGAAGACGGACACGTGACGATTGCGCGCGCCGCCATGTCGCTCACCTTCCCTGCCCGGTTCATGCTGGCCGCGGCTATGAACCCCTGCCCGTGCGGGTTCTTCAATGACCCTTCGCGCGAGTGCACCTGCACGCCTCCCATCATCCAGCGCTACGTCTCCAAGATTTCGGGACCGTTGCTCGACCGCATCGATATCCACATCGACATGCCGGCGGTGAAGTACCGCGAATTGCGCGAAGCCGCCGGCGGCGATACCTCCGACGACGTCCGCAAACGCGTGGTGAAGGCGCGCGAGCGGCAACTTGCCCGCTATCAGGGCGAGAAGATTCACGCCAACGCGCAGATGAGCACGCGCCAGGTCCGCAAGTACTGCGACCTCACGGCGGATTGCGAGCGTCTGCTCGAAAACGCCGTCAACCGGCTGGGTCTCTCGGCGCGCGCCCACGATCGCATCCTCAAAGTGGCTCGAACCATCGCCGACCTCGAGGGCGCGGAGTCGATCAGTAACATCCACATCTCCGAAGCCATCCAATACCGGTCGCTCGATCGCAACTACTGGGCGTGATGGCGCACCACTGTTTCGCTCTATCATTAAGCCGCGACGCGGCAGCCAGCAGAGGACTGCAAATGCTCTGCCAGCATGCGCCGCTAAGGCTCCGTCTCCACCAACGCTAGCGATTGCCCAGGAAGCGTCAGCGTGACGCTCGCGGTGCCAGCGGTCAGGGTGCGCACGTCCGGATCCGGCAATTGGGCGGCGTCGCGCAACTGCCGCTGCTGTTGGCGCGATGGAAAGTCCGGGCTCCCCATCGCCTGCCAGGCGCTCAGTGACGAACCGTGGTCGCGGTCCAACACGCGGATGTGCAAATGGTGCCAGGTCGGTTCGAGACCCCGCAGGCTGAGAGTGACTTGCCGGGGCGAACCGGCATCGCCGGGCGGGGCGTAATTCCAGACGGCAATCGCCAGCCGGCCGTCGGATGTCCGCGTGGCAAGCGCAACGTCCGAGTCGAGGGCCAGCCGCCGATCGCCAAGCCCGTGGAGCAGCGTGAAGGCATTGAACGACGCCTTGGGAATGTTGCCCGCGGCCATCAGGCCGAAACCGCCGTAGAAGGGGCGCTTCACCACGCCGCCCTCCTCAAAGACGTCGGAGAACGTCCAGTAGGACATCATGTCGGTGAGCCCATCGCACTGAGCGATCGTGTGAGCGAGCCAGGGCCCCATGAACGCGGAGTCGGTCACGCTCTGCTCATTCATATAGCTGGCGTTGTACTCGGAAAAGATCAGCGGCAGGTCGGGCCGCGCCGACGCCTTGATCTGGTCGTGCACCTTCTTGACTGCCCGATACACCATTTGATCCCTCGGGATTTTCTCGCTGGTGCCGAAAACATCTTGTGAGGTGTCGTTGGCGTAAACGTGGGTCGACGCGAAATCCACGGGCACGTTTTCGCGGACGCAATGCTCGATGAAGCGGTCCACCCAGGCGGCCTGGGCCGTGGAAGGTCCCCCGACTCGAAAACGCGGATCCACACGCTTGATGGCGCGCACCGTGACGTCGTACAGATGGTAATACGTGGCCTCCTTGGGGTCGCCTGCCCAGAAGCCAATGTTGGGCTCGTTCCAAACCTCGAAGTACCACCGCGCGACCTCGTCAGCCCCGTAGCGCGCGACCAGGTGACGCGTGAAGGCGTCCACCAGATCGCCCCAACGGTCCCAATCGCGAGGTGGCGCGTTATAAGGTTGGTACCAGAAGGGGAAGATGCTTGGCGTGGCGGCGAGCTTTTTCGGCATGAAGCTCAGCTCGACGAAAGGACGGATGCCGTTGTCCAGGAGCCCGTCATAGATCTGGTCGACGTAGGAGAAGTTATAAACAGGTTTGCCTGCGCTGTCCTCGTCATACACGCCGACTTCGTCGTGGAAAATGGCGTGAAACCGGACGTATTCAAAACCGGTGACCTGTTTCACGGCGCGCAAGTCGCGGCGATAGCTGTCGCGCAACAACAGGATGGCGCGTCCGGAGCCGAACATGCGCTCCCAATAGTGTGGGAAGGCGCGGGCGGGAGCCTGGGCGTCCACCACGATCGTGCCGGAGGCGTCTGCGGGCGCGCCGGTCGCAACGGGCGGAGCGGTCGACACGTCGGCAGCACGCGAGGCGGCAAGGCCGGGCCGCGGCAGGGATTGTCGCCCGGCAACCAGAAACGCCATGAGGGCCGTCAGGGAAATCGCCACAGCCGTGTTCCTGCCGGGGAAGAAGCGGCGTTTGCGACTACGCGCGAAAGACGGCGAGTCAGGTTGATTCCGGTTTGTTCTGTTTGATGAAGTCATCTCGGTTTAGACCCTCCGTGGCATCACTCGGTATTAACCGTCTTTGCCGTATCCGAGCTGCACTTTCTCTTTGACAGCCCGCGATTGTTTCGAGACAATCCTTGTGCCTCGCCTAGGCCCGGGCTGTCCAGCCTCATCATCTGAGCCCCAGGCGCAGACCTACTATGATACCAAGTGTCGCTCTCCCGCGGCTCCCCGTCCACGTTGCTTCCTCAGAGTGTTCAAGCGCAGCATCGCGAAGTGCTCAACCAGGACTTGGTGGCAAATGGCGCTAAGTTCGAATCCGCGCTGGGCAAGGCGATACTGAATCCCTTAAGGAGAAGAAAATTTTGATCAGAAAAACGAGAGCATTCTTGCTTGCAATCTTCGCGATGACGCTCGGCGCGAACATCGTTTGCCAGGCCGCCCAGCCACAGTCGCTGTTGACACGTCATGTGCGTGAAGTAGTCCTCAATGGGGAAGCGCAGTCCGTAGGCCGGCTTCCCGCAGCGCAATCCATGCAGATCGACCTTGTTCTCCCACTGCGTGATCAAGCCGGGCTCGAGAGTTTCCTCCGAGACCTGTATGATCCCCTGAACCCCTCCTACCGGCAGTACCTTACGGTGCAGGAATTTACTGACATGTTCGGTCCGCGCCAGGAGGATTACGATGCTGTGGTCCGCTTCGCGAAAGCGAACGGCTTCACGGTGGTTGGCGGCTCCCGCGATGCGATGGACGTGCAGCTCAAAGGCTCGGTGGCGTCGATCGAGTCAGCCTTCCATGTGACCATGGGCGTCTACCAGCATCCCACGGAAAACCGCACATTCTACGCTCCGGACCGGGAGCCCACGGTGGATCTGCCTTTCCAGCTGTGGCACATCTCGGGCTTGGATAACTACTCGATCCCCCGTCCCGCCCTGGAGCACCGGAATGCCGGGGCGCACTCCCTCGCCACGACAGGCTCCTGCCCTTCAAAGTCGTTCTGCGGCAGCGATATGAGGGCGGCCTATTACGAGGGAACAGCTCTCACCGGCGCCGGCCAGAACATCGGATTGTTCGAATACGCCGGATTCGACATAGCCGACGTGAACACCTATTACAAGAACGCCGGACAAACGAGAACCGCCGCCGTCAAGGGCATTTCCACGGACGGCACTTCCATCAATTGTTTCTATAAGAACCGCTGCGACGATACGGAGCAGACCCTTGACATCACGCAAGCGCTCGGCATGGCTCCGGGCGTAGCCACCGCGTACGTGTACGTGGGTTCGACCGATACCGCCATTTTAGGCGCCATGACGACGGATACCCCGTTGCCCTTGAATTTGAGCTGCTCGTGGGGCTGGACTCCCGCGGACCCCAACACCGACGACCCGTACTACGAGAGGATGGCAACGCAGGGCCAGAGCTTCTTTGTGGCGGCGGGCGACAGTCGCAAGTGGTCGAAGAGCAATTACCCCTACCCGGCGGAGGACGCGAACGTCATTACGGTCGGCGGCACGGACTTGACGACCCAAAGTGCGGGCGGCCCTTGGAAATCGGAAGTTGGTTGGGCAGACACTGGCGGCGGGATTTCCCCGGACAAGATCGCGATTCCCTCCTGGCAGCAGCTCACGGGCGTGATCACCTCGGCCAACAAGGGATCGACGGTCTACCGGAACGGTCCGGATGTGACGGGGAATGCGAACTTCACCTTCTACGTCTGCGCTGACCAAACCACCTGCACGGCCAACGACTACGGCGGGACCAGCTTCGCCGCGCCCATGTGGGCGGGCTACCTGGCCCTTGCCAACCAACAGGCAGCCACCGACGGCGATGCGCCCCCCGGCTTCATTAATCCAACCATCTACCCGCTGGCTCTCGGCTCGAGCTATCACACCCTCTTTCACGACATCACCAGCGGCAACAACGGCTTTCCGGCGACCGCCGGCTACGATCTGGACAGTGGCTGGGGCAGTCCCAACGGAAGCGCCCTGATCAATGCACTTGCCGCACCCTAACGACAGCAGCAAAGTGCAGGTAGCATGAACAAGGATCGGCCCGGATCATCTGGTCCGGGCCTTTCTTTTTGCCGGACACAAATAGTGGGTGAGCATCAAACATCTTCGCAAGGAGCGAGCACGTTGGCTGGTACCAAGCAGAGTCGAGTCTTCCGTTTCCGGCCGGCGACCTTTTTGCGCCGTGTTGCCGTATTTTCCTGTTTCGTATTTCTCGCGCTCTTCGCCGTCGATTCCTGGGCCGGGGTCGGCGGTAGCGTCTCCGGAACGGTAAAGGACGCGAGCAACGCCGTGGTTCCCGGCGCAACCGTACGGGCGGCCAACATCGACACCGGAGTCCAGCAGGAGGTTGCGACAAACGACCAGGGATTCTATTCCTTCCCCAACCTGCCCGTCGGGCGCTACAACATTACGATCGAAAGGACCGGCTTCAGACCCTACGAACGGACCGGGATCATCATAGACGCCAACAGCGCCCTCACTGTCGACGTCACGTTGGAAATTGGCGGACAGTGGCAGGCGGTCACCGTGAGCGAAAACGCCCTTCACGCGGAGACATCAGACACGCAGATGGGCGACGTCATCAGCGGTGCGAAAATGGCGGCCGTTCCCCTGAATGGCAGAAGCTATACCGATCTGCTTGCGCTCCAGCCGGGCGTCGCGCCCGCGACTTCACTCACTTCCAACACCCAGCAGGATGTGGGCGTCAGTGCGCTTTCGCCCTCCGGTGGTCTGAACCCCGGAACGATTTCGATCAACGGCCAGCGGGAGTTCTCGAATGCCTTCATTGTGAACGGGAGTGACGCCGAAGAGGACGTGAATTCAGGAACGGCGATCGTTCCGAACCTCGACTCCATTGCCGAGTTCCGTATCCTGACGAGCAACTTCGACGCCGAATATGGCGAGCACAGCGGAGGGCAGATCAACGTCGTTACGAAATCGGGCGGCAACGAGTTGCACGGCGACGCCTTTGAGTTCCTGCGCAACACAGACCTCGACGCCCGCAACTATTTTTCTTCCACGCGCGGCGCATTTGATCAAAACCAGTTTGGCGGCACGCTGGGCGGGCCGATTCGAAGAAACAAGGCGTTCTTCTTCGCCGACTATCAAGGCACGCAACTGACCGAAGGAGTGGACACGGGCCAGATTCCGGTTCCTTCGCTTCAGGACCGTTCCGGCAATCTGATGGACCGGGCAAACTCCCTGACGGGCACGGTCACCGGCCAAAACTGGGCCGACCTTCTCTCGCGGGATCTCGGGTATGCCGTCTCCCCCGGCGAACCCTATTACGCGCCCGGATGCTCGAATTCCTCCGAGTGTGTTCTGCCCGGCGCCGTGCTTCCGGCCTCGGCCTGGTCGGCGCCGGCCAAAAATCTGCTGCAATACATTCCGCAGCCGAATTCAGGCGCCAACACCTTCGCGACCTCGGACTCGAACGAGACCCTGCGCGACCACAAGGGAGCATATCGGCTCGATTACAAGAATCCATTGGGCCTGATGTCGGCCTACTACTTTCTGGACGACTACACCCTCAATAACCCGTACCCGGTGGCGCAGAGCGGAGCCAGTGTTCCGGGCTTCAATGCTCTCGATCTGGGACGGGCCCAGTTGTTCAGTCTGGGCGACACCAAGACGCTCGGGGCAAACGCGGTCAATGAGTTCCACTTCAGTGTCATGCGCGATCACAACGATCTCGGCAAACCGCTGGGCGGCCTCGGCGTGAGCCTGGCGGCCCAGGGATTTGTGACCGGTACAGGCACTCCCGGGATCGTGCCGCTCAACCCAAAAGGCGAGGGCATTGAGAACGTCGTTTTCAATGCCTTTTCCATCGGCTCAAACGCCAACGAACTCAGGCAGGCCAACAACACATTCCAATGGATCGATAATTTCTCGAAGGTTGTGGGCCGCCATACGCTGACATTCGGAGTGGAGTTTCACTACGACCAGGTCAACACCAACGCGATCGCGCAGTTCAACGGCAACTTCCTGTTCACGGGGAGCGAGACGGGGGTCGACTTTGCCGATTTCCTGCTCGGAATTCCGAGCCAATACAACCAGAGCCAGCTCCAATCGTTTTACGGCCGCAATAAGTACTGGGGACCTTACGGTCAAGACAGCTGGCGGGTGCGTTCCAAGCTGACGCTGAACTACGGCCTGCGCTGGGATCGTATCGAGCCGTGGTACGAAGCAAACAACGGGATCTCCACATTCGAACCCGGCAAGAGTTCGGTTGTGTTTCCCGGCGCGCCGGCAGGCATTCTTTTTCCGACGGACCCGGGTATTCCGCGAACGCTCGCGCCTCCCGGAAATCTTGCCTTCGCGCCTCGCGTCGGTTTGGCCTATTCGCCGGAGGGCGGCGCCGGCACCTTGCTCGGCAAAATCCTGGGCGGCCCCGGCAAGACGAGCGTACGAGCCGGTTTCGGTATCTACTACACGTCGATCGAGGCGTTGAGCGTGGGGATCCTGGCCGGAAACGCGCCCTTCGGACTCACCTATTCGAGCCCTGCCCCACCCCTGTTCGCTACGCCTTTCATTACCGCCTCGACCGGGAAGGATCAGGGCCAGGCGTTTCCGGTGGCCCTTGCGAGCGGAGAGGCATCCAGGAGCAACCCGGATCCAAACGTCAACTGGTCGCAGTATGAGCCGATCAGCGGCATTCCCGCATACAGTTCGACGAACCGGATCCCATACGTCGGGGAATACATGTTGTCGCTGGAGCGGCAACTCGGAGCCAACACCGTGCTCAGCGCAAGCTACGTGGGCGCCAAAGGGCACCGGCTTCTTGTGATGGTGGAGGCCAACCCTGGCGACCCCGCGCTTTGCCTGAGCCTGAGCAAACCGGGCGAAGTGGCCCCCGGTTCCGCGACGTGCGGTCCCTTTGGGGAGAGCAATGTATTCACTGCGGCGTCAGGCCAGATGATCAACGGAACCCGCGGTCCGCTCGGTCCCGACTTCGGCAGCGACACTGACCAGGCGACGATCGGAGAATCGAATTACAACGCCTTCGAACTCAACCTGCGTCATACCAGCGGACGCCTGGAACTCTCTGCCGGGTACACCTACAGCAAATCGATGGACAACTCCTCGAATCTGGGGGAAGAGGTCAATCCGATCAATCCGTCCCTGAGCTACGCATTGTCTTCTTTTGACATCCGGCACAACTTCGTCGCGAGCTACAACTACCGCATCCCATTCGAGAGCCTCTTCCGCGCCTCGAACCGCTGGACACAGGGCTGGGAAATTTCCGGGATCACCCATTTCAGTTCGGGTCTCCCGGTGACCCTCGTCAACTACGGAGACAATTCTCTGCTGGGGGCCGAACCGAATGGCATCAACAATTACGGAGTTGATGAGCCCGACTACATCGGCGGTCCTCTCGAGATCGATTCCAACCCGCGCAATGGACGGCCCTATTTCAATGCCTCCCAATTCAACGAAAACGCCCTGGGTACGCCGGGCACCGCCGGCCGTCGCTTTTTCTACGGACCGGGAATGAACAATGATGACGTGGCGCTGATCAAGAACCTGCGCCTGACCGAATCGAAGTCCCTCCAGTTGCGGCTGGAAGCGTTCAACGTAGTCAATCACGCTCAGTTCTTCGGACCCCAGTCCGTTGACGGAAATATCACCAGTTCGACCTTTGGCCGCGTCGTCAGCGCCGCCCCTCCCCGCCTTCTTCAGTTGGGCGCAAAGTTCCTGTTCTAGAGAGCTGTGACGATTCGCAGGCGGATTGGGCCAATCCCGCGACCGCTGGCACTTCGCCCACGCACGTTTGGGCTCCCCGCCCTGATTCCGAATCGACACAAATTTTACAAGCCGCAGAAACTTCGGTGACACATGCGGCGGGCCAGAGACCCGAAAATGATCGTGCTTCCTGGGGAGAGAGCCAATGCCCTGCGGGACATTGCCTCTGCGCGCGCGGAGGCGGCGTTGACTCCTCCCGTCACTTGACCGAAAAGGAGAATTGCATGTTCTTGCAAGACCGTCTCTGCCGCACTCTGACATCCATGGCCTCGCTGGCGCTCGCAGTTGGACTTTTTCAGGCTCCGGCGGCTGCGCAGTACAAGATCACGAACCTCGTTTCCAATCAGAAAGGCGGGGCCATGCACGTGGACACCGATCTGGTGAACGCATGGGGCATCGCCTATGCGCCCACGGGTCCGTTCTGGGTAAGCGACAACGGCACCGGCCTCTCCACGCTGTATACGGGCTCCGGCGTGAAGCAATCGCTGATCGTCACCATCCCGCCGGCCTCGGGCACCCGAAAGGGTGCGCCCACGGGGCAGGTTTACAACAGCACTCCTGACTTCGTAGTGACCCAGAACGGCGTCTCGGGCGCCGCGGTCTTCATCTTCGCGACGTCGGACGGTACCATCAGCGGCTGGTCCCCCACCGTCAACGGAACCGCCGCGGTGATCGCGGTGAACAATTCGGGTTCGGGCGCTTCCTATACCGGCCTCGCCATCGGCACCAACGGCGGCGCCAATTTCATCTACGCCGCCGACAATGCAAACAACAAGGTGGACATCTACGACGGCGATTTCAATTTCGTGGGCTCGTTCACCGACACCTCGCTTCCCGCCGGGTCCGCGCCTTACAACGTTCAGGACATCAAGGGCCGGCTCTACGTGACTTTCACGAACAGTTCGGGCGGGGGCGTCGTGGACATCTTTAGTACCGCCGGGAATTTCATCAAGACGTTTGCCACCGGCGGCACCCTGAAGTCGCCCTGGGGACTCGCGCTCGCGCCCAAGACCTTCGGCACCGCCAGCAATACCCTGTTGGTCGGAGATTTGGGCGACGGCCGCATCAACTCCTTCAACTTCAGCACCGGAAAATTCATCGGACAGCTGAAAAGCTCAACCGGCACGACGCTCAGCGTCAGCGGATTGTGGGGTCTGACGTTCGGCGGGGGCAATTCGATGAACGGCAACACCAATCAACTCTTCTTCACGGCAGGGCCCACAGGCTACGCGAACGGGCTGTTTGGCGTGATTGCGGTGAGCAACTAGACCATCGGCTCCGGGCGCGGCCAGACCGGCGCGCCGGAGTCTTGCAGCCTGCCGGGGCTCGGGTGGCGCAAACGCCTCTGCCCGTCCCCGGCGTCGGAATTCTCCGGGCGTCCATCGACCCGGTTGGATTCTCGAAGAGGCATCCCGGGCAGGCTCGCTTCCACGGCGAGCTGCCCGGGGTGCTTCACTCGCCCGCCGGACGCTGCTGTGAGCATCAGGCGGGTTCATACTCAGCTTCTGCGCCCTCGCGCTCGCGTGCTTGCTCGGATTCCCGCTTGATCATGTGCAGGGGATAGATCCATTCCAGGAGCGGCGTAGTCATGAAGGTCGTCACCAGCGCCATCACCACCATCATCGAGTAAAGGGCAGGCGAGATCACGCCGATATCAAGGCCGACGTTCAGGATCACCAGTTCCATCAGGCCTCGCGCGTTCATCAGCGTGCCCAAGCCTCCGGCCTCCCTCCAGCTTGCCCCCGCGGCCCGGGCCGCAATCATCGACCCTCCCAGCTTCCCGCTGATGGCGATCAGAATAATCAGGCCGCAGAAGAGCCACATCTGGCCGCCCTGGATCACCCGGACGCTCGTCCTCAGGCCCGTGAAAGCAAAGTACAGGGGTAACAGCACAACCACGGTGGTGGTTTCGAGCTTGTCCAGAATGTACCGGACGAATTTGGCGTCCTTGGGCATGATCACGCCGGCCAGAAAGGAGCCGAACAGGAGGTGCAGTCCCAGGCGCTCGGTTGCCACCGCAGACACCATGATCACGACGACCATCAGCGCCAGCGCATTTTCGCTCAACTCCCCGCGCTTCTTGAAAGCCGTTTCGAAGCCGCCCAGCAGCCGTTGCACACCATAGAACATCGCGACGAGAAAAGCGGCGAGCCCCCCTAGGGTGACCCACAAAGGGGTGGTTGTCTGATGGTAGGACCGCACCACGACCACGATGTACGCCAGAATGCACCAGCCGGTCACATCGTCGACGGCCGCGCAGGCGATTGCGAGAGAGCCGAGCCTCGTACCCATCATGCCGCGGTCGGATAGGATGCGGGCAAGTACCGGAAAGGCCGTGATGCTCATGGCCGCGCCCATAAACAGCGCAAAGCCGGTGAAGCTGACGCTGTCATCCGACAGCCGCGGATACAGGTACAAGGCCAGTGAGGCTCCGAGCACGAACGGGGCGATGATGCTCACATGGCTGGTCAGCACGGCGGTGTGTCCATGCTTACGCAGGGACTTGGGATTCAACGCCAGTCCCACCAGGAACATGTAGATGACCACGCCCACCTGGCTCAAGGCGTTCAGGTACCCAAGGCTCGAAGCGGGAAAAAGAAAGCTCGAGACGTGCGGCGCTACCCATCCGAGCAACGACGGACCCAGCATGATGCCGGCAAACATCTCACCCATCACTTTCGGCTGCTGCATCTTCTGAAACAGCACCGCCACCAGGCGGGAAACTCCGATCACCACTCCGATCTGAATAATCAACGTGGCAAGGTTGGGCATCACTGACTCTCCTTGTGGTCCGGGGCCAACCGCACGGCGCGGAAGGGGACGGGCGAGCATGCCGGGCAACCATCAATCGTCATCAGCCCGCTCAGGGCCCGCTGCGCAGCCTGGGTGCCGACGGCGGCCTCAAGTCGCAGTGCTTTAAGGTCAGTGCAGACGCCTGTGTCGGCACCGCCCGCGGGGTTCATCTTCAGAGTTTTCCCTTCGAGCGTTCCCGTAAGCGTGGTTTTCTTGGATTCATTCAGGACAAAGGTCAGGTTCGCGCCCGATTGGGCGATGCTCACGAAGGGTTGGGCGACGCTCGTGAGCATTTCACGGCACCCAGGGGCCGGGAGTGAGTTGAAGTCCGCTTCGAGATCCCAACTTCCCCCCACCGACAAGGGTGCCGCAAGGTGCTGCCCTCCACGCAGGATCCCCATCAGTCCGAGCAGCGGCAACCCGACGAGGAAAGCGTAAGCGATAATCAGTTTTTGTCTAGACATTCAGGCCTCCTCTTGCCTTAGAACCGATAATTGATCTCAAGAAACCCGAGCTGGCCGTTCGGGTCGTGCGGGTAGATAACGCCCACCTCAAAGTTCCAATCGAAGTCCTGACGCTGCTGGCTGAAGCTCAGTCTTATCCGGGTTCCGGGATAGGCATAGGCGTTTTCGTAGCTCGGGTCGGTGAACCAGTCCCATCCCTCACCACGCGTTCGGACGCTGCCCTGCACAGCAACGGAGCCAATTTCTAGCGGCGGGTCTTCCGTCTGTGCGAAAGCAAGCGCCAGTCCCAACAACATCAGCAAAGCGGTAATCAACGCTGAGATCAGATACATCGTTCCTCCGGAAGTTGACTTGGAAACAGAGCGGATCGCTTCAGCAGAATGAACTTGGAAAGGGGTGGCCCCGGGGGAAAGAAGGAGGACAACTGACAGACGGCGCCTTGGCTACGGATAATTTTGGAGAAGAAGAATGTTGAATCGAGGTGGGAAGTGGGTGGCCTGCAACGGAGGGTTCCGTGCTTATTATCCGCCGGATCGCCGGCGCCACTTCCATCGAGATAACCGCCGCGCAACCACGGCTGGACGGCCCGCAGGACGTTCGCGTGCAATCCGGCTGCGCCGGCAATCGCGCCACCAACTGCACGGAGCCGCCCCGTCAGCGGCCACCCCAACGCGTCCGGCCTGCCCAACGATGCGGGAGCGAACGCGCCTGGTGGCGCCTTGCGTTCAGCGATAGCACGGCCCATTCTCTCTTGACCGCAAAACTTGATTCGAGGCGCGGCCCGAGGTCGAAGGCGGATGCTGCCGATTCCAACGGCTTCCCAATCCTGATGGTGTGCGTCCACGACGATGGGATATGACGCGGTTCGAACTGCGCTTTTGCGCACATCCTGCCGCGCGGACCGGGCAGCGAACGTTGCCAGCCAACTCGTCGACTGAACGTAGGCAAGCGTCGGCCCTAGAACGAGAATCGCAATCGTGATGAGCGCCGAAAACATACTTACGCCTTGCCAATGGCCGTCAGCTGCGCCCGCCCATCCGGTCCCAGGCTCGGTTGGAGTCAAGCAGGTTAGCGGTCGGCCTGGGACTTGTCAAGCTCTCAACAAGAGCATTACCAGAGCATGGAAGATCGCGAGCGAGCCGTGATCCTCCCTGACGGCCGGCCTGCTGTAGTCCCTCAGTCCGGGTTGCCGGACGAAAAGAACCACAGCAGGATCCTTCGTATGCAAGTCTAGAACGTCGGCCGAAACGCCTCGTTCGTCAGGTTGCCGAGGAGCTTATGCCACGGGTGGTTCGGCCGGCCCTCGACGTCCGCGACGATGCGGCGCATCTCCGCGAGCACCGGAGGGCTGTCGGTGTCGTACAAGTCGCCTTGCAGCAGTTTCAGCACGTCGAGCCGGTAGCGCGGATCCTCGACGAATGCCGTAAAGAGCACGTTCAGGCGGTAGTAGACCGTGATGAACTCGTACCAGTTCTTCGTGCCCCGCCGCATGGTGGCCTGGTAATTGTCGAAGCTCTTGGCGTCGCACACGCCCCCGTTTTGCAGGGTGGGGATAATGCTCTGCGTAGCAAGCCGGGCGCTGTTCATGGCGATGCTCACACCGCTCGAGAAGATGGGGTCCACGAAGCGGGCCGCGTCGCCGACCATCACAAACCCGTCGCCGCAGATCTGCGTCATGGCATAACTGTAATCGCCCTCTTCCTTGAGGGGCCTCAACTGGGTGGCTTCTTTCAGCGCCTTGTGGAGATCGGGACGGCTGGCGAGGGCGTTCCAGAAGAACTCCTCGCGGGATTCCCTGGACTTCGCGAAGTTCTGCTTCTGGGTGACCACGCCAATGCTGGTGGCGGTGTCGCTGACCGGGATCTGCCACACCCAGGTATTCGTCAGTGGCAGGAAGTGGATGAAGATGTAATCTTCGTGCATCGCGCCGTTCTTAGCCTTGGCAAAGTGCTTGCGATCGTAGTTATCAAACCAGGTGTGCAGGGCATACTGGTTGAACACCGGATCGTTGACTTTCAGCTTGAGCTGGTTGCCGAGAAGGGTCTGCCGGCCTGAGGCATCAATCACAACCCGCGTGGTGAGCGCGAGGTTCTGTTTTCCCACGCTGAACCTGACCTTGGGCATCACAGGATCGGAAAAATCCACTTCCTGCGCGCGAATGCCCTCGTAGACGGTGGCGCCTAGTTTCTGGGCGTGCTGCAGCAGAACCAGGTCGAACTTTCCGCGATCGACGTGCCAGGTATGGTTCCGGTCCACGCCCTCTTGCTGACGCTCTTCAAACCGGATGTCTGCGCGGCACTCGTCCTCCATGCCTTCGAGGCTGTGGGCATGACGGGTGATATTCATGTCGATGTCGGGGTGGACGTCCGAACCCATGCCCTCGAAATCCACGTCGTAAATACCCTGGCTGGGGGCTGTCCACACGGCGCCGTACTTGCGCACGAAGCCGTTCTTGTCCATTTCGTCGATGAAGCCGATCTCCTTCAAAACCCGGGTGGTGGCGGGCACGAACGATTCGCCCACGTGATGGCGAGGCATGATCTCGCGCTCCAGCACCACGCACTTCAACCCGGCCTTTGCCAGGTAGGAGGCCGCCGAAGACCCTCCCGGCCCGCCTCCGATGATCACTGCATCAAAATCAACTTGCATGTCGTCTCCCTCGAACTGGCGAAATTGGCTTCCGCCGAGTTTCCCTGATTGGATTTGATATTTGAGTACTGTCGACGACGCTCTGGCTCCCCGCCAGGGCTCATCGGGTCACGTAAAGGCCAGTTCCTGCGGTCATGGCCGCTCGGGAGTCCCGACCCAAAGGCCTTCATGCCAGAAGCTCCAGCGCCCGCCAAACCCCTTGGTCGGCCAGGCCGCGGAAACTCCAGCGGGACAACTCAATCGCCTATTCTCGTCGTGTTGTGAGCAGACGCAGTCGATCTTGGCCTGCCGTTTGCTGAAGCACGCCCGAAAACATGGGAAAGAGCTCGAGGTTATTAGAATGAAGGCAAATCAAACTCAGTGTGTTGGCCTTACGGGGCAAAACCCGCGGGCCGGGCCTCAAGGCAGTCTGCCTGAGCACGAAAACCGCGGTGGCGTCATTTACCGTGCCAGTAGCCTCGGTCAGCACGCGCGGGATCGCCCGTGATGCGGTCGTTAACGCCGCCAATAAGACTACGAGGCAGAGACCTTTTCCCGAAAGCCTGAGCATTTGGCCGATCCCCCGGTCGCAAGCAGAACTGGGACTACCCGCCTACAGACAACTGAGGCCAATCAATTGAGCGGATAGATAGCTTAGCGGGCGAGGCGTTTATTGTCAAGCGTGGAGCTAGTATTGAAGTAATTAGCATCCAAAGTTGAAATTGGGGGAACAGCGGGCGCGCCCCCAAGACGGCGATGTCCCCACCGCAGATTGCGCGACCTGCGATGGGGACACCTGACAGCGGTTTATTTTAACTATCTATGACGTCCGCCGCCGCCCCCGCCATGGGAGCCACCGCCTCCAGAGTGACCGCCACCCGACGAATGCGATCCACCTCCGAAATGACTGCTCGACCCGCTCGAGTGCCCGCTGCTAGGTGCGCTGCGAACCGCGGGCGCACTGTAGCCGCCGGAACTGCGGCTGGGCGGAGTGCTATACCCGCCGTAACCGCGGCTGGATGGCGCGCCGTAGGCGCCGCGACTGGGCGATCCCGCGCTCGGTGCGGAACGAGGTGAAAACATAGGCCGATTCATCTGCAGCGGGGGCCGGCTTCCGCCTGAATAGTTCGACGACGGCCGCGACCCGTACGAGCCGGAGCCGCCCGCAGTCCGCGGGGACGGCTGGGCGCTGAAGCGGCTCCAGCCGGACCGCGAGCTGTTCGGACTCGCCTGCGCCCGGCCTGCGCCACGCTCTGCCGGCGATGAGAATCTCGGACTGGCGGCAGACCCCGACCGCGCGCCGCCCGGGCTGGCAAAGCGCTGCCAGCTTTGTCCGGACGCGGGTGCCGGCCGGCCTGCCGCGCCGCCCGCACGGTTGGCGTACGCGCTGTTCCCGCCCGCGAAAGACCGTGTCCCCGTATTGCCGGCCACCCTGTTTTCGCCAATACTCCCGCCACGATTGACCGCCTCGGCGTTCGCCCGGCCCTGCTGCTCCACGCTCGCGCGGCTCAACCCCTGCGCGGACTGCCGGACGCTGGCCTGAGCCTGACTGAACGACTCATGACTCACCGACGGCGCCCGCGAGCCGGCGAAATGGCTCGTCAGGGCGGCGTTCCGGATCGTCCCCGCGGCCGGGGCTCGGTTTGTGGCGGAGAGGCTGGCCCGGCTGGGCACGGCTCCGAGTCCGCCGGCCATCATCGAGCTCCCGCGCAGCATTTGGGAAGTCACCGCGCCACGCTCAGGCCGGACTGCTCCCTGACCGAACTTGTTCCCGGGCAGGGTCGACATCCCGCGCAGCACTCCGGCGTTGTTGTTGAAGGCTCCCTGCAGGTTCGAACCGAAGGGCCGGTTTCCTCCTGCCAGGGGCGCGATGCCGCCATGCACGCCGTCAATGCCCCTGATGTTGGTGACGTCCCGCATGTTCACCGCGTTGACCCCGCGGCCTCCCCACCAGGGGAAGAAGCGGTCGCCGGGTCCGACGGGGAGCCACCCCATCCGTCCCCAACCCCATCCCCCGCCCCAGCCGAATCCCAGGCCGAAACCACCGAAGCCGAAGAAGGACACATAAGCGGGCGCCCACATCGGCCGATACCACCCCATGCCGATTCCGACCGGTCCCGGCCACCAGGCCCACGCGTTATTCCAATACATCCACCGCCCGTAGTGGTAAGGCGCCCAGCCCCAGGGCTCAGCGGACACCCAGGTCCAGCCCCAGCCGGGCTCCCAATCCCAATCACCTTCGGAGTAGGGCGCCCAGTCCGCACCCTGGTTCGGTACCCACACCTGGCCGTAATCGGGGGCGTTCTGCCACTGGCCGTAGTTATCAAGGTCCTGTGTGCCGGTGTAGTAGGGATCGGTATACTGCCAGCTCTTCGCCTGCAGAATCGACCTGTCGCGCTCTTCATTCCAGCCGTCCCAGGCGTCAGGAGCCTGCGCCTGCGTTACCTGATACTGGGGGTCGTCCGTCCCCTTGATGTCGATGGTCTCGCCCTCATGGACCGTCGTCGAACCCTGCTGCACTGAGATCTGCGCTTCGCCGTGCCGCACCGTCACGCGTGTTTCCGAGGGCGAAACCGCCTCGATCCGATAGACGCCCTCCTTGGAGGGCAAAATGCCTACATATTGGGTATCGACCTCTGACTGCCCCGCATTACCGCGCAGGACGACATAATCCACCACGCCCTGCGCAACCTGCACCTGTATCTGACCTTGTGCGAGGTCCGCGATCTTCACTTCGGCGGATGGCCCGACGCGCAGAATGTTCGCGTAGTCAAGCTGAACTTCGGCCCGCGAATTTGCCGCCGTCGAGAGCGCATCGCCAACCGCGACCGGCGTGTTGATCGTATCCGCCACCCAGTCGCCCGAATCGCCGCGTTGCGTCGACATGTTCCCGTCGAGCACGCTGATGCGTCCGACGCCCTGTGGCGGCTGGCCCTGGTCCCCGTTGTCTGGAGGCTGACCCTGATTGTCCGGTGGCTGGCCCTGGTACCCCGGAGGCTGCCCCTGATCGTAAGGAGGCTGTCCTTGCGCCTGTATCCGCGTTGCCGGTGCCAGTACAACCGCTGATGCGAGAAGGAAGGCTAGTAAGAATCGTTTCATGGCGAATCTCCAGTGAACTCCTTGCCTGTTCACCCGCCGTCCACGGGGCAAGCTGTCTGCCAAACACCATCCACGTTTAGACGATTGCTAACCCCATGGCCCTACTCAGGTTGTGCCCGGCCCGCGCTTTGGCTCTTGGCCGGTGGCGCGTCCCTTTCGGGCCATTTGAGCCACAGTGGTGGATTTCGGCCACCGAGCGCCGACCGCTGCGGCCGGATTGTTCAGCCCCGGACAGGTTCGTTGCGGATTGAAACATCCGGTTGTTCGGACCGCGAACGCGGCCTCGCCTGATCAATCACTTAGAGCGCATTTGTTCCGGCACACGGCGTGCTCCAGGCGGATCGAAGCCCACAGGAGACGCTGATGCGAACTCTGATACAGGATCTTCGGTATGGGTTGCGAATGCTGGCCAGGAATCCCGGCTTCACGGCGGTCGCCCTTCTGACCTTGGCCCTCAGCATCGGCGCCAATACGGTGATCTTCAGCGTCGTGGACGCCGTCTTGATCAAAGTGCTCCCCTATCCGCAGCCGGGCAGGCTTATGGCGCTCGTGGAGCACAAGGACTCCGTCGGCGACTTGAGCGTCGCGTGGCCCGATTTCCTGGACTGGCAGAAGCAGAATCGGTCGTTCGAATCGATGGCGGCGTACCGCTACGATGGTATGAACCTGACCGGGATCGATCAACCGGTGGCAATCCCGGTGGTCGAAGCCACCAGCGGCTTCTGGGAGATCACCGGCGCCAAGCCGGTTCTCGGGCGGCTGTTCACATCCGCAGAAGACCGGGTGGGCGCGGCTCCAGTGGTGGTGCTGACACACAAGATGTGGCAGGCGCGGTTCGGCGGCGATCCCGGCATCGTGGGCAAGACCGTGGCGTTGAACCAGACCCGTTACACGGTACTCGGCGTGCTCCCAGCGAACTTCTGGGTGCCGTATCCCGCCGACATCTTCGCTCCACTGACCCCGATCACGAACGATCCAAACTGGCTCGATCGCGGCAATCATAACGGCGTTTACGCCGTGGCGCGGCTGAAGCCGGGCGCAACGCAGGAGCAGGCTCGAGCGGACATGCGCACCATCGCGCGCGCTTTGGAACAACAGTATCCCAGGTCGGATAGCGGCGAGACCACGCTGGTGATGCCGCTGCGCGACCGGTTGGTCGGCGACGTCCGGCCAACACTCTATCTGCTGCTGGCGGCGGTCGGGTTCGTCCTGCTCACGGCCTGCGCCAACGTGGCCAACCTCATGCTGGCGCGCGCCTCGGCCCGGGAGAAGGAAATGGCGGTTCGGGCCGCCATGGGCGCAGGCCGCTGGCGCCTGATGATCCAGGCGCTCACCGAGAGCGTGCTGTTGTCGCTCGGGGGCGGAGGCCTCGGCGCGGTGCTCGCGCTCTACGCCACGGACCCCAGAATCAATCCCATGCTGCGCCTGAGTGCGACGGACATTCCCCGTCTGGCCGACGCGCACGTCGATCTCACAGTGCTCGGGTTCGTGACCGCCGTCTCCATCCTGACCGGCCTCGTCTTCGGGGCGATTCCGGCGCTGCAAATGTCGCGTCCCGACCTGGTGGAGACGCTGAAGCAGGCCACGCGCGGCGCCACGCCCGGCCGCGCACGAGCCCGCTTGCGCAACGCCGTGCTCGCGGCGGAGGTCGCGCTGGCGCTGACCACGGTAACGGGCGCCGGCCTGATGATCCGCAGCATCATCCACGTCGAGCAGGCTTCGGTTGGATTTCAACCCGATCATCTGCTCGCGGCCGGGATCAACCTGCCGAGAACGAAGTATCCAAAGGGCGAGCAATCCCTGGTGTTTTTCGGGCAGGCCCTGCAGCGCATCGCGACGACGCCTGGAGTCCTGTCGGCAGCTACGGTGAAGTGCCTTCCCATGGCGGGCGACTGCTGGGATTCCGTTTACACCCTTTCGGACCGTCCTGTGCCGCCGACCGCCGAACTCCCGGATGCCGACTTCAACGTCGCCGGCACGGACTACTTCAAGACCATGGGGATTCCGCTGATCGAGGGCCGGACCTTTGCGGAGACCGACGACGTCAAGTCGACGCCCGTCGCAATCGTCAACCAGACCCTTGCGCGGCGTATGTGGCCCCACGGCGATCCGATCGGCAAGCGTGTGAAGCAGGGATTCCCGCAGGACCCCGGTTCGCTCTACGAAATCGTGGGGGTGGTGGGCGACGTCAAGCGGCAGAGCATGGCTTCCCTTCAGGATCCGGAGGTGTTCCTCTCATTCGCTCAGAACCCCGGCGTGTACTCGGCCTCCGCCATTGTGGTGCGTACCGCGCAGGATCCCATGAGCGCGGCGAGCGCCGTCGAGCATGAGGTCCACACCCTGGACCCCGATCAGCCGCTCACGAACGTGCAGCCCATGACCGCCTACATGGCGGACTCGATCGCGGGCCGCCGGGTTTCGACCGCGATGCTCGGTGTCTTTGCCGGTATCGCCCTGGTGCTTGCGGCCGTCGGCATCTACGGCGTCATGGCCTACACGGTGAGCCTTCGCGTGCAGGAGATGGGCATCCGCATGGCGCTCGGCGCACAGCGCCGCCACGTGTTTCGCCTGGTGGTCGGCCAGGGCCTGGCGCTCGCCGCCATCGGGGTCGCCGCCGGACTCGCGATTTCGCTCGCGGCCACCCGATACATGTCGAGCCTGCTGGTCGGCGTCACGCCCAACGATCCGCTGACGTTCGCGGCCGTCAGCCTCCTGCTGGCCGCGGTGGCTGCCCTCGCGTGCTACGTTCCGGCGCGGCGCGCCACCCGCATCGATCCCATGGCGGCGCTGCGGCAAGAGTGAAGAAGGCAGCCTGCCTTGTGAAGTGATAGCCTAGCGCCTCGGCTATACTTGCCTGCGGTCCTTTTCGAAGCATCCCGCATAAAGCACACCGCCTTTCCCCCTTTGAATTGGGTTATGATCAGGCATTCGGACCGCTTCCCGAAGCGCGTCACTTTGCCGGGGGTCAAAAAACATGACGATATCCAATTCCAAAGGTCAAGTTACGCGACGTGAGTTTCTGCGGAACTCCGCCGCCGGCGCAAGCCTCGCGGCTCTTGGAGGCTTGACGCCTGCGCGGGCGCTCGGCGCGAACGACCGCATTCGCCTGGCGGTGCTCGGCACGGGAGAGCGCGGCGGCTATGTGATGTCGCTGTTCGCGGCCCATCCTGATGTGGAGATCGTGGCGGTCTGCGACGTCTACGAGCCCCATCGCACTCAGGCCGTTCAGAAGGTGGGAGCGCAGGCGGTGGCCTGCACCGACTATCGTCAAGCGCTCGACCGCAAGGACGTGGACGCCGTGCTGATCGCCTGCCCCGATCACTGGCACCGGCGCATGCTGATCGACGCCGTGCGCGCCGGGAAAGACGCCTACTGCGAAAAGCCGATCATGCATTCCATTCCCGAGGGAGTGGAAATGGTGAAGGCGGTCGAGGCCACCGACCGCGTGGTGCAATGCGGAATGCAGCAGCGGAGCTGGCCGCACTGGGCGCTCGGCAAGCAACTTATGGACGACGGGATGCTCGGCCAGATCACCTTCGTTCACACCTACTGGTACCAGAACTATCTCGATCAATCCGGATGGATGGCGGCGCATCCCGTGGACGCGAGCGCGCTCGACTGGAAGACGTGGCTTGGCGACGCGCCGGACCAGCCGATGACCGAAGAGAAGTTCTACCACTGGCGGTTCTTCTGGGACTTCGGCGGCGGCATTCTCACTGACCTGCTAACGCATTGGATCGACGTCATCCAGTGGTACCTCGGCCAGCCCGTGCCCAGGGCCGTGACCACCACGGGCGACCTCTACCTGATGAAGTGGCAATGCCCCGACACGATCACGGCGGCTTACGAATATCCCGGCGATTCCATGGTGACCTTCACCGGGGCGCTCAATCACAGCATCGACGACGGCGGAATCGAGTTTCGCGGCAGCAAGGCCACGCTCAAAATCGATCGCTCGCACCTGGCCGTTTATCCCGAAGGCGTCAAATGGGAACCCGGCAGCAATATGCCCGCGCCCGAGATCTTTGTGCGCTCGGAGCACGACGGGACCGTCGAGCACGTTTCGAATTTTCTGGATTGCGTGCGCTCGCGCAAGACTCCGAATGCCGGCATCCACGTGGGATTCGAGGCCGCGCGCGCTTCCTGGCTCGGCAATATCGCCCTGAAGCGCGGCCTGAAGACGGCCTGGAATGCCACCGGGGACAAGGTGGCTTCCTGACGACGGCGCAGGGGCGCCAGAGCAGGCCGGCAGGGATTC
>DASZIG010000085.1:0-124134 GCA_035949375.1 Terriglobia bacterium | reverse complement strand
CGGTGAACCAAATTCAGGGCTAGCCGGAGTACATCGCGGTCGTAGCGCCTGACCAGCTCTTCAAAAGCCAAGCGGTCGCCCGCTTGCGCCTTGCGGATGAGACCATGCTCTTCCGCGAGCTTCACCGCTGCTGCCTGGCGCGCATCCCCCTGGAGTGCGACGCTTATCCCCATGGTGTCTAGGGCCGGTTGCGATTCGGTTCCGAGCGGTGGTGCGGGATCGGAACGGCGAAGCTCGCTTTCGCCGGCAAGCCTTTCTGCGAGTTCCGGGGAGATAGACGGCTCAAGTGGCCGTTGGTGAGCACCCGGATCTGGCATTTTCCCACTATCGGACATTTGCCTCACCACGATCGTGGCTACTAAAAATAAGAGTTACTGTGACGGATTGTAACGGCAGCACTTAGGCGCAATCGCGCTTAGCCTGAAAGTGCAGCGGTTTCTGCGTACACAATATCCCTGTGGATATCTTGCAAGGAGTGAGCCAATCGGGAGGCGAGGGCGAGCGTTGCGGAGCCGGTACCATGCGGTGAGTGGTCAGCGGCTGTTGACTTGACCATAAGTGAGGAATTATCGTTGGCTTCGGCGCACGGGGCGCATCCAGTCCGCGGAAAGGGCCAAGCCCACCCTGCAGGAATTGCACGGCCACAATCTGACAAATCTTCTTTCTGCCTGCGGTGCGGACACAGGCCACGAACGGAAAGGAGATTTCCATGTCAAGGCGACTCCCGCCGAATCCGAGTCTCGAACAACTCAAGAAACAGGCCAAGTCCCTGTTGAAGCGTCAGCAGGCCGCGGACTCCGAGGCATTGGCTCGCATTCGCGAGAACCATCCGCGATGGAGAAGCCTGTTGGAAGAACAGGTCGCCGCGTCGCCGTTCGCACTTGCGGATGCGCAGCTGGTGATTGCGAGCGAATATGGATTCGCGTCCTGGTCCAAGCTGCAGGCTCATGTCAAGAAGCCTGAGGCAGCCAGCTCGACAGCTGCTGCTCGAGCGCGGCGCCAATCCCAACATCCGCCGCGAAGGTGACAACGCGTATCCGCTCCATTTCGCCGTGGAGAAGCATCGCCTCGCCATCATTCGTCTCCTGGTGGAACACGGGGCGGATACGATCGGCGAAAACGACTACCACGAACTCGGCGTGATCGGGTGGGCGACGGCGTGGGATTACATCCAGCCCAATCCCGAGATCGTTCGGTATCTCGTGGCGCACGGCGCGCGACACAACATCTTTTCCGCCGTCGCGATGGGCGAAGCCGAGGCGATTCGTGAGCTGGTGGCGCGCACGCCGAGCGATCTCGAGCGGCGGATGAACGGGACGATTATGCGCCGCATGCCGCTGCATCTCGCCGTCATCAAGAACCAACCCGCGGCGATGACCAGGCTGCTCTCGCTCGGCGCCAACACGGAGTCGCTCGATGAAGCCGGCTTTTCTGCGCTCGACCTGGCGGCGCTCTACGGCAGGCACGACCTGGCAGCGGTGCTGCTGGAGCGCGGGGCGAAGGTGCGGCTGCCGGCCGCGGTGGCTCTCGGTCGAACCGCGGACGTCGAGAGACTGCTCCGGAGCGATCCCGGCACACTGAAGCCCGGCGGACGATGGGGCAACTTCATCGTTCGCGCCAGCGAACGCGCGCCTGGCGACGTGATCGAGACGCTGATCCGCAATGGAGCGTCAGTTAATGTACGTGATAATCCGAAGACCTCGATCGACAACACGAGCGGATACACACCGCTGCATGCGGCGGCGTGGTACGGCAATCTGAGCGCGATTGACGTGTTGATGAAGCGCGGCGGTGATGTCCGCGCGCGCGAAGAGAAGTATTGCGGCACGCCGGCCGGATGGGCCGACTACTCCGGTCACAAAGAAGCCCGCGACCTCATTCTGCGCGGGCCGATCGACATTATCGAGGCGATCCAATACGACATGGCACAGCGGGTCAAAGCCGTCCTGGAAGAAGACCCCGCAGCGCTCGACCGGGCTTTCCGCGACTACGGGCTGTTTCCCCTGGACGCTGAAGCATGGCACACTCCGCTAGCCTACGCCGTCACGCGCGGCCGTGAAGAGATCGTACGGCTGCTGATCGAGCGCGGCGCGGTTGAGACGTTACGGTCGCCCGAAGGCGAGACCCTTGGCGAGATCGCGCAAAAGGCAGGCCATCGAGAGATCGCGCTGATTCTCGGGGGAACAGCGGGAAGGGACGAAGCCCGAAGCTAGCTAAACTGCTCTCCCGCTCGGGGGCCAGGAAGAGCCTATAATTGTTGCGGCAACGGGGGAGCGGGGTGACCATGACGAACACCATCGGACGGCGTGAGTTCTTCGGTGCGGCGGGAGGGGCCATCGTGGTTCCGGTCGCGCTGCGGGCCCTCGGCCAGAGCGGCGCGGCGGCTGCGCAAGAATCCGATGTGTCGAAGGAGCCCAGGCTGTTCACGGGCCTGTGCGCCTATTCGTTCCGCCAGGACCTCAAGAGCGGCAAGATGACGATGGAGGACTTCATTCGCAAGGGCGTTGAACTCCGTACGCAGGGCGTCGACATGACGGGATACTGGTGGAAATCCATGAACCCGGCCTATGTCACCAGCCTGCGCCATCTCGCTTTCAAGAACGGTATGCCGTTCTCAGGGGCAGCGTGCGGGTCAAGCATGGTACAGGCGGACGCGGCGCGGCGCGCGCAGGTCCTCGATGAGATCAAAAAATGGACCGATGCCACCGAGATGCTGGGCGCGCCGCATCTGCGGATTTTCGCCGGCAAACCTCCGGCGGGCGTCGCCGTAGCCCAGGCGCTCGATTGGTGCGTTGAGACCATGAAACCGGCCTGCGACTACGCCGCGGCCAAGGGCATTACGCTCGGGGTGGAGAATCATGACGGAATCACGCAGCACGCCGATGTGTGCCTGGAATTGATGCGGCGCTTGGACTCGCCGAACGGCGGCATCAATCTCGACATCACAAACTTCGTCGCCGTCTCCGACGACGATCAGTACCGGCAGATTGAGGCGTGTATTCCCTATGCCACGCACACGCACATCCGCGACCGCTTTGGCGACAGCCACCATCTCATCGACTTCGACCGCGTCTGGCAGCTCTTCGCCAAGGCTGGTTTCAAAGGCTACATGTCGGTGGAGTACGAGGGCGAGGAGGACCCGCAAAGCGGCGTCCCCAAGCTGCTCGACCGCATCCGGGAGTTGAACCGGAAATACTCGAGCGTCTGAGTGAAGGCTGGCCACAGAGCGCGCAGAGCATACAGAGACACGTGTTGCCTGTCTGCGTCCTCTGCTGTGAAATCGGGCTACACAATTTCCTCGCGCTCGGCGTCCCAGATTACGGATTTCCTTTCCCGATAAGAGCGCACCGCCATCTGGCAGGCGATCGCTGAACGGAATCCAAGTTCGAACGGGCAGTTGGGCTCGCGACGGCTGCGCACGCAATCGAAGAAATTCTGCATGTGAGCCGGAGTCTCGTCGGAGCTGCCAACGATGTCCGGCGTGGCTGCGCCCGGCGGGGCCGTCACGGCCTCGGCGGCGTGCCGGTGATGGGCAACCTCGGGCTCGTAGCGCACGCCCTCGCCGCTGCGCACGAGCGTGCCCTTGGTGCCGAGCAGAAGATCGTCATCAGCTCCGTAGTGGCGATTGCCGAAGCCGGAATTCCAGGTGAACAGCAGATTCTCGGACTGGTCCATGGCGACGTCCATGGTGTCGGGCACTTGCATGTCGGGCGATAGATAGTTGCCGCCGGCCATGGTGACGGCGCGCGGCGGTTTCAATTCGAGGACCTTATACCAGAACCCCACCTGATGGACCATGTTTTCGAACACGTTGCCGCCAGAGTAGTCCCAGAAGAAGCGCCAGTTGATCACGCGGTTCGGATCAAAGTCATGCGGTGCCGCCTCGCCCTGAAACATCGTCCAATCCACGTGCGACGCATCGCAGTCGGCGGGAAGCTGCCGCTTCCAGCCGCCGTAGGGCGCGTTTCGATACATGTGGGCGTGGATGGCGGTGATCGTCCCCATGCGATCCGGAGTGGCGATGCCGCGCGCCTGCTCGAGGGCGGGCCCACTCGTGGATTGGATGCCGACCTGAACTACGCGCCCTGAACCCTCGAGCGCGCGCCGCATGCGCCGCGCGTGGTCCGGGTTGAAGGCCATGGTCTTTTCCTGATACACGTCCTTGCCCGCCTGTAGAGCGGGAACGAAGTTCAGCGCGTGCTGATGCTGAGGCGTGGCGATCAATACGGCGTCGATGCTCTTGTCATCCAGCAGCCGCCGAAAGTCCTGGTAGGGTTTGGCCTCGGGGACAACGGCCTTCACCTCGTCCAGCCTGCGCGTGTAGACGTCCGCCACCGCGACAGCTTCGACATTGGTGCAGCCGACCGCCGCCTTCAAAATCTCCGTGCCTCGGCCTCCGCAGCCGATCAGTGCGTAACGCACGCGATCGCTCGCCGCTCCGCTGCGGCCCGATGAATAGGCGCTCCTGGTGGCGAGGGCCGCAGCGCCCCCGATCACCTGACTCATGAATATGCGTCGAGTGGACATAGGCAAGCCTCCTTCAGCAAGTCAGTCAGCCCGGCGTCGCAGTACGGCGACCGGTTTCTCCTCTCTGGCATATCACAAATCGGGAAGACGGTGGGAAAATCTGGACTACTATTTAGTTGCGGGCTCCGGTCTTGGTGCCGGCCTGCAGGTTTCTATTCTGACGTTTTGCAGACTGTAAGCCCGCACCGCGCGCGGCAACACTCCATGTCGAGAGGACGAAAGATCGCCGTCGGGGTTCTCATCACCCTTGCCGTCCTGCTGCTGGCCGGGGCGCTGGTGGGGTCCCACGTAGTGAATTTGGTTCTGGACCGTGATCGACCCGAAGTAACCGCGGGTATTGAGCGCGGAACCGGCCGCAGCGTACGGATCGGCCGCTTGAGTGTCGCCTTCCTGCCGGTGCCCGCTGTCCGCGCTGACGATGTCGCCATCGGCAATCCGCCCGGATTTCCGGACGGTCACTTCATGGACATCGAGCGCGTCTACGCCGAGCTCGATGTCGGCGCCCTGGTTGATCGCGAGATCGTGGTACGCTCGCTCCAGTTCGATCATCCGGTCGTGAACCTGCTCTCGACGAACGATGGCCGCTGGAATACCGAAGGCCCGGAGCACGCCGGGGTGAGGCCGACGGCCTGGACCCCTGATCCCGCGGCCCCCTCGCGGCCGATCGCCCGGGTGCGCTTTGAACACGGCCGGGTGACAGTTTCGAGCGCCCTCCCGACCGGGGTGATTGCGCCAGCTTCCTTCGAGGCGAACGAAGTGGCTGCCGAACTCGACGACGTGAATCCTGATGCCCTCGGCTTGAACCTGACGCCCGCGCGGCTGCGGTACAACGGCCCAGCGGCTCCCCGACGGGCTTTGAGGGGCGTGTTCGATGTCGCGTCTCTTGTTGCGGCGTGGCTCCGTCCCGCGCTCCTGGAGGCCGACGAGGGCTTGACTACGCCGCGAGGACCTCTGGCGGCGCACGGGACCTTCAGCGCAAAGTCCGAGCGTTTCAACGCGGCCGAGGCCGGCGAGCTGAAATCGGACGTCGAGCTTTACGCCGGCGGCCTGATGCTGCGCCGATTCAGCCTCGATCTCGCGGGCGGCCATCTGGGCGGCGACTTCGTGTGGAACTCGGCCGACCGGCCGGCGAGCTTCACCGCCCAGTTGGCGCTCGGGAACATCGACCTGGCGCGTTTACTTGCGGGCTCTCCCGGCGCCGCCAACAAAATCACGGGCACGCTGGAAGGTCAGCTGCGGCTGAGCGGGTTGAACCTGCCGTCGGCGGACCCGCTCGCTAACAAGGAAGGCGTGGGCCAGATCGTCGTGCGCAATGGCACACTGCCCACGCTGCAGCTAAACCGGAACCTGGTGGAGTTGATGAAGAACATCCTGAACACCGGAGCGAAGTCCGGTGATCCTTCATCGTTCCGCTCGATTTCCGCCGATCTCGAAATCGGCGGGGGTGAGATTCACAGCCGGCAGATCACCATCCTCGGTAATGGGATGGATCTCGACGCCTCGGGCGCCCTGGCGCTCGGCGGCGCCGGCCGCTTGAACTACGAAGGGGTGGCCAAGATGACCGCGCGCCGCAACGGGTTTGAAGGGATTGTGGCCGGCCTGCTCGGATCCAAAATCTCCGCCGATGGCAGGATCAACGTGCCTTTCACCATCGCGGGCACGGTCGATCAGCCTCGCTTCGCGCTGAAGAACGCGCGCTTATTCCATTGAGACCGGGACTCGTTCGAGTCCGGCGGGCGCGGCCCCGGCAAGCGGCGAAACCTTCATGAGCTCGGATTCCGTCCTGGCGCAGATCCGGCGCTTTGCCGGCTGGCGGCAGATCACGCTGCCGCTGGTCGCCGCCGCACTCGCCCTTGATGTGGCGGGCGGTCATCCGCTGCTCGCCTTTACGGCGTCGGCGCTGGCCCTCGTGCCGCTGGCCGGCCTGCTCGGACACGCCACCGAAGAGCTGGCAGGACACGTGGGTCCGGCGGCCGGCGGCTTGCTCAACGCCACCCTCGGCAACCTCACCGAACTCATCATCGGCGTTCTGGCTCTCTCCCGCGGCGAGGTCGAGGTCGTGAAGGCCTCGATCACCGGGAGCATCATCGGCAACCTGCTGCTGGTTTTCGGCCTGGCCGCGTTCCTCGGCGGACTGGGACGCCAGAAGCTCAGTTTCAGCTCGGTGGCCGTGGGCGCCAACGCGTCCATGCTCTTTCTGGGCGTGGTGGCGCTGGTGATGCCGGCGCTGTTTCAGCTCTCGGTCTTCGGATCGCTCGAAGCGAGCGGCACGCGCATCCAGCATCTGAGCCTCTGGGTGTCCGGAGTGCTGCTCGCAAGCTACGTCGCGAGCCTCGTCTTCATCCTGAGAACCCATCGGAGTCTGTTCCGCGGCGAGGCTCGGCAGCACCCCACCTTCGGCCGGAGTGCCGCGCTCGCCGTCATGGTTGCAAGTGCGGCGCTGGTGGCGGTGTCGAGCGAAGTGCTGGTGGGCCAGGTCCAGGCGGTGACCGAATCGTTCGGCTGGACGCGGCTCTTTGTGGGCCTCGTCGTGGTGGCCACGGTCGGGAACGCCGCCGAACACTCCACGGCAATCTTGGCGGCGCGCGCCGGGCGCATGGACCTGTCGTTGCACATCGCCATGGGGAGCAGCACGCAGATCGCGCTCTTCGTGGCCCCGCTGCTGGTGGCGCTTTCGCCACTCCTCGGCGCGCCCATGTCCCTGGTCTTTCAGCCGCTCGAGATTGCCGCCGTCATCCTCTCGGTCGGCGCCGTGGTGGTGGTCGCCATGGACGGCGAGACCAATTGGCTGGAAGGGGTGATGCTGCTCGGAGTCTACGTGGTTCTGGCGGTGTTCTTCTACGTGCTGCCGGGAGGGTAGTTCGGTGTGGACACTGGGGTGTGGACACTGGGGTGTGGACACTGGGGTGCGGACACTGGGCTGCGGGAGGCTCGGTTGGGGGGCACGCGCAGCTCACGGTCCAGCCGCGTAGTAACCCTCGCTCGCATCGATTTTCACGCCGTGGCGGTCGCATTTCACCTTGATGGCGTGAAAGCGTCCGTCGCGGGCTCCCCTTGTCGGAACATACCCGAGCGTATAGGTGTAGGCCAGTGCTGCGGCCATGCCGTCGATGTCGTCCAGCAGCGCTTTGCCGCCGAAGGCGATGAAGAAGAGGCCGCCGGTCTCATGCGCAAAAAGTTGCGCGGCCTGCTCGGCGCTGTAGCTGGGGTGGCTCACCCGATTGATCCAGGGCAACAGGAAGTACACCGTAAGGCCGGCGCGCTCGATCGCGTCCAGGGTCTGCACCTGGGTGTGGAAGCTCGAATCGTCGGCGGAATCTGCGACCACGAGCAGGGCCTTGCGCCCTCGCACACCCGCAAAAGGCTCCCGGCAAAGGTCGTAAACGGAATCGTAGAGAGCGGTGGTGCCATGGGGGAGGGCGTTGAAAACCTCCTGCAAAGCGGCGTCGAGCTGGGTGAAATCTTCGGTGAGCCCGCCGTGGAGTTCAGGCTTCTCCGCAAAACTGGCCACAAAGGCCTGGTCTCCCGGACGCAGCAGTTTCCGCAGCAGCTTGGAATACGCCTGCCAATCCACGGGCTCGGGCTCGTAAAGACGGCCACGGCTGGTTTCGATCAGGATGCCGAGCGTGAGCGGTTCGGTGGACCGCGGCTCGAAGACGGTGAGGCGCTGCGGCCGTCCCTCATCGAGCACTTCAAAGTCGCCGGCATTGAGATCGAGCACGAGCTTGCGCCCGCGTCCTTCGGCAAGGACCCAAATCTTCACAAGGTTGTCGTCAGCGGCAGAGTCGGATTTCGCGGCCGGGGCAACAGCCTCGGACTGGGCAGGCGAGACGGCAGGCGCGGCGCAGTTCCGGGACCACCCGGGCGCGGCGGCCACCAGGAAGGTCAGGGTCGAAACGATTTTGGAGGACGGCATTCGCACTCGAAGCCATGGTAACAGCGGCAACGTGTCCCGGCCAACCGAGCGCTCTTTGTGCTGCTGACCGGCGAATTCCTGTCTGTGCGCCTCTGTGACCTCAGTGGTGAGGACTCTTTATTCCCTCGTTGACAGGCCGGCTTCTGATAAGGATAATAGGTCGTACCGACTGTTTCAGAATCCTTCCACGCTTCACGATTTCTTCGGTACACGGGCGATTGCCTTTTGCTATGGAGCAGGCGACCTCGCGGAAGCGGCGGAGCGCAGCAAAGGCGCTTTGAGACCGGGGGCAAGCCGCCGCTGATCTGCTTTCGGATTCGTTTTCTAACCTGGATTCTCACACTTTCTCGAACTTGGCCACGGCGGTATCCATCCTTCTTTTGGGGAGGCATATGAGTGCGAAGTATATTTTCGTGACCGGCGGCGTGGTGAGTTCGCTCGGCAAGGGTCTTGCCTCGGCATCGATGGCTTGTCTGCTCGAAGCACGGGGACTCAAGGTGACCCTGCTGAAGTTCGACCCCTACCTCAACGTGGATCCCGGCACCATGAGCCCGTTTCAGCACGGCGAGGTTTTCGTGACCGACGACGGCGCCGAAACCGACCTCGATCTGGGCCATTATGAACGCTTCACGCACGTGCGCATGTCGCGCAACAATAACTGCACGGCGGGGCGCATCTACGAACAGATCATCACCAAGGAGCGGCGAGGCGATTACCTGGGCAAGACGGTCCAGGTGATTCCGCACGTCACCAACGAGATCAAAGGGGCGATCAAGAAGATTTCCGAGGACGTGGACGTGGTGATCGTGGAGGTCGGCGGCACGGTGGGCGACATTGAGTCGTTGCCGTTCCTTGAAGCCATCCGCCAGATGCGCCTGGAGCAGGGGCGCGAGAACTCGGCCTTTGTGCATTTGACGCTGGTGCCCTACATCGGCGCTTCCGGTGAGCTCAAGACCAAGCCGACCCAGCACTCGGTGAAGGATCTGCGTGAGATCGGTATCCAGCCCGATATCCTGCTGTGCCGCACCGACCGGTATCTGGGAGCCGACATCCGCGCCAAGATTGCGCTCTTCTGCAACGTGCCCGAAGAGGCGGTGATCACCGCCAAGGACGTGGAGAACATCTACGAAGTGCCGCTGGCCCTTGCCGCCGAAGGATTGGACGAGCAGATTCTGAAGAGCCTGCAACTGCAGCCGCGCGAACGCCAGATGCAGCCCTGGAAAGACATGGTGGAGCGGCTCAAGCATCCGGACGGCGAAGTGACCATCGGCATGGTGGGCAAGTACGTGGAGTATCAGGACTCCTACAAGAGCCTGACGGAGTCGCTGGCCCACGGGGGCGCCGCCCACAATGTGCGCGCCGACCTGGTGTGGATCGAAGCCGAGGGTTTGGAAGACGATCCGAACTGGGCGCGGCAGCTCGAAGACATGGACGGCATCCTGGTGCCGGGCGGGTTTGGCAAGCGCGGCATTCCGGGGATGCTGCGCGCCATCGAGTTCGCGCGCACGCGCAAAGTGCCCTACTTCGGCATCTGCCTCGGTATGCAGTGCGCGGTGATCGAGTTTGCGCGCCACGTCTGTGGCCTGGGAGGGGCAGACAGTTCGGAGTTTGATCCTTCCACAGCGCACCGCGTGATCTACAAGCTGCGCGAGCTGCGGGGCATCGACGAACTGGGCGGCACAATGCGCCTGGGGGCGTGGTCGGCCCGTCTCAAGCCTGGCTCCTTCGCGCATCAGGCCTACGGAGCGCTCGAGATTTCAGAGCGGCACCGCCATCGTTACGAGTTCAATCGTGAGTACGAAGAAACGCTGGTCGCCGGCGGGCTCGAAATCACGGGCGCAACCCCGGACGGCACCTACGTGGAGATTGTTGAGATCCGCGACCATCCCTGGTTCCTCGGCTGCCAGTTCCACCCCGAGTTCAAGTCGCGGCCGCTCGAGCCGCAGCCGCTGTTCAAGGCCTTCGTGGGCGCGGCGCTGAAGTATCGGGCGCATCGGCTGGCGCCTTTGATGGTCGCTGAGGATACCGGGGATTTGAATAAGAGAGCGAGCGGGAAAGCGCTCGTCGCACCATAGAGCAAGAGAAAATCAAAAGCAAAGAGAAAATGGCTGCGGAAATGCAGAAGCTTCTTTGCTTTGCCTTTTGATCTTTGATTTGCTTCTCATGCCGTCCCATCCCATCAAACTCGCCAGCCTCGATCTCGCCAAGGGCGCTCCCCTCTTTTTCATCGTCGGCCCCTGCGTGATCGAAAGCGAGGGTCACGCTCTGAAGATCGCGCTCTCTCTCGCGAGAACCGCGCGTGACCTTCGTGTCCCGCTCATCTTCAAGGCGTCTTACGACAAGGCGAATCGCACTTCGCTCGGTTCGTACCGGGGTCCCGGACTGGATCGCGGCCTCGAAATCCTGGCTCGAATCAAGCAGGAGACCGGATTGCCGGTGCTCACCGACGTGCATGAGGTTTCGCACGTGGAGCCCGCCGCCGCGGTCTGCGACGCGATCCAAATTCCGGCGTTCCTTTCCCGTCAAACCGACCTTCTGCTGGCCGCGGGGCGTTCCGGCGCCGTGGTGAACATCAAGAAAGGCCAGTTTCTTTCGCCCTGGGACATCCGTCACGCGGTGGAAAAGGTGGCGAGCACCGGCAACCACAAGATCATCGTCACCGAGCGCGGGTCGAGCTTCGGATACAACAATCTCGTCGTGGACGTGCGGGGCCTCGCGGTGATGAAGGGATTCGGTTATCCGGTCGTGCTGGACCTGACCCACTCGCTGCAACTTCCGGGCGGCGAGGGAACGCGCAGCGGCGGCCAGCCGCAGTTTATCGGGACGCTGGCCCGGGCAGGCGTCGCCGCGGGCGTCGACGGCGTCTTTATGGAGGTCCACGAGAATCCAGCCCGGGCTCTCTCGGACGGCCCTAATGCGCTCCTCCTGCGCCGCTTCAAGCCGCTGGCGAAGACCTTGCGTGATCTGGGGACATTTGTGCGAAAACTTCCGGAGGCCTAGGCCGGAACAGGAAGTTCAAATGGCAAATGGCAAAGTTCAATGACAAATGTGAAGGGGGCGCGGCCTGTGACTGTAGTTGCTGGTAACACACCCGGTACACGAAAGACGGAAGCGGAGGCAAACATGAAACGAAGGTGCTTCAGGCCGCGGCATTTGAAATTTGCCATTTGCCTTTTGCCATTTGCCCTGGGTCTTGGTGCTCTCGGCCCAGAGGGGCTATGGGGCTTCCAATCGACAAGCGGCGGGGCTCAAACAAGCGAGATTAGCCGCCTGTTCGTCCAGATGCACGCCAAAGAGAACGTGGTGAAGCCGCCGAAGGGCATTCTCAAGCACGAATACCTTGTCCCGGCCGGACCGTATTTCCAGCTCTTCGACTGGGACATGTACTTCATGGGGGTCGCGCTGAGCTACGACGGCGTGGGCAAGCCGGTGGCGAGCTCGATCGAGGATTTTCTCGAGTTCGTGGACGAGTACGCCAACTGGCCGGGCTACACGCCGCGCGAGATCGCGCCGGACGCGCTCTGGGCGCTGCCGGAGATGTGCAAACCGTTTCTGGCGCAGGCGGCGGTGCGGGCGTCGCGAACCATGGGCGACTATCAATGGCTGCTCGAGCCGAATGGCAAATCGAATAAAACCAACTACTCGAAGCTCGCGGAGACTCTCCGCTTCTGGGAAAACACCCGGCGGGCGCCCGACGGATTCTTCCTCTGGTACGATGGCGTGGAGAGCGGCGTCGACAATAACCCGGCGGTTTCGGACTCGCCGGCCGAAGTGACCGAGGGCGTCGATTTGCAGTGCTACCTCTACCGCGAGTATCGGGCCATGGCGGTGCTGGCGGAGAAGCTCGGACGGGGCAGCGACGCGGAGAAGTACAAGGCCAGGGCGGATGACCTCGGGAAGCGCGTGCGCGAGAAGATGTGGTCGGAGCCCGACGGCATGTTCCTGAACATCGACGCGCGCACCGGGCGCTTCGTCAACATCAAGACCTGGACGAACCTGGTTCCGCTCTGGGCCGGCATCGCGAGCGCCGCACAGGCGGAGCGCGTGATCCGCGAGCACGTTTTGAATCCCAAAGAATTCTGGTGTGACTACGGCATCCGCACGCTCGCGCCCGGCGAGCCCCTCTACAATGCGCGGGCCGGGTACTGGCGCGGACCCGTCTGGGTGATCTCGAATTACATGGCGATGCACGGCCTCGCGAACTACGGACATCCGGCCGAGGCGCGCCAGTTGGCCGGGCGCACCGTGAGCATGCTTGTGAACGACATCAAGAAGACCGGCGGTATGAACGAGAACTACGATCCCGAAAACGGCGCGCCCGCGGCCGGAGGGCATTTTCTGAGCTGGAACTTGCTCGCGGAGCACATGCAGGAAGAAGCGGATCAGGGAACCGATCCCACGGCGCTCCAGTAAAGAGCGGTGGCGACAGTCATCAGAAGTCCGCCCGAATGCCGATTTGAGCCGCGAAGGGAATTCCCACCGTCGTTCCCGGCCCGAAGAAATCTCCCAGGGCTCCTGAAGGAACCAGCAGTTGCTTCGGATTCGTGATCGGTGTGCTCTCCGTGCAGGCAGCGTTCAGGCAGAAGGCCGTCGCGTTGTAGAGGTTGTTGACAGGTGTGGGCAGGGCCGCAATGTCCGTAACGTAGTTGGCGCCCGGGTTGCTGCGATTGAAGAGATTAAAGAATTCGACGAAAGGCATCACGGACCAGCGTTCATTGATCCGCACAGGACGCGCGACGCGCATATCGAACTGGATGTAGGGCGTGCAGCGGAACTCATCGAGCGTAGTCTGAACGCCGTCGGTCACGGCGCGATCGTCCAAGGAATCTCCGAGTCCGTTCACGTCGACCGGCGTAGTCAGAGTAATCGGCCGGGCGCTTTCGGCCTGACCGAGCAGAGACAGTTCAACTCCCTCCGGCACGTGGAAGACTCCCGCGATTACCAGCCGGTCGGTGACGTCCTCACCCGAGGGCCCGAAATCGCCGGGCCCGAAGGCGTGCAGCGGATTGCAGACTCCGTCCACATAGTCGAACAACTCGCCGAGCACGCAGCCCCACGTCTTTGCCTTCGACAATGTGTAGTTGACGATCAGGTTGGCGCGTTTCGTGACGTTCCCTTGCACATGGAGCGAGAGCCCGTCGTACCGCGAGCGGTTGTCGGCGCGGTAGACGGTCATATTGGGAACGTTGGCCATCTGGGCGGCCTGATCGGAAGAGGCGTAGAGCGGGGAAAACAGGGTATAGCCGGCCTCATACTGGTAGCGCGCGAAGGAATGAACACCCTGCTCGTGCGTGTAGTCTGCGCTGAGAATCCAGTTCGGGCTGAACGCGTGCTCGATCCCGCCCGTGGTGTGAATCGCGTATGGCGTCTTGTAGCCCGGATCGATGATGGAGCCGGCGCCCCCGGACGCCGCCCCGGGAATGCACCCTGGATCGCCCGGACTCAAGCATGATCCGGGCGCCTGGTTGACCGCCTGCAGCGCCGTCACCCACCCGTTCTGCGCCAGGTCGTTGTAGAACATGCCGAAGCCGGCACGGATCACGGTGCTGAAGCTATTGCCCGGCGAATACGCAATGCCCAAGCGCGGGGCGAAGGCGTGCCGGTAATCATGCGGGGCGCCGCTGATGAGGGGTATTTGCAGGGCGCGGAGCGTGGGGAAAGCTGGATTCTCCATCTGCGAACGCCCTGACGCCGTAAACAATCCAAACGTGGTGTCGTACCGCAGGCCGTAGTTGATGGTCAGGTGCGGCGTTTCACGCCACGAATTCTCTGCGTACAAGCCCAGGCGCTGCACGTCCTGCGAAAAGCTGCCGTTTCCCGCGGGCGTGTTCACGCAGGTCGTCCCCGGCGTGGCTGCCGCGGTGCAATTCAGATCTGCCGAGAACTGTTGCGGATCGGCAAGGTAATCCGTTGGGTCAAGCGTAAAGACCGTCAGTTTCTGAGCCGTGTCGGTAAGCGCTCCGCTCAGCACGGGTTCATGGATGAAATCGATTCCGAACCGCGGCGCGTTGCCGCCGGTATCGTGGCTCACGTCGTACCGAAACTGATACTTCTCCTGATTACGGAGCACCGGGAACGCCGTAATGGGCGTCACAAACTGATTGTCGCCAAAGGTTTCGAAGCCGGACACGCTGCTCGAGGTGGAACTGAAGGGGAAGGCCAACGCGAAACCCAGGTCCGCGTTGCGGGTCTCAGTGCGGTGCAGGCCGCTCGCGTCAAAGGTGAAAGATCCGAGCCAGGTTGGGCTGAACGTATATTGGTTATTCAAGACCAGGTTGTTGTAATTCGAGCCTGAGGTGGCGCCCGTCGAGGGCAACGTCCCCTGTTGCACCAGATCGTTGTTGGTGGTGTAGTTGTCCACCGAACCCCGCAGAAACCACTGCGACCGCTCAGACTGCGACCAGTCGAGGCGCTGCGATCCCAGGTAGTCCCGAAACGGGACCCGGACATTGTCCGGAACCGCGATCGACGTCGCTCCCGGGATAAGGCCCTGGGAAGCGAGTGACGCGAGCGCGTCGAATTGGTTCAGGCTTGCGGGGCTGTAGGCAATGCTGGCATCCTCGTGAACCACTTCGAGAGAGGAGAAGAACCAGAGCTTGTCTTTCACCAGAGGCCCGCCCAGCGTTCCGATGTAATTCTGCCTCGAGAACGGCTGCTTGGGATCGGGCGGCGGGTTGTCGATCGGAAAGCGCGCGTTCAAGGCGGCCGCCCGCTCATAGAACGCCAGATCGCCGTGCAACTGGTCGGTACCGCGTTTGGTGGTGATCACGACTGAACCGGCGGTCATGCGACCGGTGTCGGCATCCTCCTGGGCCGTACGCACCGCGAATTCCTGGATGGCGTCGGGCGAGAAATTCTGCAGAAAGCCGCCGATATAGTCATCCGAGTTGTCACCCCCGTCCACGGAAAGCTGGTCGTTCAGTCCGGAACTGCCTCCGAAAGAGACCGCCGTGATGCGCGCTTTAGTGGGGTCCGAGGGCTCCACGGGCTCGGTGCCCGGAACCAGATAAGAGATATTGGCAAAACTGCGGTTCGCGAGCGGAATGGTTTCGAGGTCCTGGGCTGTGACTACCCCGCCGTGGATGGCCGTGGTGGTATCCATCGGCTGCGTGGTAATCGACGAGGCCGCGCCTTGCACGTTGACGGATTGCCGCACCGCGGCCGGCTGCAATGCCACAGTGATGTCCTGCACCGTGCTGACCTGCACGTTGACGTCGGAACTGGCCTCCGCAAAGCCCGTTGCGTCCACGATCACGCGATAGGAGCCCGGCGGCAGGTTGTCGAGGCGAAACTCTCCACGCGTGTCCGTAGTGATTTCGCGAGCCGTCGGCGCCTGCGCCGCCCGGATCGCGATCCGGGCCTTCGGTACCCGCCCTCCGCTTGCATCCTGAACCACGCCTTCGAGCGTTCCGCCGGGGTTCTGGGCGCGCATGCCAGCCGGAAGCAGAAGCACGGCCAGCATAAGATAAGCTGCATTCCGCTCGGGCCGGGCGTGTAGTCTCTTGCCGCGCATTCGGTGGTTCCCCCCCGGCTGGTGTGGAATCCGAGCCGTTGCTTCGCCGGCGCAAGCCTGCGAGCGGATCTGCCGGTCTCGGGCACGGTTTCCGTGCCGTAGGACTTGAGAGCACAGGCTTGATTAGGTTAGACGGGAGCTTGGCGGGTTTTCTTCCACGATTTAAGGGGGGCGAGACTGCGCCCGCGCCGGTTCAAGGGTTCAACGGGACGATGCTGAGCACCGGGTTGACTTCGTTCCAGTTGCGATCGTTCTGGGCGTCGTACCGGGCCACACCGTAAACGCGGATGCGGGTGCCTGCTCGTGGGGGCGCGATTTGAATCGGGCTCATGATCTCGCATACCACAAAGGACTCTGCGTTCTGTGGGCTCTCCACGAGCTTGAAAGCCACGGTTCCTTCCTCCTCATCGGTATGGACATCCTCCACGTAGCCTTCGGTTGAAACGTGAGGTTGGGTGTTCGACTTGAGTTCTGAGATGCTGAGCCGGCGGAACTCCCTGAAGTTGACGGCATCCCTCGTCACCGAGACGCGGCTCCGCTCTCCGAGCAATACGCCGCGATTGGAGACGACCAGCAAGCCCAGCTGCAACAGCACCAGCACGGAAAGAGCGGTGACCATGCGCGGCGTCGCCAGGCGCTCCAGCCGGTCGCGCCACACGGATGGGCGGGTTCCGGCTGCGGAAACGCCGGCCTCGAGCGCCGCCAGTCCGAATTCGAAGTCTGAAGCACTGCCGCCCTCGATCGGCAGAGCAGCCAGGCGCTGCGCCATCTGGTGTCCGGCCCGGAGCCTGACTAGCAGGGACCGGCAGGAGTCGCAGTCCACCAAATGCTGCTCCAGTCGGGCGGATTCGGACGCCGGGAGCCAGCATTCCAGATAGGGAATCATCTTCCTCCGCAGATCGAATCGCCAGCAAGTCATCTTCACACCTCTTAGAGAAGCCGTTTGAAAGGACGCAGGCGCTCCTCGAGTTCCGCCAGCGCCCGATTCAGCCTCGACGCCACGGTGCCGGGCGCGCATCCGAGCACTCGGGCCATGTCATCGTAGGAGAGTCCTTCGACGTATTTCAAGACGACCGCCTCGCGCATCTTGACGGGCAGCTCCATCACCGCCCGTTGGATGATGAGATCGCGCTCGCGGCGCGCGTGCAGATCGTGTGAGCTGGGTTTGTGATCGACCTCGTCCGCGCTCCCGAGGACTGCCTCCAGGGGGACGATCGGGGGCTTAAGCCGCCGGTGATGTTCGCGGCACTCGTTGTGGGCGATCCGGTAAATCCACGTCGCCAGGCTGGACTGGAAGCGGAAGCTCGCAAGGCCCCGGAAGACCTTGAGGAACACGACTTGCAGCACGTCCTGCGCCAGCGCGGGGTCGCCGAGCGAATAGAGCACCAGATTGTAGGCGCGTCGGTGGTAGGCGATGTAGATCTCGCGGAGCGCGGCCGGCTCAGCGCGTTGCGCGGCCAGGACCAATTCGCGCTCGCGCAAGGGTGGCGGCTGCTGTCCGCTTATGTCCGGACCGATCGTACCTGTTGCCATACTGCCGTGCACATCCCAAGCTTTCCGTTACCCGCCGTCAGCCGGGTCTCAAGAGTCCGAGGCCGCACACAGCGCCCCAAAAAGCAAAGCGGGAACCATTGCAGGTTCCCGCGAGATCGAACGAATCATCTGAGCCGGATTCAGCTCTGGCGCAACTTGCGGCGCAACAAGCCCAACGCCAACAAGCCCGAGCCAAGCAACGCCAGGCTGGCGGGCTCCGGAGTGGTGGTGGTGGTCTGGGTCTCAAACAGCAGCCGGTTAATCGCGAAGCCGTCGCAGCCGCCCGCGCAACCGAACGTCAGAACCGTGATCGAGGTGATGTCCGGCGCAGTCAGATCCTGAAAGCCCAGGAAGATCGCGCTGTTGTTGTTCGCGTTCGTGCTGTCGCCCTGCGCAAAGAAAGTTCCAAGCGGTGTCGAGCCGTCGAAGCCTTCGATCTCGGCGTGGAAAATTCCGGAGGTGAGGGATTGGATCTGAAGGCCGACCCCGGCGACTCCCTGGGAGAAATCAAGCGTGATGGCACCTTGGCTCTGGCCGGCTGTGTTGAGGGAAGCCAGCACGGTCTGGCCCGCCGAGAAATTGCCATCCCAGGTGCTACCCTCCTGCAAGGACTGGCCCGGACCGCCGCGCCGGAAGGTGATGGTGGTGCTGACCACGCCACCGACCGAAGTCACCGTCGTACCGTTGGCGACGTCGGTGTTGTTCTCGCCCAGGGCGCGCCACGGTTGGAAGGTATTGTACGTGAAAGTCAAACGATGAGGATTGAAAACGATATTGTCCGCTTTTGCGCCGGAGGCTCCCAAACCAAGCAGCACCGCCGCGGCGGCCAAACTCAGTAACACTCTCCGCATCTTAAACTCCCTCGTAGCCCGCTGCCCATCGCCCGCTCGGCCCGCCGCCGTTATCCAACCCGGAAGCAGCCACACGATTGCGAACTGACATTACCAGCCCGTAGCGGTCCTGTCAAGGCATTTCTGGGTAACAGGTGCCATTTTAATAGATGGAATTACCTTCCGAGTAAACCGGCGGGGTCAAGTGTATGCGCGCTTTTCAAAAACCGTGCGAACTGGCACTCTGACCATATCTTACGGGTCTTGCCGCTCAAAGCGGCTGCACGCACCCGGGAGCGTGCAAACTCTTGGGCTGGTTTCTCTGGGAGGGGGGCCCGACGACTGTTGGCAGGTGTAATAACTCAAATCGAATGGCAGTTGCCGAAAGGGGGCCGAACCCGCGGCTCATGGTGCAGGCTCGGCGGGCGGGAAGAGCCATTTCGCCGCCACGCTCGCGTCGATCACCCACAGGATCATCTCGACCGGTCCTCGCGCTGCATTTCCTCGCTTGAGGGGAATGGGCCGGCGCCGCGGACCTCTCGCGATTGCAATGGCCGCGCCCGCCTTAAAGCTCCTGGCGAGACTTCAACTCCTCAGTGGTCGGCACGCCCACCTCGAGAAGCGACAAGACCTCCGCCGCAATGGACTAGCGGTGTTGTTGTGCCTGGCGGCGAAGCGCCTCGTAGAGGTTGTCGGGAACGTTCTGCACATATAGTGTTGCCATTGCGATCTCGTTGCTGAGTGCCAAAACTATACGGTCGATGCACAAGCCAGGATCGAAATTCTTCTCTACGCGTGAAGAAGGATTCACCACGGAGCGCACAGAGACACGGAGAAAAAGACTCCGTGAGCCTCTGTGGCCTCCGTGGTGAAGGCTTTTCTCTCCGTCAGATGCCCTTGCCGTCAGGTAATAAAACGGCCTTTGGTAGAGGTTTATGGCAGACCCCGGAGCGTGTTCAGATCGTCGAGGGCGTCCGGATTCTTCTCGGCGATCCGCCGTTCTTCGAGCGGCCCGCAGACCTGCAGAAAGTCGCAGCGGCCACACGCGCCTTCCTTGGGTGCGGCTGCGAGGAACGGACGCTCGATCGCCCGATTGACGGTCTCGAGCACGCGCAAGCCTCGCTGGCGTGTGAGTTCATGCAGCACCACCGGACGATCACGGAAGCCGCCGACGGACGTGCAGAAGTAGAGCCGCCCCTCGGCGACGTGTTCCCGAAGCGCCTCCTGTACGGCCAGTCCGTACAGGACGGGCTGGAGCACCTCACCGCCGCCGAGCACCATGCCGTCCTGGGTCCGGTCTTTGCCTGTCTTGTAATCGGTGACGCGCAGTTCATGGGCGCCCGTCCGGCGCTCGATCAAATCGACGTAACCGTGAAACTGGTATCCGCCGGCCAGCGTCACGGGGCGCTTGAGGCTCGCCGGGTCGCGCCCCTCTTCCGGCGGGAATCCTATGCCGAACTCGAAGTGTACCGGCAGCCACTCGGCCGGTGTATCGGCCATGCGCTGCAGCCAGCCGCGCAGGTCCGTGCGGATGCCCTCGATGCCGTCGCGCCATACCTGGCCGATGGCGGGAGCCAGCCGTTCGCGTTGGTCCTCGGCCACGCCGGCCAGGGTCTCATCGAGCGCCTGCTGCGCCTGAGCGAGATTCTCGAGCGTAACCGGCAGGTGGTCCGACTGCTGCAATCGCCGCATGAAATCGGCCTGCACCCGGTGAAAAATGCTGCCGCGCGTGAGCGGATCCATTTGCACCAGAGGAACGGCCTCTTCACGCGGCTCGAGCTTGTGGATGGCCGCGAGCAGAAACTGGTACGGGCACAACGCGTATCTCTGCAGGGCGGAGACGGAGTAGGGCCGGGCGGTCAGCCGCTCGGGCGCGAGCGCTTCTTCGAGAATAGCGCTCGGTTCGCACAGCCCGTCGGCGCCCGACCACCGCCTGGCCCAACGCGCCCAGCGCGCCCGCAGCGAACGCGCCAGAGGCTCGTTCAGGCCCAGCAAATATCGTGCGCGGCCTGCCCGGGAAGCGTCAGCGGGGCCGCGCAACAGCGGCCCGAGCGCTGCCAGGTCGTGCTCCATGTCGTCGATGGCGCGTGCCGGGTCGAGCGGTGCGGGCCAATCGAGCGCCGCCGCCGCTTCACGCCGCGCCTCATCTTCCAAATCCTCGAAGCGGGGAATTTTGCCCCGGGTCGCCCGTTGCACGTCGAGAGCGTAGAAGGACGGCACGCGCTGCCGCGCCCTTGCCACTTCGAGCCGCGGATACGAGATGTAGATGCGCCGCCGGGCCGCGCCCGCCCCGAGCTTCAGTTGCAGCCGTTCGCTTTGGACGCGATCATCCTGCACGCGCAGTCCGTGGCCGATGGTCCGCCGCAGTTCGTCCAGCAGAATCGGATCTTCGCTGACGCGCTGGGGAAAGATGCGCTCCGCGAGGCCGGGCACAAAGACCACGTCGAAGCTGCGCCCGCGCGCCTGCTCCGGCGTCCCGACAAAAACGCGGCCGTAATCGCGCCGCGGACGCTCGGGGTCAAGCGTGGAAAGCCGGTCCTGCAGAATGCCTCGGACTTCGCCGAGCGTCACCGGTCCGACGCGGCCCATGGGCTCGAGTTCGGCGAGCAGTCCGAGGACGCGCTCGGGCTGCCGCAGAACGAGCGGACCCAGGTTCTTGAGATGTTCGAGCCACTCGCCCCAGCGGGCTTCCGCCGGCAGGGCGTCGAGCTTTTCGATGATCGGGACGGCGAAAGCGCGCAGGTGCGCGAGATTCCGGAGGTCGTGCTTGACGCCGAGAACCCTGGCCGACTCCGGATCCTCCTCCTCGAGCCGGGCAAGTTTCAGTTCGAGCTCGGCGGCCAGCCCGTCGATGCGGCGGGACCATCGGGCTTTCCCCTCGCCCTTGCCGCTGATCACCGCCGCCTCGACCAGCAGGCGCTCCCATTTCCAGGGTGCGCGCAAGGTGCCCTCGAGGGCCGGGCTGTCTTCCCGGTCTTCCGCGACCTCGCCCGGAGCATCGCCCGCGGCCTGATCCTCGGCTTCGCTCTCGAGCGCGACGGCGGCGGGTCCCAGGCCCTCGTCGTCGGGGCGAGCCCACGGCCGTTCGGCGGGCGCAGGGGCGCCATTCGGGTCGAGCGGCGGCACCTGCCCAAGCGAGAGGTACTCCGCGAAACGGGCTGCCGAAAGCCCTTCGGTGGCGCAAGCCAGCATGGCGAGAAAGGCGCGCCCGGAAGGATCAGGACGGCGGCTGCCACGCGTGAAGTAGGCGGGGATGCCGGCGCGCGTGAGCGCCGTCTCGAGCAGGGCGGCGTAGCCCGAAGGCGCGCGCAGGAGGATGCCCATCTGGTCGAAACGCACGCCGCGGCGCGATTCCTCCAGGATGCGCCGCGCAACCTCGAGGCATTCGCGTCCTTCGCCCGGGGCCGAGAAGAAACATACTTCGTCGTCGGCCTTCCCTGGGCTGGGCGCTTGCGCGGAAAAGAGGCAGGACCGCAGGCGCAGAAGGCCGGAATCGCCGGGCACGTCAGGCGCCGACATCCGCTCGGCCCCGGAAATCGAGCTGAGCGCTGCGAGGGTGCGTTCGTCACCCTCTGCCACCGTGATCAGCGCGTCTTCGGCATCGCTCACCAGGGTGCGGAGGAAGTCCCGCTCCGTTGCGGAGGGGAGCGGAACGTCGAGAAACAGCATCGGCCAACGACGGAAACGAGAATCGCGCTCGATCGAGAGAGCTCGGGCCGCAGTGCGGAGAAGAAGCGCGCGATCGGCCACCGAAGCCCGCTCCGCCTGGTCCTCAAAGATCCGCAGCAGCCGGGCGAGGTCGGCGCCGGCGCCCGGCGAGTCTCCGCGGTTCACGTCATCGAAGGCGCTCGAATCGATACCGGCCAGGCGCAACTCGGCGAGGGTCGAGGCGAGCGAGCGCGCAAACCCGGGCGTGCGCGCCACCGGCTTGAAGTAGTCGAGATCGCCGCCCTCCATGGCTTCAAAGACCGAACGTGCCGCCACCGCCTCAGCGGCGAACGGAGTGCTGTGCGCAACTCCGCGCCGGGCAAAGTCCGCCGTGGCAAGATGCGCCGCAAGCTGCGTCAGGGTGAAACGGTGCAAGCCAAAGGTTGCCGCGAGAGGCGTCGCCAGGGTGCGCGCGAAACGATCCACCGCCTCACGCGAAGCGCCCACCAGCAGGCGTTCCGACACCGGCGTGAATTCACCCACAAAGGCGGTGGCCGCGGCGAGCCGATCTTGAGCCGCCGGAGATGCGAAGATGCGAAGCATGCTGGTGTAGCGTGTGTGAAAACTGCGGCTTTGCCGTCGCCGCCGATTAGCCTGTTGCCAGAGTCAGGCAGCGCGCCTCGCTCGATTGCCGCATTGCGGCCAGCATGTCCTGGTTGGTGGGATGCTTGAATTCGGGTAGGCCCAGGGCCTGGGCATGGCGCGCCTCCGCCTGAAACAACTGCTCGACACCCTGCTTGGTCACCACCGAATCGTTCGCGGCCTGCAGTTCGTCCAGGATCTCCGCCGCCGTGGGTGTGACCCTCTGCGAAGAGTGCTCCAGATACTTGAGGATGTGCTCGCAGCCGCGTTCGGCATCAAAGCGGGCTTTGCCGACCAGGCCTTCGCTGGCCTTGCGCGCCCATCCCACAACGTAATTGCCCGCGAGGGCCTGGCCCGTGGCGGCGTCGAAGACTTCGTAACCGGCGCGATCCGGGTCTGCCGGGTCGGTGTTGGTCACGTACTCGTTCTTTCCGTACGGCAACCCGACGGTGGGGTCGGCGACGTCGCCGATGGCAAAAATCAGGGTGTCGAAGGGCAGCGCGGATTCCTTGTCGGTCGCTCGCGGCTTCGTCTCCTCTCCCTGACGGACCAGCAGATTGTCCACCACGCGCAGGCGCTCGATCCGGCCGGAGGGGCCCGGCTCAATGCCGACCGGGGACGTAAGAAAGCGAAAGGTCAACTTCGATTCCGGGACTGCCGCGGGCTCGCTCTTGAGCCAGGGGAATGCCGAGTCGGCTACAGTGCTCACGTCCTGCCCGGCCGCCGCCACCGCGCCGGCCACGCGCGCCAACTCCTCGCGGAACAGGCGGCGGTCGAGAAACTGCTCGACGTAATCGAACTCCTTTTCGTCAAACTTGACTTCAAATGGGCCCCGGCGCGCGATCACCGTCACTTCTTCCGGCTTCGGGCCCGGCTGATCGAGGAGCAGCCAGCGCGCGATGTCCACCATCACGTTGCCCATTCCCACAATGGCCACGCGCCGGCCGGTGGAGAAGTCCGCCGATGAAAAAGGCGGCAGAGCGTTGTAGTGGTAAACGAAGTCCTTGGCCGAATAGACGCCGCGCGATTCCTCGCCTGGCATGCCCAGCTTCTTGGTACCCTGCGCCCCTACGGCGAAAACGATGGCCGCCGGCTGCCAGGCCCGCAGCGAGTCCACGGTCACCGATCCGCCGCACCGCAGCGCCACGTTGCCGAAGTACTCGACGTTGGGCAGGCCGAGAATCTTCACGAATTGCTTGCGCAAGCCCGCCTTCATGTGATGTTTCATGGGGTAGATGCCGTACTCGGCGAGCCCCCCGGGCCGGATGTCGCGATTGAAGATCGTCACTTGATGGCCGGCCACCGCGATTTTACGCGCCGCAAACAGCCCTGCCGGACCGGCGCCCACCACGTAAACGGATCGAGAGTCCATAAGGTACCTCTTTTTATGATATTCGAATCGCCCCGCCGGGGCCAGCCTGGGGGCGTGTTTACGTTTCCGTCCCGCCGGCGCCATTCGGCCAAACCAATGGATAGCAAGTACGGCCTCGCAACGCTGTGATCATGCTCACAACCCTGACCCGTGCCGCCGGGGCTTCCGAGTCGGGTGAACTCGTGGATTCTCCCTTTCGCGGGAATAACTGCCCCGGGATATTGGAGGAAACACCCGCACCGTCGGCGCGGGCACTCCGACTTAAGATGGTTTCACCGCTCCTGATAGAAATAACCGTCCCGCGCCCGCACTCTCAAGTTGGGTTTCTCGACCTGCACCTCGATGCGATGGAAGCCAGTCCGGGTGAGTGTGGTCGGCTTATACGCGATCTCGTATTGCGAATGGACCTCGGAGCCGACGCGGTCGAGCTGATCCTGCAGCCTGCTCGTGGACCAGTGTGAGTTGTACGTCCCGCCCGTGAATTCGGCATAGTACTGGAGCGGGGTTTTGACGAATTTGGAGCCGATCGCTTCGCCGGCGGCTTGAAGGAGCGGAAGCCCGTCCACCGAACCGGCCGGAGCGACGCCGGAGTTTGCGGAAGTGGGAACCTGGCCGGGAGGCGTGGGCAGGATGATCATGCCGTCGAGCGGACCCGGAGGGGGATCTTCCCGGGGCTGCCGCAGCGCTGCCTCGGCACGGCTGAAGCGCATGCCGTAGATGGTCACCTCGTCGCTTGCGGCGCGGTAGACCACCTCAGCCTTGTTATTCTCGCTTCCGCGATCGGAGCCGTCGGACAGAGCCACGATCAGGCGCCGTTCCGTCCGCGGGCAACTTTCCAACATGCTCATGGCCTGCATCAGGGCGTCGTTCAAACGGGCTTTCACGCCGGATGCGGCGATCTGTGCGAACGTTGACTTGAGTTGATCAGGTTTGTCTGAGAAGTTCCGCATCAGGGTGACCTTGTCAGAGAATCCGATCACGGCGATGCGGCCATCGGGCCCGGCAAGAAGGTCGGAGAAGATCGGGGCGAGCCCGCGCGCCTGGTAGAGCAGGCTCTTGACGGACTCGTCGGCCTGCACCAGGATCACCAGGGCGATGGGCTCCGAGGCGATTTCGAAACGCTGAATCTGCTGCCGGACGCCGTTATCGTAAATCTTGAAATCCCCTTCGTCGAGATCGGAGACGAACTCGCCGCTGTGATCGATCACAGTCACTGGGGTGGTCACCAGGATCGACTGGACACGGATGCCAGGGGCTTGGCGTATGTCTTGCGCGTCCGCAGCCGGTGCCTGGGTTTGGACTGAGGCAGCCCTGTGCTGCGGCTTGGGCTGGACGACCGACGTCGTGCCGTCCTCGCCGGTTTGCGCTCGTCCGGGCAGCGCTGCCATACCCATAAGAGCGAAAACGGCGGCCACTCTCAATCCCAGACCGGGACTTTTTCGGCGCATGAGATTCTGACCTATGATCGGCTTGGCTCGGTTAGATGAACGACGCAGAAGGGGAGTTGCCGGGCAATGATGCGTTCGCCAGGCGCTGCCTGCGTCGCTGAAGGACGCGGTCCAAAGCCAAAGGCCACGAACTGCTGAGGCTCACGGACCGGCAGCGTGCCCAACATCAGGGCATTGGGGCAAAGCGCCATGAGTTATTCGTACCGCAGCGCCACCATCGGGTCCATACGCGTCGCGCGGCGGGCGGGGATGTAACACGCCAAGATTGACACCGCGACCAGTGCCACCGAAACCAGCGCAAAGGTGGCAGGATCTCGAGGGGCGATGCCGAACAGGAAGCTGGCGAGGAAGCTCGTGAGCGCCCAGGCTCCCGCGATGCCCAGGATCACGCCGAGCAGGGTGAGCCGCAGGCCTTGTCGGACGATCAGACGAAGTACGTTCCCCCTTTCCGCGCCCAGCGCCATGCGAATGCCGATCTCGTGGGTGCGCTCGGTCACGGAGAATGCCATCACGCCATAGATTCCAACCGTTGCCAGCGCGAGCGCGATGCCGGCGAAAATCCCCAGCAGAAGCATGTTAAATCGCCGCGGAGCCAGGGACTCCGACAGGACCTCTTGAAGTGTGGATACGTGGTAGAGCGGCTGGTCGGGGTCGACGTCCCCGATCCCGGCGCGCACCGCGGAGACCATGCTGTCCGGGTCAGCGGCGGTGCGGACGGCGAGTTGCATGGAGTTGGCCGGCGACTGTAGGTAAGGCACGTAAAACTCGGCCTCCGTCTCCTGGCTCAATCCTTCGTGGCGGGCGTTGCCAACAACGCCGACCACGGTCAGATTAGCCAGTTGCTTGCCAATGGGGTCCTCTGCCGGCCAAAACTGGCGCGCCACGGCCGCATTCACCACCGCGACCTTCGGAGCCCGCTCGTCGTCGTGGTCTGTGAAGGTGCGGCCTTGGAGCACCGGAATGCGCAGCGTCGAGAAGTAGCCCGGGCTCACCTCGAGCCGCGACACCATCACGGTTGTCGAGCTCGAAAGCGCCGCCCTGGGCAGGAGCTGGTTGGGGGACATCATCAGGAAGCCTTGATAAGGACTGAGCGGCAGAGAATCAGCGAGAGCCGCCGAACGAACGCCGGGCAAAGACTCGACGCGACCGAGGACCTGCGAGAAGAATTCCGACTTCTGCTGGCGCGACGGGTATCGCGTGTCCGTAAGGCTGAGATCCATGGTCAACACACGCTCCGGCGCGAAGCCCGGGTTAACCTGGAGGAGGCGATAGAAGCTCTTGATGAGCAGGCCGGCGCCGATGAGCAGGACCAGCGCGAGGGAGAGCTCGGAGACGGCCAGCGCTCCTCGAAGCCATCCGCGGCGGCCACCGGGGCTCGCCACCTGAGCGCCCTCCTTGAGCCCTTCGGCAAGATCGGAACGCGTGACGGTAACTGCGGGAGCAAGGCCGAACAGGATCCCGGTGAAGATGGACGCCGCCAGCGCAAAAAGCAGAACGTTGCCGTCCACTTTCGGCGCCGCCACAGCCAGGATGCCGCCTCCGGCGCCCGCCGGGATCAGGCGCGCGATGACATCGACGCCGCAGGCCGCAAGCAGCAATCCCGCCATGCCACCGGCCACCGCCAGTGTCACACTCTCCACCAGGAGTTGCCGAACCAGGCGCCAGCGCCCCGCGCCGAGGACGGCCCGCACCGCCACTTCGCGCGTGCGGGATGAGGCGCGCGTCAGCATCAAGTTGGCAACGTTGGCGCAAGCGATCAGCAACACCAGACCGACCGCTCCGAGCAGGGTCAGCATGGCCGGGCGCAGATTCCCCGCTAGGTGTTCGGCGAGGGGCACCACTTTAAGCTCGCTTGACGGCGGGGGACCATCGGGCCCTGGAGCCGGCGTCGCACGACGTCGGCCTCGACCGCGGCCGCCCTCGGCCTGCATGGGCCCGCCGGACGGCTGCGCTCGTTTCCGGATTTCATCCAAGTCGGTCCGGGCGGCAGCGAGGGAGACGCCGGGCTTCAACCGGCCGATAATCCGAACGTGCCTTTGCGCGATGCGAAGCCGCTCACTGGCCTGGTTGAGAGCCAGCGGCAGCAGGATTTGCGCGTCCGAATCCCCGGGGAAGCGGAAGCTCGCCGGCATCACACCTATAACCGTGTAAGGCGTGGCGTCGAGATTGACTGTCTGGCCGAGCACGTGAGCGTCGGAGCCAAAATCCTGCTGCCAGAAGGAGTGCGTTAGCAGCACCACGTGGGGCCCGCTCGGCTGGTCCTCGTTTTCCGTAAAGGCTCGCCCGAGTTGCGGCTCCAAGCCCATAGTGGCGAAGAAACTGGCGCTTACGAACGCGCCATGGACCCGCGCCGGCGTGCCGTGGCCGGTGAGATTGAAATCGGCGGATCCGGCCCCCCCAGCCCCTTCGCTAAGACTGCCGCGATAGACCGTGTCGTAGGCGGCGATCCGGTCCAAAGTGTGGTTCTGATCTTTCCAATCGACGTAGTCTCCGCCAGTGGCGGCTTCGGATTTGAGCGCCGGGATCGATTCGGCAATCCAAACCAGCCGGTCGCTGTGCGAATAGGGCAGCGGCCGCAGCACCACGGCGTTCACAACGCTGAAAATCGCCGTATTGGCGCCAATGCCGAGCGCGAGGGTCAGTACAGCCACGACGGTGAAGCCGGGATTTTTGCGGAGCATGCGCAGCGCGTAGCGAACATCCGCGATGAAGCTCTCCACAGACGGCCATTGCCATACTTCGCGGCCTCGTTCCTCGATCAGCGTCGCATTCCCGAAGTCCCGCCGCGCCGCTTGCGTTGCCTCTTTCCTCGACATGCCACTCGCCACGAGTTCGTCGATCTTCTCCTCAAGATGCTCCCGAATCTCTTGAGAGAAATCGCTGTAAAGGCGGCGGCGTGAGCGCAATTGCTTGATCCAGTTCATGCTTATCCAAGTCGTGAAGATTCGCTATTCGTTACGGAGCGCCACCATAGGATCAACCTTCGTTGCCCGGCGGGCGGGGACGTAGCTGGCCAGAATGGTCACGCTCAAAAGGAAAAAGGGGATAAACAGGAAAGAGACCAAATCATGGGGGCTTACGCCGTACAGTAGACTCGACAGAGCGTTGGAAACGGCAGCGGAGCAAGCAAGCCCGATGATCGTACCGACGGCCACCGGCCGCAGCGCTTGCCGCAGAACGAGGTTTAGCACGTCCCGGCCGTCCGCTCCAAGCGTCATGCGAATCCCGATTTCCCGAACTCGACCGCTAACGGCGTAAGACACCATTCCATACACGCCGAGCGAAGCGAGAAGCAACGCCAGGGCGCCAAGAACGCCTGACACTACCGACACAATACGGGAAGGCGCTCTCCAGATTTCGAGATTGTCCTCCAGCCTGACCACACTTACGGGAAGCTCCGGGTCGAGCGCGTGGGCGGCTGCCTTTATACCCTGCGCAGCACCTGCGAACCCGATCGCGCTATGCACGAGGAATTGCAACCCGGGCTGATCCTTCGGACCGGCAGGAAAGTATAAATAGAGGGTGTCGGACTCGCCTGGACGGGACACCTGTGCGTCCCTTGCGACACCCACGACAGTCACGGTGTGGTGTCCCTCGCTCTGGAGCTTCAGTGTCTTTCCGATCGGGTCTTGGCCCGGCCAGAACCGCCGGGCCGTCGATTCAGTGACCACGACAACGCTCGCCGTGCCCAGCTGACCGTCGTTAACCATCAGGGAGTCCGACTTCGCAAAGCCCCGGCCGCGCGTAACAGGAATGCCCAACAGTGAAAAATAATTGGGTGAAACGATGTTGTATTCGACTTGCTGCCACCCTTCCCGTCCTGCAATTGAGACCCCGGTGCCGAAATGTGAATCGCTGAGAGGAGTCGTTCCCGTTTCCGCCACGCCGTCTACCCCCGGCAACGCCGTCAGCCGCTCCATCAATTGCTGTTGGAACGTCGCAGCGCGAGGCTGACTGTAGCCCTGTGCGGTGAGGTCAAACGAGGCTACCGCCACATCCTTTGTGTCGAAGCCAGGATCGATGGTTTGCGCTCGATAAAGTCCGCGCATGAGCAGCCCCGCGGAAATCAGCAGCACCATGCAGACCGCCACCTGCACACCTACCAGGACGCGGCGCAGGCGTCCTCCCGCGACCGGTCCTCCGTGATAGCGGGCGTCGCCTTGTTTCAGCGTAGTGTTCACGTCGGGCCGCGACGCTTCGAGGGCTGGCATGAGCCCGAAAGCGGCCCCGGTGATAAGAGTCAGCAGGAGAGCGAATATCAACACTCGAGCGTCCGGGCTCACGCTGAAGACGAGCGATGGCGCGCCGCGCGGCAGGTGGGTCAAGAGCAAGTGCACCCCCGCCTCTGCGGACCAAAAGGCCAGGAGCGAGCCCAAGACGCCACCGAGCGCCGCAATCAGGAAACTTTCCGTGAGCAGTTGCCGGACCAGACGTCTCCTGGTTGCGCCGAGAGCCAGCCTCACTGCGATTTCATGCCGGCGTCCTGCCGCCCGAGCCAACAGCAGGCTCGCGACGTTTGCGCAGGCGATCAAAAGTACCAAGCCGACCGCGCCAAGAATAGCGGCTCCCACGCCCAGCGCCACGGCGTGTTCCTCCGGACCGCTGAAGAAGGTTGCGGTTTGGATGGCCAGAGTTGTTTTTCGCCCGGGATGGTCTTGATCGAGGCGCCCGGCAATGACGTCGAGTTCGGCGCGAACTTGACCGAGCGAAACGCCCGCCTTCATACGGCCAATGAGCACCAGCCAACTCAGATTGTCATCATCGAGCAATTTGCTGCCGCGTTCGACGGCGCTTTGCATGGTGACAGGAGCCCAGAACGCGGAGGGCTCAATCTCGCTCCCGCCAAATCCTGGGGGAGCGATGCCGATCACAGTGAATGGACTGCGGTTCAGTGTAATTGTTGTCCCCAGGATCGAAGGGCTAGCGGCAAAGGTACTGCGCCAGAGGGCGTCGCTCAGCACGACGACGGGGTTTGCGCCCGGCTTGGCGCACTCTGAGTCCAGAAAGCCCCGGCCCAGCGTCGGCTGAACGCCGAAGACGGGGAAGTAATTGCATGAGACCAAAGTTCCGTCAACCTGCTGCGGGCGGTCGCTACCGAGCGTCGCCTCGACGGAGGGTTGATACGCGACCAGTCCCGAAAACACGTGGTTGTGGTCGCGATAGTCCTGGTATTCCGAGTAGGAAAAAAGGTTGGGTTCGCCGTAAACGTTTCGCCTAACTCGTCCCCGGAAGCTCTGGTAAATGCTTGCAAGCCGATCTGAGTCTGGTAACGGGAGTGGGCGCAATGCTGCCCCATTCAGGATGGTAAAGATGCCGGTATTTGCCCCGATGCCAAGGGCCAGTGTCAGAACAGCCACGACGGTGAAGCCCGGATTCTTGCGCAGCATGCGCAGCGCGTACCGAACATCCGCGATGAAGCTCTCCACAGACGGCCATTGCCACACTTCGCGGCCTCGTTCCTCAATCAGCGCCGCATTCCCGAACTCCCGCCGCGCCGCATACGTCGCTTCTTCCCTCGACATGCCGCTCGCTACCAACTCGTCGATCTTCTCCTCAAGATGTTCTCGAATCTCTTGGGAGAAATCGCCGTAAAGGCGGCGGCGTAAGAGCAATTGCGTGATCCAGTTCATAATTCAGCCAGTCTTACGAATCCCCTATTCGTAACGGAGCGCTACCATGGGATCGACTTTTGTGGCGCGGCGCGCCGGAATGTACGTGGCGGCCAATCCCACAATCGCCAGGACGAGCACCACTCCGAGAATCGTGAGCGGATCGTCGGAATGAACGCCGTAAAGCAGGCTTGACATTCCTCGAGCTAACGCCAGAGCAAAGACGATTCCGGCCATCGCTCCCCACAGCGCTAACAGCATGCCCTGACGCGTGACCAGTTTCAGTACGTCAGGCGCTTTTGCGCCGAGCGCCATGCGGATGCCGATTTCGTGAGTCCGGCGCGAGACCGAATAGCTCATCACCCCATAAATGCCCACCGCGGCCAATGTGAGGGCGATGGCGGCAAAAGCGCCAAGCAGGAGCAAATAAAAGCGCGGCTGTGCCGTCGCCTCGCGGATTACTGCCGGCATGGTATCAACTTGCGAGATGGTTGCATCCTGATTGAGTCGCAGGATTTGGCTTCGAATCTCGGGCAGCACCGAGGTCGGCTCGCCTGCGGTTCGGACCACCAGGGTCAAATAGTGGAGAAAAGCCTGATCGGCTTCCGACAACTGAAGGTACGGCAGGTACATCTCCGGATCCGGCGGATGTGCCCAATCCTTCTCGATGACGTCCTTCGTTATCCCGACCACCGTGAGCCACGGTGCGTTTGGCAATGATCCTGTCAGGGCGAAGCGCTTGCCGATAGCGTCTTGGCCCGGCCAGAACTGGCGAGCCAGCGCATCGTTGACGACAACCACGCCCGGCGAATTCATGCCATCGCTTCGTGCGATATCGCGTCCGCGAAGGATCGGAATGTTCATGGCATGGAAATAGCCGGGCCACACTACTCGATATATCGCGTCCGGAGCTTCGCCGGGACGCGGTGCGGCTCTGCCTTCAATGGCGAACGTGCGGTCCCACAGGTCCCCGGCCAGGGGAAGATGGTTGATAACTCCGGCCGACTGAACGCCCGGCAGGGCCCGCACCTGTTCCAGCACCTGGCCATAGAACGCCGCCTTGCTGGTCGCGTCTGCCGATTGCGAGCCCGTGACGGAAACCACCAGGGTGAGAACGTGGTCCGGATCAAATCCTGGGTCGATCGACTGCAGCGCAATGAAGCTGCGAATCATCAGACCGGCCCCGACCAGCAGGATCACTGCCATCGCGAATTCGGAGGCCATCAGCAGGCCGCGCAGCCGCTGACCTCGCGCTCCTTCAATCGATCCGCGTCCGCCTTCCTTCAGCGAGTCATTCAGGCTGACTGCCGAGGACCGCAGCGCCGGCACCAAGCCGAAGCCGAGCCCGGTGAGCACCGAGACCACGAACATAAACACAAGCACGTTGGCATCGATAGAAACCGTTTGGACCCGTGGAATGCCGGCGGGGCTCAGCGCAACAAGAACATGGATGCCCCAGAGTGCCAGCAGAAGCCCGGCTCCGGCTCCGGCCAAAGTCAGCAGCAGGCTTTCCGTCAGCAACTGACGGATGATTCGCCCGCGTCCCGCTCCGAGCGCCGTTCGTACGGCGACCTCCCTCTGCCGCACTGCGGATCGGGCCAGCATCATGTGAGCAACGTTGGCGCAGGCAATGAGCAAAACAAAGCACACTGCGCCGAGCAGCACGAGCAGCGCGGGCCGGATGTCTCCCACCACCCTCTCTTTGAGCGGCAGCACAACGTAATCGCGGCTTGTGCCCGGGTATTCTTTCTCAAGGCGGCTGTTAATCCCGGACATCTCGGAGCGCGCCTGATCCAGAGTTATGCCGGGTTTGAGACGCGCGAAGATGCGCAGGCTGTTTCCGCCGCGGTCCGCCGCGCGGTCGCCCAGGGCCAGGGGCGCCCACAACTCGGCCTTGGTCGCCCAGAAAGGAGCGAACTTGAAGTCGCGCGGCATCACTCCAACGACCACGTAGCGTTCGCCGTCAAGCGTCATTGGTCGGCCAATCACCCCGGCGCTGCCGCCAAAGCGTTTCTGCCAGGCCCCGTAGCTCAAAATCACTTCATGGTCGCGGCCCTTCTGCTCCTCTTCTTTGAGAAACATCCGTCCGAGCAACGGTTGAACCCCGAGCAGCGGCAGAATATCCGAACTGATATGCAGGGCCCAGACGCGCTCCGGCTCGTCGATGCCGGTCAAATTGGGCGTCCAGTACTCAGCCGCGCCCATAGCAGTAAACACGTGATTCTGGCGCTGCCAGTCCAGGAAGTTCCCAGGCGACACCGGAGCGACCCCGTAGTGCAGGACCACGACCAGCCTGTCTGAATCCTGATAGGGTAAGGGTCTCAGTAGAACCGCGTTGACGACGCTGAAGATCGCGGTGTTGGCGCCGATGCCGAGCGCCAGCGTCAATATGGCCACCACGGTGAAGGCCGGATTCTTGCGGAGCATGCGGAGCGCGTACCGAATATCCGCGATGAAGCTCTCCATGGACAGCCATTGCCACACTTCGCGGCCTCGCTCCTCGATGAGCGCCGCATTCCCGAATTCCCGCCGCGCCGCGTGCGTTGCTTCTTCCCTCGACATGCCGCCCGCGACCAAGTCCTCGATCTTCTCGGAAAGGTGCTCCCGAATCTCTTGAGACAGATCGGTGTAAAGGCGGCGGCGCCCCAGCAATCGCTTGATCCAACTCATGCCTCACCTCTCGCCAGGACACGCGTGACACCCTCGAGCATTCGCTCGAAATTCGAAACCTCTTGGTTCAAGTGCTTGATGCCTGCCGGCGTCAACCGATACGTCCGCACGCGGCGGTTCGTGGAAGATATGCCCCACTCTGCCTCCACCAACTCCTCCTTAAGCAGGCGCTGGAGGGCCGGATAGAGGGAACCTTCGTCGATTTGGAGTAAGTCGTCAGACGTGCGCTTGATGTGTTGGACGAGGGCGTATCCGTGCATGGGCTGCCGTCTTAGCGTTCGCAGGATCATCATTTCCAATGCACCTGGAAAAAGATCCCGCCGATCTGGTTTCTTCATCTTCGAAACTCCCGAACCCCTTTTTTAAACATGCCTAGACTAAACTAGGGTGCGGGCCTTGTCAAGCGGGAACCTTGCCAAGCGGGAGCCCCGTCAAGCGGGACCACCGGTTCAGCTGAGAATCGGGTACCCCCCCCATTAAAAATAGGCGAAGCGAAGCCAAGAAGTCCTTTATAATCAACAAAACAATGAATAAAGCGGGGGAAACCGAACCCGACCGAAGCCATCCGGACCCAATCTCACGCGGACGTGTCACTCTGGAGGATAAGTGTTAGGAATTGGACCCGGACCCACGCGAAAATTTCAGAGGGTGTTGAGGCAAGTCCTTGTTAATGAAGACGGAGGCGAGCCCGGGAGGTCCACTAGGAAGTCCAATGGAATGAACAAATACGTGCTATACTGAAAGTTTGGGGATGCTCTTGGGGATTAACTCTCTCTGGAGCCAGGCAAACTGAGAACCGGACTTACATTTTCGAGCGAGGGCGCGGCCGAGCCCGACTCCGGAGCGACTCGCGCCGGCGGAACGCGACCGGACCGCCAGGAGGCGAGCGGCCAGTTGGCCGCCGAGGCCCTGCGTCAACGCGAGGAGCGGCTGCGGCTCACCCTGGACGCAGCCGACGTCGGCACGTGGGACTGGGACATCGCCGCAGGCAACGTCGAATGGTCCGAGAACATGGCAGGCGTTCACGGCCAGGCGCCGGGATCGTTCGGCGGCACGTTCGACGGCTTCCTGAGGACGATTCATGCCGATGACCGCGAGCGTGTGCTCGCTGCAATCCAGGAAGCCCTCAAAGGCGGCGACGGCAAATACGAGGTGGAATACCGCCAATTGACGGCGGAGGGGGAAGCAAGGTGGCTCGGGGCCAGAGGCCGGGTGATTTACGACGAGGCTCATCGGCCGGTGAGGATGGTGGGCGTCTGCGCCGACATCACCGCCCGTAAGCAGACCGAAGACGAATTGAAGAAAACCCGCGACGAGCTGGAATCGCGGGTCAGGCAGCGGACCTTCGAACTCACGCAGCTCAACCAGATCCTGAGTGAAAAGGCCACGCTCCTCGAGATCGCCCACGACGGGATCATCGTTCGGAGCATCAACAACTCCATTCTCTTCTGGAACCAGGGCGCAGAGCTCCTCTACGGATGGAGCTCGGAGGAGGCGCTCGGCAAAATCACCCATACCCTCCTTCAGACCAGGTTTCCGGAGCCTTTGGAGCAGGTTGAAGCCAAAATCCTTGGTGAAGGCTGGTGGGAAGGGGAACTGGTTCATACCCGGCGGGATGGCGCCGAGATCATCGTAGCCAGCCGTTGGGTATTGCAGAATAACGATGAAGGCCGGCCCGTTTGCGTTCTGGAGATCAACCGGGATATTACGGAGCACAAACGAGCCGAGCTCGCCCTTCAGGAAAGCGAAGCCCGCCTGCGTGCCCTCGTCGAATCCACGGACGACGTGATTTTCGAGCTCGATGAGCACGCCACCTACCTGAACGTCTGGACTACCAACGAGCAGTTGCTGGTGTGGCCGAAAAGCGAGTTGCTCGGCCGCCGCATCGATGAAGTCCTCGGTCCTGAAGGGGCGCGTCCGTTCCTCGAAGCCTGCCGCCGCGTGCTCGGCACGGGCCGTCCGGAGAGCCTCGAGTATCCGCTGGATTTCCCGGAGGGCAAACGCTGGTTCCTCGGACGGATCAGCCCTATCGAGCGCACGGATGTCGAGCGGCGACTGTGTCTTTTCGTTCGCGAAATCACCGACCGCAAGCGGGCGGAAGAAGAGGTGAAACAGAGCGCCGAGCGGTTCCGGCTGCTGGTGGAGGAAATAAAGGACTACGCCATCGTCATGCTTGACCCGGAAGGCTCGATCGTAACCTGGAACGTAGGCGCGCAGCGACTGCAAGGCTACCGGCGTGACGAGATTGTCGGAAAGCATTTCTCCCTCTTGTATCCCCTCGAGGACGTGCGCGCCGGCAAGCCGGCCCGTCTCCTGACGATCGCAACTTTTGAAGGGCGGGTCGAGGACGAAGGATGGCGCCTTCGCAAGGACGGCTCTCGCTTCTGGGCCGACGTCGTCATCACCCCGCTTCACGGTGAAGGCGGCAACTTGCGCGGTTTCTCCAAGGTCACGCGCGATGTGACGGAGCGCCGGAAATCGGAAGATGATCTCCGTCAGCTTTCGGGCCGGGTGCTGCGCCTTCAAGATGAAGAGCGGCGCCGGATGGCGCGGGAGCTGCACGACAGCACCGCCCAGACCCTGGCGGCATTGTCGTTGAATCTGGCGCTGGTCCACCAGCGCGCCGGAGCTTCCATCGATCCCAAGGCGCAGAAGTCGCTGGCAGAGAGCATCGAACTTGCCGAACAAGCCTCGCGTGAAATCCGTACTTTTTCCTACCTGCTGCACCCGCCGATGCTCGATGAGGCTGGCCTGCAGTACGCGCTGCAATGGTACGTGGAGGGATTCGCCGAGCGCACCCGGATTCGCGTGGACTTCGAGGTGTCGCCGGACTTGAAGCGCCTTCCGAGCGATGTGGAGACGGCGCTGTTCCGCGTCGTCCAGGAGTGCCTGACCAATATCCATCGCCACTCCGAGAGCCCCACGGCGCGAATCCGGCTGTGGCATGATTCCACCGGGGTCAGCCTCGAAGTGGCGGACGCGGGCAAGGGTCTGCCGGGAGAGGCCTTTGCGCAGGGCAGCGAGGGGACGGTCGCGCTGGGGGTTGGAATCCGCGGCATGCGCGAGCGCGTCCGGCAGCTCGGCGGCCGCCTCGAGGTCAAGCCGGGGCGCCCCGGCACGATTGTCGAAGTCAGCCTTCCGCTTCCTGAGGAAAACGCATGAGCGGGGGGAAAAGCGCATGAGTGCTGCGCTACGTATTCTGGTGGCGGACGACCACGAGGCGGTGCGCCGTGGTTTGAAGGCGATCCTGGAGGGGCACGGCGAATGGACCGTGGTAGGCGAGGCCACCACCGGGCGCGAGGCCGTGGAGAAAGCGGGGGCGCTCAAGCCAAACGTCGTAATTCTCGATATGAGTATGCCGGAATTGAACGGGCTGGAGGCTACGCGCGGCATCCTCAAGGCGGTCCCCGAAGCCAGTGTCCTGGTTCTGACGCAGCATGACTCCGATCAACTGGTTCGAGCCTTCCTACGGGCCGGCGCGCAAGGATACATGATGAAATCCGACGCGGCGCGCGACCTGGTGACGGCCGTCGAGTCACTGCAACAAGGGCGGCCGTTTTTTACCTCGCGCGTCGCCCGCGCGGTGTTGGATGGATACCTCAAGAGTCTGGGAACGGAGGGCGGGCCGGCGGCCGATCTGACACCGAGCGAACGCCAGATCGTTCAGATGCTGGCCGAAGGCAATTCCAACAAGGAAGTCGCCGCCCGGCTCGACATTTCCGTGAAAACCGTCGAAACCCATCGAGCGAACATCATGCGCAAGCTCGAGCTCCATTCGATCAGCGACCTGGTCCGCTACGCCGTGCGGAACAACATCCTGCAGCCGTGAGCGCGGGGTTACGGTTCCACCAGGCCGTTGCGAATCGCGTAGCGCACCACGTCCGCCAGAGAATGGGCGCTGATCTTCCGCATGATGTTGGTGCGATGCGTTTCCGCGGTCTTGACCGAGATATCCAGCCGGGCGGCGATCTCCTTGTTGCTGAGGCCTTCGGCGAGCAACTGGGCGGTTTCGCGCTCACGCGCCGTCAGATCGGCGATAGGCTCCTGAGGCGCACCAGGAGCAACATTCTGCGAGTGCGGCACGCTCGGGCTTAAGAAGGGCTTGTGGCGTAACGCCGCGTCGATAGCCGCCAGAAGCTCGCGTCCCGCGTCCGACTTCACAAGGTATCCGCGCGCTCCCGAAGCGAGCGCCTTGCGCACGACTTGTTCGGAATCGTTGACGCTCAGAACCAGCACTTCGGTTTGCGGCAGGATTTCGCGAATGCGGCGCGTCGCTTCAAACCCGTTCAGTTCGGGCATGCCCAGGTCGAGCAATACCACGTCCGGCTTGAGCTCGACGGCCTTCTCGACCGCCTCCGTGCCGTTCGACGCCTCGCCCACAACGCTCCATCCTTCTCGCGATTCCAGCAGTGTCCGCAATCCATGCCGGACGATTTCGTGGTCATCGGCAATCAGGATCCGAACCGTCCTCACGGACACATGCGTTCCCCTTTCGGGCGTCGTCGGTCTGTCCTCATCGGCGGGCGCAACTCGCAACATCTCGCCTCCTGGTCGTGAAAACCGCGTCCGTGAAAACCGCCTTCAAGATTTCCACGCCTCGGGCCGGAATCTCCCGCTGCCCTGGCGATCTTAGCCAAGGCAAGGTCGTCAATCTCGAAGGCAAACTCGTTGCTTCTTACAGTCCTGCGCCGGGCGTCGATCCGGACGCGGTTCCGCGTTTGCCTTTCACTTCGACGGAGGCCACTTTCACGGTGATGTTGTCTTCCATTGTTCCGGTGACCTTCGCCTTGACTTTCTTGCCGGGCTCGACCGCGACGTCCTTGAGCGCTTCCTGCGCCCGGGCGTTGCCGTCGCTGTCGAACTTCACGACTTGTCCGCCCGACATCGCCAGGCCGAATGCCTGCGTGGACGAACTTGGAACGCACTGTTTGGCCGCGTCATCCACCTTGGCGGCTCTGGCCATCTGAGCGGCCTGGTCCGGGCTCATGTCAGGGTTCGTTGGGGTCGCTCCGGGCTGTCCCGGAGGGGCGCTTGTGGTCGGAGATTGCCCGCCGGGCATCCCGCCGCCGGTGTGCTGGGCTGGACCAGGAGTGGAGCCGGGGTCCGCGAATTGCGGCGCGCTGGCTCCGGGGTTCGGAGTTGCAGGAGTCGGAGGAGCGCTCTGGCTGTTGACCAATGCCTTCTCCATGCAGCTTACATCGACCAGGTTGCCGCTCAAATGCTTCGGCTTATCGTTGCCTGGCTTCGCCTTGGCTGAGCTCGGGCTGACCGACGGATTCTCGGTGCTCGTGGAGTTTGCGGGTGTGACGGGATATTGGCCGGCGCTCGGGGAATTCTGGGCCGGATTCTGCGCCGGGTCCTGCGCGCTCGGACTCTGCTGAGCCCAGGCGGAAGCCCCGAGGAAGAGGGCCGCTGCGGCGGTTGCCGTTAATGCTTGCCGGAGATTCATGGAACTGAATCCTCCTTTCGTTCAGTGACCCAAAAGGCATCGCACGAACGATGCCAACCTGAGGCGCAGTGTAAATTTGTGAGATCTCATTGAAGAACAGTGGGTTATCGGCCATTCGAGCATCCGCATCGCCCGCGCGGCCTGATCTTTACCGAGGGCGATGTAAGATTTATACCGCTGCGGAGCTGGTCAAGGGGGACTTCGAAAGGGATTCCGTGCGTGAAATATGGAACGGCGCGGTCGTCAATTCCCAACGTGCTGTTCCGGATTGAGTCTGGTCAGGGTGTACTTCTCCGATTCCACCGACGTGCCCTTTTTCCAAACTATTTCCAGGTCGATCGTCTTGTCGTCGACGATTCTATAAACCACCCTCTCCACGTGATCCGCGTCCGCAGTTTGCAGGTTCGTGATATCGAACATCTGAAACTCGAAGACGCCAGGTCCGTTATTCTCCTTCAATCGCAACCGCGGTTGATTGCCGGCGTTGCAGTAGTGGGTCATCAACAGACTTTGGCCGTCTCGATAGAACACAGATAGTTCTTTGCCAAACTGCTCGGTCACAATCGAGCCCTTGGAGCCGCTCTCGTACGTCATCTCAAAGGGAAGAGTCTTCTGCCGCGACCGAATCGCCCACTTTCCCTCGAATCCTTTGAATGCCTGGAAAGCGGTTTCAGAACTTCCTGGTGCCGCGGGGAGGGTTTTCGCTTGCGCAGCCCGAATCTGGGGCATCAGGATGTCGCGAACGTAATGCCAGTAAGGGACGATTTTCAGGGCGGCTTGGGCGTCCTGCTCGGCTGCCTTCAAGTCCGGCGTGGTTCGATTCAGATTCGACCACGCGAGATTCATCAGCAGCTCGGGTTCTCCCCATGAGGGTTCCAGCGGATCACTCGCATCGCGCTTCTGGTTGCGGACCGCTTCCAATCCTTTGTTGTAAACTTCAAACGCCTTGTCCTGGCCCCCGCCCCGCTCCGGAGGGGTCGACCAACGAATGGGGCCGAGCACCCAGAGCAGCCGGGGATTGTCTGGGGCAGTCGCCATGGCTTCTTTCAAAAGCGGACTCAACTGTCGGAGCAGTTCCTGAACGCGGGTTGGGTCGCTCTGGTGCAAGAACATGACGTAGCCCAGACTGGAGATGGCTCCAATCTTTGGTTCGACGAATGCAGGGTCCCGGACGATGGCATCTTTGAAATCGGCGACCGCCTGCGTGAGGTCGTCTTCCAGGTCTTTGGGAGTTGGGGTTTCGTTAAAGCCGTTAATCGCGCTGCGCCACAACGCAAACCCGCGCCAGTAAAGCACCCGCGATGCCAGCTTGTTGTCTTGTGGAATGGGCGTCAGCTCGTCGTGAAGGCGCTTCAGAGCCGGGCGATCGCCTTCGTAGTCCGCCCGCTGAATCCCGGTGACGATACGGATGATGGAATCGCGTGAAGGCTCAACACTGGTTTGATCGGCGGCGTAAAGCTCAGGCGTGGCGACGGACAAGACAAATACGGTCAGCACGAGCAAAAAGGCCCTGCCCTTTCGAGCTGGTATCGGATTGACGCTCATGAGAACCCTCCTTCAAGTAGCGCCATTGTAGTGGCGGACACCGCTCAGGGCAAACGGCGGCTTTGCCGCCATGCTGGGCTTTCGTATCGTTTCCGGAGGGTGGTTTGGGGGTCAGAGCAGGACGCTGTTTCCAAGCGCCCGGTCAAGATTGAAGGCCGCGCTGATCAGGCCCATGTGCGTGAAAGCTTGGGGAAAGTTGCCGAGCGCCTCGCCGCATGCTCCGGTCTCTTCGGAATACAGGCCGAGATGATTCGACAGGCCCAGCATCTTCTCGAAGATCAGGCGCGCCTCCTGCAGCCGGGAGGGATCAGCGCGGCCGGCGCGCGTCAAGGCCTCCACAAGCCAGAAGGTGCACATGTTGAACGTTCCCTCCGTGCCGGGAAGACCGTCATCGGTGTGCTCGGCCGCGTAACGGTAGATCCTGTCGCCATCCATGAGCCCACCCTGGCGGAGCGGCCGGTAGACCGCATCGATGGTGTCGAGCATCATGGGATCGCTCGGCGACATGAAGAACACCAGCGGCATGATGAGACAACCGGCATCAAGGTTATCCGAGCCATAACTCTGGACGAACGATCGGCGCTGCGGATTCCACCCTCGATCGAGGATCTCCTGATAGATTTCGTCCCGGCACTTGAGCCAGCGATCACGATCGGCGGGGAACGAACGCTGATGCGCGAGACGCAGGGCGCGGTCCACCGCCACCCAGCACATCAGCCGGGAGTACACAAAATCCTGCTGCGGTCCGCGCACCTCCCAGATGCCGTTATCGACGCTGCGCCAGTGGTCGCAAACCCAATCGACGAGGCGTCGCAGGTCTTTCCAGAAGTCGGCCGAGATCGGGTTGGCGTATTTGTTGAACAGGTATACCGCGTCCAGCAGGGCTCCGTAAATGTCCAGTTGGGTCTGAACGAAAGCCCCGTTGCCGATCCTCACGGGAGCGGAGCCTTTGTAGCCTTCGAGGTGGGTCAGGGTTTCTTCGGTGAGATCGCGCCGGCCATCGATCCCGTAGACCGTTTGCAGAGCGGCGTCAGGATCAAGTTCGCCGCAGCGCTCTTTCAGCCATCCCATGAAGCGGATGGCCTCGTCCGTCAGCCCGATGCGCAGAAGACCGTACAAGGTGAAGGCGGAGTCGCGGATCCAGTTGTAGCGGTAGTCCCAGTTGCGGACGCCGCCCAGGCGCTCAGGCAGGCTGCACGTCGGCGCCGCCACCACGGCGCCGCTCGGCTCGTAAGTGAGAAGCTCGAGAACCAGGGCGGAGCGGTGCACCATCTCGCGCCAGCGGCCATGATAGTTGCAGCGCGAGAGCCAGGCCTGCCAGTAGTCGATCGTGCGCTGCAACAAGTCGAGGCACTCTGGCTCGCGAGCCGGGGCGAGATCATCCCCCTCGCCGTCAGCGATCATGCGCAAGACAAACGTGGCCGTCTGGCCTTCCTCGAGCGCGAATTCACTCACCACTCCGCTGCCCTGCTGATGCAAGGGCAGGGTGGCGGCGACCTCGATGCCGAAGTCCGCCGAGCGGAAGCGCGCGCCCGCATCCAGAACCTGCGTTTGATGCGGATCGCGGGCGTAATTGAATGCGGGACGGCATTCCACGCGGAATGCCATGGAGCCGCGGATCACCCGCAGGCAACGAATCAATTGCGTCCGCGGGGAGAGCACCGGCATGAAGTCGATGAGATCGGCGGCGCCATCCGGCGAGAAAAAGCTCGTCACCAGCACGTTCGTGCCGGGCCAGTAGAACTGGCGGCGCGCGGCGGGTGGAGCGGCGGGCGCGAGTTTGAAGAAGCCGCCCTTTGTGTCGTCCAGAAGAGCGGCAAACACGCTTGGCGAATCGAACCGTGGCAGGCAGAACCAGTCAATGGATCCGTCCATGGCAACGAGAGCTGTCGTATGCAGGTCGCCGATGAGTCCGTGATCTTCAATAGGCGGATAGGCCATGGATATCCAATCGGATATTCTCGCCGTTATCTTACCCTGATCTTACCCCGGCCCGGAGACGGATGCGCGCCATGTGGACGCGCACCCACCTCTCCGGCGGGGATCCCGTCTGATCACCCGGCCAGGCCGCTCATTGACCGATCGGCGCGTTCACGGGCACGTCCGTCGATACGCCCCACTGGGTCGTGACCAGCTGCCCGTTGCTCGATTGCAGGATGTACCACGTCCCGTTCGAAGGCCGGAACACGGCGATGTCCGTCTTCTCGTCGCCGTCGTAGTCCTTCGCCACGGGGACATCGCCGGTCAGTCCGAACGCCGTCGTGACCGGCTTCCCGTTGCTACTCTGCAACGTGTACCACGTCCCCGTCGAAGGCCGGAAGATCGTGTAATCCGTCTTCGTGTCGCCGTCGTAATCGCCCGGCACCGGGATGTCGGTGCTGACGCCCCACTGCTCGGTGACGAGCTTGCCCGTGCTGCTCAGGTTCACGTAGAACGTCGCATTAGACGGTCGCCAGATGGCGTAATCGGTCCTGCCATCGCCATCGTAATCCCCGGGAACCGGGATGTCTCCGCTCGCACCCCACTGCTCGGTCACGCTCTTGCCGGTGCTGCTGTAGATCACGTACCAGGTCTGGTTCGACGGCCTCCATATCGCATAATCCGTCTTGCCGTCGCCATCGTAATCGCCGGGCACCGGGATGTCGCCACTCGAGCCCCACTGCTCGGTGACGAACTTCTTCGTGGTGCTGTAGGAGACGTACCAGGTCCCATTCGAGGGCCGCCAAATGGCATAGTCGGTCTTGCCGTCGCCATCGTAGTCTCCGGGCGCGATGACGTCGCCGGTCTCACCCCATTGCTCGGTGACCTGTTGGCCCGAGGAGCTGTAGATGACGTAGTAGGTGGCGTTCGAAGGCCGCCAGACCGCGATGTCCGTCTTGCGATCGCCGTCATAATTGGCAACGTGCTTGTCGCGACGATACATCGAAGGCAGGTGCGCAGCAGGAATATCGCCCGTGACGCCCCAGGCGATGTCGCCGGTCTTGCCGTTCGACGAATAGATGATCCACCATTGCCCGGTTGCCGGCCGCCAGATCGCATAGTCGTTCTTGCCGTCGCCGTCGTAATCGCCGACCACCGGGATGTCGCCAAGCTCGCCCCACTGCTTCGTTACCGTCTGTCCCGTGCTGGAGAGGTAGTACCAGGTAACATCCGATGGCCGCCACACCGCGAGTTCTGTCCTGGCGGCGCCATCGTAGTCGCCTTCCACGGGGATATCGCCGGGCAAGCCAAACTGGATGGAATCGGTTTGCCCGGTGCTGCTCGCGATGTAATACCAGGTTCCGTTCGAGGGACGCCAGACCGCCAGATCGCCCCGCCCGTCGCCGTCGTAGTCTCCCGGCACAGGAATGTCGCCAGAAAGGCCCCATTGCATGCTGTGGGTCTCTCCGGTGCGGCTCGAAATGTAGTACCACGTTCCATTCGAAGGCCGCCAGACAGCGAAGTCCGCTTTACCGTCGCCATCGTAGTCCGCGGGAACCGGAATGTCGTCGGTCTCACCCCACTGCTTTGACACGGTCAGGCCCGTAACGCTGCTGATGTAGTACCAGGTCCCGCTCGATGGTCTCCACATACCGATATCGCTTTTGCCATCGCCGTCGAAATCGGCCGCCACCGGAACATCGCCGCTCAAGCCGAAGAGCTCGGTCTCCGTGCCGCTGGCGGTCTCGACATACCAGGTTCCGGCGTCGGGCCGCCAGATGGGCAAAGAGGCGTCGCCGTCGCCGTTAAAGTCCACCGAGAGCGTGGGGCTGTCCGCCAAAGGCAGAACGGCGTCGCCGCTGATCAGCGAAATAAAGGCGTCTGAGGCGCCCGAACACGTGCTGCACGTGGTGTCGTAAGCCCCGGTGGTGACCGGGAAGTTCGTGGAGAGCGTGATGCCTGTTATGTAGGCATTGCCGGCCGTGCCGAGAGCGAGACCGGTGCCGAAGTCGTCGCCGCTCCCGCCCAGATAGCTGGAGTAGACCAGCACGGAACCGAGATTCGTCAGCGTGGCAACGAACGCGTCACCGCACAGCATATCGCTGCCGCAAGAGGTGGTGCCGCCGCCAAAGCTTGGTTCTAGCGCGGTAGGGCTGACGGGGAAATTGGTGGAGTTCGTTCCGCCGCTCACGTGGACGTAGCCGGATGAATCAACCCCCACGCCCAAACCAAGGTCGTCGCCGGAGCCGCCTAAGTACGTCGCGAAGACGAGAGACGCCGATCCGGACGCGAGCGTGTTCACCTTGGCCACGAAAGCATCACCGCACGCGATCCCCGCAGTTGCGCACACCGCGGACCCTCCGCCGTAGGTAGGCTGCGGAGCTCCGTAGGTCACGGGGAAATTGGTGGAGTCAGTTCCGCCCGACATGTACGCGTTGCCGGCGGAGTCCACCGTAATTGCAACCCCGGCTTCTTCAGCCGCGCCACCGAGGTAAGTCGAGTACAGCAGGGCCGACCCGGTTGCGTTGAGTTTCGCCAGAATGGCATCACCGCAGAGAATGCCCGAGCCGCAGTCCGTGCCCCCTCCTCCAAAAACGCTCTGAAATGCGTTCACGGTGGGGAAACCGCTCGATGTAGCCTGGCCTGCGATATAGGCATTGTCGGAAGAATCGAGCGCGATGCCATTGGCCGCGTCGTCGGCGGCGCCGCCGAGGTAGGTGGAATACACGAGTGCGGTGCCGGTCGGGTTCAGCTTGGTGACGAACCCGTCGTCGCCGCCTTGCTCGGTAGTCTGAAAGGCTCCGGTAGTGGTCGGAAAATTGGTGGAGTCGGTTCTGCCCACCACGTATGCGTTCCCCGAACCATCGATGGCGAGGCCCGCAGCCGTATCTTCACCGCTGCCGCCGAGATATGTGGAATAGACAAGCGCTGAGCCGGTTGTGTTCAGCTCGGTGACGAAGGCGTTGTGCACGCCGGGCAAAGCGGTCTGAAAAGCTCCGGAAGTGGTCGGGAAGTTCGTCGAGTAAGTCTTCCCTGTCACATAAGCGTTGCCCGCCGAGTTCACAGCCAGCGAAAAGGCTGTGTCAGAGTTTGAGCCGCCGAGGTACGTGGAGTATACGAGCGCTGACCCCGAAGGATTGATCTTGGTCACAAATGCATCGCCGCACTGAAAGGCGTATGTGGTACAGGAGCTCGAACCGCCGCCGTAAGCCGGTTGGAACGCATTCTCAACCGGGAAGTCGGTCGAGGTCGTGCCCCCGGCCACGTACGCGTTTCCAGATGAGTCCACCACGATGGCGATGCCGCCGTCATTCCCGCTACCGCCCAGATACGTGGAGTAGGTCAGCACCGGGTCGATAATCAGCGGCTGATGCCGGTCATACGGTCCCAGCTTGATTCCGATTTGATGATGCGCCCGCAGGACGTAGCGCGCTTCCACCAGGCGCTTCGCGGAGGCGTTCTGGTAAGCCACGGGCTTACGAAGGCGGATTTCACGTCCGTCCGCCGTGACCATCAGGTCGCCGTTTTCAGCGATGCGAACAGTTGTGCCGCGTGATGAGAAGTCGAGGCTCTTGGTGCCTTCGAGCCGACCTCGACCGCCGGCAGCCAGCCGGCCCATCTTCCACTGGATGACCCTGGGGTCGGCGCCGGGGGCGACCACCAAGTCATACTCGAGTTGCCGTTGGTTGCCGTAATAAAGAAGGTCGACGCCGGGGTAGACGTCACCATATCTCACCTTGCCATAGGTCGGGACGTTCATTCGCCACTTCTGCGGGTCGCTGCCGATAAAGTAATTGGTGTTGCCCGGCAGTTGATCGAGTCCCGCGACAGAGGCGGCTGTGTTCGAATCCACAAATCGCAATCCCAGAACCGTGCTGTCACCGGCACCTGGCTGCTGATCGGCGGGATTCCTGAGCGCGAGCATGGCCCCATCGCTCGTGAGATAAAGCGTGTAACCGGCGCCTCGCGCCGTGAACCTCACGCGTCCGTCGGCCTGTCCCCGGTTCGCTTCGAAACTCAGGGGCAATTTTACGTAGCTCTGAACCAACTGCGCCCGGCCGGGCGCGGCCTGGCCCGCAGTCTGGGCAACAAGGGCCGCAGCCATACCACACAGCGCCACGACTCCGGCTAGTGCTCTTGCCGTCGCTCTCGCGGTCATCTTGTACATGGTGTTTACCTCTCCTCGCACGGTTTTGGGATGGTTCCGAGTGAGAGAATTGCCTGAACGGTGCGGCCATCCATCGGCCCTCGTGCCCCCAAGAGTCAACGGCCGCTCGAACATAACCGCAGGCTTTCCTCCACAAACGATCGTTGCCTTTGATTAGCCTATGTGGGGGATGGTGGGCATTTTTCTAGAGGTTGGAGCGGCAGGCCCCTGTTTCGGAAGTTGCTGGAGGCGCCGGGGTCGCAGAGTGTCGCGTGCATATCAGGGCCTGGCTGGGGCGGATTTCCTGTTGATTCCGCGCCTTGCTACCGTAAGTCTGCTGCTGGGCTACACACTTCAACTGATTGAATGCACTCTGCGGAAAGCTCACACTGGGTTTCGTGGGGGGAAATGGCGTAAAGCCCTGGGGTGCATGAACATGGCTACACACTTGCCCAACGAACGCGCTTTGGTCGCTGCGGCTCAGCTTGGAAACCATGAGGCCTTCGCAGCCTTGGTAAACCAGTACCAGCAGAACATCTTTCGGCTGGCCCTCAGGATTACCGGAAATCATGAAGACGCCGAGGACGCCCTGCAGGAAGCGTTCCTGAAGGCTTACTGCAATCTTAAGAGGTTTCAAGGCGAATCGCTCTTCTACACCTGGCTGGTGCGAATCACCATGAACGAAGCCCTCATGAAACTGCGCAGGAGCAAGAGGCTCGGGAACAGACAATTGCCCATAGACGAGTTCCTGCCTTTGAGTAATGCCTCGACTGCTTTCAGGGGTGCGGAACCCGCCGATCCTGAAAGGTGGTACGCGCAAGTTGAGCTTCGGGAGACCCTCTCCAGGGCTTTGGGCGGCATCAGCGGCCGGTTGAGCGACGCATTTGTCTTGCGCAACGTCGCGGACCTTTCCATTAAGGAGACCGCCGCGACTCTCGGCCTGTCCGTCGCCGGGGTGAAGTCGCGCCTGCTTCGGGCTCGCTGCCGGTTGCGGCAAAGACTCCGCAATTCGACGCGGCGGCTGGCCGTTGCGGGCACGTCCACTGGGCCGAACGCCATCGCGTAGCCTCTTTGAGTATCGCGATGTGATCGTGATGGCGGCCAAGAGCTTTCTCGAGGCCGCCGTGCTCACGACGCTGGAGAAATGCTCTTGGCGGGATGTGCGCCCTCTCCGCCGCTTGTCTTGGGTGCTGGTCTGCCTCGGGCTGCCCAACAGCACGTCAAGATGTACCGTCGCGGATGACCTCTAGTTCCCTCGCAATCCACATCCCATCCGCGAATAGGATCCGGTCGTCGGGCGGTGCCTGTTAGCTCTGTAGTAATCAAACGTGGACAGGCTCCGCGAAGCTGCATAACCCTCCTGCGGACACTTACCGCAAGGCTCGTCTCCCATTCTCGCCTGTAAGTCGAACACCCCCATCTGAATACGGTGCGCTCGTCCGTTTGGCACGGCAACTGCCCTTGCTGTCAACCGGCACGGCACTCTTGTGAGCGCGTCGATTCGATAGCAATTACCGCGACGGGGGGATCCACCATGAAGCGACCGATGTACGCCGAAGAACCGCCGAAAGCCACCGGTTAGTCATCGAGAACTAAAACCGGATCACGCCGGCAGAACTATTTCCAGCTCCTTTGCTCAACCTGACTTTCCGGCGCCAGACGAAAGGGGGATATGAGTGTGTCTCGCATAAGGAGCAAGGCTGCCATCTCGATGGTGGTAGTTGCGGCGGTTGTGATGCTTGGGGCTGCTCTCCGGCCGCGCCCGGAGAAAGCTGATCGCGGTTTTCCAGATAACCCCGCCGCCCGCAGTGAGTGGTTTCGCGCGCAACGCGCCTATCCGTTCGCTCACATTCCGGCCGGGGCACGGCTTAATTCCCTGCGCCAGCTCGACGCGATGAGGCTGGCCCAAACCGAGCATTCCCAGTCCACCAGTCTCACCTGGACGCTGCTCGGTCCCCAACCCACGAACACGGGATTCTCGTACCCAACGACCTCGGGCCGCGTGACCGCGCTGGCAGTCGATCCGACCGACTCCGAAGTAGTCTACCTTGGCGCGGCCGAGGGTGGCATTTGGAAAACGACTGATGGCGGAGCTGCCTGGGTTCCACTCACTGACACCCAGGCGTCACTGGCTACGGGGTCTATAGCCATTGACCCGTCCAACCATGAGACGATCTACGTCGGCACCGGCGAGGAGGACTTCTCGGACGACAGCTACTATGGCGCCGGCGTGCTGAAGTCGACTAATGGCGGAAACACCTGGACTCTGACTCCGGGACCATTTGGGGACAGCCTCGAGATCGGCTCGATGGCGGTCGATCCTGCCAACGATCAGGTGGTCCTGGCGGGCACAAATTCGGGAGTCTACCTGTCGACGAATGGCGGGAATACCTGGAACGAAGTGCTCGCCGGAACCGCCACTGGAGTCCTTTTTGATCCCTACAACGGCAACAGGGCTTATGCCGCCGTGGAAGGCAACGGCGTGTACGTGTCGACCAACGCGGGAGCCGCTTGGAGTTACGACAACGGCAAGGGCAGCGGAGCATTGCCGGCGAGCAATGCGGGCCGGATCGCACTCGCAATCTCGCGCTCGAATCCCTCCACGCTCTTCGCCGGAATCGCCAATCCCTCGACGGGCAGCCTGCTTGGTCTGTATAAGACCACGAACGGCGGCTCATCGTGGACCGAGCTCACTTCGGCGCCGGATTACTGCACTCCATACTGCTGGTACACCAACGTGGTCGCCGTGGATCCCGTTAACCCACAGGTCGTGTTTATCGGCGGCTCCGATGAGCCCGGCACGCTCTATCAGTCGCTAAACGGCGGCGCGACGTGGACGAACGTCGCGGTCGGAGGCAATCTGGTTGAGCTTCACGAAGACCACCACGCCCTCGCGTTTTCGGCCAACGGCGGAACTTTGTATGTGGGAAACGATGGCGGTGTCTGGAGCGCCACCGATCCAACCACGCTGTATCCCAATTGGACGAATTTGAATAATCCTCTCGCAATCACACAGTTCTATCCGGGAAACTCCGTCAGCAGTCCTTCCCTGGTGTACGGAGGCACGCAAGACAACGGCGTTCAGCAGTATACAGGGAGCATCGCCTGGAATTATTCCTGGTGCGGCGACGGCGGGTGGACTGCCGTCAACCCCGGCACACCATCTACGGTATACGCAAGCTGTGCACAATACGATGTGGAGGAATCGACTCAGAACGGCGTGCTGGGAACGTGGACTTCGGCGAACTCAGGCATCAACACGAGCGATCGGATGCAATTCATACCACCGCTCGTGATGGATCCCTTGAATTCCGAGATCCTCTATTTCGGCACCTACCAGGTGTACCAGACCGCAAACGGCGCGAGTTCATGGCAATCGATCTCGCCCGACCTGACCGGCGGGACCGGCACCGTCACAGTCGTTTCAGTGGCTCCCAGCAACGACCAGATCCTATACGCCGGCACTAACGAAGGACAGGTCCAGACGACCACCACTGCCGCACCCGGCACGACCTGGACGAATGTGAGCACGGGCTTGCCAAACCGTTCCATCACCCAAATCGCGATCAGTCCTTCCGCACCCTACGTCGCCTACGTGGCCTTTTCCGGGTTCAACAGCCCGGGCGGCCATATCTACCAGACGACGAACGGCGGGGCCAGTTGGGCGGACATCAGCGTGCCCTTGCCCAACACGCCCGTTGACGATCTTGTGATCGATCCGGTGTACCCCAACACCCTCTATGCCGCCACGGACATCGGCGTTTTCTACACTACAAATCTGGGGCAAACGTGGTCGATTTTGGGGACCGGTCTGCCGAACGTTGTGGTCCTCGGCCTGAAGATGTACGCGCCAACCCGCACGCTCTACGCAGCTACTCACGGGCGTTCGATGTGGACGCTCAACGTAAACTCCATCCAGTGATTTGCTGACCCCGGCAGTGCGCGGCAGCCATAGGCGGTAGCTGCGGGATGCCTGAGGCAGTGCGCGGATCGAGGCAAAGAGCGCTTTGAAAGTGGCCGCGGCCTCTACGTCCGATGCCGGCATCGAGGCGTCTCCGTTGTAAGCCTTGATGAAGCCGCTCGCACTTCCCCACGTCGTCTGCAACACTCCCAGCATGCGCGGCGCCGTCACGGCATCCGCGTGCATCCGCACGGATCGCACCTGATCCAACTCGGCCTGGGCCACGTCTCTCTTGCGCCAGGGCGCGTACACAACGCGGAATCCCTCCACGGCAAAGAAGGCGGCAGTCGGCGGGGCCGAGTCATAGTGCCAGTCACAGATCACGATGTCTCGAGGGACCAGGTTAATAGCCGACGCGGTCCCATTCTGGCTGCCCTCCCACTCACCCACTCCGGTCACGCTGCCATCCAGGAAGCGGTCGCCCCACATCCACATCTCGCGGTGCGACTGGGCGAGGTGGTCGTGGAGGGTGCGAACTTCCTGGGCGAACACTTCCGCGCGGTTGCGCGTCCCGCAGCGAGGGCAGTTCGGATCCGCGAGGATGAAGACCTCGTCCATGCCCACGTGGACGGCGTCCGCCTCGCACACGTCGGCCAACTCATCCATGAGATCGAACACCACCTTGTGGACGTCAGGATGAAGCGGGCAGTAGCTCCGGCAATAAATTCCCTGGTTGTTCGGGTACTTCCCCGGCGTCTCATCGAACTCGGGATGGGCGCGAAGCAGTCCGAAGGTCTGCGCGGCCCAGGACTGATGTCCCAGTAGATTGATGAGCGGGATCAACCGCACGCCCGCAGCGTGACACGCGGCGACGATGGCCTTCACGTCTGACTTGGAGAGAGCGTCGGAGTCGACAACCTCGGGGTGACTCGCGTAGGCATACCGATAATCGAACTCCATGACGAGCACATTGACGCCCTCTTTGGGCAGCGCGTCGCGAATAAAGCTGACGACGAGCGGGACGTCGCCCGGCTTCGGCGCTCCGAGGTAGAGTCCACGAACGGGAAGCAGCGACGGTCCAGCCGCCAAAGCCAGCGCGGCAGTGCCAACCCAGAACATCGGAACGGCGACGGACACAAGTCTGGTTTTCATGGCGGACACCTTTAGGGCGCACCTTGGAACAGTGCTAGTCTACGGCCCGAGCGGCCGATTCTCAAGCGCCGGACGAGTTTGGGTTGCGTGGCTTTGTTTTCAAATTTCTGCAGTCGACGGAGTCACCGAGTGCCATTCTAAAGGACTTATGCCGGGCCGAGGGTAGCTTTAGTTGGCTTTGAATGGCTTCGTTTTGGGCTCTTTTTCATGCTGTTTTATTGATTGTATTGGACTTAGTGGCTTCGTTTTGCAAAATTTTAGATTCTTTTTTTTGCTGTTTTTGTGGTCCCTGGTCGGGCTACACGTTACGGCTACAGCTTATGGCTACATGTAGAGGCTACATCATCCCAGTTGTCTCACATCGGACCAGCACTCGCGCCAAGGCCACTTCGGCAGCCCGCCGCAATCTCAAAAATGAGATACTAATGCACCATGTGTCCTGGCAGGTGGAAATCCTGAACGAAACTGTCGGCGCGGAGATTGCGGCCCCACAACAAACACGCCTCCGTTGCCAATGAAGTCAGTCGGCAATGATTCCCCTAATAAGCTCTTTGGCCACATGTGCCGGAGAGTTGCTCCCGCACACCCCGAAGGTCTGCGCGCCGTCCCGCTAATCCCTCTGGTGACATCATACACGTTGCCGGCCAGCCTGCACCTGCTTCCTTCTGCTCTCGGGCGGTAGCCTACGGGTTCGGGCTCAGCACGCTACAATCTCGTTTCAAGCCGAGCTGCGTGAGGCGGAGAAATTCCGCTCGGGGAATTGTCTGGCTGAGGTTTGCTGTGGAAGGAAAGAGCGCGTTTAAAGGATGCAAGTCTAGTTCCCCGTGACGCGCTTCGGTAGTGACTTCAGCCAGGAAAGTGCGCGGCGGGCGGTCCCCGCGGAGTGCTCTGTGGCGTCTGAGGTTGTGTCCTCAACCCGCCCTCCTCGACCCGCAACTCCCGACTGCCTGAACGCCTCGCCCGATGCACGATGGGTTCGCACGCGGCGATTGGTGTGATGGAGGGTTTCATCGGTGCGCCGACGCGAGTGATACGTCAGTTTCACTTCGGACACCGAGGCTGGCGCCGGCGAGGCTGACGCGAGGATTGGCGATGGCTTGTCTTGTCGAGAGACGGTCCCACCAGGCGCTGGTGTCCCAATCTGTTGCGCATGGACGATGTAGCGCTCGGGAGCCGAACCCACAAAGTAGAACGGATAGCAGGTCACAAGGGTCAAACCGGCGTGGTCCGACGGCGCGAGCACCTGGGTATCATCGGGCCCCACCACCTGCACAGACTGCACTGTGTAGCGATACGTGCCGTCGGGGGTGGCGAGCGCGATGGCGTCGTTCTTCCGGACGTCTTTCAGCGCGCGGAAAAACGTGTCCCGATGTCCGGCGATCGCAACGTTGCCCGGTGCGCCCGGTAGCGAGGTGCTGGGAATGTGGCCCAATCCCTCTCGCAGCACCGGGTCGCTGTCACCCTCGAGCACGATGGTGGAAAGACGAAGACGCGGGACCTCCAAGCGGCCGATCAAGGCTCCCTCGGCCAGAGGAACGCGGACATTCTCCCGACCTACCGCCCGGGGGGGCGCCGCGGGCGGCAGCGGTTCCGCCGGAGGGCTGATGGCGGTGGATTCCCGCCCTTTCGAGCCGACGATCGGAATTTCAGCGAGGTAGCTTGCGACGAAGGCCTTCAGGGATGCGGCGCGGTGCCGGACGATCTGATCGAATCGCCAGCTTTGATAGGCTTGGAAGGCTCTTCCCTCGCCATAAAACCAGGCACAATAGCCTCCGGTCAACAAGCCCATCAACAGGAAGAAGTGAGCGCCCCAGCGGAGCACGCGGGCACCGGATGTTGAGCGGCGCGGGGGCTTCAGCGCCACTGCCACGAGTCGCGCACCCGACGAACGGTCCCGGGTGCTGACCGGAAACCGCTTGAGCGGATACTCTCCAACGCTCCAGCGATCTCCTGAAAGAGACCGTGCCCGTGGATCCAACTGATTCGCCTTGACCTGGAATACCGCCATGAGCATTCACTTTGCCGGACCCGCCGCCGCACTCGGTGTCGCAGGTGCCTCAGGCGGAATCAGGTACCCGGCTCGGGTGCGAACGCGCAGTTTTCCGTCTCCCGCCGCTCGAGCCTTGACACGAACGCTGCGGTAGCCGCCGTTCGCGGCCATGGCCGTGGGAACGTAGCCGATGGTGTACTGCCGGCGAATATCGCGCGCAATCTGTTCGGCGACGCTCGAAACCTCGGATGCGGATTGGGGAAAGTACGCCTGGCCACCCGTTGCTTTTGCCAACTGCTTCAGCACCCTGGGATTTTCTCCCGAGTATGTTTCGTCGAGGATTCCGATGGTGTAGATCACCGCATTGGAGCTTTCCGCCATCTGGAGCAGATTCGGGAACGTCGTGCGGCTGGCGTTGTCGCCGCCATCGGTAACGACGATGAGGGCCTTTCTCTCGCCTGTGCCGCCCTTGAGATGTTGCAGGCCCGCCGCGACTCCGTCATACAGAGCCGTGTTACCCGCAGCCGGCTTGCTTGACAGCGCACCTTGAAGAGCACCGAGATCGCTCGTGAACGGAAGTGACCTGGGCAATCCGAGGGAGACTCTCTGATTAAAGGTCACGACGAACATCTCGTCGCCCGGATTGCTCGATTTCACGAACGCCTGAGACGCCGCCAACACGCCCGGGCGCTTGGGCCCCATGCTTCCGCTGTTGTCAACCACCAACCCCACCGTAACGGGCACGTCCTCGTGTTCGAATAAAGTGATCGCTTGAGGGCGTCCCGCCTCATACACCTGGAAGTTTCCCGCCGCCAAACCTGGAACGAATTCTCCCTGGCGGTTCGTGACGGTGACCGGCAAGACAACCAGGCGCACCTTGACCGAAATCGTATATTGATTCGCGATGCCGCTCGGGGGTGATGCGCTCGCGACCTCGGTTTGGGTTTGGACCTGACCCGAGCGCGCCGCACAAATCAAGGCAGGAGCTGAAGCGAAGAGGATCGCCAGGACTGCCAATGTCCGCGGGAACCGGGCGCGACCGACAGCGCCGACGTTGAGCATTTCCGTTCCCTTCCGCCGCGCTTCGCGTTCGCGATGCCTAGCCGCACACCAAGCCTAAGAAGAGAACTGGCGCCGGGGCGGGTGCCAGTTCATTAGCATCGGCTTCAGCTTACGCGTTTTGCAAAAGCGCGAAGCCCTCCTGCCAAGGCCAGCGACAACGCGCTAACCAACCCGAGCAACGGCACCAAACTCGCCGTCTTAGGCAGGGTCGTCGCCGGCGCGGGGGCCGGCTGCGCGGGTTGCTGATCGGTTTGAGCCGGCGCGGGGGCCGGCTGAGCCTGAGGCTGTGGAGGCGTTTCCGGTTGCGGCGCCGCAGCGGACTGCTCCGCCGGAGGTTCCGTCACGGGTGCCGGAGCGGGTTGCGCGGGCTCCGCCTCGGCAGCCGGGGGAGGCGGCTCCAGAGCGGCCGTCTCTACGGGCTGGGGCGCGACTTTGAACTCCTGCCCGAAATTATCGCCCGGGTAGAACCACTCCTTGATCGGCACTCCTGCCACCGGCAGCACTCCCGACGAGTCGCTTCCGTCTGCAGCCGTCTCGGCGAACTTTACCACCGTGCCGTCCGTCGGCTCGAGCCGATAGTCGGGAATGGCGAAGATGGTGGCGATCAGGTGATTCTCGTTCTTATTGAAGATCTGAACGGTATGGCGATCGTAGGTGTCTGCGAGCTTGAAGACGTAGGTGCCGGCATCGAGTCGGGTCTTTCCGACCTGCACCGGTCCGCTGAACGTCAAGACCGTCTTCTTATCCCACTCGTCTGCGCTCGCTTTTGGGGAAGCGATTGAGCAAAGCAGGGCGAAACAGAAACAAATCGCAAGGAACTTGGAAACCCTCGTCATGAAACCTCCTTGATACGACGGCGATACGGCGGCCGACGGCTCGGCCTCCCCTGGGCACCGCCACTAGCGCTCGAACGCGGCGCAACCCTTGGTGCCGCACTTCCGAAAAGGACGGCCCGACCCATGGCAGAGCACGGCCGTTGCCAAGACCTCCAGGTTTGTTTTCCAGGCCTTTGTTCGGAAGAACTTCCGGTCAGCGCCGCGATCGCGGCCGAGCCTAAGCGGCCAGTAGAGATTACGTAAGCGGGAGGAGAAGTTACGCAGCAGCCCTGCCCGCATTCCCCGCGCGCATTCCCCGCACGCAAGCCCCGCACGCAAGCCTCCCGGGCGAATCGGCCGACGAGGTGATGGATTACAGGACAGTTTCGGGGTCACAGCGCAAGTCCAGTATGTAGAGTCTTCAAGGGCGCTGTGTAAGACCTGCAATAATCACCATATAACGGACTCTCGAAGTCCCCGACCGCTCGAGGTTCAAGCTTTTGATTACCAAAGATTTACTATGTCCACGGGGATTTTGGCAGAAAGCATGCACTACGCCAGCGCGTCGAAGCGGGGAACAAAACTAACGCCGATTGAGGAGGTACTACGAAAATGAAGAGAGTGATCACTTCCGTGCTTGCGACTTTGTTGGTAACCGCCGCGCCGTTGCTCGCGGCGACGGGCCCTCACTCACCAGCCATGCGCGCCAAGATCGCGGCTCGCAGGGCAGCCGTCAGAGAACAACTGCAAGACAAGAGGCTGCAGGCCCGTATCGAGGCTAAGCGCGCCAAAATGGAGGCCATAAAGGAAGCCAAGCAGGACAAAGAGCAGGCCAAAGAGGCCCGGCGAGACGCGAGGCAGGCTCGTATCGAGGCCAAGCGCGCCAAAATGTTGGCCCGCAAGGATGCGAAACAGCATCAGGAGCATGCTAATCCCGTCGGTCCTTCCCCCGTCGGTCCTGCCCCTGTCGTTTCCCCCGTCGCCTCCGGCGCCAGTCCTGTCCCCGTAACTTCCGCGAGCCATTAACGACTACCCCACCAGGTTCGGAGGGCTTTCCGGATTACCGGTTTGCCCTCCAATCTCTTTTTGTCTGCCGGCAAAGCATGTTCCGGAGTTCAATCGCCTTTAGTCGCGGCGCAACTCTTAGCCGATGATCCTTCAGCGTCGCGGGAAGCCCGGGACAGTTACCCGATTAATCCTCCCTGAAGAGCCGTGAATAGATGATGCCGGCGAGGATTGCGCCCACGATCGGCGCTACCCAGAACACCCAGAGCTGGCCGAGCGCCCAGCCCCGCACAAAAAGGGCAGGCGCGGTGCTGCGCGCAGGGTTGACAGAGAGATTGTCGACCGGAATGCCGATCAGGTGGATCAACGTCAGGCTGAGCCCGATGGCGACGCCCGCGAAACCCTTGGGTGCGCGCGGGTCAGTCGCGCCCAGAATCACGAACAGGAAGAAGAACGTAAGCACGATCTCAGCCACCAGGCAGGCCTCGAGGGAGTACCCGCCCGGCGAATGGTCCGCGTAGCCGTTGGAGGCAAAGCCGGCGCTGAGATCGAAGCCCGCTTTGCCGCTTGCAATCACGTAGAGAACGGCGGAGGCCGCGACGCCGCCGAGAACCTGCGCCACGATATAGGGGATCAGGTCGGAGGCGGGAAAGCGGCCCCCGGCCCACAGCCCGAACGATACTGCGGGATTGATGTGACATCCCGAGATGTGGCCGATGGCATAGCACATCGTAAGCAAAGTGAGTCCGAATGCCAGGGCCACGCCCGCGAATCCAATGCCGAGGCCGGGAAAAGCAGCGGCCAGAACCGCACTGCCGCAACCGCCGAACACAAGCCAGAACGTGCCGAAGAATTCCGCGCCACAGCGTTTTCCAAGCGACATGTGCCGCCTCCTTTTGTGGTTTTCCGAATCCGCGGCCCCTCGCGAGCCGCGGAGCCCGTAAACAGACGTGCCCGCGAGGCGGCATCATACCATACCCGCGTTGCACGGAGACTTTTCGGGGTGTTCAGAAGGTGTAGCGGATGACGTGGTTCTTCTTACTCCCGCCTGGCAACGCTCAACGAACGGCCTGACGCGAGGGGACCTGCTCACTCGGAACCCGGAGCGCCGCTTACCGGGTCTTCTGCGGGGCCAATTCGAACTGCTGGGGGCTCGAAGAACGCCCGTTTCCCGAGGGGCTGTCCGATGGAAGGCCGCGTACGAGCGCTCGGGTCTTCGGCAGTGCGTCGGCGTATCGCTCCTGCAGGAAGCTGATCAGCTTCTCGCGCACTTCGCAGCGCAGATCCCACGCTTTTGACGAATCCGCGGCGCTCGTTAAGGCGCGCACCTGGATCGTGTGCTCGGATGCGTCCGAAACCTGAAGCGCGCAGACCTTGCGGTCCCACAGGGGCGACGCTTCCACGATCCGGCGAAACTCCCGCCGCAGTTCCTCGACCGGAACCGAGTAATCGACGTAGAGGTAGACGTAGGCTAGCAGGTCGGCGGTCTGGCGGGTCCAGTTCTGAAATGTGTTCTCGATGAAGTAGGTGAGCGGCACCACCAGCCGGCGCAGGTCCCAGGTGCGGACCACCACGTAGGTGGTGAGTATTTCCTCGATCCATCCAAACTCGCCCCCCACGATCACCACGTCGTCGATGCGGATGGGCTCGGTCAGAGCGATCTGCACTCCGGCAATGAGGTTTGAGAGGGTCGACTTCATGGCCATGCCGATGACCAGGCCGGCCAGGCCCGCCGAAGCCAGCAGGCTGGTGCCGAGCTGCCGGATCTCGGGAAAGGTCATCAGCATGATGGCTACCGTGATGAACACAACCACGATGCCAAAGATGCGCCGCAGCACTTGAATCTGCGTTCGGACGCGGCGCGCCGCCACATTGTCGGCGACGTCAACCCGGTACCTGCCGTAAACCGCATCGCCAAGGACTTCTGCGACCAGGATGATACCCCACGCCACCGAGGCGATAACGCCGAGACCTACAAGATGTCGGAGGGAGCGGATCAGGTCCGGCCGGACCGGCAGGGATTGCAGCGCCAGAATGATGCCGATCAAGGGAAAAATTAATCGCGTCGGCCCCTCGGCGTGCCTCACCAGGGAGTGATCAACAGCGCTGGCCTCGTGGACGGTCATACGCCTGAGCACCGCGAAAACGATGCGATGAACGACCAGTGCTACGGCTATGACTCCGATCAGGAGGCCGATCGACCATAACCATGATTGCCAGTAGGCGATGAAATGTGTCATGCCGAGCTACCTCACGCTGCCGCCACAGGCGCACGGCGGCAGAGCGACGAGGCGTCAGGCCCCGCTAGTGCGCGGCTCTGAGCTTGCGAATAGCTCCGGCCACGTTGAACGAAAGCCCGAACGAGAAGCTATTGACGTCGTACACAAAGCTATGGTCATACCCGACCTCGATCAGCACCACCGAAATCGGACTGATGGTGGCAAAGACGGAAGCGCCGTCATCACGATCGATCGAGGCCGGACCGCGAACTTCGAGTCCGCCGGGGCGCCGGAAAACGGTCTGCGGACCGATGGGCGCGTCATCGTAAAAGGATGCGCCGACCCGCAGGGGAGAAACAACTTCCACTGAGGCTCCGGCTTCGGAGTGCACCACGTACCCGTAGGTGGTGTAGGGGCGGTACAAGTAATGCGTGTCCAGAATCGAATTCGCAAACCCCACGTCCACGTAAGGGCGCAGGCGGCCGAAATCGCGGTCGACATAGTTATCCCAATCAAACGTCACATGGCCTGTGGTCAACCCGTCGCGGAGACTTCCCGTCGGCGCGCCGAGCCGCACCGAACTGAGATAGTTGAGGGTCGGATTCATCCGCGTGTACATCAGGTCCACGAAGACGTCTCCCACGCCCGTCTCCGAGAACGAAGTGGGCAGAGCGAGCCCTGCGGGAGTTCTTAAGGGCTTGTTGGCCGAGGCCCCGACGAAGTAGACGGGCACTCCGACGTCGATTCCAAAATATTGGTTGAAGTTATAGCCGAGCGTACTCTCGAGCGTGGTGATATAGCCGGAGCCGGTCGCGCTTCCTCCGTAGAACTCGTAATAAGTCACGCCCTTCTCGCCCCCGCCGCCGGCGTGCCCCAACTGGCCTGCGCCGCTCGGCGAGACGTACGGCGTGGCGGGCTGCGACGTGGCGCCTGACGGACTGCTGCTGGAAGAACTCGTCTGGCTGTTGTCCTGACCACCGCCCTGGGTCGCGTCCTGGCTCGACTGGGCCTCGGACCTGATGCCCGCCACAAGCAGGACTACCGCCACAGTAAGAGCTATCCTTCTCACATTCGCCACGGCTGACCTCCCCTGAACTAGAGTGCTCAGCAACAGGTGCTTGTTGGGCGGTTAGCCCGGGAAGTCTCACGCTCGAAGCGGAGACAGCCCCACGCCACATCTCTTCCAAGTCAGCTTCCCATCGCAAGTGGCGTACCAAAACTCTCGGGCGTAAGCTATCCAAAATGAACTACTTGCACGGCAGCCTCTGTCAAGGCCCTTTCTGCCATATGGAACCTTTACACCATGTGTCCTTTGAACCCCCGGGGCGGTACGTAATTCCCGGCGTTTATGAGCCTCGGGCTCGGGCGCGGGCTAAGATCCTTCGCCCTTCGGGGCTAGAAGACTTTGTGCGTCTTCACCTGGACTTGATAGCCTCCGGTCTGGTCGCGCACGGCGCTGACCGAGTATTTGCGGCTGATCTGATACTCCACCTGCACCACCTCGCCCTGCGTCGTGGTGACGTCAGTGGCAAAGGTGAAGAACAGGTTCTTGGTGACGCGCTGTTGAATGGCAAGTTGCGAGCCTGCATTGCCCTGGTTGCCGCCGATCTGCGGGTCAATCGTCAGCGACGAAATGCCGACGAGCTTTTGGACGCGGCTGCTCACCCCGCTGGAAAGGCCCTGGGCAACGAGCGACTGCGGCGTGCTCGCGGATGTCTGCGCGGCCTCGGTGGTGTGACCCGCGACCAGAAGGTTGATGATGTCCACGGGTGAAAGCGGCGGGTCAGACGTGTAGGTGGTGCGCAGGCGGTCCAGGGGGCCCACAAAATTCAGCGTCAGATCGAATTGCTGCACCGTGGTCGTGGCTACCAGGTTCACCACAGCCTCGGTTTCGACGGGATTCACAAACTGGATCACGCCGCTTTGCACGACGTACCGCCTTCCCTGAAAAAACACCTCGCCGGACTCGATGGTGGTGCGGCCCAGGATCACGGGCTCCGCCAGCGTTCCGCGCACCTGCAGATTGGCGGAGCCCTGAAAGTTCAGCTGGCTGTTCTGCACGCTCATCTGTTCCCGCGAGAGCACCGCCACGTTCAGCTTGACGTTCTGCTGGAATGAGGCCGGGGACACCGTGGACGGGCCTGAGAACTGATTGGAGAAGTTGGCGAGGTCGAAGCTCTGGGTCAGCGAAAGTTGATCGATGAACACCTGGCCGTTCAAGGCCGCCGCTGCCGGCGTGCCCGTCAGGTTCAGATCGGCGTCCGTCTCGGAGCGCACCCCGTTGGGATAAAGCAACCGCACGTCCTTGGCCGTGAGCCCCAGATTGAACTGCGGGGACGGGGTATAGGTCAAGAAACCCCGGGCTGTGATGGTGCCGCCGCCGGATTGGCCCGACAGGCTCTTGATCTCGACGCGGCCCCCGCTGATCGCGAGTTCGCCGTTGACCTGCTCGAGGCCGATGGGCGCCCCCACGGGCAGCGCCGAGACGTTGGCCAACCGGACCGCGCCTGTGATATCCGGGTGCGCGCCGTTCCCCTGAGCGCTCAGGTCGAGTTCGACGCGTCCCGAGGTGCGGAATTGCTGGTTCAGGAGGCCGATGAGATGAAGATCCGCCGCGCCCTTCGCGCTCATCTGAACGTTGCCGGCAACCGTGATGGGAACCGCGCCCTGCAATTGAAGATCGGTGCCGGTGCCTTTAAGCTCAGCGTGCTGCAGATTCAGAACTCCCTTGCGATACTCGATGTGAATCGGCGCCGCACTCGAAATCTGGAGGGATTGATAGCTCAAGCTCAGGGAAGGAATTTCGACCGCCGCCGTCACCTGGTCGGGAGAGTCCAGGGGGCCGTCAAGCGTGGCGTGAATCTGGGTCTGGCCCGCCAGGCCGGCCGGCGCCTGGGGAAGAAATGCTGCGAGCAACGGCCCGAGCTGAATCGGCTGGCTCTCCACGGTCACATGGGCCTGATGTCGGCCCGCGAGGCTGACCGTACCATCCGCCTGCAGGGACGCCCCGGACACGGTGGATGCGAAAGTAAGATGAGCCTGCTGATTGGCGATATCCACCTGCGCCTTCAGGCCGCTCAGGTCCTGGTCGCCGACATGCAACTGTGACGCATCGAGCGTGGCTTTGAGTTGAGGATCCTTCAGCGTCCCGCGACCGCTGGCCGCGACAGCAATCATCCCGGTGATTTGCGCACTCTGGCCCGCGAGCGGCGCCAGCCGATCGAGCCGGACGCCCGGCGCCTGCGCCTGCACGTCGTAGCTCTGCGCCTTCAGGTTGTAACTCAGGGTCGCGGTCGCCGATCCGGCGGAAGTGAGCACCGTGAGGGTCGAGTGAAGGTCGTTTCCGCTCCCCTGGAACTTGACGTTCAGATTCTCAATGGGCTGGTTCCACGCCTGCCCCCGGGTCAGTTGCGCCGAACCTTGGCCGGCAGGACTTGCCTCGGAGCCGCTCAGGTTGAGATTGACAGAGAGCATTCCGCTCACGGGATATTGCAGGTGAACCATGCGTTCGAGATCGGCAACCTGGAGCCTCTGGGCGGCAAGCTGGAGGCTGATCGGGGACTGCGGGCTGTAAGACCAGTCCCGCAGGCCCACCGACAGGTCGAATCGCGCGCTCCCCTCGGCCCCTTCCTGCAATGTTCCTTGACGGATCGCGATGCCGGAGGGACCGAGGCTCACATTGCCGTCGAAGGCCTTGAAGGCTGCACCCGGAAGACGAAGATTGGCTGCGGTCACCCTGCCCGTGGCCAGGGGAGCACTCAAGCTCCCCTGGATCGTCCCGCTAAACGAAGCCGACCCTGAAAGACCCAGAAGTTGAGGCACCGGAGCCGTGGCGCTTCCGGCCGGGCCCGCGGATCGAAGGGTGAATACGAGCAGGTCAACCTCGCGAAGGTCGCTCGATTGCGCGTTCAGGCGCAGGCTGGCTTGCCTGCCGAGGCTCCCATCCACGGTGAGCCCGGTGTGAGGCGTATGCAGGGTCGTATTCGTCAGACTCAGCACCTGGCGGCGTCCGTCGTAGGCAAGATGAACCGTACCGTCGACCGGAATAGCGGCAACCGGAGCGGCCGTGCCGCCCGAGCCTGCCTGAGGCGAAGGGGCAGCCGAACCGGTGACAGTGGCGTCAGACCGCACTGCCAGGTCTTCCATGCTTCCGCGCCAGCTCGCCTCGAGGGTGCCATTCAGCCGGCCGGCGACGATCTCCGCCTGCGGGGGCGGGGCACGCAACGCGCTTCGGGCGCCGGTCAGTGATATGTCGCGAACGGTGGCCGCAAGCGTTGCCGCGGGCGTCCCGGCGAGGTGCGCGAGATGCAATCGGCCGGTCACTGATCCGCCGAGCACATTCGCCTTGAGGTTCACGGCCTCGAGATCCCCTTGCGACAGGCGGTACTCGCCGGACACGGCCCGCGCGGCCGTCCGCGCTTGCGGCACTTCGACGGTCAACAGCGCGCTGCCAAAGGTCCCGGAGACTTCCAGCGCTTCGATCAGTGGAACGCCGGGACGGCCGTGATAGCTCACGGTGCCCTTGGTTTCGACCATGCCGCTGGGCAGCGACGGATCGCTGAGCGCGCGGCCCAACTCCGAACCGGATAACGTGGCCTGGTACGATCCCTCAATCGAGGGATTGCTGTAATCCGTCACCTTTGCCTGGCCCGTGATCGAGGAGGCTCCGCAGTGAATCACGAGCGAACTGATCGTGATGCCGGACGGCGAGGCGGCGAAATGCGCGTCCAGGTCGTGGGCGAGCGGGTGCAGGTCGCCGGAATGAATGACCGCGTTCTGGTAGCTCAGCGACCCCTGGTAGGTGGCGCCGGCTCCGAGACTCGCTTCGGCTTTGAGGTTCTTCACCTGGGCTTGAAGCGGAACGTGCGCGTCGTTGTAATAGATATCCCCGCGGTTGATCCCAGCGTATCTCACCGCCAACTGGAACACATCGGCCGGCCCCGGCGACGACGGCCCCGACGACGGCGGCCGCGGCGCCTCGGGCAGGTTCGAATGTCCGCGGGCATCGACCGAGAGGCGCACAACCGGATGATCGATCTCGAGGTCGTTCAGCCGGATGTCGCGGCCATACCAGGACCCCACTCGTAAGCCGAGCGCGATGTGATCGGCCCACAACAGCGGACCGCCGGCATCGGACTCCGTGCCGTGCAAGGCGACGCGATAGAAGTCAATCCGAAGTCCCGACCAGCGGAAACCGAAGTCACCGATTTCAACGCGTCCCCCGGTCGCCTGTTGCGCCTGCGCCACGATCAGCCCCAAAGCGTAACGGTGAAAGCGGGAGCTGCGCAGAATCAGAACCGCCGTCACGGCCACGAGCGCCAGAACGGACAGGATCACGACAACAAGACGGAGAATGCGTCGACGGATCGTCATAGTAAGCCACTGAGTCTTTGAGGCGACTCGCGGCCGGAAGGGATGCTACCAACCGAAATCAGGGCGGTCGATTCCCTTTAGAATTGCTGCCCCAGCGTTACGAAAATCTGGGTCCGCTTCTCGCCGGGCACCGGATTCAGATTGCGGCCGAGGTCGATGCGGATGGGACCCACCGGCGTCTGGTAGCGCAGGCCGAATCCGACCGAGTTGCTGTAGCCGCTCGCGAAGTGACTCAGGTTAATGCCCTCGTAAACATTGCCGCCGTCGTAGAAGATCGCGCCCCCAAGCGCAGAGTTGATGGGAATCGGGAATCGTCCTTCAGAGTTGAAGATGAAAAGTTGATGGCCTCCGGCGGGAACCGCGACTTCGGCCGTGCAGCTCGCGAGATCGTTCTCGGCGGCGCATAGCAGCGCGGTGGCTTGGGGTCCAGCGCCATTCAGGGGAAAGCCGCGCAAGCTATCGGCGCCTCCGGAAAAAAACCGCTCGCTGAAAGGCACGTGACTGCCGGCAAACGACGACACAAGTCCCAACCTCACATTGTTGGCCCAGACCATCCACGGCTTCACCTGCCGGTAATAGGCCGTCTGGCCGAAGAATCGCGCCACGTTGTCGGTCGAGCCGAGAAACGTGGGGCTGAAGCTCACGTTCACGGTCTGAAATACGCCCCGATGCGCGTCGAGGGGCTTGTCGCGGGTATCGTTCACGAACGACGCCGAGAGCGTCGACAAATGGATGGCCTGATCCTCGGGCGGAACGAAGTTGAGAATCAGCAGATTGGTGAGCGTTGTGCGTTGGTAGTCGTACTGGAACTGGAGGCGCTTGTTGCCGCTCGAATTGAGCGCGTGGGAGATTTGAAAGGAAGCCTGCCCCAGGCGCGCCGTAAAGAGCGGATTCTGGGTGGTTCTCTCGGCCGAGACGCTCAGCAGCGACTTCCAGTTCGTATCGGCGAAGTGAGGGTCGCTGTAGCTGATCGCCGCCTTCTGGTCCAGGATCGAAGCGAGCAGTGATACCGAAGCGGTTTCCGCCCTTCCCCGCATGTTCAGGCGGCTGTATTCGACCGAGCCCTGCGGGCTGATGATGGTCTTTTCGAGAACCGTAAATGACTTCGGAAGCCCGATCGTCGGCAGGCCCGGCAGGATGAGAACGCCGGTGGATAGGCTCCCGCTGCGGGGCGTGGATTCGAAGCCCACGCCGTAGGTGAGGACGTTCCGCTTGGCTTCGTGGACTCTGACCAGCACGTCCTCGGAGGCCTCATCGGCCGGCGGCCGGCGGGGCGAGACGCTCGCCCAGTCGAAAATTCCCAGGTTGTACAGGTTGCTTTCGCTCTCGAGCAGCTTGCCTTCGCTCAAGGGAGCGCCGGACTTGACGTCGGTGGATCGCTCGAGCAGCCGGCGGCGCGTGTGACGCTCGCCCACATACTCGACGGCGGCCACGTCGACGCGCATCCCTTCGTCAATCTGATAAGTCAGCGCCAGGCGGTGAGGATCGCCGGAGACAGGGGACGCGGTGGACTTGAAGGCCACGCTCGGGTAACCGAGATCGAGGTAGCTCGCAAGGATCCTGTTCCGGTCGCGGTGGATGATGGATTGCGAGAAAGGCGCGCCCGGCCGCTCGGCCAGCCCGCCGGGCGCGAGTTTCTCGACCGGCTGGGTCCGATTGCCCTCGATCTTCACCGAGTCCACGACGCTCCGCGGGCCTTCGTCGATGTTGAAGATGACGTTGACCCCGGACTCACGGCCGGCCGTCTTGGGCGTGACCTTCACGTCCAGAAAGCCCTGGTCCTGGTAGTACGCCTCCAGGTTCTTCACGCTCTGGTCGAGCAACTCCTGGCTGAATTTGCCGTGCGAATAGAAGTGAGCCTTCTCGACCACGACCTGGTCCTTCAAATCGCCCTTGTCGATGTGCCGGTTGCCGGCGATATCGACGGCCAGCACGCGGTGCCGCGGGCCGCGGTCCACGGCGTAGGTCAGTTGAACCTGGTTGGGCTCGCGGCTGAAGTGCATCGTGACCCGGGCGTCGAAGTAGCCCTGGCTCTGGAAGTGCGAAAGTAGGTTCTCCTCGCCTTCCTCCGCCAACTCGCGGTCGACCGAGCTCTCCTCGTAGATGGGAACCAGCTTCTTCAGCTGCCTCTCGGACACGTGAGCTCCGGTGACGTTGACCATCACCGTGGGGCCCACGGTCACGTTGAACGTCACCTGGACGTGGTTGCTGGCGGGATCATACTGAGGAGGGTCCAGCTTCAACTGGCTGGCCAGGTAATGCTGGCTGCCGAGGTAACGCCGCAGGAAAGACTGGGCCGCCTGGATCCGTTGCATGTCGTAGCGCTGTCCGGTGGAGAGATTGGCGCTCCGCAGCCGCGCACGAACGGAGTGCAGCGCGGCGAGCAGGCGCGCGGACTCTTCGGGCGCCGGGCCGCTGATCAGAATCCTGCCCACTCGAGCGCGCTGGTTGAGAGTAACGGTGTAAACAATGGTGGCGAGGCGCCGTGGGCTGTCGAGTTCCGCCTCGACGGCGACGCTAGATTCAAAGTAGCCGTTGCGCATCAGGAAGCGCTGCAACGACTCCCGCCCCGCTTCCGCCCGGCTCCTCTCGTACGGTTCTTCCACGGGATAGTTGACGGCTCCGAGAAGCTGCGGATAGCTGAAGACCTTCGTTGCCCCGGGAAACTCGAGCACTCCGATGTAGTAGGCAGGCTCCATGATGAACTCGACCCTCAGCCCGCCGGCTTCCGGAGTGACGTTCACCTCGACTTTGCTGAATTGGCCGGTGGCCGCGAGCGCCGCGCGGCTCTTGTCGACCAGGCTCTGCGAGTAGGGTTGCCCGGCCGATTGCGCCAGGAGCGGCTTGAAAGGGTCCGTGCTCATGGTGGGGCGGGCGATGAGATCGACCGCCACCACCGGTTGGCCGTCGTAGCTCGCGCCCGCCGGAATCTCCTGTGCCCGCGCACCGGAGGGGAGGATCATGACGAGGCTCAGGAAGCCTGCAAGCACTGCCCCCGCGCGCCTGGCCCGCAAGGGGTTCATCAGCGCGAGACCTTCTGCAGTTCGGAGTTGATCTCTGCGCCGACGAGTGCAATCAAGCTGCTGATGTAGATCCACACCATCAAGACAAAGAATCCACCGAGAACGCCGTAGGTCCGGTGATAAGAGGCGACGTGAACCACGTAAAAATTGAAGCCCAGCGTGGTCAGGATCCAGACCGCGGTGATAATCGCCGTGCCCGGTGTGATCCACCGCCAGGGGCGCTTGAAATTGGGCAGGACGTAGTCGAGAATGGCCACACAGATAATGCTCAGGAGGAAGGTCAGGAGCCATCGCGCCAAGCGCGCCAATGCCTCGAGCGCAAACGACGTTCCGGCGTTCAACTGAAGCCAGCCGTCAAGCCAGCGGCCCGCGCTCAAAAATCCGAAGGTCGCGATCAGGAGAAGCGTCAGGACGAAGACCATCAAGACGGAGAGGGCCAGCCGCCTCCAATAGCTTCGAGTTTCAGGGACCCGGTAGACGGCGTTCAACGCGGACATCAGGGTCATTAATCCTCCCGAAACCGCCCAAATGGCGCCGAGCAGACCAAGGGACAGGAACCTCTTGCGGCTCTGGGCCAGGCTGGCCACCGTGTCAAAAGCGGTCTGCTGCACCTCGCTCGGCAGGTAGTGGGTGATCCAGGCCAGAACCCCGTTCCAGGAATGGGTAAAGGGGAGAACCCCGACCATGGCTGCCAAAACGATCAGGAACGGGAAAAGGGCAAGAGCGAAGTAGTATGAAATCTGCGCCGAGAGCCCGATCACGTTATCGGCGTCGAGGCGCTCGACGAGCGACAGCAGGAAGAGGCGCCAGGGGAAGGTCGAGGCGGACAGCCGCAGCGCGTCACTTCCTTGCTGCGTATGAGGACTTGCGGGCATGGGCAAGGATCTCCGCATCAGGCGGCCTGCTTTTTCGCCGTCCAGGCCGAATGGCTCGCTGTCGTTCTGCGATGGCCCGTGAGGCGCTCTTTCTCGCCGTCCCCCTACTTGCCTGCGCTTCCGCACACGGGCTCGCCGCTTCCCGGATCATGTTCCCCGGCGAGCGCCGATCACGATCAAAACGATGCCGCCGGTCAGCGCGATGCCGCCGAGCAGCGGTGGCAACGGGATACGTTCCCGTGTATTCCGGGTAGCCTCAATCGGCCCGACCTTCAGCACCTGCTTCTGACGTGTGTAAGACACGCCCTGATAGGCTAACGAGATAACCCCGAGCACCACCAGCAGGATACCTGCAAGAACGGCGGTTTTCATTTCCGGATTCGCCTCCTTACTTCGATTCCTGAACCGGGCGTCGGGCTCACCCTCGTGGACCGTTTCGCGGGTCCAGGCCCTTCAACGCCCGACAACGGTTTGATTGGATGAGCAGGCGATTTGGACTCATTCGCCGGACGCGCGACGCGGCTCGCGGCAACCCGAAGTGGTGGTCAAGGCGCTCCGGCGAAGGGTCCGGCGGCTTCGAGCGGCAGCACGGCGCGCACCGTGGTGCCGCGGCCACTCGATTCGATTTCGAATCGGCCCCCCAGTTGCGTAACCCGACCTTGCATCCCGCGGAGTCCTACGCCGAGACCGCGCCCCTCCTCACGCGCGGCTTGCAGGATGTCAGGGAACATGCCCCGGCCGGCATCTTTGATTTCGAGTGTGATGTCCCGGGCGCTCAGATGCAGGCCGATGTCCACGGTGGCGCTGTCCGAGTGCCGGCACCGCTCCATCGACTCTGCGCCTCCCGAAGCTTCAACACCAACTTTTCCGGCCAAAGGCCTAAGATACTGCGCCCGGTCTTGGGATGCAACCGAGTGCAGACCTGCGTTGTTGACGGATCGCTCGTGCGGGGAGGCCGACCGTTTATGGGCTAGGAGTGTTGTCAATCCATTCAGACGCAGACATGTAGGCTATATGGAGGGCCTGCAAAAATCACCCTTCGACACGGGCCGTGGACGAGCCGGACCGTCGAAGCTTCAGAATCGTCGCCCCCCCGCGGAGCGCAGGCAGCGTCCCTGCGCTCCGCAGCGTAGGAGCCCTTCAACCGGGCGACCGTCCCTGCTCGCGGCCGGACCCGGCTAGACTTCCCGGCCGCCGGTGACCTCGCGGGGCACCGGTCTATCGCTCTTGGCGTAATCCGCGCCGGACTCCCCGGTTGAAGAAATGTCCTGCGCCCCCGTGGTCTCCAGGACTTGCTTGGCGCGCTTGGTCCATTCGGAGCTATCGGAGTGCACGGAGAGCAGGATTCCGCCCTCCCGCACCCGGCCCTCATACCGTTTGGCCTCGTATTCCGGAATTCCCATTCCGATGAGGGCGCCCGCAATCCCGCCAAGCACTCCGCCGGCGCCGGCGCCCGCGAGCGCAGCCATGATCGGGCCGGCAGCGATAAAGGGTCCGAGACCGGGGATGGCAAGCGCGCCGATGCCAACCAGCCAACCGAGCGCCCCGCCGACCACCGCGCCGCTTCCGGCGCCTGTGGCGGCGCCTTCGGGGGCTTTGGTGCCCTTCTCGTGCGCGAAATCCTTCGAGCCCACGTTCTCCGGAAAGAGTACCGAAATGTCCGTGCTTCGAAATCCTGCCGCCTTCAGGGAGTCGACCCCGTTTTCAACGCTTGCATAGCTCGGATAAATCCCGAAAACCGCTGTGTTTTTCCCTGCCATTCTCTTGGCCTTCCTTTCGCCGGTTAGGGCTCACTGTTTGGGCTGGACTTCCAACTGGTTGTCTACGTTGGTCACGCCCGCCACTTCTCTCGTCTTCGACTCGATGGCTTGCTTCTCTTCGTCAGACCGAACGGGCCCCTTCAAAGTGACCGCGCCGTCCCGGGTGATGATTTTCACGTTGTGCGCGTACGTCGACAACGATTTGTCCTTCATGAGGGAACGCCGGATCTGGCGACTAATTTCGCGGTCGGAAGAGTTTTCCTTTTGACTTTCCGCCGTGCTGCCGGTCTTATTCTGGTCCTGCTGGTTTGCTTTGGTATTGTCCGCTGCCGGAGCTGACTGGTCATGTCCGGCCATGGACATCGAGCTGGTGAGGCCGAGCGCTCCGAGTAGAAGCAGCAGGGCGGCAGTCCGAATAGCACACTTCATTGAGTTCAACACTCCTTCCTGGTGACGAATACTCCCCGGGGGCGCAGCGCCCGCCGCGGCTCTAGCACCCCCGCGGGCCCTTCTGACCTGCGCACGGCGGGCGGGAACCCACCGGAATAGGCTACGTCATCGCGCGAGCCTCTCCAATACGGGCGCTTACGGTTTCCGCCGTCTTTTTTGCCGTAGAGTGCGCGCTTCCAAGAGGCGCCGACGCAAGCGAACTCAAAGGCTCACCATCTGGACTCGAGTGCGCCAAGTTCTTCGCGCTCCGCACGCAGCCAGTCATCGAGCGCATGACCGTCTGCCCTGCCCCTGGCCTCGTACAACTCGTAGGCGCGTATTCTGATCTGCGTCTGCAAATTAACGTCCGAAATTCCGTCCTTCAGGTACTCAGGCATATACACCTCGAAGCTTTTTGTGTCGCGTGGATTTCCTGCCCCGCAAGCCGCACCACGCCCAGGCGCGGGGACAAATCCGGAGGGGGAGGATCCCCCTTTGGAGGCCTATCTGGCGTCGGGTTCAATGGGCATCACCTCCTTCTCGGACCTTTTTCTCACGCGGTTTCGACTGTGGAATGGCCCAAAGGGGAGGCATTGTTTTCTGTCGCGGCCGCGAACGATTGCCAGAGACCACCAACCACGGACCCGTTGCAGCCTTCGGCCGCTCCGAGACAATCGAAGGTGGCTGGCGAACGTTGCTCGGAGCCGGTCCGGACCCGGCCCGGCAGAGGAGGCTTGGTTGACCGCAATTGGAAATAGTCGCCTGTGGGCTGTGCTTCTGATTGCGGTATCGGGGTTGAGCATTACGACCGCGCCGCAGGGCGTCCGCGGAGCATCGAGCGAACTCGAACAGCCCGCGGCGGAGAGCGAAAGCGCCAAGCCATCCCCGCCATGGGAGTCTGCGACGCTCGGGCCGAATCCGTTTGCAGAAACATCTCCGCCAAGCCCTCTGCGAATGCCGGCGTACGGGATCGATGAAACGATCCCGGAGATGATCCCTGACGTGGCGCTCGCCGCGCTCGCGACGCCTTCACCACGGCACATCCCCGCTCCCGCCGCCTGGCAGGCTTCCGGACCCGCCCCCCAGACCGCCAGCGAGCCGGAACAGCGACAGGTATCCTGGAAGCTCATCTTTCCCAACTTTTTCAGCGATCAAAAGCGCATCTGGCTGTTTCCGGTGAGCCTCGCGAAGGGCAAACACTGGAAGCCTACGCTGGCGATCGTAGGCGTTACCGTCGGACTGGTGGCCCTCGATCCGCACACGGCGCCATATTTTCGCGAGACCGGCGCCTTCGACGATTTCAACAGCATTTTCAAAGTGACCACCACGGAACGCGTATTCCTGGGTTTACCCGTGGTGTGGTACTTTGGCGGGTTGGCGTTCCACAACAGCTACGCCGAGCAAACCGCCTTCTTTTCGGCGGAGACGCTGGGAGATGTCGACGTGCTGGCGGGCGTGATGCGATCGCTTGACGGACGCGAGCACCCGCGCGACATCCCGCTGCCTGAGGACGGCGGCGACTACACCCATACGTGGTTCAAGGCCAAGGGCACGTATTTCAACCGCGGGAGCTTTCCGTCCGGCCACACAGCGGGGGCGTTCTCAGCGGCCACGATCTTTTCCCGGCGCTACGGGCCGAGGCACCATTGGGTGCCCTACGTTGCCTACCCTTTGGCTGCTCTGATCGGATTTTCGCGCGTTTCCGATTCGGCGCACTTTCCCTCGGACGTCTTCTTGGGTGGCACCCTCGCCTACGTGATCGGCCGCTACGCGGTGCTGCGCGAACCGTGAACGGCCCCGCGGACACGTCTTTCTCGAGCAGGTGTTCTAACGATGCCTTCTACTGAATCGCGGGCGGCTGAACGGCGCCCGGCGCTACTCGTTCGCTGCCTGGCGGCCACGGTGGCGCTCGAACTCTTCGTCATCGCTTTGGCGACCGTGGCGTGCCACAAGCCGGCGCCTGAATCGGCATCGGCGCGTGCGCAGGCCTCAAGCGAGACGCCGGCAACACCGAACCATCGAGCGGGCTCGGAACCGGTGCAGGCCGAGATGCGCAACGTCGCGATGGACGTCGGGTCTGGCATGATCCTTCGCATCGGGTATCTGCGCGGGGAGTTGCTCAGTACCGCGCACGGAGTCCCTCCGAACTTCGACACTCGTGCGTCTTACGACATGAGGATCCATGACGGATCGATACGAATCGACGCGGCCAGCCTGGCTGCTCTGATGAATGGATACACGTTCGCTTACCCCGGCGCGCCACTGCACAACCTCGACGTGAAGATCAAGGGGGACAAGCTGCAGGTCAAGGGCATTCTTGCCAAGAGTGTTCGAATTCCGTTCGAGCTCGACGCCAGCCCGTCAGTGACCAGCGACGGCATGCTGCGCCTTCAAACCACCGGAATCAAATCGGCGCACCTTCCCGTCAAGGGCCTGATGAATCTATTGGGCGTGAGGGTGACCGGCCTGCTGAATGGAAAGGAATCGCGAGGGGTCCGTGCCCAAGGTGACGATTTGGTGCTCGACCCGGCCGGGATCACTCCGCCACCGCACATTCAAGGCAAAGTGACGAGCGCGACCCTCGAAGGTACAGACCTCGTTCTGGTGTTCGGAGGCGAGGATCAACATGCCGGCGGCGAAACCAAACGCCTCACGCCGCCCCTGCCTGACCGGCGGAGCTACATGTACTTTCGAGGAGGATCTCTCTGTTTCGGTAAACTGACGATGCGTGACGCCGACCTCGAGATCACGGGCGGCGATTCCGCCGGGGACTACTTCGAATTCAATCTCGACCAGTACAATCGGCAACTCGTGGCGGGCTATTCGAAGAACACGCCGGCCTTTGGACTGGTCGTCTTCATGCCGGACTTTCGCCGGCTGGGTTCTGCGCCATCGTCGCCTCGTTGACGTTCGGCATTCCTGTGACTTCGACGAGGTGCGGGACGGCAGGACAAGCTGGGCTCTGAAGCACGCACTAGAACGTCAGATTCGTGCTGCGCGGCCGGCTGCGGAGCTTCGCGGTCGAACCCCGTGCCGGGTCGAGCGTCAGTGCTGTTGGAGCGCAGGCGCTGAGGCCTCCGACCCATCGGGCAAAACGTTCTCCACCTCGACCCACGCATTCGGGTCGTGCAAGTCAACGAACACGAACGGCTCCATCGCTTCGATGTGCCCCTGAGCTGCCGGCGATTCCATCTTCGGCCTCCTGTCTTACCGTTCCGCTGCGGTTGAGTTTGATGACGGGGTCTGCGGCAGCCTCAGCCCAGGCCTGCAGGCCAGGCTCCGCGGAGGAAGGAGTTTCTGACATCAAGGGCGCGAGCCCAGTCACGAGCTTTTCGTAGGCTGAGAAGAGTCTACGCATGGCGAAGGTCTCTGACACCTTGAGCGCACGCGCGATCTGGCTCAAATCATACTTGCCATACTTGTACCGGACGAGAACCGCCCGCTCATCCTCGGACAGGGCGCAGACAGCGTCGCCGAGAATGCTGCGTATGTCCAATCCCGATCGAGGCTCGATGAGTCGCGCAGTGGCGCGTTCCGGCAAAGGTCACATCCTTCCCGATCCCAGCTCTAGGCAGTCACACTGCCAAACAGCGGCTACAAAGTAAGCGGTTGCAGACACAGGAGATGTTAAACTGGCACGCGCAGCGATGCCGCTCAGAACGGCTGCTCGGGCAACATTTACCCGCATTCTGGCAGGGCAGACGAAAAGCAAATTCGCTGGCTGAGGCCCTTGCCGCAGCGAGGGTGTTATCACACGGGTGGATGAACTATGCATGCGACCCGTCAAGGAATCGTCAAGCTTCGATGATGTTCTGGCGCACGGCGTAATGGACCAGGTCGCAGATCGAGGCCAAGTCGAGCGCCCGCATGATATGCGCACGATGGGTCTCGGCAGTTTTCACACTGATCCCCAGAACATTGGCGACTTCTTTATTCGATCGCCCTTCAGCGAGCAACTGCACGACCTCGCGCTCTCTCGGAGTCAGCGAAGTGGATTCTCCGCCCGTTCGTCCCGGAGACTCCAGGTAGCCCCGCAGAACCATTTTCGCCACAGACGGTGTGAAGAATGGACGGCCCTGGGCGACCAGGCGCACGGCCAGCACGAGATCGCGCGCGGCGTCGGTCTTGAGCACATAACCCAGGGCTCCCGCCCGCAAGAGTTCACGGATGAGTTCGTCCGAATCGTGCATGGTAAGCACAACCACCTGCGTCTTGGGGGTCCCCTGACGAATGCGCCGCGTAGCTTCCAGTCCGTTAAGCCCTGGCATACCCACGTCGAGAATCGCGACGTCCGGTTCCAGGGCAAGCGCCTTCTCCACGATTTCGCGTCCGGTAGAGGCCTCGGCAACGATCTCGCAGTCAGGCTCCTCTTCCAGCAAGGCCCTCAAGCCCTGGCGAATGATGAAGTGGTCGTCGGCGAATACAATACGCAGCGATTTTGCGATTTTTTCGTGGCCGCTCGCTGTCACATTCTCGGTCATTAGCATCTCTCCGTGACTCCCGTGTAGCCGGCGAAGCGATGCAGCAAGCAGCGCGCCATTTCCGTCCCGGAAACTAAGGTCTTTGCGCATCGGGCGTTGGAAATCTCAGACCCTACCGCAGAGGGTAGGCCCGGGAAGGTCGCCGGGTAAATTTTGCACACTCATCGAAGGCAATCGTAGCCCCGAAAGCGTGACGTTCCCGACCGGCCCAAATCGGGAGGGGCCAGTAACTGTACCTACGGCAACGTCTAAACGGGCGTGAACTGGGTCCGTTCAGCTCGGAGCGCGCCATTAGGACATTTGGCAAGTCTCTTGCGGTTGCGACTCGCGGTCAAAGATAGACAAGCCTGATGAGGACGCAGTAGCGCCTTGCGCGGGGCCCTGCGATCACGGAACTTCGAGGTCAAAATGGACGACATTCGTATCCTTGTGGCTGACGATCACGAGATCGTGCGCCGAGGCCTACGCGATCTGCTGGAGTCTCACGACGGATGGGCCGTGGTTGCTGAAGCCGCGGAGGGCAGCGAGGCCGTCGCACGCGCCCTCGAGTCGAAACCTGAGATTGCCGTCTTGGACGTCACCATGCCTCATCTGAACGGCTTCGAGGCTGCGCGCCGCATCCGTGAGGCCCTACCGATGACGAAAGTGTTGATTCTGACCGCACACCACTCGGATCAGGTCGTGCGTGAAGCCGAAGCTTGTGGGGCGTGCGGTTACCTGGTCAAATCAGACGCGGGACGCGACCTGATCGCGGCTGTGGAGTCCGTCCGGCGGCACAAGCTTTTCTTTGCGCCTAAGACGGCGGAAACCGATTGCTGTGCCAGCGAACAGAACGGACGACCCGGAAGTCTCGCGCGTCTGACGGCACGCGAGCGGGAGATCGTTCAGATGCTCGCGGAGGGAAAGAGCAACAAGGATGTCGCCGTCCGCCTGAATATCTCCGTGAAGACGGCTGAGACGCACCGCTCGAACATCATGCGGAAGATCGGCGTGCACTCGCTTCCGGACCTTACGCGGTTCGCCATTCGGAATTGTATGGTGGAGGCGTGAGAGCCCGCGAACGCTCTCGAGTGTCCGCGTCGGGCGCCTGCCCCGACAGCGCCTGGCTGAGAGGATCAGCTGTGAGCGATCCGATTGATTTGCGCCCCCTGCAGCTCTTCTCATGCCCATAGAGCTTCAGGACGGTCTGGAACAGCCGGCCGCATCCGCCACAAACGTAATGTGCGTTCTCCTGGGTTTGCCTCTTCATGTGCATATGGCCTCTTTTTGGGTCGTTCGTCTCCACAAATCTTTGTCGTGAGTGGCGTTAAACCAGATATTGCCCGCCCCATGGTCCCAACCAATAGTTAGAACCCCTGGAGCGTCACCGTCCATCGGGTTGAATGCCGAAGAATCGGTTAGAAGGACCTGAGTGCGGATTGCCCCCGGCATCAGGTTGAACTTCTGCGCTTCTGAGTATTTGACCTGATAGACCAGCCAGCGAGGCCGCCTTAAGATTGCCTTGGGGCTGCAGACTTCGCCCCTTGAATGGAGTGACTTGGGGTTTTCCGGCGAGCGACGTCTTCCCCCCGGACGACGCAAGCCGGGCCCCGAGTCATCCGTCGGCCCTCCAGGCTTTAGATAGCCAAGCATCGTTCCTGATTGCGATTTCGATCCTCTCCAATTTCGCACCGAGCCCTACCGACGAGAGTCTATCTTCAGGAGAACCAAGCCAAAACAGCGATCAGAGTGGCTACTTACTTGCTGTGTCTTCATGGCGAGAGGCCGGCTCTCAGGAGGGCCCGCGTCAGTGCGTACACGCTCAGGAATGCATCTCGGTTTGATTCAGGTCGAATTGCGGCCGCGATTCCTTTACGGTGGCACGGGCCCAATCTTTAATACTGTGGGGGTAATTCTTACCGGCTTATTGATGTGTTTGAGCCTGGCGGGTTGTCGACGGAGACAGACCACCCAAGCTCCCGACGGCGCCGCCGTATTCCGGGAGCGTTGCGCCAGTTGCCATGTCGCTAACAGTCAGGCCCGTGCGCCGTTGCTCGAATCGCTGCGCGACATGTCGTCGAAATCGATTTTGACAGCCCTTCAGAGTGGCGAGATGAAACTACAGGGCGCGAAATTGACCCGGGCCGAACGCGTTGCCGTCGCCGACTATCTTGGCAACCCGAGGACTTCAGCAATGTCCAAAGGGTTCTGCCGCGAGAATCTGGATCCGCCGCTCGACAGCCCCGCCTGGAGGGGATGGGGAGTTGAGCCGGAGAATACGCGGTTCGAACCTGCCGCAAGCGCCGGACTTGATCGCAGCGATGTTCCGAAACTGAGACTCAAATGGGCTTTTGGATTCCCGGGCGCGTCAGCCACTTACGGTCAGCTGACGGTTTTTGCGGGCAAGCTCTACACGGGCAGTGAAGACGGCACGGTCTACTCGATCGACGCGGTCACGGGTTGCATCGAGTGGACCTATCAGGCCTCCGATACGGTGAAGACCGCAATCTCCATCTCGAACGATGGACGCCTGGCCTTCTTCGGCGACACCGACGGGAATGTCTATGCGATTGCGACTTCAAACGGCGCACTGGCCTGGAAGGTGCGGCCTGAATCCCATCCCGCCGCGCGCATCACCGGCTCGCCGGTGCTGTTCGGCGACCGCCTCTACGTCCCCATATCCTCCGGGGAGGAGGGCGCCGCCGAAGACCCCAAGTACCAGTGTTGTACTTTTCGCGGAAGCCTGGTGGCGCTCGACGCGAACTCCGGGGAGCGGCTTTGGCAGGCCTACACCATTCTTAGCCAGGCCCAGCCAACGCGCAAGAACGCCACCGGAACCCAGATGTGGGGCCCTTCCGGCGCGCCCATCTGGTCCACACCTACTATCGACAGCCGGCGCCGCGTCATCTACGTGACCACGGGTAACAACTATTCCGACCCGCCCACCGGAAGCTCCGATGCCGTGATCGCCTTCCGGATGGATTCGGGCAGAATGCTATGGTCGCGACAATTCACGGGAAATGATCTGTGGAACATCGCCTGTGTTGCGGACACCAAGGCGAATTGCCCGAGCAAGCCGGGCGACGACTATGACTTCGGCGCTCCGCCGATTCTGCAGTCGGTCGCCGGGCGGGACTTTCTGGTGGCTGCGCAGAAATCCGGGGTCGTCTACGCTCTCGACCCGCGCACCGGCGCCCTGATTTGGACAAGGCGGGTGGCGCACGGAGGGCCTTTGGGAGGTATCGAGTGGGGAGGAGCAGTCGGCGGGCGCTACGGGTACTTTCCGTTGTCGGACTGGACGGACACGAACGCCGAGGCGGGTGGCGGACTGGTAGCTCTGGACCTGCTGAGCGGCCTGCGTGCCTGGAACGTCCGGCCGCCCAAGCCTGGCTGCATAGGCCAGCCCGGGTGCAGCGCGGCCCAGATGGCTCCGCCTACGGTTATACCGGGCGTGGTGTTCGCAGGCTCACTCGACGGGCATTTGCGCGCTTACGACGTCCGAGACGGCGCCGTGATCTGGGACTTTGACGCCACCCGGAGCTTTGACACCGTCAACGGAATCCAGGCTCATGGCGGTTCCTTCAACAACGGGGGTCCGGCCGTCGTGAGTGGGATTGTATATGCGCACGCCGGTTACACCAACCAACTCGACGGCAATGTGCTCCTAGCCTTTGCCGTTCCCGGCCACTGATGCTTTTCCATAATTGCTGGCCAATTGCAGGGCCCTGACTCCATCTGCAGCGAGCCGGATGTGTACTCTCAAGTTATTGCAGAGCGGCAACTTAGCCTCTAAGGTGATTTCCCATATCCCTTACGTAACCGACCTGATTGTCTGGAAAACGGCAGTCTTCTAGATTGAACTGTCCCGCTCTCGACAGCGGGGCAGCACAGATGACGCTGGGGGTGGGCGGCCTCAAACCGTCGCGGCCTGTGGCGAGTGAACTCGCACGAAAGGAACGAAAAGGCGATGTACGCGAAGAAGTCAGCTCCCCTCATTGCGACGGTGGCTCTGCTGTTTCTCGCTGGGTCGGCTTTCGCCGGCTCTATCGACTTCAGCTATACCGGGCAAGACTCCGCTTCAACGTGGACGTGGGGCGGCGGAACCACCACCCTCTCTGCCACCGCCAATAACATAGCTCTGGGCTCGGTGGGAGGCACTCACTCGCCGCTAACGGACGCAGTCATTTCCTTCACCTCCGGACCGGGTACGGGCGGCGCCGGCACCATCAGCAGTCCCTATACGTTTGGGCCGAGCGCTGCCGACAGCATCACTGTCACCGGCTGCCTGCCCGGGCAAGGCAGCGGTTGCTCGGCTGTGACTCTCTTTGTAGGGCAGTTTCTGCAAGGAGAGGCGGCCTACACCGGCAATGGCGATTTGAACTTCGATGCGATCGATGTCAGCGGTACCGTCAATCCTCTGCTTGCAGCCTTCTTTGGGTTCACCTCCGACAACGTCACCGGGAGCCTGGATGGTGTGCTGGTGTGCAGCGGCGGCTTCTATGACGGGTGCATGGGCGGACTCAACGGCCTCGTCGGCAGCGGCGACCTCGTCCTGAGTCCTGGCGGCGGCGGTCCTCCCACACCTGAACCGAGCGCGCTGTTTCTCCTCGGATCGGGGCTGTGCGGACTCACCTTCTACATGAGGCGCAGAGCCAAGCGCTGAACGGCGGGCTTCACCGCACTGCGTACATTACTCGACCAGAGCACGGGGCGCCCTCACAGGGTCGCCCCGTCTTTGGTAGCGGCAGAGAAGTCTCACCGTATCAGCGTGGCCTCACTGTATCGATGAGACGCTGATCGTCCACATGCTGCGCCCGTGAGTGGCGGCCCACAGGGTTCGGGTCGGTCGATAGATCCTCAAGCCCAGGACCACTACGTTGGGCAGACCGTTCAGCAGCGTAGTCCAGGAGTTCCCCGAGTTGGTGGTGTAGAAGACACCGATGTCCGTCGCGGCATACAGAGTGTCCGAATAGGCGGGATCCACCACAAGGTCGTTCACAGGCGTGTTCGGAAGGTCTTTGCTGATATCCGTCCAACTTGCCCCGCTGTTCGTGCTCTCGTAGATGTGGTGCCCGCTTCCCGAAGGAAATCCCGAAAACGTTACGTAGACGGTGCTGGAGGATGTCGGACTCACTGCCACTTGCGTGATGGATTGGGACGGCAGCCCTGAGTTCACTTTCGTCCAGGTGGCGCCCGAACCCGCGTTGCTGGTCATTTGCACCTGGCCGCCGCTGGTCCCGACGTAAATGACCCTGTTATTGGTTGGAGCCACAGCAATGGCCGCGATGTCTCCCGAGCCGCCCGTCAGGTCCGACGAGATCGTCTGCCAGGAACTCGCGCCGTTGGTTGTCTGGTAGATCCGGTAGGTGCCGAAGTACAGGGTCTCGGCCGTCACAGGGTCCATCACCAACGGGGGAACGAACGCCGAGCGGTCACTGGTGTCGATGCCCGAAGTTGCAGGATACCAGGTGCCGAGCAACCCTCCCAGAGTGGACTTTTCGATGTCGTACTGCACGCAACTGGAGTACACGTTGAGAGGGTTTACAAAGTCGAGCGCCGTCCATCCGGCGTCGCCGCACCAGGAGTAATTCCAGGCGATGCTGCCGGTATACTGCTGAATACCGTTGTCCTGGGTACCGGCGTAGACGAGGTTGGGGTTGTTCGCTCCAATCGAAATTCCGGGATAGAACTGCGTGATCGCCAGAGAGCTGTTCAGGTTCGTCCAGTTCACAGCCGCCGAAGCCGGCGAGACCGTGCTCCAGACGCCGCCATCGTTTCCCACGAAGAGGATTCCGCCATTGGCGGAAAAGGCCAGGGCATGATGATCTTCGTGGAGTTCCACCAGGTTGAATCCGAAGCTCACGTTCGTCCAGGAAGAGCCCCCGTCGAGCGACTGGAAAAGGGTTCCGTTATCCTCGGAGCCGCCGACAAAGACCACGTTGGGATTGACGGGATCCACCGCAATCACGTTGTCGTACCAACACTGGGGCGTACAGTAGTCCACGATCGAGGATTGCTTGGTCCATGTTGACCCGCCGTTCGTGGTCTTATACAGGCCGAGCAGGTTGCCGGTCGACGAATTGGCGATTCCGGCGAAGAGGGTGGAAGAGCTCGAGGGCGCAATCGCGAGTGCGATCCGGCCCACGTTGCTCGCCGGCAACGCTCCGCCGCCGCTGCCGTTGTCGTGGCTCCAGGTAGCTCCCCCGTTGCTCGACACATAGACTCCGCTGCCCTCCACGGCGGCATATGCGGTGTTGCCGTTGGATGGATTGAAAAGGACGCCGGTCGCGGTTCCGGAGAGCACTTCGATCCAACTGCTCCCGCCGTTCGTGGTGCGATAGACTCCTGAATTAGTGCCCGCCAGGACGACATCGGCATTGGTCGGGTGCACGGCGAGCGACCCGATGTCCATTCTGGCGCTTGCGAATGGACCTGGCATCAGGGTCCAGCTATTTCCGGCGTTCGTCGATTTGAGTAGCCCGAGGCCGTAGTAGCTGTCGCCCGAAAAGTCCTCCTCACCGGTGCCCACATAAATCGTCTCGTGACTGGACGGGGCAATGGCGATCGATCCGATGGCCAAGGACGCCTGTTTGTCGGTCAGAGGCGTCCAGGTCGCGCCACCATTCATCGTCTTCCAGATACCTCCCTCGGCCCCGCCCAGGTACACGATTTTCGAGGCGGAGGGATCAATAGCCAGAGCAGTCACCCGCCCTGAGGTCGTGGGGTAAGCGTAGCCCGTGTTTGTAGGCTCGGGCCCGGCCAACTGCCAGGAAACTCCAGCCATCTGGCCGCCGATCCCGATCGTTCGAGCTTCGGCGTCCATTTTCTGGCTGAGTTGCTGTAGTGAACGAAGTCGTGCGCCCGCAGGGATGTGGTTCAAGGGGTAAGCCCGCTGGGTGCGAAACCACTCGGCGCGCAAAAACGGATCTTCCGGCGCGCCGTGCTCCGATTGCTCCGGGCGCGTCCGGAGCCCGCCCAGGAACACTACTGCCACAAGAATCGACAACACTGCGATGCTCACACGTAATGTGGACGAATAGGCATGATCTCTCATATGACTCCGTTCGATTCAGGTTGGCGAGGCCCCCACGCGCCAGGATCTGGAAAGGCCGGATGCCTTAAGGCATCGAATTGATCTGAGTGAGGATTACAAATTGAAGTGACTGCTGTAGCTGCAGCGCCGGTGTTCGGCCCGGGATGGCACCACTACAGCGACTGCCGTTAACGCGCCTTGTAATCCTCGGTAGTTGGTCGGGACGGCCTATTACGGAAATGAAACCGGACAGTATGACTTCAGGCGGAACGCACAAACTGCGCGCTTTGGTGCAGCGCCGGACTGAACGGCGCTAACACGGAAGGATGTCGTAAGACGCTTCATCGGACCTCGCTGATGCGGGGTCACGGTCAAAGCCTTCCCCCCGGAAGGAGCAGACAGCTTAACCTCGCCGCCGCCTGGAGTGCAATCCCCAATGCAAGTTCCGAGAATCTTCCCTCGGTGCCGGCGTCAATTTCGTACCTGAGATCCGTCTTGAAAGCGACGCGACGCGGAAACGTGCTTCCGAATTGCGCTCTTTTGGTCTATGCTGCCGGTTCGGATTTTTTCCGGAGGTGAGACGATGTCCAAGGTGGAGAGGCGGCGATTCCTGAAGGCGGCGGGCGTTTCAGCGGCGGGGGTTTCGGCGGCGTTGCACGCGCCGGGTGTGCTCGGCGCAGGCCTGAGTGCGCCCAGCCCGGCACCGGACGTTCCGGCACCGGACGTTCCGGGGCCGACGAAGTATCCGAAGCTTTCCATCATCACGCCGTATACGGCGGAGAAGCTGCGCTTCGCGGCCTCCGCGGGATACGAAGGCGTGGTGGTTCCGGTCACCGATACGTTCGGCCCCGAACACCTCAGTGACAGCCAGATCGACCAGGTGCTGGCCACAGCGCGCGAGGCCGGCGTGCGGATCATCAGCATCGAGTGCATGTGGGGGTACAACCACATTGCGCGCGACGCCGCCCAGCGCCGTGACAATCAGGCGCGCTTCATCCGCGCTCTCGAATTCGGGCATCGCCTGGGCTGCAAGTTCGTGGGCACTTTCAGCGGCGGCATGGCCGGCGCCTCGATGGAGGATCAGGCCAAGGCGCTGGCCGACGCTTTCAACGAACAGTATCAGCCGGTCTGCGACAAGCTCGATCTGAACACGGGATGGGAGAATTACCCTACCGAGACCAACTTCGCCACCACCCCCGCGGCCTGGGAAGCGGTGTTCTCCCGAGTGCCGAGCCCGCGCCTCGGCCTCGAATTCGATCCATCGCACCTGGTGCGCCAGTACATCGATCCCATACGGGCCGCCTGGGAGATGCAGCCTCGCATCCACGCCGTGCACGCCAAAGACACCGAGATCACCAAGCCCGTTCTTCAACAGGTCGGCATCCACGGAAAAGGATGGTGGCGATACCGCATCCCCGGGCAGGGCCTGATCGACTGGCCGGCTTTCATAACCGTCCTGCTGCAGGCCGGATTCGCCGGCGGAATTGCCGTGGAGCACGAAGACGAGTTCTGGGACAAGTCCAACACCGAGAATCAGCCGGATTTCCCGCAGGAGCGCAAAGACGGCTTCATCCTGGCGCATCGCTTCCTCAGCATGTATCTGCCGGGCCGAATGCACTAGCGCGGGCTCCGGAACCGCGAGACTAAAGCATGGACTCGAACTGTCAGCTTCTTCGCCACACGGTGGCCACGCTCGCTTATCGCGGAGGCAAGACTTTGCGGGCCGCGCCGGACCGCTTCGCGGACTTCCGGGCGGGCGAGGGGGCGCGCACGCCGGCGCAGTTGCTGGCTCACATCGGAGACCTGCTGGACTGGGCGGTGGCGCTGGCAAAAGGCGAGCCGGAGTGGCATAACTCCGTCCCGCTCCCGTGGCCGCAGGAGGTGGAGCGATTTTTCGCCGCCTTAAAGACGTTCGACAATTACCTGGGCTCCGAGGCGCCGCTGAACGCCCCGCCGGAGAATCTGTTTCAGGGCCCGGTTGCCGACGCTCTCACCCACGTCGGCCAACTCGCCATGTTACGGCGCCTGGCTGGAGCGCCCATCAAGAGTGAAAATTATTTTCGGGCCGAGATTACGGCAGGCAGCGTCGGGCCCGATCAGGTTCCGCCGCGTCGGGAGTTCGACTAAGGCTTGACCCGCCGAACTCGAAATTCAAGGTTCATCAGTCAGCGTCCACCGTCCAATTCAGGCCCGCTCCGTCAGTCTCTCTCGTCAAAGTGGCTTTGGTGGGCGAAGTCCTTTCCGTGATCGACGGGCTTATCCATCCACCCTTCCATGGCCTTGGGATTCAGGTGCATCTTGACCACGACCGCATCGGACGGGTCCAGATTCACCACCAGCATCTCGTAACCGCCCTTGGCCTCCCGCACGTAAATGTAGGTCTGATCAGAGTCGTGCCCTGATCGCACCCGGACCAGCGAGTGATAATCCGCGCCGGCGACCCCCTGCACAAACGCGTCGAATCCGGCCGCATCCAGGTGGCGGGAAGCATCGACGTCCGAGAAGATGGCGATCCTCAGGCCGCTTACGCCCTCCGGCTCTGCGAAACGTCCCACCAGGGATACGAAGCCCATGAACGGCATGGGCTTTTTCTGATAAGCGGCGGAGAGTCGCTGCACGATCTCGTGAAACTCGCGGTCGCCGGCGTGCGCGGCCGCCGCGCCAAGCGTCACCATGAGGCCGAGCGCAAGCAGGGAGGATCTAGTGCGCATGGTGGCCTCCATGCTTTCCATCCTTCAGGTCCAGGTCGTCGGGAATGCCGAGCTTACCCTGAAGGTCGGCGAGGTGGTCCACGTCAATCGGTCCCACGATGTTGACCACCGTCAACTCTTCCCTCTCGGCCGCGATCACCGCCAGACCCAGGTTTTTGCCCGAGGGATCGGTCATGATGTAGACCTCGTCCAACTCGTGGTCGCGCCTGCTCTGCACGTCCACCAGCTTCGACCAGCCTGGTCCCTTAAGCTGCGCGCGAACCGCATCCACGTCGGCATCGGAGTACGCGTCAGCCTTGTCGAACTCAAAGCTCTTGACGTAGATGCCGGTCAGGTTCTTGATAATCCGAAGGGCCTCGGCGTCATCTTTTTCGTCGTCATCATCCTGCATGAATTTCTCCGCAAACTTGAGGGTGGGGCCGTCGAGCGTCACATCGACCACCTCGTCAGCCTTGTCCGCCAGCTTGCTCAGATTCCCCAGGTCGAGCTTCGGATTCTGCCCCCGGGCCGGCAAAGCGGCCGAGAGCGCAATCACGCTGGCGCCGGCCAGGATCTTTGCGATGCTCTCGAATTTCAGTCTCATAATCAGCTCCTCATCTGCGGCCGGGATACTCCGGCCCTTCATGCAAACTCTCCGGCGACTCGTCTCCGTTCAGGCTGCGGGCAAAGCCACGGATTGCGGCCCGTCGAACGGGAACTCCGAGCTTGACCGGTGCCGGTTCGGCGCGTGGTCGAGCGCTCCATCGTCGGTTACCGACCGCACTTTCGTCCGCACGTGATTCAACTTGCTGCTCGTCAGCCGCAATGCCTCGATCAACTGCGCGCGGGCCGCCTCACCTTCCCTGCGCTCCTGCACGATCCGGTGCTGCTGCCACACCGCCACGCCGATCGCAAGCAGCACGACGGCGGCTAGAGCGGCCACGGCGCCGAAGCTGACGGACACCCGGCGTCCGAACCATGACGAAGGCAACCAGGGCGCCCGCCGGGGGGCGGGCTTGGCCGCAATTCGCACACGATCCTCTGCCAGTTGCTCCACCCGGGCCATCACCCGGCCAGAAAAGCCTGGGGGCGGTTCGCGGCGCTTCAAAGCGTTCCGAAGCTCATCTTCAAGCGGTTTCATATTTCACCTCTCCGAGAACCCGATTGAGTTTCTGGCGCAGCACGCCGACCGCTCTCGCCAGGCCGCTCTTCACTGTATTCAGCGGCACGTCCATCGTCTTGGCGATTTCCGCAAGATCCAGATCCTCCTGATAGCGCAGGATCACCATCATCCGCGCGCGCGGTGGAAGCGACCCAACCAGCTTCCACAGCCGTCCTTCCAGCAACACGTCTCCTCGCCGTTCCTGAGCTGCGGGTTCCGCCACATCCTCGAGTGGGGTCTCCTTGCCGCGGCCGGCCCGCCGCAACTCGTCGATGGCACAGCGCCACGTCACCTTCCTGAGCCACTGAACCATGTGCTCCGGCGACTCGATCCGATCCAGGTTCTGGTACAGCCGCAGGAAAGCCTCCTGCGCGATCTCTTCGGCACGCCCGGGATCGCGCAGAAAATGACAGGCCACACTGAACACCATCGACTGGTGCGCGCGGACAATCTCTTCGAAGGCCGCCGTATCACCGGCCGCTGCCCGTGCGAGCGCGGCGTTTTGCGATTCCCGTGTCTGGTCCTTCACGCCATCGCCTCAACCGGTGCTGCCGGACCCTTCATCTATCAGTACGGGAACGCCCGCCCAACGGGTGCAATCTTTTCGTTCGATCCCCGGGCGGCGATCGACCGTGAGCTCTGTGAACGTTGTGTTGGTGTGTTTGTTCTTCGTGCACGACTGCGATGAGGGGCCGGTCCTCACTGGGAATGCCAGCGTGACCGTCGGTTTCACGGCTCCACGACATCGATGGTGAGCGCGGATGGGTGCGCCCGGTCATGATAGACCGCGTTGGTGGTCGCGACGAAGCTCGCGGATTGTCCGGCATCCTGCCCGGTGTTCAAATTGCGGTCAAAGCGGGGGAAGTTGCTGCTCGAGACTTCCAGGCGCAGTTTGTGCCCGGCCAGAAACACGTTGCTGGTGGCCCACAAGTCAATGTGGAAGCGATAGACGTTCCCCGGCCGCAGGGGTTGCGGGCTCTCCTGCGAATCGCGGTAGCGGGCCCGGACGATGCCCTCGGTCAGGTTGCGCGCAAAGCCGTCCGGACCCACGTCCACCAGCTTGGCCGTAAAGTCGGTATCCACGGTGGTGGAACTGGCGTAGACGTCCAGCGTGACCGGACCCGTGACTTCGTAGTCGCGGTCGAATGGCGGGGTGGTGTAGACCAGCACGTCCGGGCGCGATTCCACCTTCCGCTGGTCGAAGGCCCCCGGAGCCAGATGCCCGCCGTCGCAGCAGAGGGGTCCGCCGACGGTCGGCACCGGGTTCGCTGGATCGTACGTGAAGCGATCCACAGCGTCCGGCCCGGACGCCGACGGGCTGAGTGTGCCGTCGCCTGCCATAGAGTTGGCGCGGCCACCCGAGTGCAGGTAGTAGATCGTCGGCCGGGCCGCCGGGGGTGGCCAGGCAGACTCCTCACGCCAAGCGTTCGGTCCCATGACGAAAAGCTCAACCGGCTTCTCATGCGCGAGCTTGTTGTCCTCACCCTTGAACAGGATGTCGTACCAGTCGAGCATCAAGTCGCCTGACCCCGGCTTCCTGCCGTTCTCATCCAGCACCGACTGTTTACCGAAGTCGACATCACCGATCTTGGGCCCATCGCCCGCATGTCCGCCGATCATCACCCGCAGCCGTGACTTCGTGCGCGCGTCTTCGTTCCCGCCGTGCGAGATGATGCCCAGGTAATTCCGGAGCGAGCCGCCAAGAAAGATGTCATACCAGGCCGCCACAACGTAGGCCGGCACCTGAATGTCCGCATAATGCTCCTCAATCGACCACCGCTTCCAGTAATCGTCATAGCCCGGATGCCGGAGCCAATCGAGAAAGTAAGGCGCCAGGGTCTCGAGGCTGGTGGCTTGGGCGGCGTCGAAGTTGAACAGCGGATAAGTGGTGAGCGGCAGCCGGGCATTCCCTTCGCGGGCATTGGTGGCGGCCTGAACCTTGTGGTTCAACGTGTCTTGAGCGAGGCCAGACGTCCACGACTCATCGAACCACTGCTCGAAAGCGCCCCCCTGATACGTCCAGCCGTCGTGATAGTTCGAGGCGGTGACCACGGGGAATATCCCCGCGAGATGCGCCGGATGGGTGATTGCAGTCAGCATTTGCGTGGCGCCCACGTAGGACCCTCCAAACATGCCGACCTTGCCGTTCGAATAAGGCAGCGCCGCAGCCCACTCCACCGTGTCGAAGCCATCGTCGGACTCGTGCTTGAAGGGGTACCACTCACCCTCGGAGCTATAACGGCCGCGCACATCCTGGATCACCGCCACGTAGCCGCGCGCCGCTGCCTGCCGCGCAAATCCGCTCTCGCCATCGCCTTTGTTGTACGGCGTGCGCTCGAGCAGCACCGGGAATTTTCCTTCCTTATCGGGCCGGTAGACGTCCGCCCGGAGTACGACGCCATCCCGCATCCGGGCCTCCACGTTATGCTCGACGACAACGGGGTAGGGTCCATCGGCTAGCGCCAGGGGCGCTCCGGCGGAACAGGTAAAAGTGAGAGCGGCCGCGAACAGGGTTGCAACCGGTAGGGGCTTTCCGAGGCAGGGCATAGATTCTCTCCACAGAGAGTTTGCGAGTTTACCAAAAAATCGACGAGGATGCAGGCGGACGCCGCCCACGAGCGGGGAATTCGCGCTTTTTGTCCCGAAGTGTGAGTGGGGAAGGCCTGCCAGACACCAATGGAATCGAGAGGGGGGAAAAGACTCCATCAACGGCTCGGCAAGCCTGCCCCGACTGAGTGGTCAGAGGCCTTGATGGTGGCCTACCGGCTACGGGAAAGCAAATTAATTTTTGTTCATTCTGCCAACGCCGGCCCGAGAGACACCGAAAGACACCGAAGGACCATGTTGCGGACGCGCTGAGCGGTCGCGGACCATGTCTGGCGGCGCTTGGGGAGGGCTCGGCCTTTCGACTATAATGACGGCGCGGCGGGTGGGGCGGGCAAGCATGCCAAAGACGCCCGGCGCTGAAGGAGATCTGACATCTTGGCCGATGCAAACCCCGAGACTGGACCGGCGGCGGTCTTCAACATCATCGATATCCTGAAGATCCTGCCTCATCGTTATCCGTTTCTGCTGGTCGACCGCATTCTGGAGCTCGAGGCTGACAAGCGGATCGTGGGCCTCAAGAACGTAACCATCAACGAGCCCTTCTTTCAGGGCCATTTTCCGGGCGCGCCGGTCATGCCGGGCGTGCTCATTATCGAGGCCATGGCCCAGGTGGCCGGCATCCTGACTTTTCACAACCTGCCCGACCGCGACCGCAAGCTGGTCTACTTTACCGGCATCGAGAACGCGAAGTTCCGCCGGCCCGTCATCCCCGGCGACCAGTTGCGCCTGGAAATGGAACTGGTAAGCCGCAAGAATCATTTTGGCACCATGAACGGACGCGCATTGGTGGAAGGGCGTCTGGTGGCCGAGGCCACGGTGCGGTTCGCCATCGTGGATCGCCCGGAAAAATGAACATTCACCCCACGGCCATCATTCATCCTCAGGCGAAGCTGGCGTCGAGTGTTGCGGTGGGGCCGTACACGGTCATCGGCGACGACGTCGAGCTGGACGAGGGCTGCGAGGTAATGGCGCACGTCGTGTTGGGCGGGCCTCTGCGCATGGGAAGCAACAACCGCGTCTTCCCTTTCGCGTCCATCGGCCTCGCTCCCCAGGACCTGAAATTTCACGGCGAGCCCACGCGCGTCGAGGTGGGCGACGCCAACACCTTCCGGGAGTTTGTCACCATTCATCGAGGGACCGCGGTGGGCGGAGGCGTCACGCGCATCGGCAGTCACAATCTGCTGATGGCCTACGTGCACGTGGCCCACGATTGCAGCCTGGGCGACCATATCATCCTGGTGAACGGATGCACCCTGGCGGGCCACGTTGAGGTGGGCGACCACGCCACGGTGGGCGCGTTCAGCGGCGCGCAGCAGTTCACCCGCATCGGATCTTATAGCTTTGTGGGCGGTTACACCGTGGTGACGCAGGACGTGCTGCCCTACTCCAAGACCACCGCGCCGCGCCCGGTGGAGGTGCTGGGCGCCAACGGAATCGGCCTCGAGCGCCGCGGCCTGGGACGGGCGGACATCAACGAGATCAACGAGGCGCTCCGTCTGCTGTGCCGCTCCGGCCTGAACACCACCCAGGCGCTGGAGACGATCGAGGCCCGCGCCTTCACCTCACCGCACGTGCGCGCGCTGGTGGAATTTGTCCGCTCATCCGAGCAGGGCGTGCTGAAAGGGTCAGGACGGCGGCGCAAAAGGGCCATGGCGGAGTAACAGCGCCGCGACGACGCGCGCGAGAAACGCCACCGCGCGGTCCGGATTCGGCGACGGCAGCGCTATTCTTCGTTTTAGAAGGGGCCGGCCTGACTGCTAGCACGTAAGGAGAAGACAATTTGGCGGCAGAACCCATGGTTCAGGAGGCGGCGCCGCTCACGCGCCCGCGGCTCGCGATCATCGCCGGCAACGGACGTTTCCCGTTTCTGGTCTTGCAGGCCGCCCGCGACCAGGGCTTTGACCCCGTGGTGTTCGCCATCCGCGAGGAAGCGTCGCCCGAACTCGCGCGGGAAACATCCACGATCCACTGGCTCAGCCTCGGCGAGGCGGCGAAGCTGTTCGAGCTGCTCGACGCCGAGGGAGTGGGACGGGTAGCGCTGGCCGGCCAGGTGAAGCACGTTCAGCTCTATAGCTCGATTCCGGCCGACGGCGTCATGAAAGATACTCTCGATAGCCTCGACCGCAGGAACACTGACGCGCTGATCGGCGTGTTCGTCCGGATGATGGAGGCGCGTGGAATCGAGGTGGTGGACTCCACGCTGTTTCTGAAGCCCTTGCTGCCCGCAGCGGGAGTACTGACGGCGCGCGCCCTTGATGCTGACGAGGCCGCCGATGTGGAATTCGGCCGCGAGATTGCCCGCCAGATTGCCGCCCTGGACATCGGCCAGACGGTAGTAGTCGCCGATCGCGCCTGCGTGGCGGTCGAAGCCATGGAAGGCACTGACGGCGCCATCGAGCGCGCGGCTCGGCTCGGTAACGGGCGCCGTTTGACCGTCGTCAAAGTCAGCAAGGGGGACATGCGCTTTGACGTCCCGGTGGTGGGTCTCGCCACCATTCGGGTGATGGACAAGGCCAACGCGCGCGCTCTCGCGATCGACGCCGGCAGGACACTGCTGTTCGACCGCCAGCACTTGATCGAGGAAGCGGACCGTTGCGGGATCGCGATTGTGGCAGGGTAGATCGACGACCGCACAGACGAGCAGGAAACCGCACGTTATGTAAGAGATTGCGACGAGCAAGTCAATCGAACCCAACCTTCTGGCTGATCGTTTGACCCACAACGCCGGCCGCCAGGCCGGATACCGATGGAGACCTTGGACCCAATTCGCGTGGCCGTGATCGGCGTCGGCGAGCATGGACGCCACCACGCCCGCGCTTTCCGCGACCTGCAGCAGGCGAACCTGGTGGGCGTGTATGACGCGCGCCCTGAGCGCGCGGAAGCGATGTCCGTCGAGCTTGGCTGCGTGGCGTTCGGGAGCCTTGAACAGGCGCTCGCTTCCGTCCAGGCCGTCAGTGTGGTGATTCCAACCACTGCCCACGCCGAAGTGGTGCACAGGTGCTTTGACGCCGGGATCGACGTGCTGGTGGAGAAGCCCATCAGCCGCACCGCGGACGAAGCCGCCGATTTAGTGGAACGTTCAGAGCGCGAGCAGCGAATCCTGCAAGTGGGGCATCTGGAGCGATTCAATCCCGGCGTGGTAGCAGCCAAAAAGGTGACGCGGAATCCCATGTTCTTCGAGGTGCACCGCCTGGGTGTTTTCAGCAGCCGGAGCCTCGATGTGGACGTGGTGTTTGACCTGATGATTCACGATCTCGACCTCCTGCTGTGGATGGTGGAGTCGCCGGTGAGCGACGTCCGTGCGGTTGGGCTTCCCGTGCTTTCCGATAAGGTCGATATCGCGAACGCGCGGGTGGAATTTGCGAACGGCGCCGTGGCCAACCTGACGGCAAGCCGCGCCAGTACGGAGAGAATCCGCAAGTTCCGCTACTTCCAGCCTAGCGAGTATATTTCGATCGACTTCGCCCGCCGCGACGCTCTCGTGATCAGCGTCGACCGCACGGGCACGGCACCTGAGATCGGATTCCGGAAGCTTGAAACGAAGCCTGGCGATCCATTGCGGTCGGAGCTGAGCGCCTTCCTCGAATCGGTCGCGAGCCGCCGTCAACCCCCGGTTGACGGCCGCGCCGGCATGGCGGCCCTGGCGTTGGCCGAGAGGGTGATGAATTGCATCGAAGAACATGCGGCGCGAGTTCAGGTGCACTTGGGCTCAAGGGCCACAGGCCAGCCGGGTGAAAGCTGAAATCGGGTCACTGTCCGGGTTCGGGTCATCAGATGCGACGGGCGAACGTGAACCAAAGCGCGCGCGGTTGCGCGCCTAAAATGGTAACATTGAACGGTCGATTCGGCGCCGTAACGGATGGGTCGAGGGCAAGTCAAGAAGGCGAGCGGGAAGCCTTTTATTATGATCATTTTGGGCGTAATGGGTGGCGGCCGATCGCAGAATTGGGACAGGAGAGGGCCGGTTCACCGGTAAGCCGTTGAGAACTGATTCGCGGGACGACCTGAATCTGTTGCTGGAGCTCGAGCCGGAGTCGGAACGGTGGCGTTTCCTTGCCATTTTCCAGCTCGCCCTTCTGGGACACGTCGCGCTGCTGGCCCTGATTCTCCTGGTCGGCAGCATGATCAGCCGTCATGAGCGATTGATTGCTCTCGAGACCGCCCCCGAGCAGCCGCCCCAGCCAACTTTTCTGGTGCTGCCTCCGGATCTCCAAAAGCAACTGGAACAGGAACGCCGGGCCCGTCTGCAGTCAGATCGAGACCGGCAAGCGCGAGGCAAGGCGCCGGTGGTGAAGCCCGAGGCTCCCCCCATGCCCTTTTCCAAGGGGAACACGCCCGCGCCAGAAATCGCCGGAGGAGGCAAGCCCGCGCCGCCTCCACCCCAGCCCCAACCTCAGCCGCCCGCGCCCAAGCAGCAAGCAACTGCCACCGCTCCGCCGGCTCCGCAAAAGCAGGATGACGGCCTGAAGCTCGAGGATGTGCCCAAGCCGGCGCAATCGCCGACACACCTCGCCATGGCATCGCCCCAGGAAATGGTCGACCAGGCGGCTCAGGCCGCCGCCCAAGGCCGCGCCCATGGTCAGGTCGTGGGCCCAGGCGACTCCATGGGCCAGTTCAACAACCCCAATTCGAACTTTTCGCTTGAAGGTCCGATGATCCTGTCGGACACGCAAGGAGTGGACTTCGGACCCTACCTGGCGCGCATCGTGCGAGTGGTGCGCGAGAATTGGTATGCCCTCATGCCAGAGTCAGCGCGACTGGGACAAAAAGGCCGTGTGGCCATTCAATTTTCGATCCTGAAGGACGGCCGCGTGCCGGATATCGATCTGGTGCTGTCCTCGGGTTCCCCGGCGCTGGATGGGGCGGCCCACGCCTCCATTCACGCTTCTGTTCCCTTCCCGCCCTTGCCCGAAGAATACAAGGGCAATGACCTGAAATTGCGATTCATCTTTTTGTACAACTTAGGCTATGGTGCTCAGTGAACCTGGAAGGACGCTCGAACCGCGCGCCTCAAGGCCTGGTCTCTGATTTTCTGCCAGGGCGGACCGGCGCCGGTGCGCACGAATCGGGCAGTCCCCCTTCGAGTCTTGGCATCCATGCAGCGATGGCGTCAGCAACTCCTCGGCGCGATGATTGTGCTGGCCTTGATTCTGTGCCTGCTGCTGTACCGGTATCTGCGGGTGCTGCGGTGGAGCCGCTAGACCCGGGCGCAGAAGAGTACCCCCTGGTCGTGATTGTGGGGCCGACAGCTTCGGGCAAATCGGGCCTCGCGATTCGCCTGGCGCTCGCCTTCGGCGGCGAGGTCATTAACTTCGACTCGGTGCAGGTCTATCGAGGATTCGATGTAGGCTCCGGCAAACTGGGCCCCGCGGAGCGCCAGGGAATCCGGCATCACCTGCTTGACGTGGCTGAGCCCGAAAGCACGTTCACGGCGGGAGATTACCGTCGAGAGGCCCTGAAGGCTCTCGAAGATGTCCGGAGCCGGGGCGCGTTGCCCATTCTGGCGGGAGGCACGGGACTGTATCTGCGGGCGCTGCTCGCGGGACTGTTTGAAGGTCCGAAGCGCTCCGAAGCGTTACGGCGGCGTCTGGGGGCAATGGCAGAGCGGCGAGGACGCGACTTTCTGCATCGGATGCTGGCCCGCAAAGACCCGGAGACCTCCGCGCGCGTCCACCCGCGCGACACCCAAAAGATCGTCCGGGCGCTGGAGGTCTGTCTCGTCGAGCGCCGGCCCTTTTCGGAGTTGCTCGGACGCGGCCGCGAGGCCCTGCAGGGCTTCCGCACCTGCAAGATCGGATTGGCTCCGCCGCGAGAGGCCCTGGCGCGACGCATCAACGCTCGCACGGAAGGGATGTTCGCCGGCGGCATCACCGAAGAGGTCCGGAGGGCGCTCGCGCGCGGCCCGGCCGCTCTGATTCCGCCACTCGAGGCACTAGGTTACCGGCAGGCTCGCGCGTTCGTCCAAGATAGGGTGACCTGTGCAGAGGCGATCCGTGAGACCCAATGCCAGACCCGCCAATACGCCAAGCGCCAAATGACGTGGTTCAGGCGCGAGCCCGGCGTACACTGGTTCAGGGGCTTCGGTGACGACCCCGCCGTCGAACGGCAGGTTTTCGAATGGCTGGCGCAGGCGCTTTCCGGCAACTCGCCGCAACGGCGGGGGTCGGCTTCTTCATCATTTCGGAGTTCCGGGATATGGCCATGAACACTGCTACCGCTGAGAGAAGAGAACACCCCGAGAAGCAGTCCCAGAATATACAAGACGGATTCTTGAATTCCGCGCGTAAAGAGAGAGCGCTCGTGACCATCTACCTGGTGAGTGGGGTGAAGCTGACGGGGCGCATTCGGAGCTTCGACAAGTTCTCCCTGATTCTCGAGAGCAACCACCAGGAGCAACTGATCTTCAAGCACGCCATCTCGACCGTGGTCATGCCTCGGCCGGGCGCACCACCGGTGTCCGTCTCGCCGTCGCCTGAGGGCTAACTCGATTCGTCCCGCGCAGTCGCTCGAAAAGGTGCATCTGGTCGGCTGGGCGCCGAGCCGGCGTCCCGGCCTGCCCCCTCGGACGGGCGCAGAGGGCGAGGAATCCCTGCAGGAGCTCGCCGAGCTTTCCCGCAGCGCAGGCGCGCAGGTGCTCGCCGTCACCCTGCAACGCTCGCCGCGCGCAGATCCCGCCACCCTCATCGGTCGCGGCAAAGTCAACGAGGTCGAGGCGCTCGCGCGCGGCGCCCACGCCCAGTGCGTGATCTTTGATAACGACCTGTCCCCAACCCAGCTACGCAACCTCGAGCAGGCGCTCGGCCTCAAGGTGCTGGACCGCACCCAACTCATCCTCGATATTTTTGCGCGCCGGGCCCGCAGCCGCGAAGGACAACTGCAGGTCGAGCTGGCGCAATTGAATTACCTGCTTCCGCGCCTGGGCGGCCAGGGAACACTGCTCTCGCGCCTGGGCGGCGGCATTGGGACGCGCGGACCCGGCGAGCAACAGCTTGAATTCGACCGGCGCCGGATCCGCGCCCGCATCCGCAAACTCCGCGAAGGGATCGAAAAAGTGCGGTCGCAGCGCGCCCTGCATCGCGAGCATCGCCGCGAGCAACGCTGGCAGACGGTGGCCCTCGTCGGCTACACCAACGCCGGAAAATCAACCCTCTTCAACGCCCTTACCGCGGCCAAGGTGGAAGCTTCCGCCCGTTTGTTCGCCACCCTCGACCCCACCGTGCGGGCGGTGAAACTGGATGCGCGCCGGCAGGTGCTGCTCTCCGACACCGTCGGGTTCATTCGCCGTCTGCCTCCGCATCTGGTGGCGTCGTTCCGCGCCACGCTCGAGGAGTTGGAGGACGCGGCGCTGCTGCTCCAGGTCACGGACGCCTCCCACCCGGATCGCGAAGGCCAGGATGCTGCGGTCGACGGCCTGCTCGAAAGCATGGAATTGAGCTCGACGCCCAGGCTTAAGGTATGGAACAAGCTTGACCTGCTGCAACCCGGCGAGCGTCTGCCGCAAGGGCCGGCGGACGTTGCCGTCTCAGCCCGCACGGGCGAGGGCCTCGACGCGCTCCGGCACCGGATCGCTGAACTCACGTCCGGCGCCCAGGCCGTCAACCGCGCGGCCCCCGTCGCCAGCCCGTCGTCCGATCCGGAGCCGCGTTATCCAGAGGATTAACCTTACAACCGCGCCGGAGCGCCCAAGCCACCTGTTCGCAGACGGGTAAGCGCGATCTCGCTTCACGCGCGCTTAGCCCGGAGATATCTTCGGGCGGCGAAAGCGGCTCTGGACGGGAGTTATGCGTCCTCAGAGCCTGTGGAAATCGATGTGGAAAACCCGCCGGCACCCGCCGGGCGGGGTCATCGCGCCCGTATCACCGCAAGATCGGGCTGTTTTCGGGCTTCTTTCCCTTTTTGCCGTGTTTTCAGCGGATTAGCGCCGGATTTTGCCGGGCGGGAGGCCCTTGGCCGCATGCTTTTCCTGTTGTTACAAAGTCGTTACACTGCAGATAGGTTTTGCACAAGGGGCTAGGGCCGCCATGCGGCGCTTGGATCGAAAGAATGCACCTCTCAGCCGCATGAAATCAGGTCACGCTCAACCTGACTACAGAGATTGACTACCATCGTAGTCGCGTACCGATGCTCCGCCTCGCAGTGTACGAGCGGATTCCTGAAGGCTCCGTTAACGTGCACGCTCCGCGTCGCAAAAGTCTGTGGATGGCGTCCGGCCCGGTGCGCGAATGCGGCCCCGCCAGCGCTCGAACCGGCCTGCTGCGGCCTGCTGCGTTTGACACCCGAAAGGCGCTTGGTTATATTTGGCCTTGGAGTGTAAGTCTCCCGCTGACGGGGCGTTTGACCGGGATCCGCTTTCCGTCTCCGCTCAGGGATGCAGTGAAGTCCATGAGCCTTCCGAACTCGCTCACCATACTTCGGATTTTCTTTGTTCCGCTGCTGGTTGTGCTGCTGCTCACGACACAGCCCAACATGGATCTGTGGGCGGTCGGCGTCTTTCTAGCGGCGGCGACCACCGATCTGCTGGACGGCTATTTCGCGCGCAAGCGCGGCCAGATCTCGCGCCTCGGCACTCTGCTCGATCCCATAGCCGACAAGTTGCTGACCTCGGCGGCCTTCATCTCGCTGGTGGAGCTGCGCCTCATCCCGGCCTGGCTTGTGGTGATCATCGTCGGCCGGGAATTCGCCGTTTCGGGCCTCAGGGCGATTGCATCCGCAGAAGGGTTCATCATTCAAGCTTCTGACCTCGGCAAGACCAAGATGGTCCTGCAAGTGGCCGCCATCACCGCCCTGGTGCTCGAACCGCGCTTCCCCTGGATGAAAACGCCGGGGTGGCTGCTGCTGGCGCTGGTGGTCGTTTCCGCCCTTGTCTCCGCGGCGCACTATTTCTGGCTCTTCTGGCGCAAGCTCGACTCAAGCGTGCGCCAGCCGCTCCGGCCCCGCATGGTCGTCATGCCGGAAGTGGAGGAAGAGAAGGAGAAGGATGTCGCCGCTCACTGACGAGGAGCGTCAAAAGCTGCTGACGCTCGCCCGGCAGGCGCTCGAGGCCGGAGTTCTGCGGCATGGCGGCCCGGACCTGGAGGGTTACTTCGGGGCCCTCGCGGAAAATGGGGGCGCTTTTGTAACCCTGCGGCTGCACGGTGAGCTGCGCGGGTGCATCGGCCAGGTGGAAAGCGACGAAGCGCTGGCGCGGAACGTCGCCCGCAGCGCGGCCTCGGCCGCTCTCCACGATCCGCGGTTTCCATCGGTGACCCCGGCCGAACTTCCCGACATCAGCATCGAGATCAGCGTGCTCTCGCCGCTCGCGGACATCGCTCCGGAAGCGATCGAGATCGGGCGGCACGGCCTGCTGATCTCCGAGGGTCTGCGGCACGGGTTGCTGTTGCCCCAGGTGCCGGCGCAATGGGGATGGGATCGCGAGCAGTTTCTGGAACAAACCTGCCTGAAGGCCGGTCTGCCTGCGGACGCGTGGCGTCGCGGGGCCAGGGTTCAGGCCTTCACCACCCTGGTGATCGCCGAGCCTGATCAGGTCGCGGCCTTGCATTCCGCGGAAGCGCATTCTTCCACTCCGCGATAGAAGCGAGTCAGCGAATTTCCTTCAAAAGCTCTTCGGCATTGAGCGCACCGTCGGGCGTTTCCTCGTGCTTGAAGAACGTGAACACGTCCTGGTTTCGCGCCACGATGGGACGGATGCTCTCGAGGATCGCGCGGCGTTCCTCCGGAGAGTAGTCAGGCTTGCGGAGCCTGAGGTAGGCGAAGTCCGCAGTCGCGACCTCCGGGATCTCCATCTTCTCCGATTCGGCCCAGCACAGAGCGACGTTGTACCGCTTGAGTAGGGCGTAGACCTCGTCGGTCAGCCACGAATCGTGACGGAATTCGAATGAGTAGCGGAGGTCATCGGGCAGCGAAGCGAGAAAGTCTCCGAGCGCGCCGTCGTCGCGGTGGAAGTAGGGCGGAAGTTGAAACAGGACAGGGCCCAGACGATGCGTCGCGCGCAGCGGATCGATGGAGCGCAGGAAGACGCTGGTGAATTCCGCGGCGCCCCGAAGTCGCGCGGTATGCGTGATGCGTTGATGCGCCTTGGGACAGAAGAGGAATCCCTCGGGTGTGGCCTTGATCCAGTTTTCGAGGGTGCTCTCCGCCGGCAGACGCCGGAAGGTATAGTTGATCTCGACGCTCGAGAGCCGCGTCGCGTAGAACTCCAGGAACTTCTTCGAGCTGAGATCGGCGGGGTAAAAGCGCGGTTTCCAACTCGGGTAGGCAAAGCCGGACGTCCCTGCGTAAAGCATCGTGCCACCTTGTCGTTGTCACAGCCGGGCAAGGCGCGGCTTCACGTTCGCCCTTTTTCGAAGCCCGAAAACGCTTTCCGCGCGGTTACGGCTGCTCTACGGTCTGCACGGGAGCATCCACCGGCTTCACGTGCTCCTCGATCCCGGTGTTGAACAGCTTGAAATCTGTATATTTATGCATGTTGCGGAATGTTTTTCCGGCCCACTGCACTGTTACAGCGACTTCGCTCGGCAGCCACACTGCGGCCGCCAGCTGCTTGAACTGCACCGGGTCATAGGTGATCTCGGTGGTTTGCCGCTGCAGCCGGATCTTGCTTTCGGGCTTCAGCAGGTCGGTCCGCAGCCGGACGATCTTGTAGGTATCCGCGTCAATCCAGGCCAAGCCCTGGAATACGACCAGCACCGAGCCGTCATTGGTGTTGAAGCGCTCGATCATCTGCGCCTTGTCGGGCGTTTCCGCGAAAGCCACCACGTGCATGGCCTTGCCCTTCACCGTCTGCCGGCCAAGGTAGCGAAAGTTGGCGCCCGATTGATAATTCGGGTGGAACAGCAGCGACGCCGAAGCGAATCCCGAGGTGAGCATGAAGCCGGAGTCGAGACCCGTGGGCGCCGCGCGATCGCCGTGCGAATCCGTCCGGTATTCCTCGAGTTCCAGCCTGCCCGCCTGAGGCTGGCTGGTGAGAAGGTACTGGAACTTCAGTTCCTGAAAGTCCTTGACCTTGCCTTGCTTGGAAAGGCGCTCTTCGCGCACCTGTTCGAGAGAGACCGTGTTCTGAAAACCGGTGAAGAAAGCGCTGACGTTCTCGCCCGTCTTCTGGAGGATTGCCGGCAGCTCGTCCTGACTGGACGCGGCCTCCAGTCCCGCAAGCTCCGGCACTGCCTTCATCAATTCCGGCACGGGCTCGGTCACCACGGACTGGACCTCGGTCGAGTTCTCCATGCTCATGCGGGTGGCGATCTGCGACTGTAGGTTGCGCGCCCGCGGCGAAAGGTCCCTTATGCTGGCGCCGCCCACGTAGTCCTTCATGACCGCTTCGGCGGCCGACGGATCACCCTCTTCGAGAAGGGCGCGCACACGCAGCAGCAAGCTCTCTTTCGGCGCCCCGGCTTTCGTGGCCTCGGCCAGGTAATGGTCCGCCGCTTCCCAGTTCTTCTGGAAAACAAGAGTCCGGCCGAGTTCCTGCAGGATCAGGGCGTTCCCGGGGTCGAGGTCTTTGGCCTGCATCAGGAAGCCCGCCGCCTTGTTGTATTCGCCCTTCCAATTCTCCATCTCGCCGACGATCAGGAAGGACTGGGCCTTGTCCGGGTTCGTCCCCTTGCTCTGGGCCAGCTTGTCCGCTTCCAGGAACTGATCCCCTGCCGTGTTCCAACTCCCGGCCTGGAGCATCGCCAGACCCAGGAAGGTCCGGCAATGGCCGCAGTCCGGGTTGTGATCGACCACCTTCTGCAGAATCGGGATGGCCGCCGCGGCGTCGCCGCCGAGGAACGCCGTCGCGCCTTTATCCAGATCCTTCCGCGACGAGGCCAGCGTGGGATCCTTCTGCAAGGCCGAGCGCAGCGGCGCTGCCAGCGTTTCCACCAGCGATTCCACCGGCAGATCATCCGCGCCCTCGGTCGCCGGGCGCAGCGTGATGTCAATCTCCCAAGTCTTGTCGCCGGCTCCGAAGTTCACAAATTGGTAGGCGTCGTGGTATCCCGGGGCGCTCACCGCCACACGGACGCCAAGCCTTTTCATCGTGGTCGCGTCCACCTTGTAATCGGTCTGGAACCCTCCCTGAACGTCGGTCGTGAGCTGCCGGCTGTATAGCGTGCCGAGGCCGATGTCGGTGGTTACCGATGCTCCGCGCACCGTCTGTCCCTTGAGGTCGGTGATCTTACCGAAGACGTGCCAGGTAATTTTCTCGAGATTGGCGAGGTCCGTGAACTCACTCGGATCCCCGGCTGGAGCCCCGTAATTCCCGCCCGGCGCCTGGCACCAAATGGCCCCCGGCGTCAGGGCGACCGCGGCGAGCACAAACGCCCTAACCAGTGTCTTGCGCATTCAATTCCTCCGTGTGGACGAGGAAATATCGCCTGCAGTCCACATCAATTCAGTTTTAAACCCGGGGCTTCCAACAAGAGCATATACCCGCGCCCAATCGAGCGCAATAAGCCTGAGCCCTCAGCTTTCGGACCCCTGGCTACAGACGCCCGAACGCTGACGGATGAAGGCAGGCAAGCGTGAAGAGGAGCAACCGCAACCGCGCGAAACCGTCGGCCTCGAAAATCGATCGGAGTGCGATGCCGATGTTCCGAAGCCGTTTTTATCCAGCTGCAGCTGACCCCCGCGCAGGACGGGTTTGGCTTTGACTCGCTAAAACGAAGCCACCCCTAACATCGGCTGATTGATTCCAAAAGACTTATGAAAATCGTGTTTCGCTTCGTTTGGCTTCGTTTTGACCTATTTTTCGGGTCGATTTATTGATTCTATTGGACTTGGTGGCTTCGTTTTGCAAAATTTTAGATTCTTTTTTTCTGGTTTTGGAAGGGTTTTGGGCTTTTGCCGGCGGGCCGAGCCCGTTCGTCGCGTGCAACCTCACCATCGAGGCGCGAAGACGCAGCGGAAGTGCGGGCAAGCTCGATGATGCGGGCTGGCCCTCGGGTCGCAACGATCGGGACGCGGCGTGAGGATATGCGAAGCATGAAGAGCCTCCCAGGCGGCAAAATTCACCGTGCGGAAACGACACATGGAGCATAGCAATGGGCTAGCAGTTTGTCAAGCTCTGTGGGCAGTCACATATAGGCTACAGCGATCGGTGGAAAAATACGCGGGATCAACGAATGCCGCCAGGCAAGCGGACCGAGAGCCCCGAAGGGGCGAAAGATTTTAGCCTCGGGCCCGAGCCCGGGGTCCAAGGGATCATGTCGAGCCCTTGCCATTTCCCCTGTCCCGCCCAGGCGGGAGAGAGGGAATGAGGAGGAGTGAGTGCCTTTGAGTCCCCGGGCTCACGCCCGGGGCTAAAATCTTTCGCCCCATTCGGGGCTTGGGCAGGCACGGAGGCCCGCCCCTACATCGCCTGGCATGGGGCCCTGCCCCAACATCATCAGACACAGCTCACCTGCCGGGCACGCCGGCCGCGTTCGTTCGCAGCGCGACCAGCCATTCCAGCCATTCGTCCATTCCCTGCCCCGTCTTGGCGGACACCCCGATGACTCGCATGCCCGGGCGCACCGCCTGAATGTTGTTCTCGAGCGCGGCCCAGTCGAACTCCACCGCAACGGCGAGGTCGGTCTTGCTGATGACGGCGGCGTCCGACGTGTTGAAAATGGTCGGATACTTGAGGGGTTTATCCTCGCCTTCGGTGACGGAGATCAGCACCAGGCGCAGGTCTTCGCCGAGGTCGTAGGAGGACGGACAAACCAGGTTGCCCACATTTTCGATAAAGAGAAAATCGAGATCGCCGACCTCCCAGCCTTCGAGAGCGTTCTCGACCATGGCCGCCTCCAGGTGGCAAAGCGTTCCGGTGATGATCTGCTTCACCGGGGCCTGGCTGCGCGCGAGGCGCAAGGCGTCATTCTCGGTGGCGAGGTCGCCCACGAGCGCGGCGACGCGGTAATCGCGCCGGAGCAGAGTGAGGGTCTTTTCGAGAAACGTGGTCTTGCCCGAACCGGGACTCGATACCAGGCTCACCACGAACACGCCCGACCGGTGGAAGCGCTCGCGCAGGGCGCGCGCCACCTGATCATTGTGCTTCAGGACGTTCTGCCGCACCTCCACCAGACGCGGTTTCATGCGGGCTCCTCCAGCTCCAGGGCGAAGATCTCGAGTTCGCGGCCCTGCAACACCTCGGGCGTCGGCGTCTGGCATTCGGGGCACTGGAAGCGCATTGAATTCAAAGTGCGCCGCTCCCGGCACTGCGGGCAATAGACCAGAATCGGAACGTCTTCCACGATCAAGGTCGAACCCTCGAGCGAAGTATTCTCGCACGCCAGTTCGTAAGCGGAAAGCAGCGCCTCTTTCACGACCCCGGCCAGCGGACCCAGGCGCAGGTGGATCGCGCCCACGCGGGCTCCACGTTGCTCGGATTCCTGCTCCGCCATTTCGACGATGCTCATGGCGATGGAGAGTTCGTGCATAGAGTGGTCAGTTGCCCGTTGTCTGTTACCCTTTGTTCGTCGCGGCGACAAAGGACGCGGGCCGCAAAGGCGGCGGTCGGCGCTACTCTCTACGTCATCCCAGGTTCAGCGGGCGACGGGGCCACCCTGGGCCAATCGGGCGGCTGCGAGGGCCGCCGTTGCTTCCTTCTGCCTCAACTCATCCCACAAGGCCAGCGTGGCCTGTCCCAGGCTGATGCCTCCGTCGTTCGGCGGCACAGCGTGATTGGTCAGGACCTCGAGGCGCGTGTCCGCGAGCAGAGACTTGCAATCCTGCATCAGAAGTTCGTTCTGAAACACGCCGCCCGAGAGCACAACAGTGTCGAGAGAGCGCGCGCGGCTGATGGATTTGACGGCTTCCGAGAGCCCTTGCGCGAGGCCGCGTTGAAAAGCGCGCGCAATCTGAGAGGCGTCGCGCCCGCGCATCCGGTCGAGCATCAGGGCGGAGAGCAGTGGGCGGTAGTCCAGCTCGCCGTCAGCGAACGGAAAAGGATAAGCGCCGGCTGCAGGCGCCGAAGACGCGAGGTGCTCGACCCATGACGCCGCCTGTCCTTCAAAGGTGATGCCGCGCGTAAAGCCGAGCAACGCCGCCGCCGCGTCGAACAGCCGGCCCACGGAAGTGGTGGCGAAGGTCCGAACACCCTTCCGGACCATCTCCATGGCGTTCCCGTAGCGCGCGGGGAAGTCGAAGGGCGGCGCGGACAAATCGGGCAGCCCGTGCGAATCGTTCACGTCTGCGAGAAATCCCGCCGCTGCCTGGACGGGCCAGCGCGCGGCCGCATCGCCGCCGGGAAGCACGGCGGGACGCAAGTGCGCCACGCGCTCGAATCCGCCAGCCACGCTGCCCGCGAAGAATTCGCCGCCCCAGATGGCGCCGTCATCCCCGTAGCCCGTGCCGTCGAAACTCACGCCCAACACCTGCCGATCCCACAGGCCCTGTTCCGCGAGCACCGAAGCGACGTGCGCCCGATGGTGCTGTACGGCCACTTTCTCCGCGGCCGGCAATTCCAAAGCGCGCGCCGTGGAAACGTACTGGGGATGGGCATCGTAGGCTACGAGCGACCGATCCCAGCGAACACCGTACATCGACACTAGGTCCTGAAGGGTCTCGTCGAAGGCCCGGGCCGAGGCGTAATCGTCGAGGTCGCCGATGTGCTGGCTCACGAAGGCCTGGCCGTCCACGACCAGTGTAATGGTGTTCTTCAAATCCGCCCCCACCGCCAGCACCGGACGTTCAAACGGGAGCGTGGCCGCCGGCAGCGTGGCCACCGCCCCGGGCGCGTATCCGCGGGCGCGCCGCAGGATGACGGGTCCGAAGGCGCCCGCGCGCGCCACCGAGTCATCGACCCGGCGCGCGATGGGACGCTGGCCGGTCAGAAAAGCGTCGGCGATGCCGGCCAGGCGCGCGCGAGCATCCTCATCCTGGTAGGCGATCGGCTCGCTCGAGCGATTGGCGCTGGTCATGACAAGGGCGTCCGGAGCGCCGTTCGCAAACAGCAGGTGCTGCAGAGGCGTGTAGGGCAGCATGACGCCGATCTCGTGGTTGTCAGGCGCCACCCCGGCGAGCGCCATCCGGGCCGGCGCAAGCACAATCGGCCGCGCTACCGAGGTCAGCAGGTCCTCCGCTTCCGCTGACAGGCGCACCAGCGCCCGCGCCGCTTCCAGGTCACGCGCCATCAGCGCGAACGGTTTCTCTTTGCGATACTTGCGCTCGCGGAGAGCGGCCACGGCGCCGGCGTTGCGCGCGTCACAGCCCAGATGGTAGCCGCCGAGCCCCTTGACCGCCACGATCCTGCCCGCGCGCAGCAATTCCGCCGCGCGCTCGATGGCACCCTCGCTCCCCCGTCCGGCGCCGGCGGCCAGTCCGGCACCTGCGGTTAATCCGGCACCGGCGGCTAATCCGGCACCGGCGGCTAATCCGGCGAGGCCGTCCACCTCCAGCGTGTATTGCGGACCGCAGGCGGGACACGCGACCGGCTGGGCGTGAAAGCGGCGATTCGCGGGATCGTGATACTCGCGCGCGCAGTACTCGTCGAGCGGCCAGTCCTTCATGGTGGTGCGCGCCCGGTCATACGGCAAGCCGAGGATGACCGTGTAGCGCGGACCGCAGTTGGTGCAGTTGATGTAGGGATAAAGATAGCGCCGGTCCCCGGCGTCAAACAGCTCGCGCAGGCAGTCCTCGCACACCGGGAGATCGGGCGAAATCCTGACCGTCGGATGTTCCCGCCGATCGCTCTCCTCGATGGTGAAGCCGGTCAGCCCGAGCGGCTCGGCAGGGCAGAGATCCACAGAGGCGATGCGGGCTGCCGGCGGCGCGTCGGCGGCCAGGCAGCGGGCGAACTCGCGCAAAGATTCCTCCGCGCCTTCGAGATGAATCTCCACCCCTTCGGCACCGTTCCGGACCGAGCCTGCGAGGCCGAGGGAGCACGCCAGCCGGAACACAAACGGACGGAAACCGACGCCCTGCACGATGCCTCGAACCTGAATGGAGCAAGCCTTCGTCATCTCGGCTTTTCGTTGGGCCGGAAATCGCCGGTGAGGACACCGGCGCTGCAGTGAAAACCTGCAATCGAAAATCGTCAATCACCCAATTACGCAGCCGCGCCCTTGCCAGCCTACTTGAATCACCTTGCCGTCTTCCACCAGCACGGGGACGGTACGCTGGTTGCCGGCCAGGGCCAGCAGGCGCGCGCGGGCCACGGGATCGGCTTCCACGTCATACTCCACAAATTCCTGTCCGCGCCACTCGAGCGACTCGCGCATTTCGCCGGTATAAGGGCAGCCTGCGGTTCCGTAGAGTTCGAGCTTAGGCACGCGCGGGCGCCTCCAGAGCTTCGCGGATGATGTGGTAGACGGACGCCTGAACTTCCTGGATGCGCGGAATGTAGTCGGAGTGGACCACCAGGGGAAAATCCGCGAGACCCCGCCGCAGCGCCTCGCCGCCGTCGTAACCGAGCAGCGCCACGGTCACAAGCCCGCGACGGCGCGCCTCCTCGAGCGCCGCGATCACGTTGCGCGATCCACCGCTGGTTGAGATCGCCACCGCCACGTCCTCGGGACGCGCCTGGGCGATGAGCTGGCGCAGAAAAATCACTTCGGTGCCCACGTCGTTCGCGATGGCGGTGATGTTTGCGGGCTCAAGCGACAGCGATACCGCCGGCACGGGCCGGTAGCCCGCCGGGGGCAGCACGCAGTCGAGCGCCCAGTCATTGGCGTCGGTGGCCGATCCGCCGTTGCCGAACAGGATCAGCTTGCCTCCGCGCAGGATTCGCTCCCGAATCGCCTCCGTGGCGTTGCCGATCTGCTCGCTCGAATCACGCGCCATCTGCTCGCGCAGGCGGGCGTCGTCCACGACCTTCATCCGGATCGATTCCTCGACCTGCTCGACCACTCCGGCGGTCGATTGCTTTTCCTGACCGAGAAAGGGGTACAAGAAGGCGGACTCGCCGACGTCGTGGCCAAGCTCGCGGCGCTCGAAGAAGACGTGCACGGTTTCCCACAACGTGTGATACAGGATTTCGATCACTTCCTGATGAATAAACGGATGTTCGGTGGCAGGGGCTACAGCGTAGGAACCTTCGGAGCCGGGAAGCGCAAACGTCATGGCGTGGCGCGATTGCGCGCGCTCAAGCGCGGCCCGCACCTCGGGATCGCCCGCCGGCGGTCCGAATCCCATCACCATGTCTTCGGGCCGCAGCAGCGCGTCGATCCATGCGGCAAAAGCCATCGACAAGTCGAGCGCAGGCAGGGCGCGCTTGCCCACAATCACCGGATGAACGAATTCCACCGAGACGTGCTGGGCATCGGTCGCATACGGGCCGCGTCCGAAAGCGAGCAGACGTCCCCCTTGCAGGAAGCGCTCGGCCATCTCGCGGCAGGCGAGCGCCAGCCGTCCCGCTTCGCGCGCAAAAAAATCCTCACACACGCGGTTGCGCTCAAGCAGTTGCTCCTCCACATGACTTGCGAGATGCCCGGTTTCGCTGCGCATGCGTATCGGCTTCATGTTCTCACGGCTGATTGCCCGGCAACAAGGCGCGCCCTACCGGCTGGCGGCAGGAGCTATCTCGTAGGTCAGATCCACTTCGGCGTGCACGTCAATGTTCCCGGGCGAGACGGGGGTCAGGGTGGTCGATTGGAGTTTCTCGAAGGTGATTTCGCGGGGCGGCGAAATGATGACGGGCCGGCCTTCCTCGACGCTCAGCAGTTTTCCGAGCGTGACTTCGAGCGCAGCAGCGAGCGCCTCAGCGCCGGAGTGCGCCTGCTTCGCCGCCTGCGCGAGCGCCCGGCCCCTCACCGCGGTTTCGTCCTGCAGGGTGAACGTAAGCCGGTTGATGCTGTCGGCGCCCGACTTGATGGCGATATCGATGACGGTTGGAAGCCTGGAGATATCGTTCAACAGGAAACGCACGGTGCTGCTAGCCGTGTAGCCGGCGATGGCGGGCGGACCTGACGGCGGATAACGGTAGTTGGGGTTGACCGAGAAATTGATGTTGTCAATGGTGGCCGAAGGAAACGCCGCCCGCAATTCGTGAATCAGGGCACTGGACTCTGCGGAACTGCGGTCGTTTGCGGCTTTGGCCGTGGCAGCCTCGGCGAGCACTCCGATGTCAAACTGCACCTGATCGGGCTCGACCGAGATTGTCGACTCCCCGTGCACACGCATCGACGGAACCTGGGCGGACTGCGGGCCTTGCTGCGCCTGAGCCGCCGCGACGAAAACCAGGACGGCTGCGGTGATGCACCCGAGCGCGCGTTTCGGGGCGATCAAGGGGACGGGGCGCATGGGGGGCACGGGAAACATGGGGATAGTATAGGGTAGAAGCGCGCAAGGGTTCTGCGCGTTTTCGCGCTGGAGATCGACGTATTTCCAGCAACGCGGTAAGGACGGCCCGGTGCTCCGGGGGATCAGATGAGAGAACTCTCGCGTCGCAGCTTTCTGAAGGCGGCAGCGGCTCTTCCCGCCTTTTTCGGCTCCGCCGGGCAAATCTCCAGCTCGGACGACGGCTTTCTGGAGGATCTCTCCCGCCGCGCTTTTCGCTTCTTCTGGGAGGCCGGTGATCCCCACACGGGACTCGTGCTGGACCGCGTCCGCACCAGCGGAGACGGGATTGGCGGCCGGAACCTGGAGGTGGCGAGCACGGCGCTTACGGGCTTCGGCCTCACGGCGATGTGCATCGCTTCCGACCGCCGATGGATGGATCCGAACCAGCTTCGAGAACGAGTGCGCGCCACACTCCGGCACCTGGCCTACGGGCAGGACCACGTCCGCGGCTGGTACTTCCATTTTGTGAACCGCAAGACCGGCGAGCGCGTGTGGAAATCCGAACTCTCCACCATGGACACCGCCCTCCTGCTGGCCGGCGTCGTGACGGTCCAGCAATATTACAGTGACGACGCCGAGATTTTCGACCTTGCCTCGGGCCTCTACGGCAGGGTGGACTTTGGCTGGATGCTCGACCCCGTCACCAGCTTACTGCACATGGGTTGGACCCCGGAAACGGGTATGCTGCGCGCCGAGTGGGCGAGTTACGACGAGGAGGCCATCCTCTATCTGCTGGCCATCGGATCACCGGCGTTGTCGATCCCGGCGGGCTCGTGGTATCGTTTCCAGCGCCAGCCCATTCTATTCCATGGGTACAGTTTTGTAGGCCTCGGCCCTCTATTTACACATCAATACTCGCAAGGGTGGCTGGACCTGCGGGACCGGCGCGACGGTCCTCCGTTCGAGATCGACTACTTCCGGAACTCGGTGGTGGCCACCTACGCGCATCGCGCCTATTGCCTGAACCTTCGCGGGATGTACCCCGGGTACTCCGAATCCCTGTGGGGCGTCACCACTTCGGATAGCGGAATCGGGTACGTAGGCTGGGGTGATCCCCTCTCCCGGCGTAATATTGACGGCACCGTTGTTCCGTGCGCGGCCGGTGGGTCCCTGATGTTCGCGCCGGAGGTCTGCTTGCCGGTGCTTCGCTACATCCACGAGCATTTCGCGGAAGAAGTCTATGGCCGCTATGGATTTGCGGACCCTTTTCATCCGCAAACCCTGTGGGTGGATCCAGACGTGGTCGGCATTGACGTGGGCATCACGCTGCTGAGCGCGGAGAACCTGCGTTCCCGCCGGGTCTGGCGATGGTTCAGCCGCTCCCCGGACATCCGGCGGGCGATGGAGCACATATTTGAGGCCACCTGAACGCTGCGTCGAAAAATGCATACTTCGACATGGGGAATTGCATCGAAAGCCGATGGCGGATGTACGGACAGTAAATGCTATTCGTGACACTCGCCGTTGATCCATTGCGTCGGGTCGTGGGACGTGGGGGACTGTGCGGAGCGCCGGGATAGACCGCCCCGGCCGCCGTTCGCTCGGGCGAAGCCTGAGTGCAGGAGGTAACCCCATGAGGACGCGACGTGCCCCGCTTTATCTTTCGCTCGCCTTCCTTCTCTTTTCGCTTGCTCCGTGTGAGCTTGCCCATGCTCAGTACGGCGCCGGGCTCCAAGGCACAGTGACTGACGCCTCCGGGGCCGCCGTAGCGGGGGCTAAAGTCACCTTGAAGGACCAGGCGACCGGCGTCTCACGAGACACCGTGACCGATCAGGCCGGATTCTACCGGTTCAGCCAGATCCCTCCGGGAACGTATACCGCTACCGTGGAGGCCAGCGGCTTCAGAACGAACGTGACAACGGACGTGAGCATCCAGGCGGAGCTGCTGCGCGGCCTCGACCTGAAACTGCAGTTGGGTCAGGTTTCGCAGACCGTGACCGTGAGCGGCTCGGTGGTCCCGGCCTTACGCACCGAAGATGCCAGTATATCGGGGACCCTCACGACGCAGGACGTCCAGGACCTGCCGGCAATCGGGCGCGACCCCTACGAGCTGGTGAATCTGGCGCCTGGCGTGTTCGGAGACAATGCCCGGAGCGGCGCCGGCCTCTCCGTCGGATTCCCCAACGGTCCCGGAGCCAACAACGGCTCGGGCGGACCTGGAGGCTCCAACACGGCGATATTCCAGACCGAGAACCAGATTTCTGTTAGCGCCAACGGCCAGCGGATCACCTCCAATGACTACATGGTGGACGGCGTCAGCGTGAACAGCCTTCAGTGGGGCGGCGCCGCGGTCCTTACGCCCAGTCCCGACTCCGTCCAGGAGATCACGGTCCTTTCCAACGACTACGACGCGTCGGACGGCCGCGATGCCGGCGCGCACATCAAGGTGACCAGCAAGAGCGGCACCAACCGGTTCCACGGGTCGGGCTTCTTTCAATATGAGGATCCCGGCCTCAACGCGTACAACAAATTCGGCGGGTACAACGAGGGCGTCGGATTTGCGCCCGACATCAGGGATGACGATGCCTTCCGCCAGTTCGGAGGTAGCCTGGGCGGTCCGATCGTGAAGGACAAGCTCTTCTTCTTCTTCAATTACGAAGGACTGCGCGACAGCAACACCACGTTCCAGGACCAGTACGTTGAGACGCAACAGTTTGATTCTCTGCTCGCGAGCTACGCTCCCAACACGCCCGTGGCGGCCACGTTGACTGAGCCGGGACTGGCACCCCGCATCGCCCAAGTGCTTCCTGCAAGTTGCGTGCCCTTTGCTCCGAGCCCCTGCCAGGTGATCGGCAGCGCCGTCAACCTCGGTTCCCCGTCCGGGCCCTATGGCTCGTACGTAAGCGCGGCCCAGGGAGCCGGTCTGACCAATCTTCCGGAATTCGAATCCGCGGAAACCGAGCAACCGCAGCAAACCAGCGGAAACCAATACAATGCGCGAATCGACTACAACCGAGGCCGGAACACTATTGCCGGCAGCACCTTCCTGACCTATTACAACAGCATCAGCGCCGATCCTTCGGCCCAGGACAGGCCCAACGCCGATTTCGCCACGCATCGATTCAGCCCGTCCGCCTTTCTTTCATGGATCAGTTCCCTGTCACCCTCGATGGTGAACGAAGCCCGCCTTAACTTCACCCGGTATGCCTACAACGACATTTCCGCCAATCCCCAGATCGATTGGGCGATTCCGCGCACCGAGCTTCAGAACTTCCTGCCCTTTGCCGAGCGCATTCGGTATGGAGCTGCGCAGGGCGACACTTCGCCCGGCATTTTCGCGCAGAACACGTTCTCTTTTCGCGATCAGCTTTCGACCCAGCACAGCCAGCATGCGCTCAAGATGGGAGTTGAAATCGATCGCGAGCAGGACAACAGTAACCTGCTGGGCGGCGCGCGGCCCGACATCGTGTTCAATACCCCGTGGGATTTCGCCAACGGCGCTCCGGTCTTCGAACAGATCGAAGTGAACCCCATCACCGGCGCTGCTCCCATCACGGCCCGCTACTACCGTGAAGGCGACTACGGCGTCTACATCCAGGACGATTGGAAGTTCAGGCCCAACCTTACCTTCAATCTGGGCCTGCGTTGGGATTACTACGGCCCGCCGAGTGAGGCGCGTGGACAGCTTGAGAACATCGTTCCGGGCTCGGGTCCCGACGGACTGGTGAATGCCAGAGCGGTCCTTGGCGGCGAACAGTACAACGCCAGCTGGCGCAACTTCGGGCCCAGGATCGGATTCGCCTGGAGTCCGGAGATGTTTCAGTCGAAGGCCGTGGTCCGCGGCGGCTTTGGAATCGCCTACGACAGGTTTGACGACGTGTCGTTCGACAACACGCGTGACAACCCGCCCATCGTCGCAAGCTACGGCCTCTGCTGCGGCGGTCCGGGCGCCACCATCAACTCCAAGATTCTCTACACGCTGGGGTCGTCGAGCAGCAATCCGGTCAGTTATCCGGCTGATCCTGGTCTGGCCACGCCGCTTAATCCCGCCACGAACCTGCCCGAAGTCGTCCAGGGGGGCCAGTACGCAGCGCCCAATGTTTACGCGAATCCGCTCAACATGCCGGTGCCGTATATCTATCTGTATTCCCTGCAGGTTCAGTACGCCTTGCGGGGCGGCTGGGTGGCAACGGTCGGCTATCAGGGTTCCAGCAGTCACGATCTGCTGAGGATCCAGAACCTGCAGTATTTTTATCCGCAGCCCAGCACCCTGATCGGCGCGGTGTTCAACTTCACTCCTGACACCACCGCCAATTTCAACGCCCTGGTCACTCAACTTGAGCATCAATTCAGCCACGGCTTCCAGGCCACGTTCAGCTACACCTACAGCAAGTCGCTCGACGAGGTCTCGGCCGAGGGCCCGGGTTTTGTCACCAACCAGACTTACCCTACCGACGACTCCACCGAATATGGGCCGTCCGACTTCGACGCCACTCACTATGTGCGAGCCTGGGGGGTCTGGGATCTGCCGATTTTCCGCCAGAGGCACGATTGGCTGGGCAGAATCGCGGGCGGTTGGCAGCTCAACCCCATATTCGAGTTCCATTCCGGCTTCCCCTGGACGGCCGTGGCGAGCAACGACTGCAATCTGGTGCTCGGCTCAGCGACGATCTGCCCCCTCCGGCCGATCGGCTATTTCGGCGGTGCGGGCACGAACAGCACAACCTCCGCGTTCCTGCCGCCCACGGCCGGCAACTTTCCCAACCCCGCCACAAGCTATTTCGATGTGAATGGCTTTGGCTTTCCCGGCGTGGGCCGCAACAGCTTCCGCGGTCCGCGTTTCAGCTCTCTCGATTTCAGTGCGGCCAAGAGCTTCGGACTTCCCAACCTGCCATTCTTCGGCGAAGGCGCTAAGATCGAGCTACGGGCCAATTTCTACAACGCCCTGAACAAACTCAACCTGGCGCCGTTCACCTTCGGCAGCACTTCCACCACGATCAGCTATTCGAATACGAATAACGTGCCTGTGGCAAATCCCCTTTTCGGCACCGCGTCGACGGGCCTCGCAGGGCGTGTTATCGAACTGCAAGCGAGGCTCAGGTTCTAATGGGAGATTAGCGAATTGCGCGGTTTGTGAGCTCTCGGCGGCAGGTGTTAAGATGTGCCATGACCTCACGACCTTGCGCCGGCAAGCTGTCTGCCGGTTTTGCCGCCAGCCTTCTTCTGATCGCTCAGATTGTGTGCCACACGCCCCGGCTTGCGGCTCAAAGCCAGCAGCCCGTGTGGAACGACGCCGAGAAGCCCATTGTGGCTCAACTCCACGGCTTGCGGGCCCTGCCGGACGAAGTCCGGGCCGAGACCACGCGGCAACTGGCGTTGCAGATTCGCGCGCTGCCGCCGGGTCCGAACAAGGTCAACCTGGCCATGGGCCTCGCGGGTCTCTCTACCGAAGGGGACTTCGGACACCAGAACCTCCAGGAAGTGGCGACCACTCTGGCCAAAGCCGTCGAGGAGCAGCCGCCCGCTGCGGCCAAGAACGGTCCGGCGATGGAGTACGTCGAACTCGCGTCTCTTGCGCGCTACGAGCATGTGCAGGCTGCCGTGGACTCTCCGCAATTCGCAGCCGCCATGGCGAAACTCGAGGCCGACGACGAGCGGCGCCAGCACGCCGACTTCACGCTCACGGACCTCGACGGCAAGGCGTGGACGTTGGGCGCGCTGCGCGGCAAGGTGGTTCTGGTGAACTTCTGGGCGACGTGGTGCCCGCCCTGCCGCAAGGAGATGCCCGACCTCCAGGCACTCTACAGCCGCTTCAAAGATCAAGGCCTGGTGATCCTGGCCATCTCCGACGAAGACGCGGCCAAGGTGAATCCCTTCATCGCCGAGCGCAAGGTGACCTACCCGGTCCTGCTCGATCCCGGGCGCAAGGTGAACAGCCTGTTTCAAGTGGGCGGAATCCCCAAGAGCTTTGTCTACGACCGCGGCGGCAAGCTTGTGGCCGAGTCGATCGACATGCGCACCCGGAACCAGTTCCTGCAAATGCTGGCACAGGCCGGCCTGCAATAGTCAGAAGACTTTCAAGTGCGGTGGCTTACTTTGGCGGCCCCGGAAATTCCACCTTCGGAACCTGCTGAGCCTGCGCTGAAGCCTGGAAATAGTGGTCGTTGCGGTGGAAGCCCGCCCATCCTGCAAACACGCTGTTGGGGAACAGGCCGATGAAGGTGTTGTAGTCCTGCAGGGACTGGTTGTAATCGCGGCGGGAGACGGCGATACGATTTTCCGTGCCGGCCAGCTCGTCCTGTAAACGAATGAAATTCTCGTTGGATTTGAGCTGGGGATAATTCTCGACGATGGCGAGCAGGCGGCCGAGTGCGCCGTCCAACTGGCCGTTGGCGGCGATCTTTCCAGCGGGATCATGCGCGGATAGCAGGGCCGCGCGCGCGTTGGCGACGTCCGCAAAGACGGTCTGTTCCTGCGCGGCGTAGCCTTTCACGGTTTCCACCAGGTTCGGGATGAGATCGGCGCGGCGCTGCAGGTTCACGTCCACCTGCGCCCAGGCGGCGTTGATCGCTTCGTTCTTGGTCACCATCTGGTTGCGGGCGCTCACGTACATGCTGCCGAAAATCAGGGCCAGCACCACCAGGACACCGAGAACGATCAAGAGCTTTTTCATAAACCACCCTCCGCTGAGATCCTGAATTCGCGGCCTAAGGCCGCCTCTACTTTGCAGATCGCTCGAGCCGTCCTTCTCGAGCCGCCCTTATACACCGCTGCGATCGGCCAGCCTTCGGTCGATCTCGTTCACCACCATGCTGACGGCGGCCAGATACTCGCCGAATAGTACGCCGGCGTCCACTTTTCCTGCGTCGATTTTCCCTTCACGCAGGTCGAGCGCGGTGTGAAACGGGACGGCGCTGAATCCGAGCATGGCCGCCAGATGGTCGATCGAGTCGCGCTTGCGCAACAGCTTCTGCAAGTCCGCGACCGGGGCGCCGAGCGCGACCGTGGCGTGCCGGAACAGGGTGGCAAATGTCGAGACCGAAGCCGTCATGAGCCCGAGCGCGGCTTTGGTGTCACCGTCTCCTGCCAGATAATGCTCCCGCAAGCGCACCAGGGCCTGGCGCAGTTCGCGTTCCACCTGCAGGTGGTGCAGCGCCAGGGGCACATCGATCCCGGCCAGCAGATCGGCGCCCCGAAGCACCTTGTGGCGGGCTTTGATGTCGAGCAACTCGATGGCGAAGACGTCGGCGGCGCGCGCCAGTTGGGAAGCAGCGAAGACGAGCGGCGGAGGATGGCCTTTACGCACCCATTTTCGCGTGGTGGGATTCAGCCGCGCCAGCGTGTCCGCATCGAGCTTGTCGAACAGACACAGCAGATTCAAGTCGGAGTGCTTGGCGTGAAACTCGCCGGTCGCGGCCGAGCCGTAAAGAATCACGGCGAGCAGGTTTGGCCCGGCGGCTTCGGTCAGATCGCGGACAAGTTCTGTCAATTGCTCATCCATGGTCCATCCTGTCTCGCCGTCATTTTCGAGGCTCGCAGCCGGCGTGACCATCGTCAGTCAAGATTCAAAATTGAAATTCAAGATCGAAAAAATCGGGATCGTATCACCAGCTTCCGCTCGCGCCACCACCACCGAAGCTGCCACCGCCGAAGCCACCAAAACCGCCACCCCCGCCCCCACCGCCGCCAAACCCACCCCCGCCGAACCCGCCGCGGCCAAAGCCACCCAAGCCTCCGATAATCCAAGGCCCCGGGCCGCCCCACCAGCCACCGCGTCCTCCTCGGCCGAACCGGCGGAGCAGTCCAAAGACCACGATGAAGACCAGCACGATGATGATCACGACGCCCGGCGGCAGAGAACCGGATCCGCCCGAATCGTCGGGCGCGCGTACCGGCGTCCCGCTGAGGGTCACGCCGCGATCCTGCGCGATCACGGACGCCACAGACCACGTAAGTTGCAGCACTGCGCCGCTATAATCGTTGCGCCTCAGTGCCGGAACGATCGCGCGTCCGAAGTCCCCGACTTTGGCGTCGTTGAGGATCGGCTCGAGACCGTACCCCACCTCCACGCGATACTGGTGCTGGTGATCATCGATTGCCAGCAGAATCAGCACGCCGCGGCTGCTCTTACGACCAACCCCCCACTGGTCGCCCAGCCGGTTGGTAAAGTCCTCCACGGAGTCGCCGCCGAGGTTATGCACGGTAACGACCGCGATCTGAGACTGGGCCTTCTGATCTACCTCGGTGCACAGGGTCGTGAGCCGGCTGCGTGCGTCCGGTGAAATCACCCCGGCAAAATCGTCGACGTAGCCCTGCGGCTTGAGATCCTGGGGCTTTTCGGCACGGACGAGGGCAGCCGCAAGCAGCATGAGCACCGCCGCGGACAAGCCCGGCGCGCGCAGCCTCGGCCGGCATGCGACCGAAGCCGAAACCGCCCGGCGACCCGCCTCGATCGCGCCTGATTGGAAGAGAAATGCCACGCGACTGCGAGTTTAGCAGATCAGGCGAGGGAATGCCTGACCTTCACGCCGGCGGAGCAACGGAGCGTCGGGCCGACCCGGCGGGGCGTGTGACAAGACCGCGGCGCAAACAAACCGTGCAGGTAATTGTCCGTTGCCCGGTCGAATTGTGTAAAATTAAATAGGGTCGTGAACGCCCTTGCAGCCGTGGGTCGCGCTTCCTGGGCCAAGACAACAATTGGAGCGGAGCCAAAAGGCAGCCGCGCCCGGGTTATGGGCGCGCATACGGCCCGACGCTCTGCTTCGAACCAAATTCGGATGCAGGCGAATCCTGCGTGAGGTTGATCAATGGCAAAACCGAGTCAGACTTTCAAGAAGCGCCAGCGGGAGCAAAAGCTGCGCGAAAAAGCGCAGCTGAAGCGTGAGCGCCGGCAGCAACGGCAGACCGAAAACAAGGCGAACTTGATGAGCGGCAACGCGGCTCAGAGCGCCGATCAGGATCTGGAACCGGCAGCAGTGCTTGAGGCCGACGTCGTGCCGGGCGACTAGGGATCCTGCCGCATCAAGGGCCGCCCCTTAGCCGCACTCAAGGCACAAGGAGGAGGACTCAATTGGCAAACAACTGTTCTCATCTCGATCAAATCCGCAACGTCACTCCGATCGGCGCGGGCTGCCAGGAGTGCTTGCAAAGCGGCGAGAAGTGGGTGGCGCTGCGCATGTGCCTGACCTGCGGGCACGTGGGGTGTTGCGATTCGTCCAAAGGCCGGCACGCTGCCGGCCACTTCCAGAGCTCCGGACACCCTGTGATGAGGTCCAACGAGCCTGGGCAGGACTGGCGCTGGTGCTATGTGGATAAGGCTTACGTGTAGCGCGTCCGGCCCAAGGCTCGTAGTGTCAGAAAGTGTAGCCGACGCCTGTAGTGAAGGTGACGTCGTTCTTCCGGTTCCCGACCGGAGGATTGCTGAGATACAGGTCAATCACACCTGAGTTGAGCGAAAACTTGCCGGCCACCTTGGCGGAAATCATGGTCGAGGTGTCGAACCGATATTGGCCTGTGTCGGTGAGGTTGGGGTAAAAATTCACATCGTGGTCCAACCGGACGCGCTTGGATATCTGGAAGCCGAGTTTCTCGCCGACCAGCGCGTCAACGGTCTGGTCCCATGCTCCTGTAAAAAATTTCTCGTGTACGAATGTCAGACCGCCAAGCACGCTGAAAGTAGTGCGAGCGTTCTTGATGAGGTCGCGTCCATAGCCACCGCCGTACGTCTGCCGCCAGTACAGTCCCTGGGTCGAGATGTGATCGAACTCGGCCAGGCCAAACACGAAATTGTCGGCAGTGAACAGGTACTGCGGCCGCACGTCCGTGCTCAGGGTGTGCGAGGTCACGAAGCTGTCGGCCTGCTCGGAATTGGAAAGCAGCGTAGTCAAGTCGAAATTCGTGCGCCAGTGCCGCTCAAAGGTCGGCGTGGCCGGCTCCTCGCGCACGGCGTTGATGGTGGTGGTGAAGTTGTTGGTTTGCTGGTTGCCGCGCTGCAGGCTGTATCCGAGGCTGGCACTCCCTTTCCAGTCCTGCCACGGCTTCGCCGTGTGCTCTTCGAGCTTCTGGTAGGCATCGGCAGGCATAATGACGTCCACGCTTGCCGCCGCGATCGTCTGCGTTTTGCCGTTCTCCGCCACCTGCCAGTCGCCCGACGGTTGCAGCGTGAGCTGTCCTTGGACAGGTTCCTGGCCCTTCACCAGCACCGCCACAGGCTTTTCGGCGGAGAAAGACGCTACCTGTGCCATAGGAATGGACAGGCTGCCGAGGATGGGGGATTGCAGATCCAGGTTTCCGCCTTTAACGTCCACGAGCGTCCCGGTGATGCGATCTCCGTTCTTGAGGGTGACCACGTCGGCCAGCGCGATCGTCGCACTCAACGCGAGGGCGAAAAACGAGCACACAACGAGCTTCATCGTCTACCTCCGTCAGCAGAAGTGCCCCCCGTTGTGCTGAGTTCCAAGCGTAGCATGGTGGAGGAGGAGCCGCCTAGACGGGAGCAGCAGCCGTACGCGAAGGGAGGAGAAGCAGCACGGCCACAGCGGGCTCGCGCACACAGCGGGCGCGCGCAATGGCGCACCTTGACAATCAACGCTCGCTCCAGCTACTACTTATGGTACTGGCTGATTACTGGGAGGTCGTCTAACGGTAGGACTGCAGACTCTGGATCTGCGTATCGGGGTTCGAATCCCTGCCTCCCAGCCAACTTAACTGGCAGGCGTTCAGTTGATTAGCTTCGACCCACCGTTTGCGGAAACAGCAAAAGTGGGAACATTTGGGAACATTAACTCTTCAAGTTTGATCATCGTGCGCCGCTCCGACTCCTCAACGGCCTGGGCGTAAATGCCCAACGTTGTCTCCGGAGAAGAATGCCCCAGCACCTGCTGAGCCGTCTTGACCGGCTCTCGCAGCTCGCTTAGAGCAGTAGCGACGGCACGACGAAACCCTCTCCACCCCGTCTCCGGGAGACCGAGCGATCGCATCGCGGGTCGCAGGACCCTTTTCACGAGATTGTTGGGTTCGAACGGCTTGCCCGCAGCGTTTGGGAAGACGAGCGCTCGCGAGTCTGCCGTGTTTTGACGGTGCGACTTGAGGAGATTGGCCAGGGCCGGACCGATGGCAATGGTCCGCTCGCTCGCCTTCGATTTCGGTGGCCCGAATTCGCCGCGGTAAAAGGAACGCCGAATGTGTATCGCTTGCCGCTCGAAATCGATGTCCGTCCAGCTCAGTGCAAACAGCTCCGAAGCGCGCACTCCGGTCACGGCCGCCAGGATCGCCATGGTGCGATAGCGCTCTGGCAGCGAGAGCAGGAGTTGCCGCACTTGTTCGGGTTGGTAGGTGACCTTGGGCAAGACGTTCCCCTTCGCCGGCAGCCTGATACCCAAGGCCGGGTTGTTGTCCATGCAACCCCACTCTCGGGCGACCTTGAACACTTGGCTTAGCGTGGCCCGGATGTGCCGCAGGACACTCGGTGCGTAGTGTTTCGACATTTGGTTAACGAAGACCTGGACGTCCGGCGTGCGAAGGTCTGCGAGGCGCCACTTCCCGAAATACGGGACGAGGTGCCGCCGCAGGACGCCGGCGTAAAATTGGCGTGTTGAGGCTCGGTACGTAGGGAGTACGGTGTCCTCCCACTTGACCGCAAAATCGGCAAAGGTGCCAACCGTTTGGATCCTCGGAGCGCCTTGCGTCAACTGCTTCAGGCGGCTGTCAAGAATCCGCCGGGCTTCACCGCGGGTGGGAACGTCACGAATGGTCGCGATGACGATCGAGCGTTGAATGGTGTGAGTTGAGCCGTCGGGTTGAATGAGCATTTCACGAAATCGGGCCACCCATCGCGTGCCGCGCTTGAAGAGATGGCCCTGTTGGTAACGACGACGAACCATAACGGAATCCTTTCCGTTGCTGGTTCGCCCGCCCTTTCCTGCGACAGTAAGTATACACTGCCCCTGCGGCATATGCTCCCTCGAACCCGGTCGCCCAACTGCCTGCCGATGGTCACGTCTTCCTACGCGAGTGGTCGGCTTCCCCCGTTTCGGGCTCTGATCGCGTGTAGATAGCTCGAGATGTCAGTGTCAAAGAAGCGCAGATATTTCCCGACCTTCACGTGGGGCAGCTTTTCTCGGCAGTTTCCTCGCGTGTGTTCGTAGACCCAGGAAACCGGAACCTTCAAGATTGCGGCAACTTCTTGGACCGTGAGAAGCGTGCTCTGGCTCGTCATCATCGTGAAGTCCTTTACCTCCCGCGCAGCCTGAACCGGCGAATGCTCGCGGTTTTTTCAGTGCCCATGGAAAACGGTGCCCATCGGCCGGTGCTCATCGCGCCCGCTGCGCTCGTCGTCCTTCACTCGTCATAACCGTGGCTTCTGTTAGGCCCGATTGTCCATTCTCGACCTGTGGTTGAGGCTTGACCATGTCCGACTTGGTTCTCAGCCATTGACAAAACATTACCGCGCTCAGTTCCAGGGTCTGCCGGGCGCATTGGCCCGCCCAAATCTCCGGGACCAGGCGGGGTTCGCGTCGGGCCTCTCTCGACCGACGTCTGTATTGCCGCAGATACTCCCCATGTGCTGCGACTTCGTGAGCCAGCAAATGCGGACCTCCGGCCAACTCAATCCTCAGCAGCCAGAAACTGGATGTCAAATTTGCGCAATTCTGATCCTATGGCGGGGCCCCGGTGGGCAAAATGATGATCGCGAACAACGGTAGCGGCAGTTCCCGATCATCGTCCGTCCTCAACGGTTGCCTCTCAACCCGTTGATTGCGCGTAACTTGTTGTCGGCCCTCACCTGGAGCCACACCTCCTTTTGTGGCGCTCACACCTTGAGGCCGTTGACACGTTGCACCGGGCGCGCGCCCGGGAATCTCGGTCACAAGTCTTCCGGGCAGTGCAATTTTTCTCGCCTTAGAGCAGTGCGGTTTGGATAAGCACGAGAAGACCGATGGGACGAAGAGCTCGGGTGACACAAGCTCTTAGGTTCGAACCCATGAGTGAGGGAGGCCAAAATCCCTGACGTCTGGTCTTACATGCCCCAAGCGTGTAGCACGCGTTCCGGTGGTGACCGGAATGTCTTCGAGACCGAGCCGGCTGCAGGGAATCCTGAACCAAAAACAAGCTCCTGGCCACCAGGAAATCTGAAAAAGAAAAGGAGGACACGTGTTTGTTGAACTGATGCCAATGCTCTCGGGACGCACCGTGATGATCACCGTGGCCCGTGAGGACGACAAAGCCATCCGTGTTTGCATGATACCCAAAAAGGCAAAAGACGATGAGAACCCGGCGCTCACCACGCCGTTGAGCTACACCGGCACGCCGGAGGAGCTCGACGCCGAACTGGGGAAGCACTTGGCTGGTTACGTCGAGTGCCACACCCAACTCGGCAGCACCCTGGCCCAAGCCAAAGCCGAAATGGAAGCTGCAGCCAAGGCTGCCCAGGAAGAGGCTCGCAAGAAGGCCGCTGAGCGAGGCAAGAAAGCAACAGACAAGCCGGCTGCTAACACTGACTCGGCGCCGGCACCGCCACCGGCGCCTCCGCCGGCCGCGACCATGACATTGTTCGGAGGCCCGCAGCCCGCGGCTTCGGCTTCCGGCGAGCACAGTCCGACGGTGACGGCGGCGGCAGCAGCAGCAGGAGGTGAAAGCACATGCAAACTGGCGTTGTAACCAGGGAGTTCAGTTTTAACGGCGTGAAACTTCCTGATCCTGACCCCAAGCTTAGCCCCGAGCAAGTCCGGTCCGTGCTGGCAACGATGTACCCGGACATCGCCACCGCTTCGATCACTGGACCGGAGGCGGTCGGCGACAAGCTCCGCTACAACTTCGTTCGCGCCATTGGCGCCAAGGGGTAACTTGCCATGAGCCAGACGCGCAGAAAGGAGGCGGCCAAACAGGCGGTCCTCGGCGAGCTGGAGCTGTTAGCCGGGGACCGCCATCCCCGAAACCAGACTCTGATCGCGAGGTTTGCACGATGCACCGATTATCAAAACGCGACGAAACTGCTAACCGAGGCGCTGGGAGCGACGGGGCGTTGGCAAAAGGGATCACCCCTGTCGCCGCCGCCCGGTTGGCTTCCGCCGCTGACTTGATGGGGACCGGAGATCAACTGGCCATCCCGCGTCTCGAAGGGGTACCGCTGGAGCACCTATACTCCGCCGGCGACTCGGCCTTCATCGTCTTGGCACGCACGCTGGTGCGGCTCGATCTGGCTGCCCCGGAGGATTGGCCCCTGGCCCATCGCGATCCTGGAGCGTATGTGCTCAGGACGATCGAGCGGTGGATCGCTGCCCACGGAGGCGGCGCGATTCGGCGGCGCTTTGACCTTTACGCCACGCTTGGAAGCAATCTCGACGAGTATTCCGACAAGAACGAAGAGAACCCTGACGGAACCCAATTGTACCTAACGGTCGATCCCGACCGCTGCGGGTTCGTGGTTCTCGGCCCCACCCTGGAAGTGCTCGAGAAAGCCCATCCCCGGTTGCCGGCGACCTTTTACAGCCTGTTCGCCCACGCGCTGAATGTCTGGGTGCGCATTTATGATTTCCACGATGCTGAGGACCGGGTGACCATGCTGAAAGATTGGATCGAGGGCGAAGCCGATGAGGACCAGTACGAGATTCCGGACGTCGAGCGATGTATTCCGGCTTGCATCAAGGGACACCCGCTTAGCCGTCGAGAGCTGCGAGAGGTGCGAGTGCAACTGGGAGAAACGCAGGCGGGGCTTCTGGTGGACGCCCTCCTCGATCTGGCGGGCATTTCTGGGCACGCGAAGCGGCCGGAGCTGACCGACCGGATGCGCGAGGAGTTGTGTGATACAAACCCTCCGTTGCCCAGCCTGCTGGCGGTGTTTGTGGAGGGCGACGCGGTTGAAGGCTGCTTCGATGAAGAAGGGCAAACAATGATGGAAGTGACGCCGGAGCCGAGCGTGACCCTTCCCTTCAATGCCCACCAGCCGGAGAGCGTTCGGCAGGCATTCCGGACCTTCGGCGTGATCTGCAACACGCTCGCTGCTGCCAGTCGCGTCATCGACTTGATGCCGGGCTCCGAGCGCTGGGTGATCCAGTCTTGAGGAGAATCCAATGGAAGCACACATCAGAATCGGCTCGCGACGCTCATTCACGCTTAAGCAAGCGGTACTGATTTACCGGGACGACTCGGCCGCGTTCGCCACCCTCCATGAGGTGCGGGGGGAGAAGAATCAGGCCCCGTATCTGGGACCCGGACAGCCACTGACCACCGCTTTTCTGCGGACTCTGGCACGAGGCCTCGGATCGAGAATCACGCCTGAGATCCTGGCCGCCAACGTGCTTGTCCGGACGGCGGATTCGATCGTTTGGTGGAGCGCGGCACAGCGCCAGGTGATGTTTTTCGGTGGCGGCACGGAAGAGGCGGCCAGGCTGAACGGCCGCATGTATCCACATCCTCCGCTGGTCTTCAAGGTCTGCCGGCATGAACTGTTCGTGCGGGCCTTGGAGCACGACGTGAGGCCAGATGCAAACACGCCGCTCAAGACCGCGCCCTACTGGAACACTGAGGGTTCGAGAGGCCTGGTATGCGCCGGCACAATGCGGATACCGCAGGAGGTGACGGCGGACAGCATCTCGCAGTGGGAGACCGCATTCTTTTCCAGCTCTTTCACACATCCCTCCGGCGCCGTGCGGCTGACCACCCACCCCCAGGGTTTCGCCGGCCTGTGGTTGAGTCTGGAGGACCGCGAAAATCGTTTTCCGACTGAGTTCCTGACGGACGCCAAACAGAGCCTGCGGCAGTTTGTCGACAGCAGCGAGGAGCAGTGAACCATGGAGACCCACACAATCCACAGTGAACTGCTCCGTCGTCGGGTCCGGGTCCTCGTGGTGGGCTGTGGAGGTACCGGCAGCTCCGTCGCGGCCGGGCTTCCCTACCTCCACCAAGCCATGATCGCAAACGGCCATCCCGGAGGCCTGCAGGTCACGCTGATGGATAGTGACACTATTTCGTCTACCAACTGCGTACGCCAACCGTTCAGTCGGTCAGAGACGGGGTTGCATAAAGTGGTCGTGCTGGTGAATCGCCTCAACGTCTTCTGGGGTGTTGACTGGGAGGCTGTGCCGGCCCACTTGGGGTCACACGACAAAATCGACCGAGTCGATATCGTAATCGGATGCGTCGACACACGAGCGGGCCGGGCCGCGATTCAAGCCGCCACCACCAACGAGAGCGATGTCGACTATTGGCTTGATTTAGGAAACTCGGTGTCCACGGGCCAGTTTGTGCTGGGCGAGCCGTTGAACGCCAGGAACAGACGGTCGCGAGTGCGCCTGCGTACCGTAGCTGAACTCTTCGAGGAAATCGTCAGGCCGGAGCTGGACGATGACAACGAGCCGAGTTGCAGCGCAATTGAGGCTCTGCAGCGACAAGAGTGCTTCGTCAACAGCGTGCTGGCGCAGCATGCCCTGGCGTTGTTGGCGCGCTTGTTCCGGTATGGCGAAATCTCCTATCATGGCGGGTTCATCGATGTCACCGTGCCACGATCAACGCCACTACCTATCGATCCCACGGTGTGGCGCCGGCTGAGAAAGCGAAGCGAGCGCTGTTGACACCCGGCCTTTGGGATCGTAGTATAAGTGCTCTCGCCACAGCTGGGTCCATTAAATGA
>DASZIG010000084.1:0-47416 GCA_035949375.1 Terriglobia bacterium | reverse complement strand
GGGGCGATACTTGTGGACCCGAACGACCCCAATGTGGCGCTTGTGGCGGCGCTCGGGAACGCCTATGCGCCCGATCCTCATCGCGGCGTCTATTTGACCCGTGACGGCGGCCAAACCTGGACTAAGACTCTTTACAAGGACGATACGACGGGCTGCCCGCGTCACGCGTCGCGGTGCGGGGATCGCGCACCGACAACCACAAGGGGCTTCCACTGCAGGTCGGGCACGAACGGGTATGTGGGCACGCGATACCGGTTTGGGGGGAGATGCTCGATGTCCTGATTGACGGCGCCATCCGTCAGCGCCATCAGATTCGGGTTTGCGATCTGGGCGATCTCCGGGACCAGATATCCTGCTTTCACAACGACAATCTTGAAGGTCGTCGGTTCCAGCCCCAGCGAGGTGAAATCGCGAATCTCGTGGAAAGGACGCCGCCTTGCCGTGAGGACTGCCGAAATACCGTCGACCTGGACGACAGCCTGGCGCTCGGGCAACTGATCGGTCTTTAGCAGGAAAATCACTTTGGCGGTGACGTGCACGGGCGGATTGCCCGCCGGATCGAGCGTACCTCCGACAGTGAGGGGCAGAGTCTCTCCCACGCCTGCGCGATAACACGCTTCCGTCGCCGGCCGGTCAGCAATGCCGGCGATCACGGCGTTCTGCACACGATGCCGCAGGAGCGCCGCCAGGGCGTCGGCGCGATCGCCCGTACCTCCGGCCGTCGGATTGTCTCCGGAGTCGGACAACACGACGGGTTTCGTCTGGAGGGCCTGTGCGCGCGTAATGCAATCGTCGAGGGTTCCGGTGGGGACTCCGAATTTGAACTCCTTGCGCGCGTCCCAGTATTGCTGCGCCAGCGAGAGGGCGTCGGTCCGCAACAAGTCAGGCTTCGTACCGGTCAGGACAGCGCTGGCCGTGGCCCGCGGTTCATCTGCCCAGACGTAACCGACCAGCAGTGACGCGTCCAGCACCCCGGGCGCGGCGTTCATGGCGGGCAGTTGCGCCCAGAGACGCTTCGCCGGTTCGTAAAGGGTACTGCTGCGCTCGCCCGGCATCAGGACCGGAATCGGGGACCAGATCATCGTCGGTCTGATCTGCTGGTCGAGGCAGTGGACCAGCATGTCGCAGGCCCGCTTGGCCGTCTCCTCACGGTCAATATGCGGAGCCGTGCGGAAGGCGGAGAGCATATCCAGCGTGTCGATCGTCCGTCGGCTGAGGCTGCCGTGGAGGTCGAAGCTCGCGGTCATGAGGCAATCCTCACCGACCACTTGGCGCGCGGCGGCAATCCAGTCTCCGTCCGAGTCCTGCATGCCCTCGACGTACATGGCACCATGCATCGCCAGGTAGAGGCCGTCGAGTGGGAGCAACGCCTTCAGACGCTGGAGGAATTCCGTCTTCAGTTGGTCGTAGGTTTGCCGCTCGACGGGTCCGCCGGGCACCGCGGTCGCGAGAAGAGTCGGCTGAAACGGGTACGGGTAGGCTTTCAGCAAACTGAAAAAGGGATCCTCTGCCAGACCGTGGCCTCTTGTGACCGTGAAGTCTTCCATGCGGGCACGGATATGGCTGTAGGTACTGCACTCGATCTGAATGCCGCCAAATGCGATTCGCCTGGCTTGCGCAGCCGGGCTCGCGCGTAAGAAGCGCGCGCCGTCCACCCGTGACGTCAACACCGCCATCGCAGTGCTTTTCAGAAAGGTTCTGCGTCTCACTGGCCCACTCCTTGACCATCGCGAGATGATGCTGCGCTTTGAGTATACGCGCCATGCCGGTCAACTGCCGTCCAAGAACCAGCGAAATCCATGGCGCTGCTGCTCTTCGGCGGATTCAACCATTTTAAAGGGATTGGTTAACAGATAGGGATTGGTTAACAGATTATGTGACAGGCCCTGCCAACACTCGGCGTGCAGCCCGAGAGGCTGTCCGAGCCGTGTTCGGCGTCAGGCCCGTCTGGAGGCCCGGAGTCCTTTCCTCAACGTGGACACCATCGACGGAAGTCTTTATCCTACAAGTATCTACAATGATGAATCAGGACGTGAGATTCTCAATCTCAAAACCCGGGTTCGATTCCCGGTAGCGCTACCAAATCTTCAATGTAGCACTTAAGCCGCATAAGTAGAGGACAGTCAGGGTCCAGAGCGGTTTCTCCATTGTCTCGCGGAGTCTATTACTCCTGCCTCATGGCAATGGACAGTAAGCCGAGCCCGCCTTGCCCTGCGGAAGACCCGGGCGACGGAGGCCCGTAGCGTCCAAAATAATCAAACCAACCTTCGTTACTTCATGGCAGCCAGGAGCCCGTCGAGCGAGACGGTGGCGAACGTCGTCGCATAGTCGGAGATTCCATACGGGATTATCAGCCGTCGCCCATGCAGAAGACTGCCACAGGAGTATACGACATTGGGGACGTATCCTTCGCGCTCACTCGCGCTCGGCGCGATCAGAGGCTCGGGGAGGCGCCCGATGACTCGCGTGGGGTCGTCATGATCGAGCAGGAAGGCGCCGATGCAATACTTCCTCATCGGGCCCACGCCATGGCTGAGCACGAGCCAACCCGCTTCGGTTTCAATCGGCGACCCGCAGTTGCCCAGCTGAACGAACTCCCACGGGAACGCGGGCTTCAGGACCAGTTGCACATCGCGCCAGAAATGCAGATTATCGGAGAACATCACGTAGATGTTCTCGTAGTCCTGCCGACTCAGCATCGCGTATTGGCCGCGGATCTTTCGCGGGAAGAGGGCCATGCCCTTGTTTTCAATCGCCGGACCGCTGAGGGTGATGAATTTGAAGCGAAGGAAATCCGAGGTTTCAATGAGCTGGGGCTGGATCGCTTTGCCGTCGTAAGCCGTGTAAGTGGCGTAGTACTTTAGTGTTCCGTCTTCGTTGTGAAATAAGACAAAACGGGCGTCCTCGATCCCGTTGCTCTGCGAGGGTGTAGCGGGAAATAGCACGCGCTCAGACAAATGCGAGTCCGGCGCGAACTGCACCTCGTAGTTGGATTGCGCGAGGGTGAGGATTTCCCGGGCCACCGCCTCGGTTTCCGCACTGGGCGTCCGGAGCTGGTCGACGGCCAGACTGAGGCCGGCCCGCAGCCCGTCCAGCGTGAACGAATCTCCGAACGCGTTGAGAACCTGCTGGCTAAACCCACCCGCCAGACCAAGATCATGCAGCTTCCGGTCGAAGAGTTGCTTGCCGTAGGTGACGTTCGACGCGGGCTCTGGCTCAACGCAGTAGCGGCTGTCCACGTCGATGCTGATATGGCCGTTCGAGTCCAGGCAACCGGTACGAAAGACGATCGAGGAAACGTGCCCTTCACCCGTAGCCCTGAGGCTCAGGACAAAACGGAGTGACCCCGGAGGGACGCCCGATTGATCCGGGTGCGTTACGATCGAAGGATTGAACAGCGCCGCGGCCTCGAGCGAATACTCATGGCTGAAATACCCCCCCAGCAACAGCTCGCGTTCTTCCGAAAGTCTGTCGGCCGCGCTCAAGGCGGGTCGGGCGTCATCCGAACGCCGTTTGAACGGCCCGTCGGCCTTCAGTTCGGTAAGCAAGTAAGGCCGAACTTCCTCAAAGCGCGTTCTGAAAAACTCGCGAATGTCCAGGTGGCGTTCGCCGAACTCCGCCAGAATCTGGCCGAGCAGGGCGCGGACTTCGCACTCAGGAAGAGCCGCGACCTCCGCGCAGATGGTGATGGCGCGCTGGTCGCTCATGGCATGGAAGGGACGCAACAGCACGCGTGTGCGGTCGGGATAGAGCACGATGTTGCTGCGCTCGACGCTGACGGGCTTCATAAGGCTGACAGGTGCTCCAAAGCGGGATCGTGAAAGACCATCCTGGTGCTTTGCGTGATCCGCATTTCGGCGAGCGACAGCAGAAAAGCTAGGGTTGACTCCGCCCCCTGGTTGCCGTTCACGCGGTCCACATGCAAAGCGTCGCGGCAGCCGCCGGTGCTCGGCGAGTACAGTGCCAGTCCGAGATCGTTCCAGCCTAGGAACCAGTCAAAGGCACGTTGGGCCTGGTCGTACCAGCAGGGATCAGAAGTGATGCGGTAGGCGTCGAGACAGGCTGAGACCATGGCCTGCGCTTCGATGGGCTGCTGATCGAAGTTCGCCCGGAGCCCGCCGCGCCGGTAAAACCCGTTGCTGCCGATAGGGCGCAAATGGCCGTTCTCAGAGTGTTGGGCTGCCACCAGCCAGCGCAACGCCTGCAGGCCTCGTTCAAGTACCGGTTGTTGTCCGGTGGCCTGTCCGCTCAAAATCAAGGCGTGCGCCAGCTTGGCATTGTCGTATGTCAACACCTCTTCAAACCATGGCCAGTCCGGCTGGGCGGCCCGGTCGAAGAGTTCCATCAGCCGCGTGGTCAGCACCTCGCGGGTTTGGTTCACCACGCTGTCCCCGCCGAGGCGCCGCAGGTATTCATGAATCCCCATCAGGCTGAACGCCCACGCCCGCGGCGAGGTGAATTCCGTCACTGCCGGCAGCGCCTGCGCGAAGAGCTGTCCGGCCATGATCTGGAAGCTCCGATGGGGCGAACGTCCCACGCCCACGCCCAGCGCCCAGAGCGCCCGGGCGTGAGAATCTTCCGACCCTTGTTCATCGAGCCAGTGGCGGTCGAAGCTCAGGTGATTGTGGAAACGTCTCGTATTGGGGTCGAAGGCATGATTCAAGAAGGCGGCATACGTGGTACCCAATGTCCGCACGCGCTCCGGCTGTTCTTCCAACTCGTCGAGCAGGACGGCGAGAATGAAAGCGCGGGCATTGTCGTCCGTACAATAACCTTCGGAAAAGTTGGGCACGGTCAAAATGGCGTGCTGGAACATGCCAGTGGAATCGGTCATCCGCGAAAGATGATCGAGCTTCAACTCCGGCAAGTCTTGCGGCTGCTGGTCAAGCGTTTTCGTGGCAAAAGATTTTCGAGAAAGGGCGGCACCTTGAAGCCGCGCCAGCTCGAAGGTCCGCATGTAAGTGCGCGCCGTATTGCTCCACACCATCTCCCGGCCCAGCTTGTAGGCATTCTTGCGCATGGCGTGCCGACGGGTTCCGTCGCCCAGCAGGCCTACCACTTCGCGGGCAATAGCCTTGGAGTCGCCGAAAGGCACCAGCACGCCGCGGTCGTCTGCCAGGAGTTCGGCCGCGTGCCAGTACGGAGTCGAAATTACAGCTTTGCCCGCGCCAAACGCATAAGCCAGCGTCCCTGATGTGACCTGGGCCTCGTTCAGGTACGGCGTGATGTAAAGGTCGGCGGCCCCAATGAACTCCTTGAGTTCTTCGAGATCGACGAAGCGATTGTAAAAGATGACGTTTTTCTCGACCCTGTTCTTTTTGGCCAGGATCTCGAGGCTTAGACGGTAGGCTTCGCCTCGCTCGCGCAGCTCGTTCGGATGGGTGGCGCCCAGCACGATGTAAACAACCTCGGGAAATTTCGCCAGAATATCCGGCAGGGCATTGAGCACGTTTTCGATCCCCTTGTTCGGTGAAAGCAGGCCGAACGTCAGCAACACCACTCTGCCTTCCACGCCGAACTGGTCCTTGTAATAATTTGGATCGACAAATGGGATATCGGGAATGCCATGCGGAATGAGATCAATCTTGGCCGGCGGAACCTGGTAGACCTCCTGCAGCATCTGCTTGCCCCGCTCGGTCATGACCACCAGCCGCGTCGAGCGGGTGACTAATTCCTGCATCACGCGCCGCTGATCAAAGTTCGGCTCGCGCAGCACCGTGTGGAGCGTGGTGACGACCGGCATCTTCAGTTCGCGCAACAAGGCCAACACGTGGCTGCCTGCATGCCCGCCGAAAATCCCGAACTCGTGCTGCAGGCACACCATGTCGATGTTGCCGATGTTCAGGAAGTCCGCCGCGCGCCGGTAGGACGGCAAGTCCTGTTCCTCGATCTCGAACCGAACCACGTCGGGGTACTTGTAGCCGCCAGCGATGTCGTTGACGGGCACCGCGAAGCATTGGCTGTCAGGGTACTCCGCGGCCACCGCCGCAAGCAGGTCGGTCGTGAACGTGGCAATGCCACACTTGCGCGGCAAGTGGTCGCCGAGAAACGCAATGTTTTGGATTTTGGATACTGTTTCCACGAGTTCACCTGAAGTGATGCAAAGCAGAAGTCTGCCAGGACGGCAGAGCGAGCGGCACCAAGTCCAAGCGCATCAGACTCGGCGACTGGGCCGGAAGGGTCTCCTCCGCTTCAAGCCGCGGTTGGCAGATGACAAGGCAATGGTCCCATGACTCAGATCGGGACTCGGTGCTGAATCGCTCGCGAGGCCCCTAGCGAAGCGTTCGCTGGTTACCCGACGAATCTGAGAGCAGCCAACCTCAGATTATTGGAGGTGTCCTTTTCAAGTTGCCGAGCGGACTGACGCAAGATCAAGCGCGCCACGCCCGCCTCATCACTCTAACGGCCCGAGCCAGATCGGCCGGACGCCCGGCCGGTTCCGGTCACGACAGGGGGTTTCCTCTTGGACGCCTCCCCGCCAATTGCAACAAAGGTCGCAGAACCGGCCTGAAGCCTCTTGATGCCGATTCTGCGAAAGCAAACGAGTGTCTGCTCACGATCGTGATCCATGATCGTGCCCCACCCGTACTTGGCATGGCGCACGTATTGCCCGGCCTTCAACTCCATGTCCCACCTCCCGATTTAGTAATCGCGCCTGTAGTCCCCGCGATCCCGGCCGCCACCGTTCCGTCCGGAGAAGCCGCCGGTACGTGGTGGGCGCGCCTCGTTAACGGTCAACGCCCGGCCTTCGAGCGACTGGCCATTCAGACCGGTGACTGCCCGCTGAAGGTCTTCGCCTTCCGATAGCTCCACAAAACCGAATCCCCTCGCCGCGCCCGTCAGTTTGTCCTTAATGACCAATGCCGACGCCACATTGAAGCCGGCGTTGGTGACGAACTCACTCAGACTGCTGTCCGTTGCGCTGTGAGGCAGATTTCCTACGTAAAGTTTAGACATTCCATCCTCCAAGTTGGGTAGGCCCTTTTGGGGTTCCGCCCGATAAATCCGTCTGTGTTTCCGTGAAAGAGCCGGCCGCACTTTCAGGCAAGCAATGCGCCCTGGGCGATCCGGGAGGCAGCCCTACCCCGAGCCAGAATCTACCCTGTCGCGTTAAGCTAAGGACGAAAGGCCGCTTGATTCGCCTCTTTGGCCTTCCCTTGCGCAGCACGATCGTCGTCATCCTGCTGCTTCTGGCGCGCCATCTCCCTTTCGGGAGCCTCGCGCTCGTCGATCCGGGCCCCTTCCGTGGCAGCCGTCCGTGCCAGGGCATCCAGTCGCTTCGAAAGAAGAAGGATTCCGAAGCTTGACTCGCCCGGGGGAACGGAAAAGGCTGACCGAGTATTGCGCCGTTTCCCAGCGTGCCAACACCTTTTCGGTGGAGGAATCGGTCAGGGACAACGAAACGAGCGCCGTTTTTCCGGCAGGCCGCGCTGCGACACCGTACGATGACGAGATAGCTTTGATCAGATCTGCCTCGGTCAGACCCTCGGTTCGGTCCTCAGCGTAATTGACCACCATTCGAAAGAGCTCGCCGCTGCAAAAACTGAAGTTGACGCTCTCAAGCGGATCCGCCGCTGAAGAGGACTCGAGGGCGGTTGAGGGGCGCCAGTCCACTTCCTGAATCAGCACCGGCCGCTGGTGGACCACGGTGACCTCAGACGGGTCCGTATCGGTCTGCTTCGTGACCTCGGGCAGAGTCATTCCAAGCCGGAATTCCCGGTACCGGGAAAGGTCGGGCAGTTGCGCTGAGGGCGGGATCGAATCCACCTGGAACGAAAGGCCGGCGAGCACGGCTTGGGGTTGCAAAGTGAGTTGCTGAATTGTTGCCGACCCAGACGGTCGGAGGCCTTGCGCACAAATCAAGGGCGCTGACAAAAGCGCGACACCGAAAATTAGCACGACACTGCGGCTATTGGTCATTGGAATCTCCTCCTCACGGGAGTTGGTGCCTTGCCATTGCGCGAAGTTATGGTGTGGCTTCGATCCCGGGAGACAGTGGTCCAGTCGCGCTCGGTCGCCTTGCTTCCAGCGTCCTGCGAAATTCTCGACTGCGTTTCCGCATGAGAAGCTTGCGCTTCCGTACCCGGCCAAACCTAGCCTTGTCACCGCTTCTTTCCGACATAATGCGCTCCAGTTCATCGCCAGTGTTGCGCCGCGATCAACGTCAGCCCGGCCCGAAGTTGCAACCGGGTTCAGCCACCGAGACCATTCACAGGTTGCTTGTGTTCAACGAGAAACATGCTCTGCTGGATATGTCGCGCGTGGCCCGAAGCGGTCACGGAAGGCAGCCCAAGGGTGCGGCTGCCAGCGACTTGAGATATCTCCAGGCAATTGAACCCATTCATTTTGGTCGTGAGTTTATCGACAGCCCTGCCTGCAGATCCTTCGGAGTCGGAGCCGAGGACAGTCGAGCTGATCTCACCCGCCACGAAAAACAAAGTCCAGCCCGCCTCCTGCGCCTTTCGGTCCAGGCCGCCACCATCGAGATTCTGGACCAGTCTCCATCCCTTCGAGTAAGGCTCGCTTTCGATTTGCAGGGAGTCGGGCAGGACGACGCCCTCCTTGATGAGAACGGTTCCGGCCTTGATTGTTTGTACCATCAGCCTCACTCCTTCGGACTTCTCCAAGGCGCCCATGCCAATAGGTGCCCTGCCGGGCTCAGGCTGCTGCGCGGTTCGCGATCTTGTGGAATGTCGAGTTAGTGACCTCGTGGGTTTGAACCTGAGGGCTTCCCTCCACTACCTTCGCCAAGGTTCGCAGCGCCTCCGAGTATCCTCCTCGGCCGTAATTCTCTGCGTCCTCTCGCCGGTACCACAGAGTGATTGAAACCGCTTCGGTCCCGTTTGGGACGATGAATGCAAGTTCGTCCTGGAAGCCCTCATGTTTTCGAAGCATCGGGATGATCTTGTCATCGATTAATTCGGTGAACTCCGCAACGCAGTTGGCTTTCAGGTGCATGTAGACACTTCGGGCGAACATGGCAAGCTCCTCGGTTGTCTCTAAGAGGTGCGATTCAGATAACCTGACTTAGTTCAGGGGATCTGGAGAGGCGGAGCGGAGGCTCCGTGTTCTTAACTACTATGAGTGAATTCACTGGACATGTCAAGTTAAATTTGAGACGATGTTAACCCGATTAATCTTGCGGAGTTAAGCTGAGGACCCGATGGATTTTGCCTCGATGATCAAACAACGACTGGAAGACCTCGGCTTGGAGCAGCGCGACCTGGCCCGCGCCGCTGAGGTGACGGAGTCCTATGTTTCCCAGCTCCTGACTCGCAAAAAGGCCCCCCCGGCCCCTGGCCGGACGGATATTTACGACAAAATGGCTGGGTTCCTGAAACTCCGCAACGGTGAACTGGCGAAACTGGCGGAGTTGGAACAGCAGTCGGAGCTACGAAAGAAGCTGACGGACCGGCCGGTTCCGCTGTTTGGTGGAGTCCGGGAACTGGTACTTCGCAAATGCAAGGCCAGCCGGCAAAAAGAAATTCGAGGGATCTTCGAGAAGCAGCCCTTCGGAGAGCTCGAGCGGCTGGTCACTCAGAAGCTTCTCGACGTGACCAAAGGGGTGGCCAAGGAAGAATTGGAAAGCGAAAACTGGCTGCGCCTCATGGGAAGGCTCAGTAATCGCAGCTACGAAGAAATGCGCGTCGCCATCCTCGAGTTCCTCGACACGGGGATTTTTGACATCTCCATGGCGAACTGCTTGTCGTTCCTGGACCCGCTGATCGAATCGTGGGACATCGACCTCGGAACTTTCGGCGTGGAAATCGTCCTCAACCGGAGAGTGGCGCCCGGGCGGCCGAAGAAGTTTGAATACGTCGAACGGGAATCCGACGGACCTCCTGCGGACGAACCGGGACTCAAGGAGTTTCTTGGCGATGCTTCCCTGAGCGACGGTGTTACCGACGCGGAAATCGCATTCCTCAAGAGGCTGAGCTTCAAAGACAGACACCCGACGGCCCTGTACTACTACCGCGAATTGCAGAACCTGAGAGACCCTTTACACTTTCGACGGCAGCCGGAAGGAAAGCCCCGGCCGGCACGCCAGTCCGGTCCCGCTGGCGGAAGCCGTCGAATTACCTTCTGATTGTGGATGACGGCCGCCCTCGCCCTGGTAGCGTGCGCAGCCCAGAAGCCGGGTCCATTACCCGCACTTTTTCCCGGAGCTTTCGTCGAGCGCGATGAAAACTGGGACTTCACGGTGCCTTCAGCCAGCCTCAGCGCGGAGGCCGCCCCCTGCGAAGGCGCCATCCTTGAGTTCATCAACCAGTCTGCCGAAGGGGCCAGGCGGCGCCGCTGGTCGTCGTTAAGGCTCCAGGTCAGAGGGCGGTATGTCGACAACCGTCGCAGTGAACCCCAGCCCTGGGGTCGGTGCCTTGATGCCGTAAGGACACCAGTCGGGATCTTACAGTCCGTAAGAGACACCAAGGGCGAATTGATGCCGTGCATTAAGATTCACGCCGGGCATAATACTGCCGGCAGCCTGCGCTAACCCGAAATCAATACTCAGTCTCGGGTTCTCGTCTTTCCAGCCTCTCCGGGTAGGAAACGCTCCGGCGGGGACGATGCGAACTGCGTAGGTCAGCGTCGTAGGTATTACTGCGCCAGGTAAGCCTTGAATGTCGCGTGGTTCCTGCAGAAACTCGGAAGCCAGCATGATAGTACTCTTGGCTGGACCCTTGAGTGCCAGGGCGACCGCCCCGAACGCCCGACCCTGGTAGGCTGTCGAGTTTCCGGCCAGCCCGAGCAGCGGCGCGTTGGTCTCCTTGTAGCCGGCGTTCAGCACCACTGGAAGCTTGCGAACCTTGGTAATCGTCTTGGTAGCTACGATATAGAAGTCCGCATTGTTGGTGTCCTTTCCTTGCATCACGCCGCCGACGTTCCGTACGTTTGTGCGCGCCACGAAACCAATGGAAAAGGCAGGCATCCACCCGCGTTTCCGGGTGCCCTCGGGCACCAGATTAAGCTTCGCATGAAACGAGTTGAAGCCGCTGCCCCACAGGTTGCTGAGGCCGCTGGTGCTGCCATCCTGATGAAGCCCGCGCGTGTAACCAAATTCAAGATAGTTGAACGCCCCCTCGGTGATCGATACCTGATGAAAGCCACCCAGTACGTTTCCACCGTCGAGGTAGTGATAGGCTACAACGGGTTTGCCCAGGCCCCCGTCGGACGAGGGCACGGTGTAAGCCAGCGGAGTAACAAAAATGCCAGTCTGACCCTCCCAGTTCAGGGTCTGGGCCCGTGCCGTATTAATGCCCGCACCCGCCAGGATGAGAGGCACTAACAAAGCCATCAGCGAACGCCGCAAACGGGACCCCGATTGAATAAGGCGCCACGCGGTCTCAGGACGTGTTTTGGTAATCATAATCGATTCTCCGTTTCCGAATTGGACTCCCCGCGCTCACGCAAAGTCCGGCACAGGTCGTCACTGCGACGCGCGTTGGGCGAGGTTCGGACCACTTTTCAGTGCCCAGACTTCAAGTGTCTTATCCTCACTTCCGGACGCCAGCCATCGCCCGTCCGGGCTGAAGGCAATGGCGTAAACCGGGGCACGCTCGGTCAGAACAGTCAGTTCGCGGCCCGTGACCGCTTCCCAGATCCGGATCGTATCGTCCCAGCCCCCCGAGGCAAGGTAGCGGCCGTCGGGGCTGAAGGCCACGGAAGTTGCCCTTTTCGTGTGTCCTGTGAAGGTCCGGATCGCGACCCCGCTTGCCACATCCCAGAGCCTGACCGTTCCGTCATCACTGGCCGAAGCCACCGAGCGGCTGTCGGGACTGAACGAAACGGCGTTAACGTCCTTCGAGTGACCAACCAGCGTCCGAGCCTTCCGTCCGGTTGTCGCGTCCCAGATGTCAATGGTCTTGCCGTTATCGCCCGAGGCGAGCCACCGGCCATCGCTGCTGAAAGCCACGTACATGACGTCTCGCTGGTGCCCACTGAACTCCCGTATCTCACGGCCAGTCTCAACGTCCCACATTCCAACGGTCCTACTGTCGGTGCCCCATGCGAGCCACCGACTATCCGGACTGAAGGCCAGAGAGTACTCCCAACCACTGGCATTGGGGTCCGACCGCCTGCGATTCATCAAGGTGCGAACATCGCGCCCAGTGGCAACATCCCACAAGTCCACCGACTTGTCTGAGCTCTCCGAGGCCAGCCATCGACCGTTCGGGCTGAAGGCAATAGCTTCCACGCCGCTCGCCCGTGGGGCCAGAGTCCGAAGTTGACGACCCGTCGCCACGTCCCAGAGCTTCACCGTCCTATCCCAACTGCCAGACGCCAGCAAACGGCCGTCGGCGCTGAAGGCCACTGCCGTCACCCACCCCTGATGCTCGGTTGAGGTGTGAGCCAACGAGAAATCCGGACGGCTCAGTTTCACTGAAGGCGCGGTACCGCCGGCATTCAGCGGATTCGACGGTGTGGCAATGGATGTCGACATGCCGGCGGGCGGCGGCCCACCAATGCCTCCGAGCGTGCCCGGGTTCCAGGCAGCCGACATCGGGCCAGCCAAGTTTGGCGGCGGCAGGGGCGTCAGGTTCGCTTCCACCTCAGTGGCCTGTCCGCGGGTCAGATTCACGGTGCGTTCAAAAGGCAGGTATCCCGTGAGCGATACATTCAACCGATGGGGGCCGGACGCCAGCGGCGAAAGGCGCAGCGTCGAATCCGTGTGGTTGCTTGCGACCGCGCGGCCGTCGATAGAAATGAGAGCCTCGGGGTGATTCGTCGCGACCACAAGGGCGGGCACCGCAGAGAGACTTAGTGCCGACAGGAGAGACGAACCAGCCCCGGCCCGGCGTAGGTTGCGCGCCGCCGCCGGTGTCAGTTGAAAGTCAGTGCCAAGCTGGTCGGCAATCTCTTCCACTTGGCCCGAAGACACGTAGTTCTGCAACAGGTAAAGAATATCTGCTTCGCTTAACGGCTCGCCTCTGGATTGGGCAATCCTAACGGCGGTTGAGGGAGCCGTGCTGCCCGGCGGCTGGCCAGAGGCGAGGGGGTCTGTCCGGTCGGTTTCCGGCGGGCCCTGTTGGCGGCTTTCCACGTCGCTGCCGGCCCTCGAAGCAGCTAAAGGTTGGGGCGGTCGCGAGGGTCCTGGAGCCGTTTCGGCGGGAACTGGGGCGTTCCTAGGCACGATTGAGGGGGATGGAGAAGATGCTCCGGCGGCGCGAGTTCCGGGGGTCAGCGTGGCCGACCTCTCGTGGTTGGCCGTCAAGCGATACCGGGAAAGGAGGGCAATGCCAGCCGTCAGTGCGACGAGACAGCTCACCAAGCCTACACTTCTTGGACTGAAGACTCGTGATCTGCCGCCCTGGAAATAGCCAGGCGGCTTCAGTTCCGCGGACACACCTGGAGAAGAACGGAAGCCAGTCGCGCCCGAATCCACGGGCGCCCCACCTTCCACTTGGTCCGAAGGCGCGGGCAGGCTCGCGCCTTGAGTTGATAGCCCTTCAGCGACTCGCTCCCTTTCCTGTTCTGGGGGCGATGATGCAATAGCGGCCGGCTGAGTGCCGTTCTGCGCTGTGGCCGCGCCACACCGTGCGCAGTATCTCTTTCCGGCCTTGATGTGCGCCCCGCACCCTTGGCAACGGAGTCCTTCCGCCACAGCCGCTGTGGGACTCTGCTCGCAGCTTTTCAGGGTGCTGCCCGATCCTTCGATTGAGGACTGCCCGACAGAATGCGACAATCCGGACTGCGCCGGCTCCGGTACATGCGGCAAACCGGGAAATACCTCGTTCTGCAGTTCCGTACGCTTCTGGCCCTTGGTCGCATCGGGGCCGGCAGTTGCCGAATTCGCATGCTGGTCTGAGGTAAACACGCGCACTCCTCGATCCAGGCCGCTTTGGGAGCGGGAATACGAGAGTGCGAACAGGGGACGCCTGGGTCAGCCTAATTCTTGCGAATTCCCGAATTAATTGTCAATGTTGGCTTCCCGGTTATGTCACGCCAAACCTTTACGCAACCCGCGCGAGCTGACCGGCTATTCCTATACGGTAAGTCGCCGACGGTGGGGCGCCCAGTTCGGGAAACTGGATCGTCTCGTGCCAGCAAAGCACTCTCCATGCTCACTCACGACTGTTCGAGGAAGGGAATCCTCCCCTGGGGCAGGCTCTATGCGGTTCTCGACGGCCTTGCTTTCCGAATCATTGTCGAGAGCACAACGTCAAGCCGGCTCCGCCCAGCCCTGCTCCAAAGCCTGAAGCGATTTCCCATGTGGCCAACCGGGTGATCTGACAACCGCCGCCCGACTCCCGGCCACTTGATTCCTGATAGAATACGGAGAATATCGCTGTTGGAGGCTTTTCTTGATCGTCCGTGTCTTCGCCCGCTGGATGTGCCGCAGCGATCTTCACCTGTTTTCGGAATCAGACCCTTCGGGCCCGCAGTGGAGGGCGGCCTCCCTGGCCGGCCGCCGAGCTTTTGAGGACGGCAATTACGGCGTCGCCGAACGGGAGTTCCGGAACGCGCTTGCGGAAGCGGAGCTGTTGGCTGGGACCGCAGAGCAAGTGGCGTCGGCCCTAAGCGATCTTAGTGAAGTGTGCCGCGCCGAGGGCAAGCTCGCGGAGGCCGAGACCCTGATCAACAGGGCGCTGGCCATCCGGGCCGACCAGCCCGGCCAGGACGATCTCGGTGTAAGCCAGGCTCAGAACAATCTGGCGGCCGTCTACTACGAGCAGGGACGAATTGCAGAGGCGGCAGGACTCTATCGGAAAGCCCTTGACGTGGCGGAGCGCTCGCTCGGCCGCGATCATCCCGTCATTGCCGTCCTCCTGAATAACCTGGCCATCCTCTGCCGCATCGAGGGCGAATACGCGCAGGCCGTGCCGCTGCTCACTCGCGCTCTCGAGATATGGACCCGCAATAACGGCCTGCTGAATCGTGACGCCGGAACATCGTTTAATAATCTTGCCAGCGTTTGTTTTGCCCTGGGCCGCATGCGCGAAGCCGGGCTGTTTTTCAAGCAAGCACTGGCCATCAAGCAGAAACTCTCGGGCTCCAGGCATCCTGAGGTGGCCGCGATTCTCGAGAACCTGGGCGAGCTCAGCGCCAGCCAGGGAGAGTCAGCCGAAGCCGAGCGCCTGTTCCGTCGGGCGCGTGCTATCGCGACCCTGGCCGGTGGCGACGATGAGGACAACCCCGATTTTAGCCGGGAGGACGCCGCCTTGGAAGTTGCGGAAGGTGTGTTTGCCGATCTCCAGGTGCGCGACCTTTCGGCCGAGGTCATTGAACTCGGCACCTCAATTTTGAGTGAGCGCGAAGTGAGCAACGTAGTGCCCATCACCCGCCCCGGTGAGACGCGGCCGGCTGCTCTCAATGCGTCCAAGGCACCCGGTCCGGAACCGGTTGGCGAGTGGCTCCTCAAGCCCGGTGATGTTGCCGGTGGTACCCAAGCGTCACTCGATGGCGGAGCCGAGGGACAGGGCGCCCCGGTCCCTGATCCCGTCAGGCCACGAGAGATTAAACCGGCACGCCCGGCCGGCTGGGTCCTTCCGGCTGTAGCGGAAGCCACCGGCCAGGCAGAAATCTCTCGTGACACGACGGAATCGGCCCTGGCAGAAAACACCGGCAACGAGGACCGGCTTCGGCGTTCGTTGGCCGCTCTCGAGGATCGGTTCGGTGTGAGCCATCCTGAGCTGATTCCGACACTGGATGAACTGGGCTTGCTCCTCTCATTACAGGGCCGCTATGCCGCGGCCGAAGCCCTCTACCGCCGGGTTTTGCTGATCAAGGAAAAGGCGTTCGGTGGGAGCGGCCTTGAATTGATCGCGACGCTCGACCGTCTGGCCGACGTTTGTTTCGAACAAGCACACCGCAGTGAGGCGCAGGCCTGTCTCAGCCGAATGCTTGCGATTCACGAGGAGCGGCTCGGCCGGAGGCACCCGGCCGTCGCCACGGACCTCAGCCGCCTGGCGGACCTTACTCAGGGTGACGGCCGGTGGCGCGAGGCCCGCGACCTGCTGGAGCGCGCTTTGGAGATCTGGGAGCAAGGCGCCGGTCCCGATCACCTGGAGGTGGCCCGTCTGCTGGAGCGATTGGCGAGGGTGGCCAGAATCCTCGGTGAACCGGACCGCGCTATTTCAGAACTGCGCAGGGCGCTGGCCATCGATGAGAAACTGCTGGGAACAGAACATCCCGAACTCGCCCCGGCGCTGAGCGGCCTGGCGCAGCTTCTGGTTGAGCGAGGCGGCAAGGCCGAGGCTAAGCGATTGTTTTCCCGACTCCTGCGGATCCAGGAAAAGTTTCCCGAGGTTGGGCCCACGGGGCGGGCGCAGACGCTTCATAACCTGGCCAAGCTCCACTCGAGCGAACGTGAGTATGACCAAGCGGAGGTGCTGCTTCTTCGCGCACTTAAGATCAAGCAGGCAGCCTGGGGCAGCGAGCACCCGGTCCTGGGACGGACCCTGGAGAACCTGGCCATTCTCTATCAGGACAAGGGTCTTTACGAAGGGGCCGAGCACTTCTTCCGGCGGGCGGCCGATGTTCTCGAAAAGGGAATGGGACCGGAGCATCCAAACCTCGCCGGATGCCTCCAACACTACGCGGAGCTGCTGCGCAAGACTGGCAGGCCCGATGAGGGCGAGAAGCTGGAAATCCGTGCCCGGACGATTCGCGCACAATGGGCCGCCGTCCGTGAACCGGCTAATGAACTGAGGACGTGAAGAGTGACGGGCGAGGCGCGAACCCTGACGTAGTTGCAAGTCGTTCGTTGTTCAGTCGGTAAGAGGCTTGACACTCCACCTTAAAACCCGTAAAAGATAGTATTCCACAGGCTAGACGCCCGCTGCTGATCCCGCTCATCCTCCTGTCACTGTGCCTGGGGCAAGGAGCCACGCCAATGCCAACCTTTAGGTTCGCCGAGGTTCAATGGCCACCATTGGATCGAAACCATCCGAGTGCGCAAATCGTGACGAACACCAGAGGGGAGTACTTGAGTCCGCCTGCCCCGGCGCCTTCGGGAACACACACGCCGGAACCTTCGGTGGCTAAGCCGGCAGTGAAGAAGGAGGAAGGAACGGTGTTGAAAGAAATGCAGACCAACAACCAGATCCACGCCGGCGGTTTCCTTGCGCCGGCCATCGCTTCCAACCGCTCGCGTGAGGGCGACGTGCCTGTGCCAGGCTCGACGATACCGGCGAAGAGCTCGGCATCAGCCCTTCTGGGGGAACTCACGGCGCTCGAATCGCGCTGCGTGGACCTGGCCGGCCGCCTCTCCGAGGTCGTTCAAGAGCTTCTGTCGGGAAGCGTCACGGGGAACAGCCTGCCATCTGAGTTGACGGCCTTGCGTGCGGACGTTGAATCCCTTGAGAAGCGAACGGTCGACCTGGCAGTTTCTCTGTCCATCCCGGCGGATGCCGACCCCGGCTCCTCGACGCTTGGCGAGTTGCACGCCACTTTGAAGGCGGCCGCCGAAGCTGAGGGCCGGCGTGATTTTCGCCTCTTGCACGCCCGGGCCGCTCAGGAGTTGGAGGATGCGCTGGCGCTCGAATATCGCGGTACCGACGGTTCCAGCCCACTGGATGAATGCCAGAGTGCCGGGCGCCGCCTGTTGGAGGAGATTGCCGGAGCGCAGTGGCCACAAGCTCATCCTGAGTGCCTGCCACTGGCCGAGAGGCGGCACGCCTACTCGCGGCTCCTCGATCTGGTCCGCCAGGGTGACGAGCTTAGCGATGATGACTGGCAATTGGCCGCAGAGACGGTGACAGATTCTTTTGGGAGCCGGATGGGGTTGGCCGCAGTCCGGCGGCGGCTGCGGGTGAGGAACGGCGCAGCCACGGCCAGGCAAGAGGCAACAAACTGCCCGGCTTGCGGCGCCCAGCTCGAACCCGGAGGCCAATTCTGCGGCGATTGTGGAGTGAAGATCGATGGCGGCGTCCGGTTATAAGCAGGGCGAAGGGGAAGTGCTGCGATCAAGACAGACGGTGAAAGAACATGAGTTTCGAAAGGCATGAAGAGTGCGCAACAGACATGGTTTCGCTTCACGGAATGCGCTGCCCGCGGTGCAGCACATCTATAAGGCCGGGGAAGAAGTTCTGTTCGCACTGCGGATCTCCCGCCGGCATGCTGCTCACCAGTGTGCCGGGCATCGGGAAGCGATCCGGGAACGCGCGCTTCACGATCTGTCTTGAGTGCGGCTTTGAGAATCATTATTCCGACCGGTTTTGCAAGGGGTGCGGGGATCTCATGATCGCATCGCCCGCGCAAGTTGCCGGTCATGATCCGTCCGGCCACGGTTCGACGGCCGTGAAGGTTATAGCGCCGGTGGACTCCAAATCCGGGTGTGACCCAGGGTCTGGAGTTCTCGATCCGGGTTTTCAGGCTGCCGCGGTGCGGGCGGCGGTTGCGGGGCTTGATGTTGTGATCAAGCCCGCCGGCGGGCCGGGGCTTGAGATCGAGCCGAGTCTTGAAATAAAGAGCGGAACGTTTGGTCCGGCCGGTTCCTTGGGTGTAAACGAAGTCCCACTGCGCCGGGAGGCTGTGGCAGGCCCGGTGGTTTCAGAGGACGAAACCGGACCGACGCCGGTTGCGTCCGGAGAAACCGCTAACCCTCAAACTGGCCCTCCGGTTGCGAAACCTCGGGTATTCCGCGCCCGAGGTGCTGGAATCGCCGTGGTCAGCGCCATGATGCTAGGAGGTCTTACTCTTCTCTCAACGCGCCACGACGCCTCCAAGGGCGCGGGCCGCACCTCGTCGCCCGCAGCAACCGTACCGGCTCTGCCCCTGCAGGTCGCCGCGAACAGGGTATCACCCGCGCCGAGAGTGTGGGACGAGCGCACCTTGCCGACCGAAGCATCGCCGGCGTTATCGGCAAGATCGTCGGCGGCGATTTCACGCGGCAAACTAGACTCCGCGAAAGCTCAGCCATCATCCGAGGATGCGGCGAAGGCGAGGGTTCCTGCCGGGCCGGCTGTCCTCGGCATCACCACGCCCACACCGCAAAACACCGTGGCTAGTCTGGATCTGACTTCGAAAGGGCCAAACTCGGTTCTCGATACCGCCGATCCGCCGGCTCTCAACTCCTCTTCCGAGCCGGTACCAGTTCCCCAGCCGGTCCGCGGGGCTGAAGGGACGGCCTCCGTGACGGTCGCGAGTCTGCCACTCCCCGCGTCGGCCTCCGCCGAGGTCGAACTCGGGCTGCCGTCACCCTCGTCTCCGGGCGTCCGGACTCTTGATGTCGGCGGCGTGGTACAACCGGCAAAGCTCCTGGCGGATCCCTTCCCGGTTTACCCCGGGGAGGCGAGGATCCGGCGCGTTCAAGGCACTGTCCACCTTCTCGCCACGGTCCGGAAAGATGGGAACCTCGCAAACCTGAAGGTCACCAGCGGTGACAGGATGCTGGTCGGCGCCGCCGTCGCCGCTGCTCGCCTCTGGAGTTACCAGCCTGCGCTGCTCGACGGGCAGCCCATACAGTCTCAAGCCGATATCGCAATTACGTTCCGTCTTCCCAAATAGTCACTCGCCGTTCCGCCAGGGACTGCGGTAGGCGGTTCGAATCAGCTCGCTGCCCAGGCATTCCAGCATGCTGCGACCTCCCCGCTGAATTTGCCGTCGCGATTAAGGATCATACTTGGGTGCACGATCCTCTGGGAAGGCTTCTCGCAGTTGCTGCATGATCCAGTGAGCGGTAGGATGCTCCGTGGCGTTTAAGTGCGGGATTCTCCGGTGGCCGTGGCTGATCAGGCTGACATGATTTTGACGAAACGCAGGTGCCCCTGCCTGATCGAAAGGGTTGTTAAAGGGTACCTGTTATTCGTAGCGCAGGGCGGTCATCGGCTCCACGCGCGTGGCTCGACGGGCCGGAACGTACGACGCCACGAGTCCTACGAACGTCAGCAGGAGGGCGACGGCTCCGAGCGTGACCGGATCGGCGGGAGTACTTCCGTAGAGGAAGCGCTGCAAGATGTGACCGAGCGCTAGCGCCGCCGCAAGGCCGATGGCCACGCCCGCGAGCACAAGCCGGCACCCGTCTCCGACGATGATGCGGAAGACGTCGGGGGTCTGCGCGCCCAGCGCCATCCGAATTCCGATTTCGTTGGTGCGCTGGTTCACAGAGTACGACATCACCCCGTAGACTCCCACGGCAGCCAGTACCAGCGCGAGAGCTGCGAAGACACCAAGCAGCCAGGTGCGGAAACGGGGTTCCGCGACTGTGGACGCCATGTTGTCTTCCATGGTGCGCACATTGACGACGGGCTGATTGACGTCAATCTCCTTCACGGCGGCGCGCAAGGCTGAGGCGCAGCCGAGCGGAGCCGTGGCCGTGCGGAGTACGACGGATAGCTGAAAGACCGGCAGAAGGGAGTCGGCTTGCCTGTAGGGTAGATACATCTCGGCCTGGGGATCGACGCCGAGGCCGGGGCGCACGTCACCCACCACCCCAACCACTTCCATCCACGGAGTGTCCTTGTCCGGAGTTGCGCCGAGTTGCATGCGCTTGCCCAGTGGATTCTCTCCATAAAAATACGTGCGAGCCATGGTGGCGTTCAGGATCACGACCGCAGCGGACCCTTCCTTGTCCGCATCGGTGAACAGGCGGCCCTGCAGCAAGGGAAGCCCGAGGGTTTCGAAATATCCGGGCGTGATGGCACGATAGCCCGCCGCAACAAAATCGTGCGCGCTCTTGGGCGGCCGTCCTTCGATATTGAAGTGGATGATCGATCCGCCTCCGCTCACCGGGAGGAACGTCGCCGCCCCCGCGGACCGAACGCCGGGGAGCGTCCGCGCGCGCGCGACCAGTTGATCGAAGAACAGGTATCGTTGCCCGGGCTTCGCGTAAGTCGTCGCGGAGATCGGAAGGTCGGCGACCAGAAGGTGGTCCGACTGGAATCCTGGCGGCACCTCTTGCAGATGCCGGAAGCTGCGGAGCACCAGTCCCGCACCGGCCATCAACACCAATGCGAGTGCCACTTCTGAAATCACCAGCGCCGAGCTTAGCCGGTGCTGGCCGGGGCCAGTGGTTGATCCCCTGGATCCTTCGTTCAAGGTTTCGCGCAGGTCGAGCCGGGTGGCGCGCAGGGCTGGAAACAAGCCGAAGAGGATTCCCGTAAGCAATGCGACGCCCGCGGTGAATGCCAGCACCCATCGGTCAAGCCCAATGCTGGTAGCGAAGCCGGGAAGGCTGCCCGCAGCCAGCTTCACCAGGGGTTCAAGGCTCCATTGAGCCAACAGCAGCCCTAGCCCCCCTCCCGCCAGACCGAGCAGGGCGCTCTCCGTCAGCAACTGTGCGATCACTCTGGAGCGGCTCGCGCCGAGTGCAGTTCGAATCGCAACCTCGCGTTGCCGCGACGAAGCCCGTGAGAGCAGCAAGTTGGCCACGTTCACACACGCGATCAACAGAACGAACCCGACTGCGGCCAGCAGCATGATCAGCGCCGGACGGACGTTTTGCGCCAACCTCGATTGCAACCCTGCGACGTCGGCGCTCACCCCCGTGTCGTAAATGGGATATTTCTGCTCCAACCGTTTCGCGATGGTCTGCATTTCGACGCGCGCCTGATCCATGCGGACGCCGGCCCGCAATCGCGCCACAGGAACGATGCCGGGGTGCCAGGAGCGATCGTCCGGCAGGGTTCTTGCCCACGGTTCGAAGGGCAGGAAAATGTCGGCAGGCTGCAGGATCTGAAATCCGGGCGGCAGTACGCCGATCACCGTATAAGGCCGCGCGTCGAGGTCGATGGACTTGCCGATCACGTCCGCAGCGCCGCCGAAACGCCGTCGCCACAGTCCATAACTGACGAGCGCCACCGGCGGACCGCCAGCGCTGTCCTCCGTCGCCGAGAACGTTCGGCCCACGGCTGCATTGACGCCGAGGAGCGGGAACAGCCCCGCCGTCGCCATGCGCGCGTTGAGGCGCTCCGAATCGCCCCTGCCGGTGAGGGTCAGGGTGGTGGCGCGCGTGCCTTCCATGCCTTCAAAGGAGCGGCTCTGGTTTCGCCAGTCCACGAAGTTCTGATAGGAGGTCGAAGAGACCGGAAACTGGCTCTGCTCGAGCACCAGCACGAGTCGAGAGGGACCTCGAAATGGCAGCGAGCGCAGCAGGACGGCATTCACGACACTGAAAATCGCAGTATTGGCGCCGATGCCGAGCGCCAGCGTCAGGACCGCGACTGCGGCAAAGCCCGGATTCTTTCTGAGCATCCGCAGCCCGACCCGCAGATCCTGCAACAGCGTCCGCATCGACACACCTCCGCTAGCCGTGAAGCAATCGATCCACCAACGCGAGGCGCTCCAACTCCTTGTGGTTCAAGGCCCGAACTCGCCCCCTGTGATGAGAGTGTCCGCTTCTGGTACGACTTGTCCGGATTCCAACGCCGGATGGGTACCAGCCGTTTCCGTCAGGGACCCCGCGAGGTCCGGGCAGAAGAGAGACGGGGTCGGAGGGCGATCCCCCGACCCTGCCCCTGCCGTCTTGACCAGCCTTAGAAAAAGAACTTCCCAGCCAACTGGATCACCCGTGAAGGCGAAGGATACGGGCTCAGGACGTCGAGGATCCTTCCAAAGTTCGGATCGCTGACGTTCGAATCAGGTTTCGCAAAGTTCGGGTGGTTAAGAAAGTTGAAGAACTCGAACCGGAGTTGGAACTTGGTGGATTCCGTAACCTTCACGTCCTTCAACAGGGAGAAATCCGTGTCGTTGAGACCCGGACCATGGAAGAAGTTGCGCCCGCTCTCGCCGAATAAGCCGGGCGCTTCGGGCTCGAACGAGTTGGGATTGAACCAGTAGTTTGGCAGCGAGGCACTGCCGCCAAGCGAACTCACGCCATAGTTGTAGGTAAGGCTGTTCGTTCGCGGATTGGCGATATCAACCGGGCCAATCGTGTTCGGCCGGTCGGGGCATCCGTACTTGCTGTAGTTTTCGTTGCATGTGAAGGAATTGTCGCTCGAATCGCTGAGCGTAATTGGGAATCCGCTCTGGAGCGTGGTGATGCCCGCCAGTTGCCAGCCGTCCGTCAGGCGGCTGGGCAGCCAGTGGAACGCGTCGTAGCGGCGAACGCTCGGCACCGCGTAAATGTAGCTGATCACGAAGCGATTGCGAGCGTCGTAGTCCGAGTCGCCGTACGAGAGGTAAGGCGCAAACGGATTTTGCAAGCCCTCAGCGTCTTCGAAGCTGGACCCGTAGTCGAGCGCGTGAGCCCAGCTATAGGACGCCATGAACTGCAGGCCGTGGCTGAAGTGCTTGTTGATGGTCAACTGCAGAGAGTTGTAATTCGAGTTCGCGTCGGTCTGCTGTTGGCCCACCGATCCAAACACCAGGGGGTTGTAACGGAACGAAGATCCATCCACGAAGGGCAGGGTGAACGGGTTGCAGCCGGCGATGGCGGCGCAGCTCGGATTGTTGCCCGGGAACTGGCCGGCGGGATTCATCTCCAGCGTGTTTTCAAGGTGCCGCCCCAGCAGTCCGACGTACCCTGCCGAGACGATCATGGAGCCGGGAAGCTCGCGCTCTATGGTGAGGTTGTAGTTGTAGGAGCGCGGCGTGGTGAACTTCGGATCGAGCACGTTCAACGTCATGGGCTCGTAGAACGGGAAGTTCACCTGGGCTCCCTTAGCCGGCGGAGTGAACGGGAACTTGTTCGGCAAGGTCGAGGTTTGAGTCACAGACTCGTAGGGATTGGCGAAGGCGGGCGACAGGCCCTGGTCGCCCGCGCCAAACGAAGTCAGGGAGAACGGCGGCTCCAGCAGGTTCTGGAGGGTCAACTCCTCTTCGCTGACGTTGTAATAGATCCCGGCGCCGGCCCGGATGCTCCATTTGCCGGAATTACCCGGACTCCAGGCGAAACCGGCCCGTGGACCGATGTGGTCGTAATTCGTGCCGTAGCCAGACTCAGTGCAGTTGGAGTCGCCCGGAAACACCATGCCCGTGGGCGCGGTGGGGAAGACGCTGGACTGCTCGCCCGGCCGGAAGCAGGCAATCGCGAGCCCGTTGTTGTAATTGTCGGTGAGCGGAGTATCGATCTGGTAGCCCGCGCCGTAGGTCAGGGTGAGGTTGTGACGCACCTTCCACTGATCTTGGGCGTACAAGTAATACTCCTGCGTGCGGGCGTTGATCACGTTGCCGCTGGTCTGCTCATAGAAGTCGGGGAACCCGAGCAGGAAGTCTGCTCCGGCATCTCCGGTGGAGTAAGTGCCGGTGCCTTCGAATCCGAAATAGCCGTTGTTGACGAACGAAAATGGGTTGTAGACTTCGGCCCGTCTCATGTCAAACCCGAACTTCAGGGTGTGGCCGCCCGCCACCTTCGTAAAGTTGTCGGTCAACTGGTAAGTCTGGTCGACGCGCGGCTGGGGTCCCTGGTAGCTGAAGCCCAGGTTGAAGAATCCATTGATCCCCATGAAGGGCAGGCTGGCACCCGCGGCGCTCTGCGGATCGATGCCGGTAAAGCCCACCGAAGACGGCGTCACCGGGTTCACCGGATAGATCGTATTAAAGTTGAAGCGGTTGTATCCGAGGCGCAATTCGTTGAGCGCCGTCGCGCTGAACGTGTGGTTCAACGCCAGCGTGTACTGGTAGATGTGGCTGGTGCCTTTCTCGGCGAAGCCCGGCAGGGTGGCGCCGTCAAACGACAAGCCGTCCTGGCTCGGAGCCCGCGATATGAAGAAATAGCCGAACACCGAGTCACGAGCGCTGATGTTCTCATCGATTCGACCGAGTTCCTGGTTCGTGCTGCTGGTGGTGATCGGGTTGAACTCGTACGAGCCCCCGGGCGCGTTGGGCAGCGGCACGTACTTGTTCACGAGGTTCGCGGCAACCGGATTCATGTCGACGGTCGGGATAGTCCCTTGCGAAAAGATGGTGGAATAGGGTGTGCCGGCCGCGTAGGTCTGGCCGTTGTCGCCAACGAGCGGAATGGGAGAGGCATTGGAGGAACTGGCGAGGTCCGGGAACATCCCAGCGCGCTGGTCTGCCGTGTAGACGGTGGTGTCCCCGCCCGGATTCACGGAAGGTTGGCGCGCCCGCGTGCCCTGGTAGGAGAAGAAGAAAAACGTCTTGTCCTTCTTGATCGGTCCGCCGATCGTGCCGCCAAACTGATTCTGGTGGAAAACCGTCGGCGTCAGGGAAAAGAAGTTGCGCGTGTTCAGTGAAGTATCCCGAAAGAACTCGAAACCGTCCCCGTGAAAGGCATTGGTGCCCGATTTGGTTTCGGCATTCAACACGGCGCCCGAATTGTGGCCGAACTCCGGATTCAACGTGTTCGTCACCACGTGGACGTCCGCGATGGCATCCGGGCTCGGGATGTCAAGCGGGCTGTTGAGAGGGAGGTCGTTCGCGTCGGTGCCATTGACGAGGTAGCCGTTCGCCTGCGAGCGAGCGCCGTTCGTTGAGAAATTGTTGCTGAAACGATCGGAAGCTGCCACGACTCCGGGAAGCGTCTGCTGGAGCTGGACCCAGTTTCGGCCGTTCAAGGGCAGCGTCGCAGCGGCCTGGCTGGTGATGTCAGCGCCAAGCTGGATGCTGGAGGTTTCGACCTTGGCGGGCTCCGCTTCCACAGTGATGGTCTGCGTGGTCTTGCCAACCTCCATCTTGATATCGAGGGGATAATTCTGGTTCAGCTGAAGAAGAATGCCCTTGGCCTCGAAGGCTTGGAAACCGCCCATTTCCGCACGGATTTCGTATGTGCCGGGCGCGGCCAACTGCAGAAACTCGTATCCGCTTGGCCCGCTTGTCACGGTGACGGCGATTCCGGTGGCTGTGTTCGTGGCTGTGAGTTTGGCGCCTACGATCACCGCGCCGCTTGAGTCGGTGATCGTTCCGCGAATGGTTCCGTAAAGGTTGTCAGCGCGCGCCCAGCGTGCGCCGGAAGCGTCCAGCAAGACTGTGATAGCGAGAGCCTTCAAGAGGATGGTCCGCATGCTATTCCCTCCACACGCGTGCCTGTTTTCCCGGTCCTCCGACCGTTTCCCCTACCGGGTCTGAGGCCTGTGATTCAGATTTCACAGGATTACTACAGACACCGTCTGTGCTGCGTGCGGTGCAAGTTGACTTCCAAGCTGCCGACTTTTGCGTAAGGCGCGGACCTGCGGGGACTTAAGGCTCCCTGACCTGACTAATGTAGGCTCGACGCACTACGCATCCTGGAATTCGCGCCTCTGATTCTACAAGCCTTCATAATGCGGGCTGTAGTTGAACTCTTCTGGCACCGAGGCGGCCCCTCTTCGAAATCGGAAGTTTCTGATGCGTCCTGTGCTTAGCAGAAAGCCGGAGATCTCTCCGCGCGGATTGCGCGTAAAACGAATCGTGCCGACTTCCGCCTTGAAGAGGTCTTGCGCTACTGGCTGCAAGGGATCGGGTTTGTTCTTCAGCCGGTAAAGCACCAGTCGACCGTCTTCGATCTTGAGCTCATACGGCGGATCGATCTCTTCGCTGCTGTACCCGCGCTTATAAATGATTTTGCCGTCCCGGATCACGGAGAGCGCGCACCCGGGCGAAACCGTCGTATCCATTTTCTGAAACAGCTTATCGACCAGCGCCGATGGTTTCTCAGCTGCCGTGGACGCATTTTGTGCCCATAACGATGGAACTAAGACAAGCGCTGCTGCCAACCCCGGTATCCTGTTCCTCACGATGCGGTCCTCTCCGATGACATTGTTCGACAATTGCCGCTCGATAGCCGTTAGAATCACATCCACGGGCGCCGAACGCAACTCCCGCCCGGGTTATCGTCGTGATCGCAACACGATCAGTGACTTTTCGCGTAAGTATCGGCGGCGGATTGCTAAATTTCATCTAACTTTACATGAGAATCTACGCTCCCGTTATAGTTACCGTTCTTGCCGTGATCCTGTTTGCCGGCTGCGCTCGAGCCAGTTCGCCCGGCTTCGACCTTGCCGGTCCGCCCATCGAGGTGAAGGTCATTCGCGGCGGCAAGTCCCTGCCGATTTCCGAAGTCCCGAATCTGCTGGAAGGTGACCGGCTTTGGCTGCACGCCGATCTGCCGGAGGACCAGTCGGCGCGTTATTTGCTAATCGCTGCGTTCCTCAGAGGGACCACGAACCCGCCGCCGGAAGACTGGTTCACGCGGGCCGAAACCTGGAGCAAGCAGGAGCGCGAGGAAGGCATGGAAGTGACCGTTCCGGAAGGGGCTCAGCAGGCACTGGTGTTCCTGGCCCCGCAAACGGGGGGCGATTTCGGCACCCTGCGGAGCGCCGTGCGCGGCAGGCCGGGTTCCTTTGTGCGCGCGGCACAGGATCTGAACCAAGCCAGTCTAAATCGCTCCCGGTTGGACGAATTCCTGAAAGAGATTCGCGATATATCCGACAACGATCCCGCCGAACTGAAAACGCTCTCCGCCACGCTGGCCCGCAGCCTGGAGGTGAAGCTCAAGGCGGAGTGCTTTGATTTGCCGGCTGACGAGCAGGCGTCCTGCCTGACTGCCAGCCCCGACAATCTGGTATTGGACGACCCGCACAGCGCGTCGATGGTAGCGGCCTTGACCAGCGGGCCCTCGGCGGACCTGATCAGCGCTGTCACCGCGACGCCGATGGCGGGCGGCGGCTACTACAGCGCTTATGTGGGCGCGGTGGTGGATGTGGTGAGGATTATGGGCAACATTCACACCGCTGTTTACCAGTACCTTCCTGCGCTGGCCATGCCCGGCGGCTATGATCTGAACCTTAAACTCAACAGTCCGCCGTCGTTTCGTAATCCGAAGTCCGTGCTTGTCGTCGGCTTGCCTGCTGTGGAGGCGGCGCAGTTGCCCCCTCTGCGGGCCCTGGATCCGCAGGCGGTTTACTGTTTACAGAAACCGTCGCTCGTCCTGCCCGTCCAGGGCGCGCCGCTGGTGTTTTCAACCCAGTACGGCCACACTTTCACCCTGCACCTCACGGGAAAATCGGGCCAGCCAATCGATCTGCCGGCGGTACCGGTTGCCGATAAAGGGGGATTTGTAATCGATGCCAGCGCCGCGAAGCCCGATGAACTGGACGCCGAAGTCACCGGCGATCTGCGGGGCCACTGGGGCTTCAAGGACTTTGACGGTCCAAGCTTCCATCTTCGCGTGCCGCAGAATCCCTTGAAGTGGACCGTGCCGCCCGAGGAGCAGCACGCGCTAGTTGTGGGCCGCGAAGACACTCTCGACCTTGAGGTTGAGGACGCCTGTTGCGTGGACAAGATTACCGTCGCGGACGAGCGCGGCGACGACTTCAAAACAACCTGGAAAATTCTGGAGCCGGCGAAGCTGGAGCTGCATATCGATCTCAAAGACGCGAAGGCCGGTCCGGCCGTCGTGCTCGTGCACGAATATGGGGACGAAAGTTCGGCCAAGGTGACGCTGCAGGCTTTTTCCGAGGAGGGCCGCCTCCAGGCTTTTGCGATTCACGCCGGTGACGCTGAAGGCTTGTTGAAAGGCACGCGCCTGGACGAGGTTGCGGGCGTGGAATTGAGCGGTGTCCACTTTGCCCCGGGGGAGCTGAAGCATCAGGATGATGAAGACGAGCTGACGCTGTCGGCGACCAAGTCCGCGGACGATCCGCTCGGGGCCGGTCAACGTCTCACGGCAGAGGTTAGTCTTAAGGACGGACGGGTTCAGAATCTCGAGACCACTGTCCAGGCGCCGCGGCCGAAGGTAACGCTCCTCAGCAAGCAGGTGGGACCGGTCTCGACCTCTTCGCCGCTTCAACTGGGCGACACCAACGAGTTGCCGCAGAACGCAACGCTCACCTTCGTTCTGAAGTCGAACGTGCCTGCGGCCTTTGCCCGAACGGAGAAGATTGAGGTGGCGAGCATGGATGGCTCGTTCCACACTCTTCTCAGTCTTGCCGACAACAACCTGACACTGGAAGACGCGGCAACGGTTCTGGCCACGCTCGATTCCATGAAAGCGTTCGGTCCCTCGGCATTCGGACCTCTGCAATTCCGTGCCGTCGATGACAAGGGAAGCCAGGGTGACTGGCAGCCGCTCGCCACCTTGGTGCGCCTGCCGTTGCTCAAGGACGTTCATTGTCCGGCCAAAATCGACCAGTCCTGCACCCTGAGCGGCGGCAACCTCTTCCTGATTGATTCCGTAGCCTCGGACCCTCAGTTTAAAACGGGCGTTCCAGTCCCAGCCGGATTCGTCGACTCAAGCCTGAGCGTCCCGCGGCCCAATGGGACGGTGCTCTACATTAAGCTCCGGGACGACCCCTCGGCCGTCAACGTGGCGGCTCTGCCCGTGCTGCCGGCACCGTAGCGCGGCTCAACTCCACGAATACCCGGAGGTCACCGCGGCAGGGAGGCTCTGGTCGCCGTTCCGTCCGCACGCCAACGACGTGAGGATCGCGATCGCCGCTGCCGCAAGCTCGAATCGTTTCTTGGCATGCTCTAACGCCCGAGGGTCATCGAGAAAGCGCGCAGCTCATCTGCGTGTTGCGTGGCTGCACGTCAAACATCGGGGACCTTGGGCGAAAGAAACGCGTCGCGAATCGCAGCGCTCTTGGCCCAGGCTTCCCATTTCTCATAGTGCGCGACTGCGGCTTGCGCGTGGGCGCGAGATTTGTCCAGGTCGTCGCAAGCCTTATAGAACAGGAGGGAGCGCTCGTGAGCTAATGCCTGGTCGTGGACTAACCCACTTTCAGCGGCTGAGATCACCGCCGCTTCGTAAGCTTCTGCTGCCGCCCGAATCTCATGACGAGCGCGAAGTAACTCGGCGCGGATCAGGTCGCGTTTGTGCGCAAAATTTGCGGGGCCGATCGACGCCCACACCTCGAATTGCGCCAACAGCTCCTCGACCGTTCTCAGCATGGATTCGCGTTCGGTGCCGCCGAGTTCCTGGGTCCTTGCCGCGCTAGCGAGCGCGCGATAAAAAGCGAACTCCCACTCGCCCACCTGACCTTGAAACGCTGGCAGAATAGGCAGCGCTTGTTCGGCGTAGCGAAGCGCGGCTTCGTACTCGCCGTGGTAGTAATGCAGCCGCATCCTGGCGACGCAGTAGTAGCCGATCTGGTTGTAGTTCGACGTGGCGCAGATGGAGGCGACGTCGCGCTCTTCTTCGTACCGCTCGTCCGAGAGACTCAGGCGGTGCACCGTGCGACCTTGCAGCGCCAGCGCCAACTGCCGCTCGAGCAGGCAGTGGAAGGCCGCCACGCGCACTCGCTCGGCGATGCGCTCCATCTGCCGGTCGGCTTCCTGCACCACCTGTTGCAGAGGGGCTCCGCTGGAACTCAAGTACATCACGTAGGCAGCGGCGTTGAAGCAGCCGTACAGCAGTTCGTTCTCATTGAACCCGATTCGGGCTCCGTCACGAGCAAACGCGAGGTTCGTCTGCATCGGATTGATCCAGTGATTCATGAACCACGCGTGCAGGAACGACGCTGGCGAACTGACACGTTCGTGGAGCCTGCGGTCGAGGTCCATGGCCAGCGTGCTGAATGCGTAAGCCAGTTGACTGTTCTGCGTCAGTTGGCGAATCACTGCCGCATACATCGCGATAACCTTGGGACCGTCGGGGCCAACGCCATGCTCCAGGGTCAGGGTGAAGCACTTTAGGGTGCTAAGGGCGAACAGCTCGAGCTTCCGGCTGATGTGGGCCGCCGGACCGATCAGCATGAGGATCCTGATAACCCGGGCCACGCTCTCGTCGCTGAGGGACGGAAGCTCGGCAAGTTGCGCGGGACCTCGTCCGGCCATGAGTTCGCCGATCTTCTGCATTTCGGCTCCGATGGCCGCGCCCTGCTGCTCGCGCGAGTCAGGCAGGTCCACTCCGAGTTGGCGGGCAGCATCGACCGCGAACTGCACAGTTTTCTCCGGCGCGCCGGTCGAGAGCATTTGCGCCGCGGCGAGCAACAGGTAGTGCGCGGCTTTCTCTGTAACGCCTGCTTCCTTCCACATCACGCCCTGGGCTTGGATCCAATCGGGAGAGGCGCCGTGCACGGACTCGATGGCCGTGGCAACTTTCAGACTGAGATCGCGGCGTAAGTCGCGGCTGATCTCGGCGAGCACGGCTTCACGAAGCTTGTCATGCGTGAAGCGCCAGCGATAGCCGTAGCCCTCGAGGATGGCGGCATCACCGCAGACAACGACGAGCGCGTCGAGATCAGTGTCAGGGGCGGCGGCGCGAAGCACTTCGAGATCGACGTCGCGTCCGATCATCGCAGCCACCTGGATCGGACTCTGCGCCCACAACGGCAGCCGGTCCAGCCGGCGCCGGGCGTAATCCTTCATGCCCCCGGAAAACACGTGCTCCGGAAGCATCTCTGGTGAAACACGGTCCAGACGACCGGAGACCTCGGCCAACTCACGCACAGCCTCAACGAGGAAAAAGGCGTTACCCTCGGTCTCGCGTTCGAGGAAGGAGACGATTGCCGGATCGCTGCCGATCTCCCAACCGAGCATTGAAACGGCGATATCGTGAATCTCGAAATGGTTAAAGCGAGTCAAGTGCATCACCCGCATGCCGGGACACTCGTCCGCCAGCTGCGGACGCTCGTCGTCCCGGTACGCGGCGATGATCAGAAGTGGCAGGGCGTCGGCCACTTGGGTCAGCTTCTGCATAACCCTGAGGCTCTCGCCGACGACGTGGCAGTCTTCGACCTCCAGCAGGATCGGCGCCTTGTATCGCAGAAAGAGGCTCGCAATGATTTCGATCAGCCGCTCCGGAAAGAGTTGGGGATCGACGTTACTATCGGGAATCGGCCTGCCCAGAACCCTCTCGATGTCGGGAAAGACGACCTTGAGGATCCCTGCCTCTTCGTCGCTGACCTCAACGACCAACGCAAGCCGGAGCACGCTGTGACGAAAAACTGAATAGGGAGCCTGATTTTCCTCCGCCCGCCCCGACAACGCCAGGAAACCTTGCACCAGAGCGCGCGCGCGGAGCTCATCGAGCAGTCGCGACTTACCGACGCCGCTCTCTCCGCCCACAAGCCACGCGCTCCCCTCGCCTGCAAGTGCTAACTGGAGGGCGTGCGAAAGCACCGCCAGTTCGGCCTGGCGACCGGTCAAGGGAGCAGCCTTGACATAGCTTTCCCGGTGAGCCGAGGTCTCCTCTGGCGCTTTGCGTCCCGCCGCCCGCGCGAAGTCGGCAATAAGAAGGTTGGCGTCGGCGTAGTGGCGCTGAATGGGATCAGGAGAAAGCAGGGTCTTTACCAGCCGGCCGATCGCCCCGAACTCCTCGAGCGGAGCCATGTCGGGGCTCTCACCCGCCCGCGCGAACGTGCGGTATAAGGGCTTTTCCGTCAGAATCTCGTAGGCAATCGCGCCCACGGCGTAGAGGTCGCTGCAGGGCGTCGGGCGCGCACCATACAGGACCTCGGGCGCAATGAAGCCGGCCGTGCCGGCAACGGCGTGTTCAGGAAGGCCGGCGACGCCGAAGTCGAGCACCGTCACGTGCGCACCGGTTACCAGAACATTTGAGGATTTCAAGTCGCGATGAACAATTCCGCGGCGATGCAGGTACGAGAGCGCCTGCAGCATCTGAAAAAGCAGGTCGAGCTGGGCGTCAAGCGGCTGCCTGAGCGCGGCGCGAAAGATGCTCACCGCGTCGGACAGCAGTTTCATGGTGAAAAATGGCAACCCGTCCGTCTGGAATCCGTAGTCGAGTACGCTGACGATATTGGGATGTCGCAGCGAGGAGAGGATGCGGAACTCTGATGCGAGCCCCAGTCGCGCGAGTTGGGAATTCTGGGAAGTGCGTGGCGCTGGTTCGATGACCTCTACCGTCGCAATTCCGTCCTGCGCCGCGGATTCACTGATGTCGTGCCCAGCGGGTGTGGTTTCGGCGAGGGCGGCCGGCATCTCGAGTGCGCGCTTGAGCGCCACGATGTCCTCGGTGAGGCGATCACGCGAGCGGTAGACCTCCCCCATGCCACCGGCCCCGATGCGGTCGAGCAGCTCATACCGGCCACCGATCAGACTTATGTTCATGGATCAGCTAACGTGTGCCAAGGCGTGGTCTTCGGATCACGAGGTGCGGCTCATCACCCGGCCGGGCAGTCGTCTGACGCGGCCGACAAGGTCCGAATCACCGCGCTACATCAATTCCACGTTCCCAGCGCTCGCGAAATTACGGACTTTCAAGACGGGCTGCGCTGTAAGAGCAATGCGTTGGCATGCATGTCAGGAGACAGCGCAAATAGCACAAGATTGTCTTGAGTGATCGGCTCATTAGCCGCCGACCACGCCAGGTTCACCGGGATGTTGGCGATCGTCATGTTGGCAAAATTCGCGATCGTCTGGATCATCTGTGCGGGTTGAAGGACCGTCTGCCACATCTCGAACAGGACCGACGAGGCTTGGTGTGGAATCAGTGTAACGGCCGATCCCGGAATATTGTGGCGTGCCAGCAGCCCCGTCACGGCAGTCGGCGCAATCTTCCCACCGAACTCGCCGAAGCCCTGCATTCCCCCGGGTGTGATCTGGAAGAACGCCTCGCTCCATAGCCATTCGTGGCCGTCGTTCGGAGGTTGCTGATGGTAGCGCTCGCCTTGCATGTACATCGATCCGAAGTAGCTGGTGTCCATGACAGTCTGCTGGTCGACAACTTGCCACTTCATCGTGTCGGACGAGAGGCCGACCACGGCAGCGCCCGCACCGTCGGCAGCGCTGACCGACTGCACCGTGCGGTAGCTCACATGCCGGGTCCAGTTGCCGCCGACCACGATCAGAATAGTTTTCGCTCTCCCGGCGCGAATCAACGCGTCGGCGAAGAGCAGTCCGGCGTTGAAGTTCGAAAACTCGTTGTTCAGGGGCACAACGTAAGCGCTCGGCGAAAGATGCAACATCTGGTGGAGATGGACCAGTTCGTTCGGCGTGGTATACGGACTTACCGATGCGTACCCAAGCACCATGTCGATGTCCGAAGGACCGAGCTTGGCGTCCTGCAGCGCATTGAGCGCCGCCGGGACCATGATGGTCATCAGGTCCTCGCCGGGACCGAGGACGACCCGCGTGGTATATCCCTGAAAGGGATTGCTCCCCGCGGGGATGTGAGCCTTCAGCCAGTCGAAGATCGGATCGTCGTTGGTGCGGAGGTTCGGCGGGACGGCGTAGCCGACACCGAGGATGCGAGGCTGCTGATCAGTCATTTTCTCTTCCGTGAGGTGACGCTGCCTTGGCCGGCATCTTTCCCTTTCCCGGCCTTAGGCGGTTTGGGATTGGGCGTGATCCACGACGGCTTCCCGAGGCCAAGATGTTCTTGCAACACGATCTCGGCCGTCTGCAGCGCTCCCTCCACCCACGTCTGGTTCGTAGAGTACGCCTCGCCGCAGATGTAGCACGGAAAGTCGTCCACGGGCTGCGTTATCTGCTGAAGAATCTCCCACGACTTGTAGCCCCGATTCCAGAAGTGCACGCCACCGCCATACGGATCGACCGACCAGTCCATAAAGGCGGCGTCGTAGGGTTTGGGCGCATACTGAATATTATGCATTTGCTTGAGCTGGCGATGCATCTCCATCACCATCTCATGGGGTGCCGGATGATCCTCCCAGTTGTCATGCAACCGCTTGTTGAACTCGTTGCCGGGAGCCACCGGTTGGGTCAGGGGCTGGCGATCGAACATGCGCACGCCAGGAGTGGTCCTCCGGAACAATCGCAAAGCCACGGGATCGTTCATGTTTTTGGTTTTGGCTCCGCTCAACCCTGCCCAGAAATCCACGTTGGTTGCGTCGTTGTATGCCATCAGCAACGCATTGCCGGTGGCTGGAGGAACCTTTGCCAATGGATCGACGGGCCAGTAGTAGAGCTGCCGGACAGGGGTATCGGCGAGCGACCGGCCTTGGCTGACGCCGACTGCCGTCCACCACGGATACTTGTAAGCCAAAAAGAGCTTATACAGAGGAATCGGCCGCACGGAAGCCAACAATTCCTGCACGCCCGGGGCCTGTGACGGATCGAGAACAGGACCTTCCCGCCGCAGGAGTTCCAGGGAGCGCCGCGGCATGGCGAGAACGATCGCGCGCGCGGTGACGGAAGGACGACCATCGGTGAAGTGAAGGACCACGCCCGTGGTACCGTCGCCCAACGGGGTCTTGTCGAATCCGGCCACCCACGCATTCTGTATCAGCTCACCACCCGCATCTTCGAATTGCTTCTGCAAGGTCCAGGGCACGGAGTCGTAGCCCTGGTTCAAGAGCGAATAAGTGACGCCGGGTGTGAAGTCGAAGTACTCCGAGATCAAATCGACCGCGTTCGCGTTCGAGCCAAGACAGTCATACCCGACCAGGTTTCGCGCCAGGGAATAAGCGTCCTCCGATAATCCTCGCGCCAGCAGGTTCCAGAAGCCATGCTGGTAAAGTGGCGTACCATCGACAACCGCTTCGCGAAGGTATTTGTGCAGCGCATCGCCGGTAAAATGGTTAACTCCTGGCAACACCTTGGCAATGGCCCAGCCCAGCAGGCCGCTCGGGTCATTTTGCGACACAAATTGCGCCTCGGCCCAGTCGAGGTAGTAGGGCAGCGCACTTGGGTCCTCGACCTGCGAGAATCGCAATTGTTTTCCGCGAAGATACACAATATTACCGGGCAGGTCGACCACTTGCGGATAGTGCGGCAGCTTCAATTTGTTCTCCACCAGGCTGCGCACGAGGGTCTGCGCGGAGACGTAGCGCATCCCCCCGATTTCGCAGGTGGTGGTGTCGGAGAAGCTCGGCGGCCGCGCGGAAAGTAATCGTCCGCCGATGCGGTCGCTGCCCTCGAAGACAGCAACCCTGAGGCTGCCGCTCTGGCCCGCCCAGTTCTTCAAGGTGGCGGACTCGCGGGGGGTCGCCGTCACCAACCGCCAGCCCGAGTAAATGCCCCCAACTCCGCCGCCGACAATTGCGATGTCGTAATCGGTGAACGGTGGTGTCGAAGCCGGTTTCGATTTGCTCATCTCGATGTGCTCCCTGTAGTGCCCCCAGCGCTACCAGGGGGCGGGGCCGGAGGTTTCGGCGGGAAGTAAGGATCGAGGCTCCTCTGGTTGATTTTGGCCACGATCACCTGCGGTTTGTTGCGGACGTTAGCTGCTTCGAGTACCTTTGGCATAAGGCTCTCGAGTTCAGCGGGGCTCGTGATGCGGTAGGCATCGGCGCCCAAGCCTTCCGCAAACTTCACCAAGTCGGGATTGCCCAGGCGATAGAGATGGTCCCAGACATCGTTGGGGTCCGGGTAAAGGTACTGCATACCCTGACTGACCATGTGCAGATCATGATCCTCCAGGACAACCCATATGGCGCCGACGTTGTACGCCTCCGCCGTGGACACCTCGGAGCCGTGCATCATGAACGCCCCGTCGCCAACCAGGGCGATGCAGGTCTTCTCGGGACGGCCCATCTTGGCGCCGATTACCGAGCACACTCCGAAGCCCATGGGCCCCATGGCGAGTGAGCTGTGGATCTCCTGCGGGGGATTGACGGTGAAGTAGTGAATGCCCCAGCCGACGCAATTGGCGCAATCGAGCATGATCATCGAGTCTTCCGGCAAGGTGGCTTGCAGCACGCGCACGATGGCGGCGGGCTCGATGGGCGAGGCATTCGAGTCATACTGTTCCTGACTGTAGTACGGCGAGTGCTGCTTGATGGATGCCACCTCGGCCTGGCGCGCCTGCGTGTCGGCCGGCACTGGCGGAAATTCCGGCAACAACTCCTCCATCTCCCGAATGAACGCGCCGACTTCGCCCACGATACCCATGGTCACCGGAAAAGAGCGGCCAATAGCCTGCTGCTGGAGATCCACCTGAATGAACGGTCCATTGTTCTTTGGCGCGAGGATGGGATTCCAGTTGTTGGCGGATAGCCCACGAAGGCTGGTACCAAGGACCAGCAGTCCGTCGTAGGGCACGGGTTGCTGCTGCATCCATAGCGGCGCCCAGGTATTACTGGCGAACCCGTAAACTCGCAGTGAGAGTGGGTGTGACTCCGGAAAGACGCCTTTACCATCGGGTGTGGTCATCACGGGAATGGCGTAGCGTTCCGCGAAGAGCACCAGCGAGTCGAGCATGGTGCGGTCGCGCAGCGCCTCGCGACAGCCGCTGCCCACAAAGACTAGCGGTCGCTTGCACGCGAGTATTTCCTGCATAGCCTGGCGCACTTGGCTGCGCGGCGCCCCCGCCGGAGTCGCGCGGTAATTGGCCGGGCCGTTCGGGATGTAAATCGTTGGGCTGGGAGGGTTCGGCGCGGGTTGCGGCGTCGTAACGACCTCGGTGGAAACGTTGTTGGGCACGCTGAGGTGGGCCACGCCGCGAGGAATGCTCAATACGTCGCGCAGCGCCTGCTCGATCAGCGTCTGAACTTCGGACTGGTCGCCCAACTCCGCGCTGTAGCATGAAGCCGCCTTATAGACCGCGTCGACGTCGAGATCGGAATCCTGACCCTCCTGTAAGTAACCCTTCCCGAAATACTGCTCGCTCACTTCACCGGTAATCACCAGCATCGCGCTTCCATCGTTCTGCGCATTCATGGCGCCGGTGAGGGCGTTGGTTGCGCCCGGTCCGGAAGTGACCATCACCACGCCCAGCTTACCCGTGGCGCGATAGTAGCCGTCTGCGATGTAAGCTGCGCCGGTCTCGTGGCGGCAGATGACATAGTCGACCTTGTTGCCCTGGTTCTTGAACTCCACCAAAAGATTGGCAAGGCCGCCGCCCGGGATCCCAAAGACCTTGTTCACGCCCTCGAGGCCGAGGTACAAGAGGAGCACTTGGGCGACCGTTTGGTTGGTGAAGGGCGTGACATAGGGCGGCGAAGCCATGATCAACTTTCCTTTCGTTAATGTCCGCTCCGGCAAGCGGATTTTCGAACGAGATGCGACGCGTACGCCGGCTGCGGTCAAATCACATAAAGACCAACATTTTCGCTTTCAAATCCTGAGCGACCGATAGCATACCTTTGGCCACCTCTGAATGCAATCGCGTCAGCGGGTTCCTGGCGCTGGGTGTGTCTTCAACCACGGAAGCCTTGTCCTGCCTGCGTTTGGTACGTCCTGCCAAACTCTCGATCGGACAGGACGGCGGTCACCCGGAGAAAGTGCGCTTTGATTGCATCGATCGCGCCGGCACACGCCCCAGAAGACGGCGGCTTGAGGAATCCCGACTTGACGTAAGATAGCCATTCGCTTTTCGGTCAACCCTAATGAGGTGACCAGCGTGCGACCACTGACGGTTGAAATCGTTCCGCACCACCATTCCCGCGGTGATGGGTCGTTGAAGCCGAGGTGGCCCCTTGGGTCGGCGCCAAGCCGTGACGTTCGAGCAACTGAGCTACTCGAAGATGCTGAAGGCAACACCCTGGTCGAGTTGTTCACTGAAAGGCCGTACTGACGCAGGCGGAGATGCTGAGCGGGTCAAGAAGCTCCAAAGCAAGACAGAGGTGAGCGGATAATGCGCAACCCCAGTGTTTCGCTGTGCCGGCTAGGTTTGCGTCGCCACGGCATTCTCCTAGTGATCGCCTTGTGTTTGAGTGTTCGAGGCGCGCTTGCCGGTGGTTTCATGCGGCTAGGCGGTACGGGCCGGGACGGAGCCACCCGAACTTCGTTCTATCTCACCATGCGGGATGGGGTCAGGATTGCGGTTGACCTCAATCTCCCCGAAAGTCTCAAGGCTGGCGATAGGATTCCGGCGTTGGTGCGTCAGACGCGCTATTACCGCTCGTTCGACCTGGGATGGAGACTGCGATTTGTGACACGAAACTGGCCTGTTCAGAAAGATCTGTTCCTCGCTCACGGCTACGCGTGGCTCGACGTGGACGTGAGGGGGACGGGCGCCTCTTTCGGGCGCTGGGTCCACCCGTGGTCGCCCGATGAGATCCGAGACGGGGCTGAGGTTGTCGATTGGGTCATTCGCCAGCCGTGGTCCAACGGAAAGGTCGGAGCGATCGGGACCTCCTACGACGGTGGCTCGGCGGAGTTCCTGCTGCTGAACCGGCATCCGGCGGTGAAAGCCGTTGCGCCTGAGTTCACATTCTTCGATGCCTATAGCGATCTCGTTTTTCCGGGGGGCATCTGGCTTCAGTCGTTCAGTACGGCGTGGCAGAAGCTCGATCGCGCTCTCGATATCAACTACGCGAGGAGTTTCACGTCCTTGATGCCCCGGATTGTACGGTCGTCTTATCACGGGGTACGGCCCGTGGACGCCGATGTTGATCTTGCCCTGCGCGATCAGGCCATCCAAGAGCACGAGCGCAATCTTGACGTGGCCGCCATGGCCAAGGCCATCACCTATCGCGATGACGTGCCGTGGCCACCCGGCGTCAGCGTCGACGCGTTCAGCCCGTTCTCGTACGCTTCGGAGATCAGCGCTTCAGGCACCGCCATCTACTTCGTGGAAGGGTGGCTTGACGCGAGCTTCGCGCAAGCCGCTCTAAGTGCCTTTCAGACTCTGAGGAATCCGATACAGGTCATCATTGGCCCGTGGGGTCACGGCAGCCTAATTGGCAGAGGTCCTTCTGGGCCTTCCCGGCATTCCGCGGTCAATCCTGACGATTTGTTGCTCCACTTCTTTGACTTCTATCTCAACAACGCCGGCGATCAGCCTTCGTCTCCCAAATCGATTACTTATTTCACCCTGGCGGCGAACCGATGGAATACTGTCGGCCACTGGCCCCCACCGGGAGTCCAACCGTCAAGCCTTTATCTTGATCGCGATCAGCGCCTCAGTGCTGCGCAACCCCTGATCGACAAGGCAAGCGACGATTATCGGGTGGACCTTAGCGCTGCGACCGGCTTCACGTCGCGTTGGGATTTAGGGAGTGAAGTCGCTTACCCCGAAAGGCACCAGGCTGACAGAAAGTTGCTCTGCTACACTTCGCGCCCTCTCGAGAAAGACACGGAAGTGACAGGATCTCCCACCGTAAACCTGTTTTTGAGTTCGACGGCGAGCGACGGTGAGTTCTTCGCTTACCTTGAGGACGTGGATATCAAAGGGCGGGTGCTTTACGTGACGGAAGGTGAGTTGCGCGCGATCGACCGCGCCCTCGGTTCGGACCCACCCTATCCCCAACCCCAGGCTTACCACTCATTCAAACGCAGGGACAGCCTGCCACTGAAAGCCGGTGAGGTTTCCAGCATCGACTTCGCTATGATCCCGACCTCCTACTTGTTCAGGAAAGGGCACGCTATTCGACTGGCGCTGGCAGGAGCTGATCAAGACCACTTTGTCGCGCTGCCCGGTCCGCCCCCGAGTTGGACCGTCTATCGCGATGCTGCCCACCGATCTTCGCTGGGATTGCCCATCAGGCAAAACCCTTAATCCTTGCTCTTGCGGGGCTCCGGACCGCCGCGCAGGGGCCACCGCGTCTGCTCCTCGATGAGCAGCAGGCGATTGTACTTCGCAAGCCGCTCCGATTGCGTGATCGAGCCGTTCTTGAACTGGTCAGCGCCCCACCCGACGGCAAGGTCCGCGGCCCAGTCATCTTCGGTTTCGCCACTGCGCACGCTGAGGACAACCGTCCAGCCCGCGGCTCTCGCCATCCCCAGGGCGCGGGCAGCCTCTGTGAGAGTGCCAACCTGATTCACTTTGAGCAGCAGGGCGTCGCAGGCACCCATATCTACGGCTCGCCGGATGCGCTGCGGATTGGTACACAGAAGATCATCGCCCACCACCAAGGCTGTGTGCCGGATCGCCTTGCGGAATTCGGGCCAGTGTTGCCAATCATCTTCGGCAAGGCCGTCCTCGATGCTGATGATCGGGTACTCGCGCATCCACGCGCTGAGCCGTTCGATCATCGCAAGGCTCTCGAGTGGCTGCTCGCCGAGCTCATAACGGCCGTTGCGATAAAAGTGGCTTGAGGCAACGTCCACCCCGAGCGAGATGTCCCTTCCCGGCGTGAACCCGGCGGCGGCTATCGACTCCACGGCCAGCGCGAGCATCTCTTCCACCGTTCGGCACGGCGGGGCCAGTCCCCCCTCGTCGGCTGTGAGCAGGCGCATTCCATACCGACGCAGGATCAATTCCGCCGCCGTTTGGTAGACCTCATAGGCTGCGGCCAGCGTCGAGTCAATAGTCGTGGCAGTCAGGGGAATGAGCAGAACATCCTGAATCGGGACCTGTCCGCCGGCGTGCTTGCCGCCGCTGAAGAGGTTGATGATTAGACGAGGCAGGGAATCGGGTTCCCGCGGCGCCAGTCCGACGAAGTAGCGGTAAAGAGGCACCCGCAGCTTGAGGGCGTGTGCGCGGGCGAAGGCCACGGAAACGGCCATGATGGCGTTAGCGCCCAGGCGCGATTTGTCCGGCGTGCCATCCAACGCAATCATGGCCTCGTCGATCTGAACCTGAGCCTCTCGAACCGAGTCGGAGAACTCGACTCCCGCCAAGGCTGCGTTGAGCTCCCGGTTGACGGATTGCGCGGCCCTACGGCAGCCGAGACCCCGGTAGCGGGAGGGATCGCCGTCGCGCAATTCCCGGGCTTCGGCCCGGCCCGTGGAATTGCCGCTCGGAACGGATGCGGAGGCCGAAACGCCATCTTCCAGCACGCAGGTGGCGCTGACGGTGGGCCGCCCGCGGCTGTCCAGAATCTCGCGAGCGGTCAGGCGTTGAATCTTCGGCATCAGGACTCCAATCGCGCCAGGAATTCCGAAACCAAGCCGATCACATGGCCCGGCGGCGCGGGCATCAAAGAGATCACCACTGCGCACTGCCGGGCGCGCTCATCGGCGTTCAGGTATTCGAGCGGCGAGCGACCAGCAACTCGCGCCAGGAGGCACCCAAGCGTGTGCCGCACGACTCGCGGTTCCAGATCCTGCGTCCAACCCGCATTTCTCGCAGCTCGGCCAGCCATTCCAAGGGTTGCACGGTACGTCTGCCAATAGACCTCGACGGCTTCTGCGAAGGCGGAGCGGTGATCCGGCAAGTGATGCGCTTTGCTGTACAAGTGGGCAAGCGAAAAACCGAGATCAAAGGCGGGGTCGCCAAAGTGCGCCACCTCGTAATCAAGCAGGACGAGCCGGTCATCGCGCACCAAGACATTCTTGGGACTGTAGTCGCCATGCACCAGCGTGATCCGGCGGGAGCGCGTGTCCGCGACCAGGCGGCAAAGGAAATCTGCGGCTTTCGGCACTTGGCTGGCCGCGTAGAGGTAATAAGGCTCGAGGCGCAGCGACTCGAAGAAGGATGTGTCCGCGAAGACCTGACGCAATTCCGGTTGCACAGCCGCCTGACGATGGACGAGAGCCAAAAGCGTTCCGAACTGCTCGACGTAGTTCAAATTCACGTCTCCCTCGAGTAGCAGGCTCTTCCAGTTCCGATGCGGGAGGGAAACGGCCTCCATGGCGAGGAGATGACGCTCGCGATCCTCGAACACGAACCGCGGCACGGCGCCGGAAGGCGCGAGGCGAGCGTACCACTGAAGGGCCAGGGCTTCGCGATGGATCCGTTCCGGGTCACTGAACCAGTCGACCGCCACGCGGAGCTTCGGCAGTGCTTGCTTGAGCACCCAGGCGCGGCAGTCGGGAAAGCGGACCAGTACCGTCCGGTTGGACACGCCCCCGGCAAGCTTCTGAAAAGAAGGTGCTCCGCCGTCTGCACTCAGGCCGCGCTGGCGGAGGTATGCAGCCAGGGCGCTAAAGTCTTCGATGTCGAGCGGGGCCATTTCCACAACTCACCCTACGCTAGTCGGACCTATCGGCGTCATCCAGCCAACGGGGAAAACCAATGCCAGAATAACGCAGATAACACCTGCCTGAAGCGCATGCTACCCTTTCACCCGACTGTCTGAGATTCCATGAGCGCGGTCAGGCGAGCTGGTGGCGAAATACGTTCGCTTCCGGCAGAGCTTGCCCGCAGGGAATTCCGTCGCGCCTTGAGTGCCGGTATGCGCACTTGCGGCGATGCTTCCGGCTGGGGGAAGAGTGAGGCACATTCACGTCCCTGGCGGTAAGACGGACGCGGCGCGGCGCAACGTCTCACTGACACCGCGGGCCAAAGTTGTGCTCGAAATGCGACTGCCGGAAAGGGCAGGGAATCGTTATGTGTTTCCCCGGCTGGCCTGGCTCTGTGTTATCCTCCACAACCAGCCCGTGACGCCTGCGGGCGATAAAGGCGATCCCTATGCCGGAGTTCACGACCCTTATCAACGGCTTATCATTCACCGAAGGCCTGCGGTGGCGCGACGGGCGGCTCTACGTGTCCGACTTGTACACGCACCGCGTCCTCGCTGTGGAGATGGACGGCACGGCGGAGATGGTGGCTTATGTGCCCGAGCAACCTTCAGGGCTCGGGTTCCTGCCCGACGGCCGGATGCTGATCGTTTCCATGCGCGACCGCAAGATCCTGCGGCGCGAGGCCGACGGTTCACTGGTCGAGCATGCTGATCTCTCTGGTCTGGCCCCGTGTCACGTGAACGATATGCTCGTCGATCACGACGGCCGGGCCTGGGTGGGCAATTTCGGGTTCGATCTCATGAGCGGCGCCGCAGCCTGCAGCACTGTTCTCATCTGCGTCGAGCCGGATGGGAGTGCCGAGGTGGTGGCCGACGGACTCGGCTTCCCCAACGGCATGGCGCTCACCCCGGACGGCTGCACGCTGATCGTGGCCGAGTCAATAATGAACCGGCTCAGTGCGTTCAACGTCGTCTCGGGTTCGCTCGGCGAGCGCCACACTTGGGCTTCGTTCGGCGATCTTCCGACATCGAGCGATGCCGGTGAAGTGCTCGCACAAGTGGACGTGGCGCCGGACGGGATCTGTCTGGACGCGGAAGGCGCGGTGTGGGTGGCCGATGCCATGCACAGCCGGCTGATCCGGGTGGCGGAGGGCGGCCGCATCCTGGAGGAACGCAAGACGAATGGAGTCGGTGTGTTCGCCTGCATGTTGGGGGGCGACGACGGTCGCACGTTATTCGCCTCTGCCGCGCCCACATTCGACGAGGCGAAGGCCTCCGCGAATCATCGTGCCTCGATCTTAGTGACGAAGGTCGAGGTGCCCCACGCCGGATTGCCCTAGGGGGCGGTCAGGCGATCGCTGTCCAAGTGTCCGAAGGCCGCTGATGCAGTTGGTGCCGGCACCGAAGGATCGACGATTTTAATCAACCGCACCGAATGCGGAGCTTGCGGGCCGGTTTCGAGGCTTGCCCCTTCGATCACAACCGGCGCGTCGGCGTTGAGCACGTCATGGGCCTGGTAAGGGTGTCCTGGCGGAAGACCGAGACTGCTCAGCTCAAGCGTGTGCGAGCGGGGCCCCTCAGTCCAGTTGAAGACCGCCAACATGGACTGCCGCGCGTCTTCTTTCAGGAAGTATACGCTCGGCATTTCGTCCTGTGTGGAAAAGGTCATCAAATCAACCGGCGTGGCAGCGCGCCGCAACTGCACCATTCTCAGCAGATCACGGTTCTTGATTAAGGCCAGACGGTCCGGTGCTGTATCGAGCGCCGGCAGATTGTCTCCGATTTCGTACATCCCTCCGGCGACGGCCGCCTGCACAATCTGAACCTGAGCCTCATTCAGCGTCATGGGTTGCCTGGAGCGATGCCAGGACTCCTCGGGCGCTACCTGGGTCGAGACGCTGAAAGCGTCCGGATCGCTCATGTAGAAGTTTCGGTTCATGTAGTAGCGCGCCGCGATGTTCGGGTCCGCGTCTTTACTCGCTCTAAACGAATGACCCGTGTCCGGCGCAATGCGCCCTTCATCCACCAGGCCGACCGGAGTGAGCATCGGGCTGCCGTCCTTATCGAGCAGCACGTGCTCGCCCACGGTCTCGCGGATGATCTGGAGGCCGATGCGCTCAGCCTCGAGAGCCGTCGTGTGCGGACGATAGTAGTAGCCTTCAATCGCGGAAGAATCCATGAAATCGAGCTTGATGTAGCGGACGCCCCAATCCCCGGTCAGGACCTTGTAGGTTTCGCGAAGATACTGCTGCGCCCCGGGGTTCGTAGTATCGAGCACGTAAAGAGGATCGCGGTGGCGGTTCGAATAGTCGATCCGGATCGCGTGGCCTTCGGCATCGTGCACCAGCCAGTCCGGGTGGTGCTCGAAAACCGAAGCGCGCTGAGACACTTCGAATGGCGCCGTCCAGACGCCGAACTTCAGGCCCATCTCCGTGATCTCGCGGCCGAGATTGCGCATTCCGCCGGGGAAATGTGCCGCATTGGGGGTGATGTAGTCCCCGCGGGCATAACCGTAGCCCTCATCGACGTGGCAGTAATCGTAACCGAGCACCTTGAGATTCTGGGCCATCCACTTTGCGTTGGCCAGAACATCGTCCTCAGTAACATTGGCGTAAAAGGCCGTCCAACTCCACCATCCTATGGGCGGAATGCTCGACACGCGCGCGTGATGCAAGCGCCGCACCGCCGTCCCATATCCTTCGAGTTGCGCGTGGTAATCCGGCCCCGCGGCGAACATCACTTCTTCGGAGCTCAACTCCGCCGCAGGCGCCAGGGGAAGGCTCAGCTCGATCCGCTGCTCCGGAGCGATGTCGTCCCTAAGAAGCACGGCCTCGGTTGTGCCCGTAGAATCCGCCGTAAAGGAGCCAATCGCTGCCGCGCCCCCGGAAGGCTGCTGGACCTTCAGATGCAGCGAGGTCATAAATCGGCGGGCTGTGAGCGCGGCAATCAGCAAACTCCGCTTGCTCTCGAGGTTGTAAATCAGCCCCGAGCCCACGCCGAAATACGTTCCGTCGGGCGCCTGCTCGAGACCGCCGATCTTGATCGTGGGATCTTCGGTGAAACCCTCGAGCAAAACTCGATCCGCGCTTTCCGGCCCGCCCAGGTTCACGCGCGGGCTGCCGATGGCGTCCACGTTGCGAATGCTGTCGACGTTTACAGCCTTCGCGGTACGGTTTACGACCTTGACTCCCACCATCCCATAAGGGAGATCGTTGTATAGGCGCAACGTGCAAACAAGGTCGGGCTCGGAATCAAGCCCCGTGAAGGTGATCGTGTCCTGCTGGCCGCCACCCAGCTCGTCTTGAAACGTGCTCGACGCTTCGTCGTGGCGCGGATAATCGCTCGACCGGATCCACTGGTGATCGATCTCTGCCCCCACACGCGATTCGAGCACCGGCGATTCCGAGCCGGCGGCGCGAATCTCGTAGGATCCGCGCTGAGGATTAAAGGCCACCGACAACTGGGAGTTATGAAGCGAAACGGCGCCGCCTGCCGCTGGAAGAGCCAAAGCCGACATTCCGCATACAAGAACTCCCAGCGAGTAATCGCAGAAGCATTTGCGTGCCGTTCTTTTCATGTCACTCCCCTGTCGCGTTACAGTTTAGATCAGGAACGCGCGCACATGCCCGCACAATTGCGCTGGTTCGAGAACCGACCCGTGCTGATTCGGGCCAAGGGTTACACAGCAACCCGGATCAAGGATATTTGCGAGACGGAGGGGGCTCACCAAGGGCAGCTTCTTCCACCACTTCAAGAGCAAGGAGGACCATGCTTTGGAAGCTGGAAGGTACTGGTAATAAACGAGGCTTTCACGCTCTAGCCGACCCTGTCGACCGCATCCTTGAATACGGTGACTTCCGCGAAGCCATTTTGCAGGACGATTTGTGCGACTTCACCTGTCTCGCGGGAACTATGGTGCAGGAGGTTTACGAGACGCATCCGGAAATCCGGGAAGCATGCAACAAGGGAAGAGGCGATGCGTCAGTGCAGTATTCACTCCAACTGGACCGCCCAGAGCCTGGCTCTCTGCACCGACACAGTCCTCGCGGATGACCGATCAGGCATGTAGCCCCGGAGTAGCCGCGGCATTCAATTGACGGTCAACGTTCGCCTGACCCCAAGGGGTCCACAAGCATTCTCGCCGCGGCTACCGGCGGCGGCCCGACGGAACTCGTGATGCACCCGCGAAAACGCCCACGGCGCCAGGCCGGTCCGAAAACAAATCCGCAAGAGACAGTTCAACCACGGCGCGAAATCGCGCGACTGACGGCAGATCTCCTTGACAACCGGCATTAAGGTGCGTAATGGGTGAAGACAAGGTCGCGAGCTTTTTCCCGCGCGTGGCAGGGAAAGCAGCTCTTCATCTGCGCCTCGGGGACAGGCTTGCCATCGATGAAGAAGCCAAACCCCCAGCCGCCCGTCGCGGCGTACTTCGCTGAGTCCTTCACCATAAACTGAATGTTCGTCGCGGTCCCGGGGACGAACGATTGGGGTTGGCCAAAGATTTTGTCGTTCTCCGCCGACGCGGAGTGGGTGTAGTGCAAAGCGGCAATGATGGTGCCGTCCGGGTAGGGAAGCGTCCCGTCGCGGTAGGCCTTGATCGCAACGTCATTGCCCAAAATGGCGCTCAAACTGTTGAGCTTGCCCGCTTCGTGGGACACAGAGATCAATCGCCAGTCGCGGTAGCCGTCGGGAACGGTGGTTACGAAGACCGACGCGGACGCCTGAGCAGCGCATCCGGACACGGGGCTTCGTAAGGCGAAAACGCCGGCCACCGCTGAAACTGCAACGAGCAACAAAGCAATTCGTTTCATGATACCTCCTCCAACCTATTGTTCGGCGTCCCGCGCGCAACGCCGCCGCGTCCTATCGAAGTGCCTTTGCCTTGCGAAGCCGACCGGCCACGAGCCCGGCAGATCACCGGGGAGACTGCCCCGTGCCTGTTCCAA